>JBJKQU010000066.1:0-3605 GCA_046705025.1 Candidatus Kryptoniota bacterium | reverse complement strand
TTTAAAAACATTCAACGCAGAGGACGCAAAGGAGGCGCAAAGCACGCAGAACAACTATATTCTTTCGCGGTCTCTGCGATTATTTGTCTTTGCGAACTTTGCGTTAAATCAAACTGAGCCAGTACCCTGGCCTGAAACAGATTGGAATTATCTCAACGCTTAGCTAAAATAGGATGGAGCAAGCAAGATGGAGCCTACTGAAGAATACCGCACAGCCTACCGCGAAGTTGTCGAATCAACTTTGAAGCAGTGCAAAGAGTACTACCGTGAGAGACTCGTTAGCTTCGTGTTGTTCGGATCAGTCGCGAAAGGCACGTTTACGTGGGAATCGGACATCGACATTCTTGTGGTCGCCGAGGGTCTTCCTGACGGCAGATACAGAAGGGTGATGGAGTTCCAGGAGAATGTGGAAAGCAGGGTGGAGGCAAGGCTGCGTGAGCTGTTTCACAACGGCATCTACGCCGAGCTTTCTCCCGTATTCAAGACTCCGGCGGAAGTTAAAAACGGCAGTCCGTTGTTTATCGAGATGACGGAGTCCGCGAGGATACTTCATGACAGGGACGATTTCTTTGCAGAATATCTCAAGGGGTTGAGGCATCGGCTTCGGGAGCTTGGTGCAAGGAAAGTGCCGTTCAAAGGGGGGTACTATTGGGTTCTCAAGCCCGGCATGAAGCCCGGGGAAAATCTGGAACTTTAATGATGACTTCCGACCTTGCACGAAGTTACCTGGTCAAAGCACGGAAACGCCTGCGTGCTTTGCAGGCACTATTTGACGAGGAGGACTATTCCGATGTTGTTAGGGAGGCGCAGGAGATTGTCGAGCTTGCAGAGAAGGCGATGTTGCGGGCTATGGGGATCGACCCGCCCAAAATACATGATGTTAGTGCCATATTGGTGGATCACAGTCCCGATCTTCCTTTGCAGGTTCAGTCACGATTGCCGGACATAGTTGAGCTTTCGAAGTGGCTCCGGAAGGAGCGAGAGATTTCATTCTACGGCGACATCGATTTCATACCGACGGAGGAATACCGGAAGGAAGACGCTTCCAGGGCGTTGGAGGGTGCCAAGTTTGTCGTTGAGATGGCCACCCTCGTTGTAAAGTAATCGCCGCGGCCTGCGCGGCGATCGGGGAATTCGATTCAAAAGGATGAAGAAGCGCCTCTAGGTAGAGAGACCGCCGGCCATTTAATCGGCCGCCTATCTCTCGTCGGCGCTCGGTCCGAAGGTGCCGGGGACGGGGACGTCGAGGAGCCGGAGGTAGACCGTCAACTGTCCGCGGTGATGAATGGTATGCTCGAGCGTGCGGCGGACAAGCGCGAGCCGCGGCATCTGATATATGACCTGGTCGCCTCTCTTCGCGGTCCAGATGACTTCGAGGTCTTTGTCGGATACTTTGTCAAGCGCGTCGACCGCCTTCGCAATTGACTTGTCGAGCGTCTCGAGGATCTCGGCGGTGCTGTTCGGGTAGACCGGTTTGAAAGGGGCCGCTGCGAAATCGATCCCGGTGGTCTCGAGAGTACGTACTATCGTGTTGGGCTGCTCGGCTATGTGCATGCCGAGCCTGCCGATCGGGGTCGACTTCTCGTGAGGCTTCCACGTGAGTTTGTCGTTCGGTATTCTCTCCAGCAGTCTCTTCGTGTTCACGGCCTGCTGCTTCAATTCTTCGCTGAATTGTTTTCCTATTGTCATTTCGCAATCCTCAGTAGGTTATTTGGAAAGTATCTTGAATAGTTTCGCACTAATTACATAACAAACTATTTTTGAATCTCGTATCCGATACGGAGCCGAATTGTACTTGTTTGAAACTAAGTGAAGCTTTCAGGAAAAGCAATTACGGGGGCGTCTCCCGGTTTCCGGCTTGACTAAGGGTCCACCGATGGGGAGTCGTCGCGATGGCGCTTTTTTGTTTTTGGATGGCCGCACAGAGAAAAAACTCTTGCATTGAACCGGCGGTTCGGTTAGTTTCTTCTTGACCGGTGCCAGGGAAGGTGGTACGGTGTCAGGGTAAGGCAGAAGACAAATCTGATTATGCCGGACGGAATCCGGAGCGCGGACACACGATGGACGTGTGGGGCGAATGTGGGATAGTGAATTCCGTTCGGAAAGGCCGGGCTGGACCGAGGTACCACGCAGGCACGGGAGCATGCTCATCTGCATGGCCCCCATGATGTAAATTCGAAATGTCGTAAAGGCGCGCCAGGCGCCGCGGGATGTGCCGGGAATGAACGCAATCTTCGGGCTTACGGTTGCGGACCTCTCTAAAGACCCCACGATCCGGGAGTGGCGAATCATGCCTAAATCGAAGCTATTTCCGAGAAATTCAAGCGATATCATCTCAGGAATAATCGAAATACCTTCCGCGCGAAGCGATTTCATATTGATTCAGAATGAATTGCAGGCCGATCAAAGCGATCGTGAATTCGCGCAAAATGGAATCAAACCCGTGCAGAGCGAAATGCGGGTCATTCAGAGTGAATTCACTGTGATGCAAAGCATATTGCAAGTCATTCAGAACAGTTTGTGACCCGTGCAAAGGGAAAGTAATGTGATGCAGAGCAATTCAAGTGTGATTCGAAGCGAATCGCAGTGTCATCTTTGTCAAAGTCACTTGAAAATTTGTCATGAGAAACTCGTGCGAAATGAGAGTAAAGTTACGCGAGATGGAATGAGTGTTATTTGCCGACAAGTAAGATTTGAACACAGATCACACGGATTTTTGACATGGGACCGAGAATCGGCTCCTTTCGATTTTCACGGACATACAGACCGGAGCGTTTCGGACGAAAAAATGAAACACTAAACAAGCAAAGAAGGGAGGCTTATGAAGAATCCTTATATCAACAAGCTCGGGATGTACCTGGTCGTGCTGACGGTACTGGACAAATTCAGCGCGGTGATCGCGGCGGTTCCGGCTGCGGTGAAGCTCGTTGCCAGATTCAAGGGGATAGTGGCCGAGATCAATTCCAGGTCCAGCGAGGTCGACAAGGGGACGTCCGGAGAGACGAACGCGAAGACAAAGGCCGAGGACGACATGTCGGAGGCGGTCTCCATACTCGTCGGCGTGCTACACAGCTATGCCACGGAGGTGGAGGATGAAGAGCTGATGAAGAAGTCGGACGTAACCGATTCCGACATAGACCGCAAGCGGGACGTTGAGAGGGGCCCGTTCTGCACGTCGCTGATCGACATGGTGGAGGAACACAAGGCGGAGCTGGCGGAGTTCGGTGTGGCGGAGGAGGACATCGCGAACGCGCGGGCGCTGATAAAGGCATACGAAGACTCGCTCGGGAAGAGAGATTCGACGAAGGTGGAACATGAAAGCCAGCGCAAGTCGATCGCGGCGCTGTTCAGGAGCGCGGACCGGCTTCTCAACAGGCAGCTGGACAAGATGGTGGCGAACATGAAGAACGCCGATATGAAGCAGGCGTACGAAGCCGCACGCGTGATCCGCGACGTGGCGGCCACGAGAAAAGGCGACGTCGAAGAGGTAGCTGAAACGCCTGAAGAGGCGAAGTAAGAAGAATGAAAAATGTCCGAAACGCTCTGTGCGGGAGTATGACTCCCGCACAACTGGGTAGGTGCGATTATTGTAGAAGAATCCCCCG
>JBJKQU010000065.1:0-4250 GCA_046705025.1 Candidatus Kryptoniota bacterium | reverse complement strand
CCGTCGATCACAATAATAACCTGTGGGTTTCCAGCTGGGACGGGCTGTTCAAATATGACGGGAGCAACTGGACCCACTATGATACCAGCAACGGGCTGCCGTCGAACGTTCTTACGTGCGTGGCCGCAGGGCAGAACGACAATATATGGGTGGGCTCGGCATCGGACGGCGCAAGTTTATACAACGGAAAGAGCTGGACGACATTCGACACCCAAAACAGCGGGATCGTCTCTAATAGCATCAACGCGATTACAGTCGACACTTATGGGAACGCCTGGTTCGCGACTCCGGGCGGGGTGTCGGGTTACATTTACGACAGTCAGGGGATTACTAATTGAAGGCCGCAGTCAACACTAACTTCAAAATACTTCCCATGCAAACTACACGTTTCAGAACGGCGGCCGGGAAGGGCCGTCACAGACATGGAACGAGACAAAGCGAGTTGGCAAGTTCGTCATAATAAAGTGAAAATCTGCTCCCGGAGGAATATCTGACGGTCTAAATTCTGTGAAGCATTTTGCACCGCGCGCGGCACATCCCCGTGGCTGTCAGGCTCCGTACTTTTCCAGCAGGAAAGCCTTGAGCTCCTCGAAGTCTTTGAAAATCCTGTCGGCGCACCCGAGCACCCAGCTCGGAATGGACTCCATTCCCATGCTCTTTACAAGAAAGACAGGCTTCCCGAAGACCCGGGCAACAGTCAGCTCACCTTTTGTACCTGCACCCCTTTGGGCGCTCTCATCGTAGTAGCAGATGAGATAGTCGCTGCGGAGTATTATTTCGCGGCTGTCCAGTCCCACTATTTCTTTCGCTATCTGAAGATGCGCTTCCACGTCGTTGAGTTTCGAGTCCCGGAAATCGACGCCGGGATGCTTTGATTTCAGGAATCTGTCGCTCTCTTCCACGGGATCAAAAGGAATGTGTTTCAGTTCCTTCTTCAGCCACTTCCCGATTTCGTTCCGCCAATCGGCGCCGTAGTTCTCGGCGTATTCCATTCCCCCCGACAAATATGCATTGAGTTTCATGAAAGAAAATAACAGTTTCATCCGGATTTGTCCAAGTCCGGGGAGGGGTAGCGCCTTGAACTGGTGTTAAGCATCTTCGGCTCCTCGAGCCTCCTCTGTGAGCTTGTATGTTGGTTGAGTCAGACGCTCGCGAGGTGGTAGCCTTCCTACGCGACAACAGCGTGGATGCTCGTCCGGTCAGCCCGTCTTAAAAATTCGCAACAGAAAGCCGCCCATCTCGAAAATCTTCATGCGGTATACTTGACTTTAGTTTCAAGATTACTATATTAGAGAAGTTCTTTTAACAAGTCATTTCGATTCATCGAGAAGGGTGGAGGGATCAGGCCCGACGAAACCCTGGCAACCGTTCCGACAGATCATTCTGATTTGTCGGGAGTCCGGTGCTAATTCCTGCCCATGGATTCTGAATGGGAAAGATGAGCTAAGAATCAGAGCCTCTTCTTGCCATTGTTTCGGAGCAGGGAGAGGTTTTTTTATGCGCTAAAACAAATGGAGGAGCAAATAGATGAGCACCAACGGTAAGGAAAGGAAATATCACTTCGAGACCCTGCAGCTGCACGCGGGACAGAAGCCGGATCCGACGACTAAATCACGCGCGGTTCCGATTTACCAGACATCGTCTTATGTTTTTGACGACACCGACCATGCAGCCGCACTCTTCGGCCTGCAGCAGTTCGGCAATATATACACCAGGATAATGAACCCGACAACCGACGTGTTCGAACAGCGGATGGCGGCACTCGAAGGAGGAGCGGCGGCGCTTGCGACCAGCAGCGGACAGGCGGCACAACTTCTTACCATCACCACACTCTGCCAGGCCGGTGAGAATGTAGTATCGACCCCCAACCTTTACGGCGGGACTTTTAATCAATTTAAGGTGACGTTCAAACGTCTGGGAATTGATGTGAGGTTTGCGGACGGGGACGATATAAAAGAATTTGAGAGACTGATTGACGGAAAGACGAAGGCGCTCTACATAGAGACAATCGGCAACCCGAGGCTCAATATCCCGGACATAGAAGGCCTGGCGAAACTTGCACATTCAAAGGGTATCCCGCTTGTCGTCGACAACACTTTCGGCCAGGGAGGATATACCTGCAGGCCGATCGACTTCGGGGCGGACATTGTCGTGGCCTCGGCTACCAAGTGGATCGGCGGGCATGGCACGTCGATAGGAGGAATCATCGTCGATTCCGGAAAGTTCGACTGGGGCAACGGAAACTTCCCGATATTCACCGAACCCAGCCCGGGCTATCACGGGTTGAACTTCTACGAGACGTTCGGTCCTAAATCGTCGTTCGGCAACATCGCCTTCATCATCAGGGCGAGGGTCGAAAACCTGCGCGACCTCGGTCCCTGCGTGAGCCCGTTCAACTCTTTCCTTTTCCTGCAGGGACTTGAGACACTGTCGCTGCGGGTCGAAAGGCACTGCGAGAACGCGCTGAAACTGGCAAAGCATCTCAAGGGTCATCCCCTCGTCAGTTGGGTCATCTATCCCGGCCTCGAGGATCATCCAGACCACTCGAAGGCGTTGAAGTACTTCCGGAAGCGACTCTTCGGCTCCATGGTTGTTTTCGGCATCAAGGGCGGATTGGAGGCAGGGAAGAAGTTCATAAACAACCTGAAGCTGACCAGCCTCCTTGCCAACGTCGGCGACGCAAAGACTCTGGTGATACATCCCGCATCGACCACCCACCAGCAGCTGTCTGACGAGGACCAATTGTCTGCGGGGGTGACACCCGACATGATCCGCGTGTCGGTAGGGATAGAGCATATAGATGATATCATACTCGACTTCGACGAAGCTCTGGATTCGGTCAAACAAACAGTGAAAGCATGATAGAGACTCTCTCAAGAACCATTGTGAAGACGCAAAAGGCCCGGCTCTACACCGAGGCCGAGCCTTTTGAGTTCGAGACCGGCACGAAGCTCGGCCCCATCGATGTCGCCTTTGAAACCTACGGTGAGCTTAACGCCGCCGGCACTAACTGTATCCTGGTATGCCACGCACTTACCGGCAGTGCACACGCGGCACTTTACAACTTCGAGACCGACAAGGTACCGGGGTGGTGGGACGACATGATCGGACCCGGAAAGGCGATCGATACTGCCAGATTCTTCGTCGTCTCCTCCAACATCCTGGGGGGATGCTACGGCACGACCGGCCCCGCGACGATGAATCCAAAGACGCTCAAGGAGTACGGCAATTCATTCCCGACCGTGACCATCCGCGACATGGTGCGCGTTCAGAAAAGGCTCCTTGACTGGCTGGGCGTCAGGAAAATACAGCTTGTTATCGGGGGCTCGATGGGAGGCATGCAGGTGATCGAGTGGGCGGTCATGTACCCGGAGATGGTCGTGCGTGCCATGCCGATTGCGACCGGGGCGAGCCACACGGCATGGGGCATCGGGTTGAACGAGGTCGCGCGTCAGGCGATCTTCACCGACCCGGCGTACAGGGGCGGCGATTACTATCCGCACGGCCAGCCTTCGCGAGGCCTTGCACTGGCAAGGATGATCGCGATGATCAGCTACAGGAGTCCCGAGTCTTTCGCGCTCCGATTTCAGAGGGACCGGCTGCACGGCCGCAATCCGAAAGATTTCTTTGACCTGAGCAATATCTTCCAGGTAGAAAGCTACCTGCACTACCAGGGCGTCAAGCTTGTAGAACGGTTCGATGCGAACACATACATCTACATTACCCGGGCGATGGACCTTCACGACATTGCGCATGGACGTGGAGATCTGGAGGACGTGCTTGGAGGGATTCGGTCCAGAGTCCTCTGCGTCGGCATCAGCTCGGATCTCCTTTATCCTGCGGCAGAACAACGCGGCCTCGCAGAACTTATACCAGACGCCGGATATGTGGAGATCCGCTCGGTACATGGTCACGACGCATTTCTGATCGAACACGAGCAGCTGAGCCGCATCCTGAGGGAATTCCTGAGCTAACGGAAGAACGCCCGGTCGTCTGATTTCTCGTCAGGGGATGGAGCAGTTCTACGGAAGCCGGTGCAGCTGCCAATTCTCCTTGTTTTGATACTCCGAAACATTTTTCCAGAGGGTTGATAAGAAACACGCCCTTCTGATCCGATCGTCTCGGATAATTGCAACTTGTTTCCCATTTCGTTAAAATAGACCTACATATTCAGATTGATAATGCATATCCTGCTGGTCGACGACGATTCGCATAATCGTTTTACCCTTGCCGAAGTACTAAAAGCCGAG
>JBJKQU010000064.1:0-45230 GCA_046705025.1 Candidatus Kryptoniota bacterium | reverse complement strand
TGACGTTGACCTTCGAGAACCGTTACACCGTCGCTTTCCAGATAGAGGAGATGATGCGCGTCGAGCGAATGGTCGATGACGAGAAGATCAAATCGGAAGTTGAGACATACAATGAGCTCATTCCGAGAGAGAACGAGCTCAGTGCAACATTGTTCGTGGAAGTCGGCGAACAATCCAAGATCAAACCGGTTCTCGATTCACTTGTCGGCATGAGCAAGGATTCCGTATTCATGAAGATCGGCGATAAGATGATACCAGCGGTATTCGAGGAAGGGCACGCGACGGACGACAGGATAAGCGCCGTCCAGTATGTCAGATTCAAGTTCACCGCGGAAGAGACAAAAGCGTTTTCTGACCGTTCTATTCCGGTCGAGGTCACAATTAGGCACAAAAACTACCACGCCGAGGCAAACATACCGGGCGAAATGCGGGAAGCGCTATACTATGATCTTACTGAGGGAAGCTCGGCGAACGTTTGGAACTGAAGGAATGTTTTCAAATAGAGGTTAAGTGACATGTTAAGCGATACACATCAAAGGAAACGAAGCAGGCAGCGCGAAAGGGTGCTCGACGTCGTTCGCTCCACAAAATCCCATCCGACGGCTGATTGGGTCTTTCACGAAGTACGCAAGGACATGCCGAACATCAGCCTTGCGACCGTTTACCGGAATCTCAATCTGCTCGCGGAGTCGGGCGAGATTAACGAAGTTCTATGCGACGGACAGCTCAGGTTCGATGCGAACAAGGATGAGCACTTCCACTTCATCTGCACGTCCTGCAAAGGGATTTTCGATATAGATGAGACAAGGGTGACATCGCCTGATTTCAAACTTCCTCGCGGTTACATCGTGAAGAACTTGAAGATAGATTTCTATGGAATTTGTCCTTCATGCCAGGCCCAGAAATAGAAGGTGCTCGGCCTTTCTACTCCGCTGACCCTTTCGTAACCTCGGCCTGCTCCTCGAGTTTAAAGCGGACTGTCTTAGCCCAGGTGCGCTTCTCCCTTTTTATGTAGTCGAGATATATCGCCCTCCCGACGACGTATATCCAAAACTGGCAATAAGTGAAGTACATTAGAAAGACCATGAGAAAATTCCTCGGGGTATCCAACCCCTCGTAAGACAGCACCAGGATTATCTCCATCATGAAGAGCACAATTGCAAGTATCCAAACTGTCGTGTAAGGCCCCGGCAGCGGGACCGCGGCAATTTGCGTAACGCTGAGGATAAAAATAAGATCGCTGATTCCTATCGCAAACAGAAAGATGTAGTAGAGCGAGAGGAGGTAAAGCACTTCGAAAGCGAGGAACTTGTTCTGGAACTGCGGTATTTCCCTGAAGAATTTCGTAACCACGTAATTGTTCCCGCGAACCCACCTTGTCCGCTGCTTCACCCAGACCGAGATCGTCTCCGGCTCCTGCTCCAGCGTCACGGCAAATGGAATGTATTTTATCTTGCAGCCTTTCATATACACTCTGATGCTTAGCTCCGAGTCCTCGGTTATCGCGTCCTCATCCCACCCGTTCAGATCGTCGACGAGGTGCTTCCAGATCACGAAATTTGTCCCGGGAAGGGTCGCAACTTTGAACAGCGCCCACCTTCCGGCCTGTAGTATCGCCTGGAAGCTCATCGTCTCTATGCTCACGAACCGCGTAAGCCACGTCCTGTCTTTGTTTATCGTCCTGAAATTTCCCAAGACCGCGCCGAGGTCAGGATGCAGGAGAAGCTCCGATACCAGGTATTTCAGCGCATCGGGCATGGGCTGGTTGTCGGCATCGTACACCGCGATCACTTCCGCATCGGTTTGCTTGAGGCCGAGGTTCAACGCACGGGACTTCCCTTTTCCTCCTTCGCCCTTCGGCACGTTGTAGCAGCGGACCCGCCGGTCGCGCTTCGACATGCTCTCCACAATTTCTCCCGTCCTGTCGGAAGAGCCGTCGTTGATCACCAGTATCTCAAGCTTGTCTGAAGGATACTCCAATTTGATCATCGCTTCGAGCGTCCTCCCGATTACCGTCTCCTCGTTATGGGCCGGTATCAGGATGCATACGGTAGGCCTTTCAAGGTGAGTTGTGTTGTCGATGGCCCTTTTCTCTTTTGCCGACATCCAGTTATGGAAGAAACCGGCTACAGTGAGGACAAGCTGGTAGGCGATCATGAACCATATGAATATTACCGACAGGACGAACAGGGCTCCCAGCAGCGTCGTGAAGAAGTCAGACATGTGCGACAGCCTTTCTCCTGAACTTCAGTACGAAATAGAGCACGATCAGCAGCCCTCCTGCGATCGAACCGAACACCGCGATCAAGGCGGACGACCATAGGCTGGTCATGTCAATCCCATAGGAAACGGTGCTCTCGAGAACAACGAGCACCTTGTGCTGCCCCGGCGGAAGCACGATGCCGTAATGCTGCTCCTCACGCGCTACCGTGAACGCGATATCGTGATCGTCTACGAGCACGGTGTATGGCATTTTCCCGAATGATACCGAGCACCTTCCGGGCGAGGAGTAAGTGAACTCGACGCCACGCTGGAACGTCCGCTCGCTGAGGATGTTGCACGAGGCAGCCTCGATATGCGCATGGATCAGACCGCTCTCGAACGGATTAACATCGGTTTTGACAATCTTCACGAAATGGTCTCCGGCCGGAATCGAGAAGTAACCGGGGCTAAACGGGTATGCTGTCTTTCCGTCGACTGATAACTCAGCAACATCGTTGCTCAGCCTCATGCACGTGGAATACGGAGCGTTGATGACAAATCCGCCGTTTTCTGTCCGGAAGGCGGCCTGGGGCGTGATCGCATACGGGAAATTCGCCAGGTCCTGCGGAAGAGTGGTAGCCTCGGAGTAAATTGCCATCTCAGGCGCGGCCTGCGCCGCCGAGTTCACCAAGAGGCAACTTTCTGTTCCGGTAGGCATCCTGGTCGGGAAATTGCCCGTGTGGTCGGATTGTCGGAACTCCAGTATGTTAAGATCTATCATCAAGTCCGACGAGTCGGCGCCGAGGATCTTTCTGTAAGTATTGCCTATGGCGATGTATCGCCGCGGATCTGCATTCCAGTTCATCTCCGGGTCTTCCACGTTGAGGACGTACGGATAAGATTTTCTCAGCTGCAGGATTTGCCCCATATCGACTCCCAGCGAGGCCCGCAAGACGGGGAACGTCTTTTCGTCCATAGCTGTCAGTATTATCTGTGCACCGGGCTTGTCCTTGAACGCCTGACTGGCGAGAGACAGGAAATGGGACGTCAGACTCGTCACAAGCGAAACACGAAAGTCGAGGAAGCGTCTCCAGTCGTGAGGTGCTATCCTGTAGTAATGCTGAGAATTCTGCTGGAACAGCTGTATCGGATCGAAACCGTATTTCTTCCTGAACATCGTGCGCGAGCTTTTATCGAAAGGTGTGAGCATGCTCGGGTCTGCGGGCGCACCATCACCGCCGAAATAAAGCTCAGCGATGTTAACCCCGTCCCAATCATGAGAAGTCAGAAACTTGTAAACCCATTCGGACGCAGCTCGCAGGCAGGCCGTGTCCCCAAGCACGACGGGATATCGCCAGTCCGGTCGAACGTCTTTCCCCTTGTAGTTCTTCTCGTGCCACTGCGGGTGCTCATCGTAGAATTTCTTGCTTATCTGCGGCGGCTCGATCCATGCATAGACGGTAATCCCGTAGGCATGGCAAAGTCTTATCAACCTGTCGTAGTCGTATGTATATTTCGGATACTCGTGCCAACCCGCTACATGTACAAACCGGATTCCCTTGGCGGCCCAATCTTTCACGAGTGTCTCCACGCTGATATTTGACTTGCCGCGAAGCCCCGGATCGAAAAACACTTCGAGGTTGTCGCGTTTAAGAGTCGGATACAGTTGGAAGTAGTTCTTGATCCACTCTATCAAATAAGGAAACCTCGAATAGCCTCCCCCGGTAATGGGGTCGAATCGCGCACTCATCGCGATAAACTCGCCCTTCCCATATTTTCTGGCAATAACAACGGGCGCATCATTGACGTCGTTGGTGCAGATTATCCGGTCGTCCTCTTCGACGTCCATACGATGCACCGTCTCGAATGTCCCCCAACTCAGGAGCTCTTCGGGAAACATCCTGTCCCTCACCTTATCGAGCCTCATGACGTTCTGGCTGAACTTCACCCCGAGGTCGACGGCAAGCGGATTCTTCGAGTCGGTGATCAACTTCCCTCCCGACGACACGAACTTTTCCAGGACTTCGTAGAGCGAATCGGGAAGATTGTCCGCCACCGTATATGGGACAACAATGAGGTTGTATCCATTCAGGCTGTCTAAGTTCACACCCGCGAGCGTATCGGTCGGAATTCCGACGCAGCGCAGAGCCGTTGCGAAACTCGCTTCGTCAAGCCTGGCGCCTCCCTTTGCAGTCGAATCCCACAGGATCCCTGCAATAGCCGGAGTTATCCTCTTCTTCTCCGGAAACACGTTCTTCCAGAGTGCCTGCAATCGGATCATCACCCTGTCAAATAAAGTCAGATCCTTCTCCCGGTATTCAATGGGTTCTGCAGCGTAGACCCAGCCGGGCTCAATATCGATCTTCCTGAAAACAGTGTCGGTGATTCGCTTCGGGGTAAGTTCTCTCTTGATGCGAACCCCGTTCGAGTCCAGGTACACTTCCTTCAGGTATTGGTCCTCGACAGAAATCCTGAATGAGCCTGCCCCCGAGACGATGGCCCTGTCCGGGAGTCTCACAATGTTGCTGCCGTCGCGCAGGCTCACATAAGTGTATCCGAGTGCTTTAACGCCGTCCACGATCTCCTTGAGAAGGTGGATGGGCATGAACGGATGGAAGAACGCAGTCGCATAGCCGTCCCTCACATACAGGTTCGCCTTCGCAGCCGAAATTATATCCTGAACGGCTTGCTCCTCCTCGGCGGGTGAACCCAGAGGAACATAGCCCGCATTCTCCGGCACTATCTTTTCACCGAACGCGTCTTTCCTGATCACATAAGGGAAATACTGGCTGTAATCGAGATTGTTCATGACGATCCGCTCCTCGACAGCGGTTGAGAAGACTTTCGCGATCTCCTCGTAGTCGATGTCCGACGCGCCGTAGTGCGGCGTCTCCCATGCGAGTGGATATATTCCGTTCCGCATAAGTTCTTCCACCCCGAGCTCCAGTTTCTGCTCGACGTAGGCAGCATTGTCGTTTGCTATCGGCCGGTTCAAAGCGCTGTCCCAGAATTCGTAATCGTTGTCGGTAACTCCGTGATACTGATGCGTTACGCCATGCATTACTATCGTCGCGCCGTGTTCTTCTGCGTACCTGAGAGCGTCAACCATGTCCGGCTTATCCGATAGGGAGATTCGAACGTTGTTGGCAGGATCCACATAGAATGGTACAACGGCGATCAGGAAAGGAACGTGCTCGCTGTAAAGCAGGTCGGTTATCTTCCTGATGCTGCTGGGATCTTCGGTCGGGTCGACATCCTCGATGCGGATGATCGCAGCGTGAAACTCCAGATGCTGCCGGTTGAGTATATCGTGCAGCTTCTCGGCGAAGAAGATGTAGCGGTCGGTCGGACCGACATACGAAAAGGGTGAATCGCCGAAGAGATAGAGATTCCCGGTATGAATTGCGTACGGAGAGGCGACATGGTGCGGCGCGACCGCGTCGGCAAGCACCTGCACCTTGCTTCGGTCGCTGATCGATATGATTGTCAGATATTCGTCGCCCTTTGTGAACCGGAAATTCTTATCAAGGGCAATTACAGCATCGTAACCCGCAGTCGAGTCGTATCTTTCAGGAGAGAACCCGTACTTTGTTCGAAGGTCGTGCCTCGCATTCAGTGCAATGACGCCTGTGTTCAGCCAAACCAGCGTCCCCTTGTAGTAGTATGCATCATCCAGGAACACGGGCGGCGGCTGGCAGTTGCTGCTGAATCCGACAAAGAATAAATAATCGTAGTCGTTGCACTCCCCGGCCCTGTAGTCGTTGGCGGCAACGAGAGATTTCTGCAGGTCGAAGTGACCAAGCAGCTGAAACAGCTGCATCGCATCACCTTTTGCCGGATTGCCCTGATTATTCGGTCCTTCGTACACAATCAAGACGCGCCCGCCCGGACTCTGCAAAACATCATTCGGGTAGCCATAAAGTTCGCCTGCAGACAGCATAAGGATCACCAACAGCAATCTTCTTATCACCGGAGAAACCACCTTAGGTTATGGTTATTAATTGTAGCGGGAAGTGCGTTCCGGAAATGAATAAGTCGATCCATGGTGAAGAACCATTAGCCAGCGATCGTCTTTATTCTCAGACACGTCTGTAACAACCACCCTGGACTTGCCTGATATCGGTCCACCCATGAAGGGTCTTCCAGCCAGGATGAGTACAGCGCACATAAGGTTCCCTGGAGCTGACCTCCTGCATCAGACTGATGTCGTAGTCCTCAAAAGCCTTGTAAAAGGATTGGATTGCCCGCAAGACTTTCTCCCTTTCGGTATCCACGGAAGTTTTACCCCTTGCCTTCCCAGTTGTTGTACTTCTCGTATGCATCGATAATGTCTTTGACGAGCTTGTGCCTCACCACATCAGCTTTTTCCAGGTAGACAAAGCTGATCCCCTCTACCCCCTTCAGGACTTTCTGTATCTCAACCAGGCCGCTGAGACTCTTTTGCGGCAGGTCTATCTGGGTAATATCGCCGGTAATGATGGCCTTGGAGTTTACGCCGAGTCGAGTCAGGAACATCTTCATCTGCATCCCCGATGCATTCTGGGCCTCATCGAGTATTACAAAAGCACTATTGAGTGTACGCCCTCTCATGTACGCCAGCGGCGCTATCTCGATCGTGTTCTTCTCGACGTATAGTTTGAGTTTATCCTGCGGAAGCATATCGTCGAGTGCATCGTAAAGAGGGCGAAGGTACGGTATGACCTTCTCTTTTAGATCGCCGGGCAGAAAGCCGAGGCTCTCACCCGCCTCGACAGCAGGCCGGGTCAAGACTATTTTCTGGACCTCGCGGTTTCGGAGAGCTGCCACCGCCATCGCGACCGCAAGGTAAGTCTTACCTGTACCCGCCGGTCCGACGGCAAAGACGACATCGTTCTTCTGTACAGCTCTGACCAGCTGGCGCTGTCCGGGTGTCTTCGGCTTTATGAGGTCGTTCTTCGCAGAAAGGACAACAACGTCTCCCGAATCGGGAGATTCCGACTTAGTGTTTTCCCCGGAGATCAATTCGACCACCGTTACCACATCATCGGTCCTGAGTATTCCGGTTTTATCCAGAACGTACATCAGTTCTTTGAAGACTTTCTCTACCTTTTCGGCCTCATCCTCTTCTCCCCTTATCAATATGTTGTCACCGCGGACGACTATATTCGCGTCGAACCGGTCCGAGATGATTTGGAGGTTGGAATCATTCAGGCCAAGCAGAGAAAGTGCATCAACTCCGGATATTCTGATCCGCTTCTCTACTATTTCCATCTTCGTTGCGAGGAGATTTTGTTCTGGCTAAAACAAAAAGCGCTCCCACTCGTGAAGAATTGAGTAAGGAGCGCTTGAAAACTAAAAGACTTTCCGTGTAGATCCTTATTTCGAAGGCTTTACCGTGCCTGCCGGGCTTGCACTTTCTCTCATCATGTGAGCCTTCCTTGCATAATAAGCTCTGGCTGCTGCTGCTTCATCCCGGTTGAGAGGCCCGTTTTCAGGTATCTTCAAGACTTCTTTTGGATATATCAAGTCAGGATTCTTGATCTTATCGCGGTTCGCCACGTAAATCTTCGGCCATCTCCACGGATCATTGTAAATCTTCTTCTTCTTCGCGATGTTCCAGAGGCAATCCCTGTTCCGTGCCCATGTACGTACCGTGTAAGTCATTGCCGCCGAACACTTCGCAATCCTGGCTTTCAGCTGTGCATAGTTGTTTTCCAACGACTGCACCCTGTCATAAAACTCTACTGCAAGGGCGAGACGGCTTGCCTTAACAGAATCTATCTGCGGACCCAGCGCCTCCACATCGGCACGGTGGGCGCAGAGATCCTGATCAGACATTTTCATGTAATTGTCGACCTCGCTTGACAGGGTAGAAAGAGTCTGATCGAACGCCTGCATGCCCGCCTCGGTCGTGTGAAGCATGTTAAGGTAATTCTGCATCTCGGACTGATATTGCTGATCGAGACTTGCCAGCTCGCTCTTGAGATTGCTGATATCGGTGTTGAGCTGGTTCAAGACGTTCTTCAATGAATCGCGCTGAGCAGTATACATCGTGATCTGCTGCTGCCATTCATCGTATTTCATTTTTTCCTCTTGGGCAGAAGCCACAGAGGAAACCGCGAATACAATCGCGATCACTGCCAGTACGGATAAGTTCTTCATCTATGGCTCCTTCTCAATTTGAACTAGGACTATCTTGATGGGATTCCTGCAACTTCTGCTGCAAGAACTGCTCATTACTCTTTAGCTTCTTGATTTGATCCTTCTTTTCTGCAACTTGCTTCTGCAGACCAGCCTTCTGGGCGTCGGCTGTCTTAATCTGCTGCTGGAGTGTCGCTACTTCGTTCTTTAGATCAGCTAACTGCTGCATCTGACTCTTATTGGCATACTTCGTACATCCAGCAAGCAAAAGTGACGCAACTATGAGGCTCAGGATTGCACCCGGCAATTTTCTCATTTTCTACCTCCTGTGCATATTTTCATCGGCTTAAGTTTAATTGAATCAGGCGTTTTTGTCAAGCATTTGATGTCAAAAATGTCTTAATTTTTTTTCACAAGCGATACGAATTCATACCATCATTTAGTAAATTTCAGTTCTAAAACAGGAGAAATGGATTGCCAAAAGTAAGAAAAGTGGTGCTCGCCTATTCGGGCGGTCTTGATACCTCGATTATTATCCCATACCTGAAGGAAACTTACAATTGCCAGGTCATAGCTTTCGCTGCCAACATAGGACAGGGAGGCGATGAGCTCGTCGGATTGGAACAGAAAGCGAAGAAGACCGGCGCCGATAAATTCTATTTGCTCGACCTCAGAAAAGAATTCGTGGAGAATTTTCTGTTCAAGATCATTAAAGCCAACGCGATATATGAAAGGAAATACCTGCTCGGCACTTCGGTAGCGAGGCCCTTGATAGCAAAATACCAGGCGAAGATCGCCAAACAGGAAGGAGCAGATGCTCTTGCCCACGGTTGTACCGGCAAAGGGAACGATCAGGTGAGGTTCGAACTGACGTACAAAGTCTTTGCGCCTAATCTGACGGTTATTTCCCCCTGGAGGGAATGGACCATCCGCTCGCGTGAGGACGCAATAGGCTACGCCCAAAAACACAACGTTCCGATCCGTGCGACACTGAAGAAAATTTACAGCCGCGATGCAAACCTCTGGCACATGAGTCACGAAGGCGGCGACCTTGAGGACCCCTGGAATGAGCCGAAGCCAGACATGTTCATCAGGACAAAATCACCTGAAAAGGCGCCGAACAAACCGACCTACCTCGAAATCGAGTTTCAGAAAGGCGTCCCGATCGCATTGAACGGCAAGAAGATGGAAGGCTTAAAGCTCCTGGAAAAACTAAACCAGATAGGAGCGGCAAATGCAATTGGGAGAACCGACCTCGTAGAAAATAGACTTGTCGGCATGAAATCGCGCGGGGTGTACGAGACACCGGGCGGCGAGATTCTCTATGCCGGACACAATGAGCTCGAGCAGATCGTCCTCGACAAGGACACGCTTCACTATAAAGACCTCGTAGCCCAGAGATACGCTGAACTCGTATACAACGGACAATGGTATACGCCGTTGCGTGAGGCGATTGATGCTTTTATGGACACGACCCAGCGTTATGTCACCGGGACGGTGAGGCTCAAGCTGTACAAAGGCAGCATCACTTCGGCAGGGAGAAGGAGCCCGTACTCTCTGTATCAGGAAGACCTGGCGACTTTTTCTGAAGATGAAGTATATGACCAGAAGAAGGCCGCGGGATTCATAGACCTTTTCGGCCTTTCGATGAAAGTGAACTCCGAGGTCCACGGGAAACCGAAGGAGTGAGCTTGGAAATCCCAATCTGTGAGACAAGCTTATCGGAAGCGCGAGAAAAAGCCGCTCACGAAAAGGAATTCCCCCTTTTCTACTCGTCCTATCTTGGAGGTTTCACACGTGATCGTCTGTTGATGACTATTCCTATAGACGACCACATCTTCCACCGCGGTGACGGAGTATTCGATGATGCACTGTGCGTAGAGAGAAACTACTACCTGCTGGACGAGCACGTCGAACGGTTCTTCTTTTCCGCCCAATCGATCAGAATATCCGTCCCTTTCTCCCAGGCCGATCTGAAGGAGCTATTGATTAAACTCGGCGCTCTCTCCGGTCAGGACAATTTTCTGGCGAGGTTCTTCCTTTCGCGCGGACACGGCGGCATGAGCGTCTTCCCTCAGGAGACCAAGTCGCCAAATCTTTATGTCCTGATCGACCTGATTCCGGCCGCCGAGGAGCGGTTCTATACAAAAGGGATGATAGCGGCAACGAGCTCTGCGCCGATGCGTCCGCCGGTTTCTCCTCAGGTGAAATCGGTGGACTATCTGTCAAACGCGTTGATGGAGCTTTCGGCAAGAGACAGCCGTGCGGACGCCGCGATTGCGGTTGACGCAAGCGGAAACATTACCGAAGGATCGAATAAGAATGTTGCCATTGTTGACAGAGATGGAGTGTTCCGCACTCCCCCTTTGGATAAAGTGCTGCATGGAACCACGCTTCTGCGGGCTCTGGAGCTGGCAGAAGAGCTCAAAACAAATGGCATTGTTACCGCGATACGGAGTGAAGACATTCCCGTTGCCGAGGCATACGATGCTGACGAAATTCTCTTTTTCAGCACGTCTCTGTTCGTCGCTCCCGTGGTCAGTTTTGACGCACACACGATAGGCGACGGAAAGCCGGGAAAGGTCTGGAACGTCCTTTATCGGCTCTTTCAAAAAGACATCAAGTCAGCTTCACATTCTCCTGCTTCTCGCGGCAGGCAAGTCTTAACACCGTTGAGGTAATTTAAGTATGCCAAAACTCTGGGGAGGAAGGTTCTCGAAGAACGCCTCGAAGCTTATGGAGGAGTTCAATGACTCTCTTCCTTTCGACAAAAGGTTGTGGAACGAGGAACTCCAGGCAAGCGACGCCTATGCAATTGTTCTTGCCGGCGCGGGGGTGTTCAAAAAGCAGGAGCTGGCGAAAGTACGCAAGGCGTTCCGAGAAATCGACAAGGAATTTGTCGCCGGCCAGTTCAGATTCAAACCGGACGATGAGGACATACACACGGCAATCGAACGGAGACTGGTCGAAAAGGTCGGCGAAGCCGGCAAAAAGATTCATACCGGCAGGAGCCGAAACGAGCAGGTTTCGACCGACGAACGGCTCTTCCTCAGAAAGGCAATCTCAGATCTAATACAGCTCGTCCGTGGACTCCAGGCATCTACGGTTAAGCTTGCCGGGAAAACAGCGAATGACATTGTCCCGTCTTACACACACATGCAGCAGGCACAGCTCGTAAGGCTCGGCCATTATTTCATGTCCCTATTTTTCATGCTTGAAGCCGACAGGAGCCGTCTAAATGACCTGCGCAAGCGTACGGATGTTCTTCCTCTAGGTTCCGGAGCAGTCGCGGGCTCGACTTTGAAGCTCGACCGGAGCATCCTAAAGCGTGAGCTCCGCTTCGGCGAGCTGTCGCCGAACAGCATCGCCGCCGTAAGCGACAGAGACTTCATAAACGAGTTCCTCTTTGCCGCGGCGCAGACCCTCATCCACCTCAGCAGGTTCGCCGAGGACCTGATAATTTGGAGCTCAACAGAGTTCAAGTTTGTTGAACTGGACGACCTGTATTCTACCGGAAGCAGCATGATGCCACAGAAGAAGAACCCGGACTCACTCGAGCTTGTTAGGGGTAAGGCGGCCCGCGCAATTGCAAACCTGACATCTCTTCTTACGCTGCAGAAAGGGCTTCCCCTCACTTACTCGAAAGATCTGCAGGAAGACAAAGAACCGCTCTTCGATTCCGTCGACACATTGTCATCGACGCTCAGAGTCTTTACAGGCGTTCTCTCGACTCTCACGATCAACAGGCGGAACCTTCTCAGAAATGCAGACGACTCGATATACGCGACCGACATCGCCGACTATCTGGTCGAACGCGGCGTTCCTTTTCGCGAAGCGCACAAGATTGTCGGGAAGCTTGTGCTGACAGGTATAAATGAAAACAGGAAACTGAGAGATTTCCGGATCTCCGGATTACGGAAAATATCCCCGATTTTCGACGACAAGTATTACGAGATTTTCGATCCTGTCCGGTCGGTCGAGCGACACGATAATTACGGCGGGACAAGCAGCAAAGGATTGAAGAAACAGATAGAGCTTGCCGGAAATCTACTGGCAAAGAAATAGTGCGGCCCGCATGGGGCCGCGATGTTTGGACCGTAAATGAACATTGACTTTCTAAAAGACCTTAACCCGGCGCAACTTGAAGCAGTCAAGTCTGTCGAAGGCCCGGAGCTCGTACTTGCGGGTGCGGGCAGCGGGAAGACCAAAGTCCTGACGTATCGGGTGGCTTACCTGGTTTCAATCGGTGTCCCGTTCAGCAACATACTCTGCCTGACTTTTACCAACAAAGCCGCCAATGAAATGCGGAGCAGAATCGAAAAAATGCTCGGTATGGAGGATGAAAGGCAAAAGAGATTCTACGGCTGGATCGGGACATTTCACTCTCTCTTCGGGAGAATTCTCCGTATGGAAGGCGATAAGCTGGGTTACACGTCGAACTACACGATCTATGACGAGGAGGATTCTCTCAAAGCGGTCAAGCTGATATTGCGGGAACGGAACCTGTCGGAAGACGTTTTTTCACCGACGGGGATTCGATGGCAAATCAGCAAGATGAAGAACAGGCTGGTGCTTCCTTCGCAATTCGAACAGTCCGCCAAGAGCCGTCTGGAACAGGTGACGGCGCAGGTATACGCCACATACGACGAGCGGCTCAAGAAGAACAACGCTATGGACTTCGACGATCTCCTCGTCAAACCTATAATTCTTCTGAACCGCGACCATTCGGTACTGGAGAAGTACCAGAACAAATTCAGATTCATACTGGTCGACGAATATCAGGACACCAACCGTGCACAATATGTCCTGCTGAAACTGCTGGCTGAAAAGCACAGGAACCTGTGCGTGGTCGGCGACGATGCGCAGAGCATCTATTCATGGCGCGGAGCAGAGCTGCAAAACATACTCGACTTTCAGACCGATTACCCGAAGTGCAAAACCTTCAGGCTCGAGCAGAATTACAGATCCACCGGAAAGATTCTTCAGGCCGCGAACTCGGTCATCGTCCACAACCAGAGAAAGCTTGACAAGGAACTCTGGACGGAAAATCACGAGGGTGAGCGGCTGACGGTGCTTGAGTGCGAGAGCGACAGGGACGAAGGCTACAAGATCGTCCAGCGAATCAGAAACGAGAGTATAAAGGACAAACTGCAGCTGAAGGACTTTGTTGTGCTGTTCAGGACCAACTACCAGTCGAGAGCGCTCGAAGAAGCCTTCAACCGAAGCGGGATACCTTATATAATCGTCGGTGGGGTAGCTTTCTACAAGAGGAAAGAAATAAAGGATCTCCTGGCCTATCTGAGGCTGATTCTGAATCCAAGCGACGACGAATCTTTTTTGAGAGTGGTTAATTTCCCGGCACGCGGAATCGGGGAGGTAACGATCGACTATCTGCGAAGTTTCGCATCGAAGTCACAGATTCCTCTTCTCAGCACTCTCGAGAGGGTTGACGAAATCGTCGAAATCCAGCCAAGACAGCGAATCCAGCTGAAGAATTTCGCCAGGCTGATAGAGAAATACAGAGGACTGAAAGAAGATCTGTCGTTGAACGAGCTGATACGCTCGCTGACAGACGAGATACAGGTAATCAGAAACCTGAAAGACGAAGGGACTCCGGAGGCTCAAGGAAGGATGGAGAACATTCAGGAATTCCTCGCGGGTATTGCCGAATTCCAGGCCGACAACCCCGAAGGCACCCTTCAGGACTTTCTTGCCGAGGTCTCACTCGTAGCCGACGTCGATCGCTGGGATACGAAACGCAACTCAGTTACGCTTATGACAGTTCATGCCGCAAAAGGACTGGAATTCCCGGTCGTGTTTGTCAGCGGCCTCGAAGAAGGGCTCTTCCCTCTCTCCTCGAAGGAGCAGGACGAGCTGGAAGAGGAACGAAGGCTTTTCTACGTCGCGATCACCCGCGCCAAAAGAAAAGTCTATCTCTCACATGCAAAACAGCGATACCGATTCGGAAAACTGACCTATCAGATGCCCTCAAGGTTCCTGTCAGAGATCAAGTCGGACTTGCTTGAAATGGAGCACCCGACACGTATGATGACCCAGCGCACCTTCCGTGAACGGGCAGAAGCGGCCGAGTCGTTGTTCCCAACACTGGACGCCGCAAAAGATACAACACCGACGCGCAACGCTAAGGAACTGCATGAAACCAACGCGCGCGCGGCCGAGCATCTCAAGGTCGGGACCATCGTCGAGCATGAGTTTTTCGGGGAAGGGAAAGTGTTGGAAATGTCCGGCAACGGAGATAACGAGAGGGTTATCGTCCTCTTCAGAGCCAATCAGAAAAAACAGCTGATGGTTCGTTATGCCAACCTGCGCATCGTGAAATAGCTGCCAGTACCCCTGCGGCTCCTTTTGGAATGCGTTTTCGAACGTCGAACGCCGGATTGGCTTGACGCGAACGGCCGAAGCAACTGCAGAATCCTCGGAGAACGAATGGGAATTTATAGATGGAACCGGACCTGAGAGCAGCCGTGTCGGGCTCACCCGATCTCGTCGAAAGAGCGAAGGAACTCTTTCTCGAGTACGCACGCTCACTCGATTTCAGCCTTCGATTCCAGGATTTCGAGGAAGAGCTGGCAGAGCTGCCGGGAGAGTACTCTCCTCCATCCGGTTGTCTTATCGTCGCTCTCGAAAAAGATGAACCGATCGGCTGTGTCGCATTGAGAAGAATCGACCTGGAAACATGCGAGATGAAGCGGCTTTATGTTCGACCGAGCTGCCGGGCAAAAGGAGTCGGCAGAAAGCTCGCGGCAAGAATAATCGACGAAGCAAGAGAAATAGGCTATACAAGAATGCGCCTCGACACGGTGCCCGCTATGAAGGAGGCTATTTCGCTTTATCGCTCGATCGGTTTCAAGGACATGGGACAGTACCGCCCGAACCCGATACCCGGTGCTCTCTTTATGGAACTATCTCTGAAGGAAAAAGATGAACCGGATTCGCCCTGAAGGGTCTTTATCTTTCCACTTGCAGTCTACCTGATTTCCCCGTCGGGATGGACCTGCACCTTCCTGACAAACTCCAGCTTTCTTCCGAGGAATCTCTCGGCTATCTCGTTGAACTTCTGGGGAAAATCGCTCACATAAAATTCGTACCTCGGTCTTCCCGCTTGACTGTTAAGCATATCGGTGTTCATTAGAACTTCTCGCACTGATTTGGCAGTAGCCTCGCCGGCATCGACAAGTTCAACTTCACCCTGCAGCACTTTTGAAATGGCCTTCTTGAGCAGCGGATAGTGAGTACAACCGAGAATCATCACGTCTACCTTGCCGACGAATTGAGACAGGTAATCACTGGCGATCAGGTCGGTGGCCTTATGATCGAAGAGCCCCTCTTCGGCAAGAGGTACGAAAAGCGGGCAGGCCTGTGCCGTCACATTTATCTTGCTGTCAACCGCCTTCAGCGCCGCAGTGTAAGCGCACGAGTTGATAGTAGAAAGCGTGCCGATGACTCCGATTCCCTTAGAGCCGGAGAGCTTAACCGCCTCCCTCGCGGTCGGTTCTATTACGCCGATTGTCGGTACAGAAGAGTGAGCCTGCACGAGGTCCATCGCGACAGCGGATGCGGTGTTGCAGGCAATGACGATAAGCTTAACTCCTCTCGACAGGAGGAATTTCGCGTCCTGTACGGCATACTCACGCACTACCTCGGAGGACTTGTTCCCGTACGGGACCCTGGCTGTATCACCGAAATAGACAATGTCTTCACGTGGGAGTAGTTCGAGGAGCTGCCGTACAACGGTGAGCCCTCCGATACCGGAATCGAAGACGCCGATAGGATTTTCGGGAAGGGTCACTTCAGGATCAGTTCAGATTCGATCGATTCTTGGATTATCCGAAGGATAGCTGTTCTCAACTTGTCGAGCTCTTCCTGAGACGGGCGGCTCCCGTCGCTTCGCGTTACGTAGAAAGTGTCGACGATGCCGTCCACGCGGGTCGCGATCTTGGCGACGTGTATGCTCATCCCAGCCGAAGACACGGCGGAGGTCACTTTGTAAAGGAACCCCAGAGAGTCGGGTGCAAATACCTCAAGCAACATAAAATCGTTGGCCTCCGATGTCTGGACGGCAACCTTGACGTTTGGGTTGACTTCATTCTTCAGCTTCCTCTGCCACCTCATCCTGTGATGCTCGAAAAGACGATCGGGGTCCGCCTCTCCGGTAATCATGCCGCGTACGTCTGCCTCGATCTTCACCATTTGGGTTTCGGTGAGGCCGTGCCTGGTAATGTTGTCGAATACCTTGAACCGGTCGATAATCACCCCATCATCCCGGGTGAAAATGTTTGCATCGACGATGTTCGCATCATTTGCGCTGAGGGATGAGCAGAACCTCGCAAGCTGAAACGGCGCGTCGCGTGCGATCATGGTCACATCCGTGTAGCCTTCATTCTGACCGAAGTGAACATGTACATTTTCGATCCCCGAGTCTATCGCCTCAATGTGCCGCACGATCTCCTTGTCCTCAAAGACAATCGAGTACAAATCGTCCTTTATCGACTCAAAGTGTTTTCTTACGGCTTCCGATTTGTGAGAAGGCATCTGGTTGATGATCGACTGCTCCTTCTGCTCGCGCTGTCTTACCTGGAGAGATGCGATCGCTCTTGCGTCGAGCGACTCGGTAATTATACGGTAGGATTTGAGATAGAGCTCGCGAAGCAGCTGAGCTTTCCACTTCGTCCAGACGGTCGGATTGACGGCGCTCAGATCGGCGTAAGTAAGCAAATACAGCATCTTCAGCTGTTCCGCATTCGCAAAAATCCGTGTGAAGGCATAGACCGTCTCCGGGTCGCCAATGTTGCGCCGAAATGCGATCTGCTCCATCTTCAGGTGGTTACGGACAAGGAAGCCGACATCCTCCATAACGTCTTCGAACCCGATCCTTCCGAGCGCCTTTTCGGAAACGTCCACGCCGATTATCTCGTGTCTTCCGATCGAAATCGGTTTCGCAATGTCGTGAAAGATCACGCCCAGATACAATGTCTCACGGTGGACAACGTTTCTCAGAAGTTCATCGAGGAAACGGTCCTGCTCGCCTACATTCTCCAGGTTTTCTATGGCTGTGAGTGTATGCTCGTCGGCTGTGTAATAGTGGTACACATTGTGCTGGAAGAATCCGATCAGCTTCCCGAACTCGGGAAGGTACCTCCCAAGCACACCCAGTTCGTTCATCGACTTCAAAGTGAACGCGACGTTCTTCTCCGATAGCAGAATTGTCCTGAAAATCGAAGCAGCTTCCGGCGATTTCTGAAACCTGGCCTCGCTGAAAATATCGAGTTCCCTCGTCAGAGTCTCGTGTACGTTCTCATCGAAATGGAAGCCCGTTATCGCCTTGTGCTGAAAAGCCTTGAAAAGCTTGACAGCGTCCCTGCCGACCTCTCTTCGAAACGCTATTTTGTCTCCGACGAGGGCATAGTCGTTGTCAAGCAATTCTGTCGTCTTCCCTGCTTCGGAAGGCGCCAGAGCAGCCCTTAATTTGTCCGACACAACCTGGTTCAATCTGTAAATCTTTCTGGCATGCCTGAAATAATCCCGCATGAAGCTCTCGACGCCTTTTGAATAATCGGCGCTCTCGTAGCCCATGTCCGCGGCGACTCTCTTCTGTATCTCGAAGTCGAGTAAGTCGTTCAAGCTCGACGACTGAAAATGCAGGCTCTGTCTTGTCCTCAGGACGAATTCAAATGCGTCTGCCGTGTGATTGAACTGCAGCTGATTTATGATCCCTTTATCGAGAAGGAGATGAAGAAAGGCCAGTACAGCCGGCTGCTCCGGCATCGAGTCGGGCCTCGGAAGGAAATCCGGATACATGGCCCTGTACATCCAAAGGAGTGCGTGAAGGTCCCTGAGTCCGCCCGCGCTCTTCTTGACGTTCGGTTCGAGCAATGAGGTGGACTTGCCGTATTTGGTGTGCCTGACATTTATGCCGTCCAACGTGGATACCACGAAACCGCGATCTCGATTCGTCCCTACAAAGCCGCGTATCGCTGCGTCGAGTTTACCGAAAAGACTCCGGCTTCCTGCCACATATCGAAATTCCAGGGTTGCGGCCCAGCTGTCGTGGTCGTTCTTGTATGTCTCCAAAACCTGACCGACGTTTCGCACGGAATGGCCGATATTCAGCCCCATGTCCCACAAGAAGTGCATGACCCGCTGCGCAAAGAAGCTCGATCCGATCCCGTTGCCGACTATGAACAGGACGTCGATATCCGATTGCGGACACAGCTCCGCCCTTCCATAGCCTCCGACAGCGACCGCTGCAAGGTCTTCCTGGCTCTCGGTCTCCTCGACCGCCTTTCTGAATGCCTCGTCGACCGCCCCGGTCAAAGCGAGGGATACCTGCGAGCCCTTTCCGCCGGAGTTGTGCAGATTTCTTGCTTCCTGGCGCCGGGCGTCAAGCTTTTCTATCGCTAATGCTATCTCTTCCCTCATGACAACAAATATAATCAAGCGAAGGGTGAAAATGGAATTTGATTACGAGAATAGGAAAGGACTTAAACGCCCGCCAAGGTGCAATCTAGCTTTCCTTGTACGGCGGAGTCGCGAGGACGGCCTTCACTTTATCCAGAAGCTGATCGAAGTCAAAGGGTTTCTCGATGAGCTCCACTATCCCCTTCAGACCTGCCCTTTCCTCGGGGGTAATATATCCCGTTGAAATCAGTACCCTGACTTCCGGATTTATTATGGTGAGGTTTTCAAGGACTTCCTTGCCGGAAAGTTCGGGCATATTGAGATCGAGGATTACAAGGCTGATTTCTCGCCACTCCTTGGAATAGACCTGAATGGCGCCCATGCCGTCCTTCGCTGTCAAGACGTTGTACCCCGCCTGTTCAAGGAGAAATTGAGCCGCTTCCCTGATGCCGGGTTCATCGTCTACAAACAGGATCTTCTGCCCGTCAGATAGAATGTATTCCTCTCCGACGGCCCGAGGGGCAACCACAGTTTCTTCACCATCTTCCGGAACTGAGCTGAGCGGCAAGAAGATGTTGAACGCAGTTCCTTTTTTTACCTCGCTGTAAGCCTTGAGAAAACCGTTATGAGATCGAACAATTCCATATACAACGCTCAGACCCAGACCGGTTCCCTTGCCGGGTGGTTTGGTGGTAAAGAAAGGCTCGAACACCTTGGACATCAATTCCGGCGGGATGCCTTCGCCGTTGTCCTTTACTAAAATAAAAGCGTAAGTGCCCGGGGAAACCTGGTATACTTCCGCTTCAATCTCGGAGACTTCGCGGATCTCCGTCTTGAGGGTAAGCGTGCCACCGTGCGGCATGGCATCACGGGCGTTGACAGCAAGGTTGAAAATCACCTGCTGTATCTGGCTCTGGTCTCCGCTTACATATATAGAACCATCATTCAATTGGGTTTCAATCCTGATAGTACGCGGAAAGGTCTCCTCAAATAACGGCAGCGATTCGAGAATAATCGCATTGATATCGAATACCTTCTTTTCGTCGAGACCCCTGTGCCTGCTGAATGTCAACAGTCTCTTGGATAGGTCGCTTCCCCTCTTTGCAACGTTGGTGATATTGTCGGCATATTTCTTCATCTCGGTATCCGCAAGTCCTAACTGCAGCAGCTGCGACGACCCGAGCACGACCTGCAGAATGTTGTTGAAATCGTGAGCTATTCCCGCAGCGAGTGTCGCCATCGATTCCAACCTCTCAAATTGTTCCAGCTTTTCCTTTTCCCGCCGCTCGATAGTGCTGTCGACCACCAGCGACTGAACGCCGCGCTTGCTTCCCAGGTTTATCGCACTCGAGTATCCTGACAGGATTATTTGCCGCCCCGAGGCTGTCGTTCCGCTCACCTGCCACGTGTCGCCGTTTTTTTCTCCACTGATAATTGACTCGAAGACGGCTTTCATTAGATCCTGTTCCTTCTCTCCCATGAAAACCGACAGATCCGAGCCTGACAGCTGGTCAACTTCGGTCTCCAGCATCTCCGCAAGCCGGTCGTTCGAATAGATAAGCCTGCCGTCGACCATTATGAAGCTCCCGATGTAAGGGTTCTCGACAATCCTCCTGTATTTGTCCTCGGAACTCCGGAGCTCCTGGATCTTGCTCTGGACCTCCTTCTCAAGTTTCATCGACCATCTGAAGGCAACGGAGATAATGACAAGTGCACCGCCGAACAGACCGATAACCAGAAGACCGACGAGGTAAAGGAGCGAGTTGGCAGGGCGAATGAGTTGAGGTGTAGCCTCCTCGGATACCAGCGAAGCAAGCACCGCGCGGTAACCGTTGAACGCAACCGGAGTCGTAATGAGTACAAAATACTCCCCCACTCCTGCGCTGTCCTGTCCCCTGAGAATGCTGAACCCCTCGAAACTCTTCCCTGAAAGGAAGCTCACTTTCTTCTTCAGGTCAGCGGCATCAATGAGATTTCTTGCAAGCACTGCCTGTTCAAAATCTTCGCCAACCTCCGCTTCGTGAAACGAGTACATAACCTTGAGAGCAGGCGAAATCAACCTTAGATTGGCCGCCTGACTGTCGACGTCCACTCCGTTGCTGGAAAGAGCCCTGCGGACATCGACCAGAGCGAAGCAGAAAGAGCCCTTTTCCCCTTTGCTCTTTTCTACAGCGACAAGGAACTTGAGCAGATGATCGTCATAATCCGGTACGATCCCCACACCGGTAGCTCCGAAGTGTCCGGACATACTTTCGAGAATTGTCGGGACTGCCGCATTCGGGCTGGCCCGGCGGGCACGGTGCATGAACTCGACTCCTCGGGAGAAGGTCCCGTACCCCACGGCGTCTACGTAATCATGGCTCTCCTGAAAGTCGGAAAGATCCGAGCGGGAGCTCATACCGGATTCCGAATGCTCGAGCTTTAACACCACATCCTGTAGATTCTCTCGGAGCTCAGAGGCCACAAGCTTGTCCGCCGATAGTCTCAGTTGAGCATAGTTCTCAAGTGTTGAAATCCGAAGGTTTCTGTACAACGATTCGGCCCCCAGCAAAACAGCGAAGATAAAGACGATCAACCCGGTGCTTATCAGGTAGAAATCACGAAGTACCTTGACCCTCAGGCTATCCACATAAGTGGTTCGTATGTGCCGTAGTACACCAGGCAGGTTGTGCCGTATGAAATGCACGAGGCGGATTCCGACAAGTGTGGATATGATCACACCGACAAAATTGACCGACAGCCTCGCGGAGAGATAGAAGGGCGTCCCGCCGGCTGAGCGTAGAGCAGCTAACCATATGACGGGTTCGAACAGGTAGTACACCGCGAGGATTCTTATGAGCTTCGATCTTCGTGGAGCATGTTCCCTGTCAACAAGGAATAAAAGTTCCCCTATCAGGACCGTTATGCAGAAGAGAAGGGCCTGATTCAGCACGTAGCATACTGCCCCCAACAGCCAGAACACCGGATGATCGGCCGTAAGCAAGAAGGGTATGAACGCAAGTGAAAACACTATTGCAGTTGCCGCCGCAATTCTGACCGACGACCTGCCGGCGTCGGTGCGGCCCGAAGCAAGAACCAGGTAAATTCGGACCGTGCCGATCAGGGCGAGTGTTAATCCAACGGTCCCTGCAAAAGACAAAAGAAAGAGCCAGAAGGTATCGACATTTCCAAAGATCAAATCGAAATAAATCTTGAAGAGGAAGGAAAAGACTACGATCGAGCTCCCCGCAAAAAGAGCCATCCCGCCCCTCGATCGGCCATACGCCATGCCGAGCCTTAAGGCAAGGTGAGTCAGCAAGACTACCGGTATGAAAATGTAGAGGAAGTCAAGTATGTCTGCCGTGACTATCATTCGGGAATATGCGTTTTACTGCCGCTATTCTAGTTAATAAGTTCTACGCTCTAGAGCAGACAGTGCCCCCCGGCTCTGTCCCAGGTCGTTTCTGAAATATAGTTATTTATTGAACTTAAAACCTAAACTTCAGAAAATTCAACACTACGGAAATATTTTTGGCATCGGTCGGCGCCACGATGTCGTTAAAAGTGCCCAGACCCAAATCAAGGTTCCACGAAGGGAGATCGATGCCGAAGCCCGCTGACCACCTGAACCCGTACAACCCGCCGAAGCCGAAGCCGGTCCTGATCGGGAGCAAACCTACAGGTTTCCATTCCGCGCCCAGAACGAACTCGGGAACCGTTGTATTATAGAACGAATTGTTCAGTCCCTGATGATAATCGATGCCTATCATCAATTGCCCCGGTATGGTTGGGAAGAGCTCGTCGAGCCGAACGGCCCCGCCGAAATTCAGGCTCGTCGGAAGAGACGTCGAGAAGGTCGACCCCAACGCGTCCCTGTTCTTGAAATAATTATTGAACGCATTCTTGAGGCTGTCAAGGTTGCTCTTCGATCCCGGCTCGTTCGCCTGAGCAGGCGTGAAACCGGAATAAGTAAACGATGTATCGCCGCTCGTCGTAACGACATCCTTATTCCACGAAATCGAGCCTACATTCGTGAGGCTCACTCCGACCTTTATGAAATCCAGGATCCTCCCCGAAGCGCCGATATCGAAACCGAAACCCGTCCCCTGCGGGGCAAAGGGATTGAAGCTGACCACGGTATCGCCGACATCGCTTTTTACAGCTTTGGAAATAACGTTGCTGAGCAAACCAGCTCTGACAGCATCGAATCCCATGTTCACAGTATAAGAGTAATCCGCCGGATTCGTGTACAGCGAGCTGTTAGTGCTCTGAATGGAAGTGTAGCTGAACCCCGTTACATACTTCAGTCCGACGCCGACTTGCAGGTCCTTGACCAGGTCTTCCGGAATCACGAGTACTTGCTGAAGCTTCATTGCGTAGTCGACGCTGTAAGTCCTGTACCACCACGACCTGGTGGAGAGTTCATTGAACGGTATCGTCGACCCCGGTTGATTGCCGTCTAAAGGGAAGAGGAGAGAATTGGGAAGTGTGACCCTGGCTCCGGCCCAGTCATCTATCGCAAAACCGATCGCGTAATTCGAGTTTCTGACCGAAACCGCAAGGGGCCGAACGTTCGTATTGAAGCGGACATTTCCTACGCCTCCCGGAAAAGCGTCGAGAATTTTCTGCTTGTCCGACTGGGTCAGGAATGTCCCTACCTTCTTCCCATCACTGTTCACTTCCCCTGTTCCTGTGAAATAGTCGTTATAAAGCCCGATGCTGAGGAAATCCGAGCCGGCGTTCATCGTAAAAGGCACCAGATCAATTACTACCGTTCCATTCGAAACCGCAGCAAGATTTGCCGGATTTGTGCCGATCGCATCCACGTCCGTTGATACCGCCGTCGACAGCCCGCCCATGGATACGAGTCTCCCGCTGGCAATCTGTTGTGCATCGACCCTGAGCAGGGGAAGAGCGACAAAAATCGAAAGTACAATCATTTTTTTCATGTGATGTCCCCTCACTTCCCCACCAGGTTGTTATCGACCTTGATGCCGAGATTGGCAAAGACCTTCAGCGATATAGTGTTGCTCTTTGTAAACATCACTGTCTGCTGATCTGCGGGAGTTGCAACACCGAGATCGAACCTCATGTAAGAACGACCGAGCTCGACGGCCTGCTCGTGGGTCAGGCTGAATTCGTTTCGGCTGAACACGGGGGTTCTAACCGTACCGTCGGAATTAAAATCGGTGGCAGCCGGGATTACTATGCTGTCGCTCGGAAACGTCATGACCACCCGATTGGTGACGGTGTCAATGAGTTGGGTAATTAAGGAGACCCTGAGGGGTAGCCCGTTGTTTATCTCGATGACCACCCGTCCGCTGTCGACATTATCGAGCCTGGCCGCGGTACTGGAGTCGCTGATTACCGGCGTGCTGCTCGTGTCTATGAAAGATGAGTTGAAAACTCCGACATTGAACGGTATCTGGATCGTAGCGGTACCTTCGATCTGGTCCGTCCTGCTTACCGTCCCCGTTGCAAAAAGCGGCCCGGGATTGACGACAAGGTATCCGCTCATGATGAATTGGTCCGGGAGCTGATTCGTCGCCGAAGTGAAACTGTTCAGCATCCTTGCAAAGTCAGTTCCCAGCGTAATGTGATTCACCTGCCCGGGGTAAAGCATCTTCTCCACGACAAGGGAATCACCTGGCACCGGACCCGCAGAGCTGTTTGAAGGCACCACCTTCAGATGAACTTCAGATGGGAACCCTCCCGTCATGTTAATGTCGAGTGCCAGCTTCGTGGAATCGCTGAACTGCACCCTGCCGCTGAACATGGACGCAAAATCTCCGAGGTTGACGGTCTGGGTGTCGGTGGGAATCTCAACAGGGTTGCTTAAGTGAACCTCACCGGTAAACGAGTTGAACTGCAGGCTGGACAGACCGAATGAAGCTTTTACTGAATCGGTAGTGGCTATGTTGACAAACTGTCCGTCGGAACCCGGTATCTGAGCGACGACCGAGTACAAGACGGTATCAGTCGGATTCCCGCGTGCATCTGCCATGTTAAGCTGATACCCGTTCAATCGGATCGATTCCTGGTAAGAGCTTCCGGGGTTGCCTGCTGCCGACAGCGTTAAACTCCTCTTCAAGGGACCGGTCTGGCTCACGAGACTGTTGATTACCAGATCGATCGGAATAGGTATGGGGAATTCATTTGTGAACGTCAAATCAAGGCTGCCGCCTCTTATGCCGGCTGTCGCAACCTTGTTGCCGTCCGAAAGTACAAATCCCCTGTCGAGCGTGATTGGAGGCTGAGGCGGGACTATAGCGTCGGCAGAAGAAACACTCATGTCCGTCAGATTAATCGAAACTTTAACCAGCGTATCCGATTGAAAGGTAGTAGGTGTTAAAGAACCGTCCGACGAATAGGTGAACGATATTTGCGGATCATTCGGCATGACTCTTCCTGCCAGCTGCGCGCTAATCATCTTGGACTGATACGGGGCAAGCGAGTCGATGGGAGCCGTGAGAATCACATTCCCGGAAGCATCAGTGACATCGATCCCGTTCGCAAATTTCATCGTGGCGGGATATCCATTGAAAACCGTCATAGTCAGAATTCCACCGCTCATCGCAGCGGAATGAAAGTTCGTAAAGGGTTGGTCGGGAGATACGCTCTTCGTGCGGGGTGGAATCGCGGGTACCTGTGCTGTCGTCCCCACTGGAAGTGTCGGATCGACGTCAGCGTAGTGGATTTGTGGGGGAGAATCGATTGCAATGTCAGAAGGACTTTGAGCCTCAAAGGACGGAGGAATGGAGGCAATCGTCAGGTAATCACCGACATCTGTCCCGCTTATCGCCTGAGTCCCCGAAAGCGAAAAGACTCCTGCAGCTCCCGTGTCCCTTATAAATGTAGTATCTCCGTTTGAGACCTTCACGCTGTCTTTAGAGAGGATCTCCTGGAGCGAATATGTGCGATTGAAAATGGGGGCGGACAATTGAGTGTTCCAACTGGGCATGACAAAATCGCCTACTTTGTACTTCGAACAGCCCGAGATGGTCAAAAGAGTCAACACCAGCACCAATAAAGGCAGCCGTTGCCTCATTTCAGTCTCCTTCAATTTGCCACAGTCGATGACACGCCCTTATGTTTCAAAGGTAATGAGCCCTCGACATGGGAATGTTGTTTTTCATCACACGTAGATACAATGACTTATTAGAGCAATATGAGGTTTGCCAGCCTCTCCGACCCGTGGAAACGGATAGAGAGCAAGCAGGAATATCCTGCGACTCAAAACCAGTTCTATGCCCCAGGTGATTGAAATCCAAACGGCACATTCGGAAGTGGGCCTGCAAACACTTTTATCTCGCCGAAAGTGTGCTCATATTTTTCCACGTTTTCCCGTAAAGCGCCAAGAAGCATTTTCGCGTGCTGGGGCGTCATGATCATTCGTGCGAACACCTTTGCCTTCGGCACTCCCGGCAAGATACGGGTGAAATCAATTATGAATTCAGCCGGCGAATGAGAAATGATCGCGAAATTGGAATAAATGCCTTCAGCCTCTTTCTCACCAAGTTCAATATTGATTTGTTGCGGTTGGTTCTTTTCTTCTGCCATTTCTAACTCCTGGTTTCTTTGTGGTATAAATCAAGAAATCCGTAACCTGATAAGAATGAGATCAAGGCCTATAAAATCATATCGGTCAGAAACGCACAAATGATTAGCCCGGTACTTTCCGGAAAGAATTATTGATTCAAATGGGGACTATTGCCGAAGCCGCTGATCTCATTCGACGTAGATTAACGGTTAGGATCATTTGATACAACAGAGCATACTTCCTTTTTAGGCCGTGTTCGTGGAGGCAAAAAAGCCGCCATGCAACGACCTGACCGTGCATGGCGGCTTATCAAACGGGTTTCTCCAGAAGAGCTAATACCCTTTTCTCAGCGAATCCGCTTTCTGAATAGCGTCTTGGGCCTTCTGTGTTTCATTCATGTATGCGTACACCTTTGCGAGAAGCTCCCACAGATTGGGATCATCAGGCTTGTGGGTCGAGAATTTCACCAGATAAGGCAGCGCTTTCTCGAACTTCGCGCTGACTGCCTTTCGCACCGAGTCGGGGTCGCTGTTTTGCGAAGCATGGCTTTGAATTTCCACGCCCCAGTTCACATAAGAAGCGCCAAGGTTGTAATCAGCATTCCAATAAAGAGAGTCGATCTTGAGCGTCTTTCCGAACTGCGTTATTGCATTCGGATAATCGTTCTGCCTCAAGAGAATGACTCCGTAATTGTACTGGAAGTCTTTGTTTGTCGGATTCTTCTCTGCCGCTTCCTTAAATGCGGCGGACGCTTGCTCGGTCATGTTTGCCGCAATGTAACAATTAGTCAATTCCGTCATCAGGCTCGCATTGTTTGGGAACATCTTAGAAGCCGGTTCGAGTATAGTGAGCGCCTTCTTAAACTGCACCATAGCCTGATCATACTTCGTCGAATCGATCCCCGGATTGTAGACGAAGTCAACTTTTTTCTCTGTCAGTGCGTCATTTACAAACGTCAGTGTGAGGCCATAAGTTTTGTAGGTCCACACGTCCTTCTGGGAAGTTTGAGCAGAGACCGACTGTTTTCCTTTTGAATTGGGAGCCTGCTCGGTCTTCTTCTCATCCGGTTGCCCGAGTGAGCTGGCGACGTCTTCTTTGCTCATTCCCTTCACGATAGACTGAATATTCTTCAGCGTGTCAAGCTTGCCGCCGTTGTCGTTCTCGAATGCATCTTTGAGCTTCTGACCCTTTTCGAAGTAGATTTCGCCCAAAAACTTGGCCGCTTCTTCATCCTTGGTTTTTGTCCAGAGTATCGTCAGCGGGCCCGTTGCGCTGTCCGCTTTACCCATATTCAGGTAAGTGTAGGCCAGCCCTCTATAGCCCATTGTGCTGTCAGGCTCGAGGAGAATAGTTTTCCTGAACTCGGAAACTGCTTTGGGATAGTATGAATTCGTGTCTCTGGCGCCTTGCAGGTACTTCGTGCCCAGGTTGTAGCTTTGAACCCAATAATGGCCCGTAACACTGTGAATATCCGTTGCGTGCACTTTAGAGATCGCCAGTGCCGAGTCGAACGCGACGAGCATTCCTTTCATGTCTCCTTTTTCTGCCCTCACTCTACCCAATAGATACCAACCCTCTTCGTCCTTCGGGTTGATCTTAACATCCTTCACAAGCTGTTCTTCAGCCTTATCCCACTCGTTCCTCTGCATATACAGCTTCGCACTCGTCAATTCCGCCGACGAGCATTGGAAGCCTACAAACGCAAAGCCAACAGCAATAGCGGCAATTACTAAAGCCAATATCCTGTAGTTTTTCATTATCTCTCACTCCATTTGAAAGTTACAGAAAATTGTTTCCATTAATATAAAATCCACCTGGTGCAATTCCAATCTGCCGAGATGCAATAACTTACAGATAAATCGAATTCGAGTAGATATATTCTTCCACCGCTGACGGTACCAAGTACTTTATGGATCTTCCGGACATCACCCTCCTGCGAATGCTAGTTGATGAGATGTCAACACTCGGAATGTTTACAAGCTCAATACGGAGGAGCAAGTCCTTATCGACCATCGCCAGATCGAAGCCGGGACGGTTCATCGCCACCACTCTGCACTCCTCGAGGATCCTGCCGGGCTCCTTCCATGTGTCAAAATCGATCAGAAGGTCGATTCCCATGATCAGGCGGAAAGAATCTGCCGGGTACTTCGCCTTCAGAGCAAGAATCGTTTCAATTGTATACGACGGCCCTTCTCTTCGAAGCTCCGTGTCGCACAGCTCGAAAAGCGGATTGCCTGCAATAGCTAGACTCACCATTTGCAGCCGATGCCTTGCCGGAATGATTTTCTCGTTCAGCTTGTGAGGAGGAATCGCCGCCGGGACGAAGATCATTTTGTCCAGCTTCAGATGATCGCGCACACTCTCCGCCGCCACGAGGTGAGCCATATGGGGCGGGTTAAAAGTTCCGCCGAAGATGCCTACATCCATCAAACCTCGCCGTATTTTTCTTTGATACCGAGCAGAAAGTCGGTTGTACGGCGGGCGTGTTCGATTACTTGACCGTTTCTGATGAACGAATTGTAAAGCCTCCTCAGGCCGTTGAGATCGCGGATACAGTGAAACCTTCCTAGTGTGAATAACATCGCAGACAACGGCGACGAGATTTTCAGCGCTACCTCGAAGGGATCCTTTGCATTAAGGGCATCGAAAATCTGACCGTGAGGCTTTTTCAGACCGACAAGATAGATCTGGTCTGTACTATCGGGCGCCAGCACAATTGCGTCATCATCGACACTCAGCAGTTCAAACCCTCCTTTTATCGTTTGAAGGGAAACCAGAGCCGCATCCATGTCGATGTAGATGAGCTTCTTCGTCCCGTCCGAAAAGACATTGTCGACAGCATTGGCAACTTTGTCGGAAAACTTGCTTCCCACCGCAGGTTTCAGTTTGAATTCGAAGGATGCGTGTCTGAAAACGTGTTCGAAATCCGGGCGTGCATCTGCGGGGTCAAAGTAGACGTAAGGCTGCGCATGGAGATGAAGTGCTGCTCTCTCAACGACGTCGAAGAGAAGTGCAGCATGAAATTCCGCGGCTTCTTCATTGGTCAAAGGTGGTACAAGGTTCACCCTGACTTCTTTCGGGAGCGGCGTTCGCGAAACTACAAGAAGCGACTTATCAATCATGCTGTAAAAAGTTATAACCCGCCTATATAAGATTCAAGAAAATTGGAATGCCATTTTAATTCGCCGCGCTATGGCCGCAATCCATCTTGTGCGAGATTGAATCTCAAATCGCTCTTGATTAAGTTTCGTAAATCAACAGGCAGAGAAGGATGAGCAGGCGCAATGGGACAACACCGGTCTCGAGGTGCAGCGGTTGGTCCCGGCCGCCTCAGGCATGATGTCATGGGAAAGTTCAGTTCCGACAGCATAGTCGAATCGGTAAGACAAGCGACAGATATAGTCGACATTATTTCCCAGTACGTGCGACTCCAGAAGCGCGGAAAGAACTATCTGGGCCTTTGCCCTTTCCATACCGAGAAGACTCCTTCGTTCACGGTAAACCGCGAAAAAGGTTTGTACCATTGTTTCGGATGCGGCGCCGGAGGAAACGTGTTCACCTTCCTCACGCAATACGAGAAGATGTCTTTCGGCGAAGCGCTCAGGCAGCTTGCGGCCCGCGCCAACATACCCCTCCCATCCTATTCGGACGGGCGGCAGAGTGAAGTAGACGAGATACTCGATGTAAATGACAGGGCCGCGCGTTATTACAGAGAGATGCTGCAGTCGAATGAAGGCGCGCCTGCGTTGTCGTACCTCCGGGAGAAGCGGCGATTCACCGAACAAACGATAGACGAGTTCACACTCGGATTTGCACCCGAGAGATGGGACGGTCTTTTGAATGTTCTGAAGCGAAAAGGGATTGCCGAGAGCGTTATAGAAAAGTCGGGACTCATCGCCAGGCGCCAGGACGGCTCGGGCTTCTACGACCGGTTCAGAGCACGCGTGATGTTCCCCGTCCTCTCACCGGGCGGAAGAGTCATTGCCTTCGGCGGGAGAGCGCTGAACCCGGGAGAAAAGGCAAAGTATATCAATTCACCGGAGACCGCCGCCTTCATAAAGGGGAGAACTCTTTACGGCATTTACCAGGCTAAGGATACCATAATCGAAAGGGACGCCGCGATCCTCGTCGAAGGCTACGCCGACCTCATCGCGCTGCACCAGTCGGGGATAAAGAACGTCGTGGCTTCGAGCGGTACCGCGCTCACGGTCGAGCAGATACAGTACATCTCGCGCTACACTCACAATGTATACCTGGTCTACGACGCCGACACCGCCGGACAGACCGCTTCCCTTCGCGGCACCGACATGCTCCTCGAACAGGGGATGAACGCGTACATCGTGGAGCTTCCGGAGGGTGAGGACCCCGATACTTTCGTCCTTTCGCACGGCACCGAAGAGTTCATGAAGCTCATCTACAGTGCCATGAACATCGTCGAGTTCAAGGCTTCACTCCTCGGCAGGCGCGCAGGATCCGAAAACGGACAGATGCCGCCGGAGATGAGCCATTCGATAATCCAATCGATAGTCGAATCGCTGTCGAAGATCGACGACGCGATCAAGGTAAACATATATGTGAGGGACCTGGCCGCGAAGTTCGGGCTTCGCGAAAATTCGATTTACCAGGAGCTGAAGAAGAAAACATCACGTCGCGGACCCCAGAGTCAGCCGGAAGCGACTGCAGTCCAGGCCGCCTCCTCGCTCCGCCTCGCTATTGCAGACCGGGACCTGATAAGCCTTCTCCTGAACGTCGACGAGTCCCTGTTTGAGAAAATTGCCGGCCAGGTCGAGAAGCTCGAGATACAAAACCCCGTTAGCAAGGAGATAATAGAAAGAGTGCTCGATGCCCGCTATTCGGGAAACCCGCCGTCTGCAGTTATCGACGAGCTTTCGACCGACGACGTGCGCAAAAGTTTTGCAGAGCTCGCTTTCGCGGCACCTCAGCGAAGCAAAGTCTGGTGGGAGGAGCTCTGGCCGGGGAGCGAGACGCCCGATTATTTCAAGTGGATATCCCAGCTCCTCATTTCCTTCGAGCTGGAACAAATCGAACAGAAGCTTAAGCTGCTCATGGCGAAGAGTGTCGATGCGGAAAAGAGAGGGCTCCCGACGGAAGAGTTCGATACCGAGTATCAGGCGCTGGTAAGAAGGAAACAGGTCCTCACTCAGGCTTACGGCAACAAGGAATTGCTGTCACAGTACTTCGACAGCCTTGGAAACACGTATGGAAAGCCGCCGGGATGAGCAATATGTCCTTTGCGGGCTTTGCGACTTAGCGGGAGAATAAACATTTATCGAGGGCCCGCCGCTGCAGGACCCCGTAATCTATATTCGCAAACAGTTGTACCACTTATTCAATTTTATCTAAATTGGACAATGGAAAAGAATCTGCTTCCTTATTATGAAGGTTGTTTTGCCTGCAGCCAGACGAAGCCGCACGGCCTCCATCAGCGGTTCTCGATACGGGAAGGAAAGGTAGTTTCCACATTTAAGCCTTCGATGGACTTTCAAGGATATGAAAATTTCGTCCATGGCGGCGTCTTCTCCGCGATACTCGACGAGTCGATGGGTTGGGCGCCGACCTTCAAGCTCGGCAAGTTCTGCAAGACGGTCAAGCTCGAGATAAGGTTCCTGAAAGAAACGCCGTTCGGGAGGACTTATACGATTGAATCGGAATATGTCCGCACCGTCCGCTCGTTTCATGAGGCCACCGGCATCGTCCGCGACGACGAGGGCACCGTTTACGTCCGCGGGACCGGGCTTTATTTCCCCATGCCGGACGAATTTAACATCTGGGCAGAGGATTATTTGACTTACGACGACAAGACGATCCGGGTTTTTGATGTTTCCGGAGGAGAAAAAAATGATTGAGATACATGAGGAGAAGTGCGATCTATGCGGCTGCTGCGTCGGCGTCTGTCCCGAGAACTGCATCGATATGACGGAAAGCCGCATTTCTATAGAACACGAAATATGTACCGACTGCAGAAAATGTGAATGGGCCTGCCCCTTCGAAGTCTTCGAGTTCAAGCATGATAGAGTAGTTGTGAAAGCGACCGCATGAAAGAGTCCTATGATGTGATCGTCGCCGGAGGAGGGCCAGCGGGGACCACGGCGGCGAGATTTGCCGCGATGGGCGGTGCGGACGTATTGGTGCTTGAGAAAGACAGGGAGATCGGCGTTCCCGTCAGATGCGGAGAGGCGGTCGACCATGAAGGGCTGATCGAATTTCTGCAGCCCGACAAGAAGTTCATCGCGGCCGAGATCAAGAACTTCAAGCTCGTCGCGCCTGACGGAACGGTCGTCAAACCCAACATCGAAGGCGTCGGCTACGTGCTCGACAGGAGAGTGTTCGACTACGAGCTCGGGAGGCTGGCTGCCGATCAGGGAGCCGAGATCGTCACGAAGGCCTACGTCGACGGAGTGATGAGAAGCAACGGAAGCGTCGGGGGGGTCTCGGTACAGTACAAAGGCGAGCGGCTCATGCTCAAGAGCAAGATAGTTATCGGTGCAGACGGCGTCGAGTCGAGAGTCGGACGATGGGCCGGAATGAACACGACAGTCTCGATGCACGACATGGAATCCGCGGCCCAGGTCACTGCCGCCAATGTCGACGTAGAAGAAGACACATGCTTCTTTTACTTCGGCGAGAAGTACGCACCGGGCGGATATCTCTGGGTCTTCCCGAAAGGCAACAGGACGGCAAACATCGGGCTTGCAGTCGCCGCCGACCAGAGCAGAAAAAAACACGCCCTGAAGTTTCTCGAAGAGTTCATGGAAGAAAGTTATCCGAAGGCATCCGTCCTGAGCAAACTGGCGGGCGGAGTCCCGTGCGCGGAGACTCTGGAAGAGATTACGATGCCCGGCCTCATGCTAGTGGGGGACGCGGCTCACCAAGTAAACCCCGTTTCGGGCGGCGGAATAATCAGCGGCATGATAGCCGGCAAAATGGCAGGCAGGGTCGCCGCCGAAGCCGTCAAGAAAAACGACATGAGCCTGCTGAAGGAATACGATAAAGAGTGGCAGGACTCGCTCGGAACGCGACACCGCAGGTACTATAAGATCAAGAAGGTCATTTACAAGTTCAAAGACAACGACCTTAATTCTATCGCGGCCGAGATATCGAAGCTCCCCGAGAGCCAGCAGACTCTCGGCAGCCTGTTCAAACAGGCGGTAATCAAGCATCCGTCGCTCATCCTGGATGTTATGAAGCTCTTCCTTTCCTGAAGAATCTCAGCGTCCATGAAAATCAACATAATCATCAGTGCCGATGAAGCGGTCAGGCAGAAAGTCAAGTATGGCTTCGTCCTCCTGTTCCGCCCCCTCCGTGCCGAGATCGAGTTCTCGCGGACGATCACGCCGGACTGTCCGAACATCTTCTACGGACGCCAGCTCCCAAACGATTCGAAGAAAGTCATGTGGATACGCTCGTCCGACGAATTCGCAAAATGCGTATCGGGCTCCACTCTGCCCGACATCTCGAATGTAAGGTGGCTCGATTTTTCCGGGAAGAAGCTTCCCAGGCTATTCCCCTCCCCGAATCCGCTCAACACGACAATCGATTTCGATATCGTGGCCGCAACCTTCATCCTCGCATCCGACTTCCAGGATCTGATAAGCCTGGAGCGGGACGAATTCGACAGGATGCGCGCGATGGATTCGCTTCAGTACAAGCTCGGGGTGCTCGGCTTCCCCATCGTGAACTACTATTCGCTTCTCCTCAAGGAAGAGATGGAGAAGTACTTCGACATTGTCATCGAGCACAGGACTTACGGCGGCGGGGGCTGCGGGCTGGCACTGACGCACGACGTCGACTACATCAGCTATTTGAACCCCAGGATGATCAGGCGCGAAATGTTCGGGATAGCGGTTTTGAACAGACACAGTCTCAGGTCGCCGCAAAGGGTGTCGAAGCTTCTATTCCCTCTATTTGCATTGTTCGGTTACGACCTTCCGAGAATAGGACTACGCTTCCTGCGAAACATCGAAAACACGAACTCATTCAAGTCGACATTCTTCATAAAGACCGGCGCCACGGCGAGGCAGGACATACCTTACAATTACAGGTCCCGGGGGATGAGAGATTTCATCAAATCTCTGACCGACGCCGGCTTCGAGATCGGAATTCACCCCAGCATGAACACATACGTGAGCGTCAACGACTTTGTAAGGGAGAAGAACAGGCTCCAGGATGTAATCGGTAAACCCGTCGAATCTGTGAGACAGCACTACCTGAAGTTCACTGCCGGCAGGACTATCGAGATATGGGAAAAGGCGGAAGTGAAGTACGACTCTACCCTCGGCTTCTCGCGGGAAACAGGCTTCAGAAACAGCATCGCCTTCCCCTATCCGCTGTACAACTTCGCCGAAGACAGGATATCGCCGGTTATCGAGCTCCCGCTTATACTGATGGACGGCACGCTCGCCGAAGACAAGACGATCACCGACGAGCAGGCGCTGGCCCGTATGAAGGAGCTTCTTCATGAGACGAAGCTTGCCCGCGGAGGGGCGGCCGTCCTTTTCCACAATTCGGTTACGGATCCGATAGATTTCCCGGGATACATGGACCATTACGCCGAGGTCCTCCGCGAGGTAAAGAGCGGGGGCTTCTCGGCCGGAACGCTGGCGGCGACAATAGAACACTTCAGGTGAACCCCTACATAATCCTGGTCATCCAGTTATTTTTTTCCAGCTGCACGTACATAATCGCGAACGCAGCGACTCAGACCATTCCGCCCGCGAATCTCACTTTCATGCGGACTCTTATTTCCGGCGCCGTATACCTGGGGTATGTATTGTACATGAGACGGCCTTTCAACTTCAAAGGGAGCGAACTGCGTCTCCTCAGTGGGGTACGTGCTCTGGTACACGGCACTGAGCAAAATTGAAGCGAGCAAGGCGGCAGTATTTACGAACGGGCAGCCTGTGATGACGGCGATTCACGCTTACATTTTTCTCGGCCAGGGAATCTCTCTGGTCTTCGCTTTCGGCGCGCTCGTGACGATAGGCGGGGTGCTTCTGACTCAGATGGAAATGAGGAGGAGGGGATAACCGGCTCTGAGACGGCCGGAGGCATGCCGTTAGCCTTTCGTCTTTGACCTTTTGCCTTCACGGGTACCTCCTCCCGTCTGCCCGATGCTTACTCCCCGCAACACGAAACTTCCTCCCGGCTGCATTGCACTTCCTTCACGTTGCAGCACACTTCCTTCACGATGCAGGACCCTTCGTTTACGTTGCAGGGCGCTTCCTGAATGATGCAGCACGCTTCCTTCAAATTACCTGAGTCCGATGTAGCGGGAAAATCGCCCCCTTTCAGGCAATACTTCACGTTACCATCTCGGTCTTATCCTTGGCTCAGGATGACGACCTCCCTCTATGGCCATCGTAAGACCAGAATTCAAGCTTAATAGCCGAAAGAACCGAATTTGCTGCCAAGTCAATCTGAAATTCTCACCCTGCATATTCGGCCGCCTCGCCCGCGAATCTGACGTCTGTGTCGTCTTCTGTCTTCTGACTTCTGTCTTCTGACCTCTGACCTCTGAAGTCTGACCTCCGGCTTCCGACCTGTCTTTTTTGCCTTTTGACCTTTGCCTTTTGACTTCCTATTGCCCCGTCAAAAGCCGTCCCCACCCCGGCTCTATATCGAGATGCAGCTTCCCATCTTTCACCCGAAGGACCCTTGAGCTGAGTACATCTTTATAGCTCTCCGCCCGGTCCTCTGCTGCTACGTCTACACTCTGTTTCTCGTCAGACAGGTTGAACGCGACTATGGCGGTATGACTCCCCGACTTCCGCTCGAACACAAAAACATTCCTGTAGTCGTCCGCGGCAAGAGTCTTGTAGCTGCCGACGGTCAGCGCCGGATTCGAAACCCGCTCGTGAATAAGCATCTTATAATAATCGAACAGGTCGCGGTTGAACACGTTCCTGTCGTCCGGCCTTTTCTGTCCGGGAACCGGCGAAACCTTCTCGTCGGCATATTTCATGTCCGGCCAGAGCATCGGCTTCCTGTCGTCGGGGTCGTCCGCTCCCCACATCCCCGCCTCGTCGCCATAATAGACCATCGGGGCGCCGACGTACGTCATCTGGAAAAGTACTATCAACTTCTGCCTCCTGACCTCCGTCGCGTCGGGCTTCCTCACTTTATAGGAGGGATTGTTTCTCGGACTGTCGCCGGAATCATAGGCACGGTCGGGATTGACGATCATCGACGCCAGCCTGTCGGTGTCGTGACTGCCGATGAGGTTCTGCAAAACGTAATTGACGTCCGTCGGGTACGTATCGCGTATGGATTTAAGTGTGGAGTCGAATTGCTCCGGGGTGATCGCCAGCTTCTTGTTTATGAAGAATTTGACAACTGCCTTCGCTACTTCATAATTCATCACTGCGTCGAACTGGTCGCCCTTCAGCCACGGGAGGGCGTTGTCCCAGATCTCTCCACTGATGTATGCTTCGGGATTGATTCCCTTCACAAGCCTGCGCCAGGCAATCCAGAACGGGTGGGGGATCTCATTCGGTACATCCAGCCTCCATCCGTCGACGCCGTTCCTGAAATCTCCGTCCGGCTCCATCCAGCGTTTCGTTATCGCCATTATGTGCTCGTACGGCCCGTGCACCAGTCACGTGACGGAATCCTTCCGGAAAATCGGGAGCGACTTCACTCCCCACCATCCGGCATAGTCGAACTTTGTCCCTTTGGCGGAATCCGTCCAGCTCTTTATCACGAACCAGTCCTTGTACTTCGACTTCTGCTGATTCTTCTTAACATCTCTGAACGCCCAGAAATCGGTCCCGACATGGTTGAAAACTCCGTCTATTATGACCTTCATTCCCATCCCGTGCGCTTCCTTCACGAGCTTCAGGAACTCCATGTCGGCGGACGTCCATTTCCAGGTCGAAGGGTCGTTCGGATTTTCTTCCGACATGATCTTCAGATCGCCCGTCGGGTCGGGCCCAAAATTGTGGTCGATGTGGGCATAGCTGGCGGTGTTGTATTTGTGGAGTGAAGGCGATTCGAAAACGGGATTGAAATAGAGAGCATTGATGCCGAGCTCTCTCAAGTATGGCAGCTCATCTATGACTCCTTCCAGGTCGCCGCCGTATCTCCTGTCGAAGACGACGTCATAGAACTTGTTGGAGACTTTTCCCACCAGGGCGGCATCTCGCGATTCGCCTGACTTCTCCCACGGCTGAATCTCGTACCAATCGCTAGTCCACGGCGAAACTCGCCAGAGCGGATTGCCGGCCTGAGCGTCTATGGCCGTCGGGTCGTTGGCCCGATCGCCGTTCCGGAATCGCTCGGGGAAGATCTGGTACCAAACGGCTTTCTTTGCCCATTCTGGCACGGCGCTTTGTCCCGGCATGCTAACCTGAGCTCCGGCAGTTAAAGCGGCTATTGTGATTGCTGTCCAGAGTAACATAATGCGGCCCATTGCGATACCTCAAATTGTTTCGGACTGGAAGGCACTTTGCGGTCATACTTGACGCAGGCGGAAAGGCATGCCTATTGCCCGCCCTTGACACGAAATCCCGATCGCGGTTATCGGTTTATTGATGAAATCGGAACAGCCCACTTCTCACAACCAAGAAACTTAACAAAGCCCGCACAATGCCCGGAAGGCAGTTCCCTGACGAAGCACTGCCTTCCCTCAATAACAAAGACTTGGAAACTGAAGAATCTCTGAATAGAAAATACTCCCGATATTCTCAAAGATTCTTCTCTTCATGCTTGAATACACCATCCAACTTCCCGAGAAGATGTTCCGCGAGCCGTGCTTACTGGCTCTCATCGCGCGGTTCCGGGCACCGACAGACTAGCTGCCCCGGTTCGTTGGATGGCGATCTTGAATATCTATTTCACATCCGGAGGAAATCACGCTCCCTACCGGATTAAATCATTCCTGGGACGGTTTCTCAACCTTTACTTTCACCGCGGCCCGGCTCTTAGGCTTCGACACCCTCCGCTTCCGCTCTCTTATGACGACAGGCAATCTTCTCAGGAACCTTGCATCGACCTCCGCAGGATTAGGCTTCTGGTCGTCGCTCACTTCCGCGTATTCAAAGACCTCGTATTTGTAATTGCGAATTACGATCTTCTCGTCGTCGTGATAAAGGACGTATTGCGGAAGGATCGGAATTTTGCCGCCGCCGCCGGGGGCGTCTATTACGAAATACGGGACGGCGAGGCCGGATGTATGGCCGCGCAGCTTGTCCATGATTTCCAGTCCGACGCGTATCGGAGTGCGGAAGTGGTTTGTGCTCTTGACCATGTCCGCCTGGTAGATGTAATACGGGCGGACTCTCATCATCAGGAGCTTGCGGTTTAGGTCCTTCACGACTTCCGGATCGTCGTTAACGCCCTTCATCAGCACCATCTGGTTCCCAAGCGGAAAGCCTGCATCGGCGAGCAGGTCGCATGACTGCTTCGCTTCCGGGGTGCACTCCCATGGATGGTTGAAATGAACGTTCACGTATAACGGCTGGTACTTTTTCATCATGGCAACCAGCTCCGGCGTGATCCTCTGCGGGAGCACGGCCGGCATTTTCGTATGTACACGGATGATCTCGACGTGCGGGATTTCTCGGAGTCCCTTAAGCACCTTCTCCAGCATTACATCGGTCAGCATCAGCGGGTCTCCTCCCGAGACTATCACGTCTCTGACCTCTGGATGGGCCCTGATGTAATCCAGACCGTCCTGGATATACTTCATGCTGATTTTGCTCGAGTCGCTTACCTTCCTCTTCCGGGTACAGAACCTGCAGTACATTGAGCACTGGCTCGTAACAAGGAATAGCACTCTGTCCGGGTAACGGTGCGTGATGCTTGGAACCGGGCTATCACCATCCTCATTCAAAGGATCCTCGGGGAGTCCGTCGTCTGCGAGCTCCGTCGCATCCGGCATACATTGAAGCCAGATCGGGTCTCCCGGCTCTCGAATGAGGCTTAAATAATAAGGGTTTATTCTGATGTGGAAAAGGCTGTTAAGCCTTTCGGCAGTATCTTTATCAAAGTTAAAGCGCTTGACAAGGTCATCAGCACTGTCAATACTCTGCCTCAGCATCTGCTGCCACAGTTCCATAAATTAGTCCTCCGATATTAGTTTAACATATATTACGAGGTCGTCCCCGGGGCGGTAATAGTCTTTAATCCTTGCTCCCTCGTGATAGCCTCGTTTAAGATAAAAGCTCCGCGTAGATGAGTACTTTTCCTGCGAACTTGTATAGACGGTTATCAGCCTTCCCTTATTTTTTGCGATGTCACGTTCGGCAAACATCAGAAGCTCGGTACCTATCTTCTGTCCCTGCACATCGGGGTCGACAGCTATCCAGTAGATGTCGTACGTCCCGTCTGTCAGCGGTGTGGGACCGTAGCAAACGTACCCTGCCACCTTGTCCGTCAATGCCGTATATGTCCAGTAGCCGCTTTCCAACGAATGATCAAAATACGAGTTTAATAATTCATCGGCAATTTTTATTTCTTCTGAAGTGAAATAATCCGTCCGCTCCAGGAGGCCGAGAATTAACCTGTGGTCTTCCCGTATTGTGGGTCTGATCTTAATCAAGCCGTCTCTTGAATGCTGATTCTACGATATTGTTTATCAGCTGTCCGTAAGTCCAGCCGTAAGCATTGGCACTCCTCGCGAAACCCGAACCACTCGGCGACAGATCGGGGTTTGGGTTCACTTCGAGCACATAGACTTTACCCGCCTTGTCGACCCTCATGTCGACTCTTGCATAGTCCCGGCACCGCATGGCCTGGTAAGCCTTGATGGCGGTGTGCTGAATCTTCTGCTGCATCCTCTGGCTGATTTTTGCCGGGCAGACCGGGACGGTACTCTTATACTCTACACTGTCCGGCATCCATTTCGCCTCATAAGAGACGATGTGATGATATCCTTCAGGCAGGGAAGTGAAATCGATTTCCGACACCGGCAATGCGACGACCTCTTCGTTCCCCACGATGGCCACGTTGAATTCCCTTCCTTCCACAAACTGCTCGACCAGGATCGGCTGGGCAAATTTCCGCAGCATGTCGGCAAGCAGAGACTGCAGATTCTCGCGGTCGTAGAGAACACACGCGTTTGATATCCCTATACTCGCATCTTCATGAATCGGCTTGGCGATTACCGGAAACCCGAGTTTCTTCCTTGCTACCTCGTCCGGAGATGTGAACACATGGAAGCCCGGAACGTTCACCCTGTGGAAATTGAGTATCTCCTTCGCCCTGACTTTGTTCAAACAGCTCCCGAGAGCGAGAGGACCGCTTCCGGTGTACCTTATTCCCAAAAGCTCATACAGACTGGCAACATTCATTTCCTGGAAGGCATTACCCTCGATCGACTCGCAAAAATTGAAAATGAGATCGGGGCTTTCCTCACGAAGGTTCTCCACGAGCTGGGGTATGTTCGCGCTCGTAATAACTGTAGTCACGTTGTGCCCGGTTTCGATGAGTGCTTCGGTAACCGCTTCTAACTGCTCTATAACAGCGGTAGCCGAAGTATCTTCGAGCGCAGATTTGAGGTTTGGATCGATCTTGTCGCTGAAAGCGAGCTCAAGTTCCGACGAGATATCGAGCGACGCCTCGTCGTACACTATGGAGATTTTCTTCTTCCTTGACATAAACCGCCTCTATAAGTTCTACGAATACAGTTAATTACGAACTAAGCCTTACCTAATCTCTTGAGGGCCGCGGCAAGCACAGAATTGATCATTTCGTCGTAATTCAGCCCTGTTGCTCTGGAAGCCATGGGGAAACAAGAGTGCTCTTCCGGATCGGGCAAAATTCCAGGCAGAGGATTCATTTCCATCACGTTCGGCTCACCGGCAGAATCGAGCCTAACGTCGATTCTGCACCAATCACGACATCGCATAACCTCGAATGACCTTTTGCAGATATCTTCGATCCTGGCTTTCAAATGATCGTCCAGCGGCGCGGGACAGGTGAAAACCTCGATCGGCGAATCTTTTGTGTCCCACAGCCATTTGGCCTCGTAAGAATAGAATGGCAATGCCTCTGATGGCAAAGAACCGAAGTTCATCTCGACTGGCGGTAGAACTTTCAGTTCGCTCCCATTACCAAGCAGTGCCACGGTAAATTCCCTACCGGGCAGGTATTCCTCTACAAGTGCCGGTTGTTCGTAATCATCTAATACTCGTGCGACTTCCGTTTTCAGAGCTTCGGGGGTCGCGACATAAGAAGAGTTGAAGATTCCCTTACTGGAACCTTCGTGAAGCGGTTTAACAAAAAGCGGATAACGCAAAGAAGCCGCGGCGGCTTCTTCGTGGCAGTTCGCGACAACAAACCTTGCAGTCGGGACGCCGTGATAACTCAGTATCTCCTTCGTCCTCGCCTTGTCGAGACAAGTAGCCAGCGTAAGCGGATCGGAACCTGTATACGGCAGCCCGAGGAACTCGAACATCGCCGGCATCTGAGCTTCCCGGCTCACACCGTTCATCCCTTCAGCGATGTTGAAGACGATATCGAACCCACCGTCGTGCAGCCTGGCATAGACTTCTTCATCAGCCTCGACTAATGTAACGTCATGGTGCAGAGACAATGCGCGAGCGACAGCGTTGATAGTCTCAGCAGTATCCCATTCGGCATACCTGTCGATCAGATCCTTCGGGTCGGCAACCTTAGTCGCGACGTTGTCAGTCTGCAGTGGAGAAGAGAAGGAAGGAGGTTCGTCGGTGTCTTCGATAGTGCTCTCTCTTTTCATGTTGAAGACAAGAGCAACTCTCATGCAGGTTCCCGCATCAAGTCCGACTTATGATATGTTGGCGCAACGCCCGTCATTTGCGTTCAATATAACGATTTATCTTTAATTGTCAAGCAAAGTGGTACAGGAAAATCAGAAGCAAGACGTCTGAAGACAGACATTGAGACGACGCGACCCGGCTCTGCATCACCGATTGCCTCTCGCGCTCCACTCCGACATCCGTCATCTCACCTGCGACATCGGCTTTTTTTCTCCCTTCCAACTTTCGAACTCCGAGATCCGGTTTCTGACCTCCGACCTGTTGCATCTTGCTTCCTACCTCCTACTCCCTACTACCTACTCCCTTTCCTCCCTTAACCTTTGGCCCTTAACCTTTCGCAGTTTTCGACTTCTGACCTTTGACTTTCGATAGGCGTTGAAGTTCTCTTGCCCGGATGTTAATTTTCGTGAAACAATGGAGTTGAAATGCCATCTAAAGCACCCCCGCAGGTAGAAGAGTTCGCCGAAGACAGCCCGGAAAGCATTGCATACAAGATCGCCGGGCAGATCAAGACGCGAGAGTTCAACGACAACAACCGGCTCGGCTATCATATATGGAGATACATGACAGGCACGATACCGACACTAGACGAGGCAATCAGGGTCTCAGGGGTTAGGTTGGTGGGTGAAGAGACAGTACAGAACGTAACCGACTTTGTCGCCCGACAGCTCAAAGAACACGGGCTGGAAGTCAAGAGGGAACATTAAGCCTGCCAGGCTTACTCCCCCCTTCGCAACGGGAAACTCATAAATGACAGGCAGGAGCCGGGCACGGGCTAAGCGGTCTGCGTCACCCTTTCTCCCGTCTTTACATACTTCTTGCCGCATTTCCCGCACGCCGCCGAGTCCTTCTCGAACTTCAGTTTCTCTCCGCACTCGCACATGTAGCTGAGGATCTTCGCCGGATTCCCTGCCACAACCGCATAGTCCGGAACCGACTTGGTAACGACGGCTCCTGCTCCTATGAAAGCGGCTTTTCCAATCTCGATGCCGCAAAGGATCGTCGAATTTGCCCCGACTGAGGCTCCTTCATGGACTACCGTCGGCACCCATTTCCCTCCTTTCGGGAAGTTCGCACGCGGGTTCGTGTCGTTCGTGAAGACTGCAGACGGCCCGACGAAGACACTATCCTCCAGCTTCACGAGATCATATACTGAGACGTTGTTCTGTAGCTTTACCCCGTTTCCCAGGACTGCCCTGCTGCCGATGTAGCAGTTTTGAGCGACAACGCACTTCTCGCCGAGCTTCGCCCCTCCCATGACGTGTGAGAAGTGCCATATCTTTGTCCCGCTCCCGATTTCCGCGTTCTCATCAACAAACGCCGTTGGATGAACAAAGTAATTCTTTTCTCCATTAAGTTTCATTTTCTCGCCTTTCCTGTCGAGGCTGCTTTGAGAAAGCATCAGCACTTTCAGCACCCTGAGGCCCTCCTCGACATCGGTCTTGGGCGTCTTTTTCGTTGATACACATTCTATGAAATGCTGCATCTCAGCTTTCAGCGGTTCCGATTTTCCCAGTTCAACCGGAACGCCGTCCGCCTTGACCGCCCTAGGGATCTCATTTTCCCACTCAACCTTATGGGGATAGAGAATAAGTTTATCGGCATCACGGGTATCGTCGAACACCGCCATCCCCTCTTCGCCCGCGACGACGAGTTTCTGCTCCTTGAACGGGTTGAACCAGCTGACGTAAATGTGGCCTTTGACGCCGCTCTTGAACTCGAGTGTCGTCAGTGTCACATCGGGTCTCTTCTCGTTCAGGTAGGCCGCGCCGAACGCGGTGACGTTTTCCGGCAGCTCGCCGAGGAGATACAGCATGACGCTGATATCGTGCGGCGCGAAGCTCCAGAGTATGTTCTCCTCTACCCTCAGCTTGCCGAAATTGAGGCGGTTGGAATAAACGTAGTTGATCCTGCCGAGCTTGCCGCCGTCGACAAGCTCCTTCAGCTTCTCCACCGCGGGATGGTACCGCAGGATATGACCGACCATGAGGATTCTCTTCTTCGAGTGCGCGAAGGAACGAAGCTGCTCTGCATCGCTGAGCGTCAGCGAGAGCGGCTTCTCGACAAATACGTCCTTGCCTGCTTCCATAGCAGCCAGGGCAACTTCGAAGTGAGTTCTGGCGGGAGTCGCTATCGCGACCGCATCGACATCCGATTTCAGGACTTCACCGAGGTCGGCAGTGAGGTGAAGATCGGGATATTGTTTTCTGACACGTTCCAGTGAATTCTGATCGGCGTCGCAGACGAGCGTCAGGACACCGAGTTCGTTCAGGACTCTGAGTATGTTTTTCCCCCAGTAGCCCGCACCGACAAGAGCGATTTCCATTTTTCGTATAAGTTATCCCTCAACAGGTTACACTGTCAAGACAAGAATTGACTGCCATGTAAGGTCTCACCGGCAAGAGGTACCCCTGCGTCTTCGGATTGACCGCTAAGTCCCGCGAACTCGGATCCCGTGAGCGCTCAGCACTATCTCGACACATGGATAGTCTATGGCGAGACATTTTCCACTCGGGATATGATGAGTTGGACACGCGAAGCCTCGCCATCCGTCTGACGCGGGAAGGACTCCCTCCGGAAATCAAACCGCGGCCCGGAGGGCCCCGTTTGGGGAGATACGGAGCAATATTATTATTGCCTTCTCTTGCGTCTTTCCGGATGTCTCAATCAATTGCCACGGCATTTATGCCGTGGATTGGATTGACAGGCAACAACCGGACTTTAGTCCGATACCGACGCTGAGTTTAATGTATTTAAATTGTTTTCTCTGAGTCTCCAGTGGTTTAGTTCTTTCTCGAGCCGGGTTTTCGGTCGCGTTTCTAGACGCCTGCTCGTCATCACGACGAGGTAGCACCGCTATTCGTTATAGCTATTCCTTCAGTTTGTAATCCCCTGACTGTCGTAAATGTAGGCCGACACCCCGCCCGGAGTTGCGAACCAGACATTTCCATAAGTGTCGACTGCAATCGCGTTGATAGTATTCGAGACGATCCCGCTGTTTTGGGTGTCGAATGTCGTCCAGCTCTTTCCGTTGTATAAACTTGCGCCGTCCGATGCCGAGCCCACCCATACATTGTCGTTCTGCCCGGCGGCCACGCACGTAAGAACGTTCGACGGCAGCCCGTTGCTGGTATCATAGTGGGTCCAGTTGCTCCCGTCATATTTGAACAGCCCGTCCCAGCTGGAAACCCACAGGTTATTATTGTGATCGACGG
>JBJKQU010000063.1:0-7782 GCA_046705025.1 Candidatus Kryptoniota bacterium | reverse complement strand
CTCATACTCAGACACATTTACCACGAAGAGCTAGAAAGAGCGTATCGTTGGACTATACGAGAAACCCCTTGAGGTGCTGACAAGAAGACAGCCGAAGGTTTTTAGCCTGGAAGCAAAGAACTATGTTTTTCAGAAGCATTCCGGTTTGAGGTATGAGCGGGACTTTGTGAGCAAACAGTTCAAGAAAGCTGTCCGGGCCGCCGGACTCAATGATGGTTTGCACTTCCATAGTCTTAGACATTCGACAGCCTCAAACATGGTTCGCCGGGGAGTCCCGATTGCAGTCGTGAAAGAGGTCCTGGGGCACAGCGACCTCAAGACGACGATGGTTTACAGCCACGTTCGACGGGAGGACCTGGCGGAAGCCGTCAAGATGCTGGAAGGCTGGACCAGGCGAGTATTTGTATTTCTGGGAGGGATCGGTTAGAATCAAGCTAATTAGGGAGAACTTGCGAGTAATGCTGAGAGAATCTTTCATCCCTTACCCTTCCCGCTTGCCCCTTCGGGGTCCACACGGGAGACCGACAGCACGGTTTGCAAACGGTAGGGGAATTTTTTCGCACGGGTTAGAGGAGATTAATCAGATGAAATGGCTTCGCTCGCTCCCATGGTGGAAAATAGTTTGGACAATCATAGCTTTATTTTGGCTTTGGACTCAATACGCTCAATCAAAGTCATTGCAGTCTATCGCTGAATACTTTCAATCAGAAAGGCGATCGCCAGTAACACGCTAAATCCTGATGACGGTGTCTGCAAACTCTTGACAATGCCACGGCACGTTTTCAATTGAGGTGAACGATGGAAAACAAACAAAAAGAAGACATGACGGAATCACGGTACACATTGAAAACAAGGATCGAGAAAGAGATGCAGAAGGCTCAGCTTATGCCTTCAACTGGTTACGGAACAACCACGATACATTGGTATAACTGCGAAATTGTAAACGTCGAAGTAACAAAAAGTGTGAAGTTGGAAGGTGAATAATGTTCGGTTTCTATGCAGACGATTTCGCTAACCAGTTTTCTCATCTTTACGTTGACTACAATGGTAGGCCGTTTAACGTCGATGATTACTATGCGATTCAGGCTATTAAAGAAACAGAGAAGTCTATTGCAGCTGGATACATGAGACGCACCAGCGTGAAGATGGCTTATGTAACGCAGGCGAACCAGGCATTTCACGTCCTAGGGTTGAACTGCTACTGCGTCAAGCGTAACCTTCTTGGAGCGGGGCCGGAGATAGAGACTAGAGTAAGATCGTTTCAGGCCCAAGTCAAGCTCGACGGCCGTGAGACCAAAAACACGTTACTTCGGATGCTCCTTCCAATCGCGGGAATGTATGCGCATGAGACTTTCTTTCTGGCGAAGACCTACGGCGTTCTTAAACGGGAATGGACGAGGTTCTTTAACTCCGGGAAGAAGATTGAAGAAACGATTCCCGATGAACTCATCCGCATAACGAAGGAAGAAGTCCCGACAAGTTCCCCTACATTGGATAAAATGCGTTACATCTTGCTGGGCCTAGGTCGTCAACAACCGTTCGCCATTTTAGTGCACGAAAGAAGAGCCGTCAGGTACCTGATGCAGAAACTAGGCGAGGGCGCTACCCAAAGTAACTTACTCGCCCTCTTTTCAGAAATTATGAAGCACGCGGAATTAATTTCCAAAACAGAATTCGACAATTTTGTTGAAAACCACAACAGATATTATTCTCGGCTGAAAGGCCATAGACAGGTCATCGAAGAAATGATTCAGATTGAGGCGAGGCAAGCTAATTACCGTCTTTCCCGCGAGGAACTGAATCGACTTACGGACTCGCTTATCGGATAGGCTCGCCGGACAACTCCACCCACTGAGTTGTCCTGTACACATTTCCCTAAGTTAAGTAGTGTGTAGGCGTGATGAAAAAAAATCACACTTACATATTTGACAAACAGAGTTTTCAGCGGGCAGTTCCACTTTTGTGTAAGTGTGCTTTCATCACCTGCCCGCATTATTTCTTAATTACAAAAGGATTAAATGATGAAAGCACAATCCTCAATCCAACTTCTCCTTAAGTCAGCCGGACGTTATTTCGTCCAGCTTCGTCTTCCTCATGGTTCCCTCCGCGGTATCGGAGAGATCGACTGCCCCAAGGGAGTCTATCGAAAAAACATTCACAGCAAAGACCATTTCTTCCGGCTTAACGGAGAGGTCGGTTTTAATGGCGAGCTTCTCACAAACCCGAAATTCAAGTTCGACAGGATCGAGGTCCGGCTGGACAATGAGAGCTTAACCATAGGCCGTGAGGACGCGCTCCGCTTCGGACACTCCCGGACCTTCCAAAACTGGGAACGTCAGATTTTCGTTCCCCTGAAATACTTTCGCAATCCCGGCCAATCACCGCAGCCCGAAGCCCGCAAGCCTGAACTTCAGCCTACTCTATTCGAGGTGTGTAATGAATAGGACTCAGGCCAAAATACGAGCTGAAAGTCTGCGGGCTCTTGTCAAGTCCGCAGACAGCGAATACCGCGATATGTCGAAACTCCAGGTTTACTCCGGCGCGGGCCTGCACCTGAAACGCCATGTCCTGGACCTCATGTCCACTGCCTGCGATAGCTTGCTGGAAGCCTATAAACTTCTGACGGATTCTCTGGAAGCCGACTCCAGGCAGGACCTGGAGGCAATAGTCCGGGAGCACGACGAGGGGGTCGGTGAATGAGCTGCGGAGCTGTCAGGATCGCATCAATTATTATTTCACCCCTATTCCCAACAATCTGTCGCCAAGAGCCCCAATGCTCTTGGTTATGAGATAGTTTGGGTACTGTAACGACTTCTTGACCGCTTTGTCAAACAAACTTCCCCTCAGAGTTATGGTCGAGGGTGCCTTTACCCGTTGAATTATCTTGACCCGGGGATATCCTGCTGTCGATAGCATCCTGCGGAGAGTTCCGGGGGTGAACTCGTTGATATGATAAGGGGGCATCGGCATTTTTCTCTCCTGGCCGAGCAGATTCATACCGAGAACGGCTGCCCGTCCCACAATGGCGTTGAACATGGAGGGCACTTCGGCAGCGACAACACCTCCCGGCTTCAACATCGAATGAGCTTTCTTCAACATTCCCAGAGGGTCAACCAGGTGTTCAAGCACGTCTCCCATGAATATCACATCGTAAGTGTCCGGTGCTCCCTCCCAAGCCTCGAAGGAGCTCTGCTGTACGTCGAGCCCGAATTTCTTGCGGCAAGCTTCGGTTCCCAATGCGGCATACTCGATCCCGCTTGTCTCATACCCGTTTTCCCTGGCATAGTTGAGGAAGTAGCCCATGCCGCATCCGATTTCGAAGAACTTTCCCGTTGGCTTGAAACTCTTTATCGCACCCAGGATTGCCGGAAATTTCACCGAGCCGCGTATCGCCGCGGTCTCATAGTCCGTCGATGAATGCGCCCCGAACTCGGCCCCGTCGAAGAGAAAGTATTCATCGCTGTACATCAGCTGAAGATCGCCCTCGGTGGGCCGGGGGTCGATGAAGATAAACCCACAGCTCCGGCACTTTCTCCCGTTGAACCGTTTGTCTTTCAGCAAATAGTAGATCGGGAATGCCCTGGAATCGGACTTTCCGCACAAAGGGCAATTACTCATTCAGACTCCTCGGATTAAGGAAAGCAACTTCTGGAAAGGCTGTCATCCACCCGGCAAAACCTCCACCCTTAGCCGCCAGATCCAACATTCAAAATGCCGTGGAACGGACCAGGATGGCATTGCCGTACAAGTTGCCGTCGTTATGGTAAGGACTGGAATCGTGTATCACCGTGGAACCCGCCGGTTCATCGAACTTGTAATAGGCTACCAGTCCCGGTTGGTCACCGGTCAATTCCCTGTTCATATTCTGAGCGATCTCGTACTGCGGACGAACGACATTCCATATTCGCACTCCATCGATTTCGCCTTTGAAGTACTCGGTGTAAAGGGAATCAACCCTCGCTCCGATTCTAAGGGGAAGCGAAGTAGGCAGGATTTCTCCTGTCCCGCCAGCCTCACAAACCAGCTGGGCGCCGTAATACACTTTCAGCCCGGTCGATGCGGAATATGTCACAGCTATGTGAGTCCACTGATCCGCCGGCACGGCCTGGTTCATCATGAGCCGCCCCCAATAATTAGCAGAGGTCTGGCTCAGTGTTGTCCCGTGCAGGATAATGCCGGGATACAATCCGCCGGCAAACTCGAGAAGGTAGTTATAGCTCCCTTTCGCGACTACGGTGTTGTAGTATTGATCCTCGGGTCTGACCCAGGCTTCCATGGTTATAGCGGTATCCGCGGACGACAGGGATGGTGAGTTCGGAACCTGCATGTACCCCGATTGGCCGTCGAGGCTCAGCGCATTCCCGGCCATGCCGGTCCCCCACGTCACGGTGACGGATATGGAGCCGGTCGCGGGGTTCAACACGAGGTTAACCGCCGTGATCTGCCCTCCGATAACCTGCACCGAAGTTGAGCCTGTATATCTCAGGGAATCCATGCTGTCATAAGCATTCACTTCAAGGTTCCAAGTCCCTGACGGAACATCGTCGAATTGACACCGCGCCGAATCATTTAAAATGGCAAAATCGCTTGTAAGCGTGTCGTAGCCCTGACGGGAAAGCACCCCGACAACTCTCGCAACATCAGACGGGGCATCCTTCATCGAAAGCCCTATCTTGATGGTCGAATCGTTGGTGCTCGAATTTGGGGATACTACATTAGCCTTATTGCACGAAATGGATGAAACTGCCAGGAGCCCCGCTACAAAGATACATACGCCTTTCATCTCAGTCTCCGTTAATCGATGCTCGTGAATTTTAACATTGACCCGACAAAAAATCAAGCGTAGTGCAAGGGCGTTCAACTGGTGAGGGAACAATGCTGCAGTTCGCCTTCCTGATCTCCGTTTCATGAGTTGACCGCGCGACAAAACGGATAAGAGAACGGAAGCTGCAGGCGGCTCGGAAGGGCCGGGCTTAGCTCCTCTTCTCCCTGTAGAACCCTATCAAGTCGGTATTGACCGGTTTATACCCGAGCTGCCTCTGCATTGCGACGATTTGTCCGCGGTGTTAGGTAAAATGGTTGAACAATTGGCTTACCGCCCATATTCGCGGCTGGGAGTATTTATTGCCCTTTGAATCCTGGTATTCGAACGAAGAATAGAGCTGCTCATCGGACGAAGAACGGATGATGGATTCCAACCGGGCGTCCGTTTCGTCCCATTTGGCCCTGAAAGCCCCGACGTCCTTGAGCTCGTCCAGTTCCAGCGGCTTGACGGGGCGGCCTTCCAGGCGGCTCGACCAGATATTCTCAGCGTTAACCATGTGATACAAGGTGCGCCGAATTCCCCCGTGGCTTGAATGCAAATCTTTATCAAAGTCCTCCTGCTTCATTGAAGCAAGCGATTTCAGTAGTCTGCTTTTTGCCCATTGGTTGTATTCCAAGAGTTCGGCGAGGTCCTGCTTATCCATGAAAGTCTCCTTCAGTTAGAACATCGGGTTAGATTTAAAAACCGGAACAAAACCGTCGGGCGATAAGTTGCAGGTTTCCTTTGATTACCCCTTGGAGAAGCAAAGCTGCGGTGCAAACGGGGGCACTGGGCCCCCTTACGAGTTCGTTGAGGAGATTACGCCGCCTTATCAGTGGGCGTGTTCAGTTTATTGATAAGCTTTGTCAATCTGGACTTCTGATTCGCGGCTTTGTTTCTGTGGATGGTACCCTTGGCCGCGAGTTTGTCGAGAACCGATGAGGCCTCCTTCAATGCGGCTGACGCCTTTTCCTTGTCCTTCTCGCTGCGGACGGTCTTGATCAGGGTTTTGACTTCCGACTTTGTGGTTTTGTTCGCGGCGCGGCGCTTCACGCTCTGGCGGGACCTCTTCTCCGCCGACTTATGCTGTGCCATTATTATTCCTTTCTATCATTTCAAATAATATTTCAGTGGATTCGGTTGCAGCTTACATTCCTCTGCAATCCTCGCAAATTCTATCCTTTTCTCGTCTCTCAGCCTGTACAATACGGGTACGAGCCTGTCCCGAAGTTCAACCGGAGTGACGGGATTTATATATATGCTGGTCCCGCCCTCGAATCCTGCCGGAACGTTTATTCGCCATTTGATCAGGATCCTCCACGGCATCTTGTACACCGAATCGATCGGCGTATAGTACCACTCCTCGTTGCACGAAATCTGCGAGCCCGTCGCCGCGTGGACCGCGTGCACCAGGTTGCTCATGCCCCGGATTTCTTCGTCGGTGTGCTCCTGCGGGCGGGATGCATGCGACTTCGAGTATATCTCTATCGTAGGAAAGCGATGCCCGATACCGACGAAGGCAATCGCATATTCGTTCTCTGCAAACACCAGGTTCCGGTGACCCGCGAAATTCGGACCGTACTCGTTGAATATATTCGGGTCCTGTCTCACCATCTTCGTCTGCGCGTCGATAGACTCTCCCCACTCGTCAAGAGCAACCAGCTGTTTGTGAAGGTGATCTACTGACGCGCCTGCAGGGCCGAGCCAGTTTTGAAAGATACTGATATACCGGGCGTACCTGTTTGTCCCGAAGATGTCGACCATCGAGTCGACGGCGAAACGCATGTACTGATAGTGTTCCCCGGGGGTCAAATCACCGGACGAAAAGAGCTGGCTATCATACGTCGCACCCGGCATCAAGTGCCTGTGGGCGACGATTATCTCATGGCTTCCGCCGAAAAACGAGTCGGCCAGATGGAGTTTCTCTTCGAGCGGTGCCTTCTCTATCTCCTCGAACGACATGCCCATCCGATTCATCTTGAAGTTGATGATATCGATGACATGCCTCAACCCCACAGGATTACTCAGATAACTCTCTCTCCACTGCAGCTGCTTCGGCGTAATCTTGTAGCCGTAATTCTTTCGCCAGTAGTCCAGCGTGACAATCTCGAAGAGATTCGGTATGCGTCTGAACTCGGCAACGGAATCCGTATATTTGTCCGGCGCCAGGAACTCCACCTTGTTGTAGACATTTCCCTGTTTGACGAGCCTTGCCTTCTCGGGGGGAGTCTCGAAAAACCTCGTCTCACAGAAACTGCAGTAATCTTCTTTCTCCTTGTGGGTAATTCTCTGAGGAGCGACCGTATGACTGGTAGAGATGGGCTTGCTGCCTCTCCCGGGCACTGCCCACACTTCTGTGCCGGTAAAGGGATTCAGCTGCTTCGTAGTGCCGTCAGGCATTATGTGATAATAAGTCTCGTAATCCAATGGGAGATTTTCCTCGAAAAATACTGCAAAATTTAACGAGTGCGGGGAGAAATTGCAAAGGCAACGTTGGCGGCCCACAGTGCAAGCCTCAATTCTAGGGGAATTTGCAGGTCAGCGGACTTTTGCGAACAGAATTGAGCAGGTTACCTCTCGAGCTCCACTCCCTCTTCACCGGCGCCAGACTTCCCTGCGGTCAATTCTGTCAGGCAAAAAGTGAAGGCAGGTATCAGGACCAATCGTCTGTCTCTTCTGAACGTCTCAAGCCAGGAGAATCAGGCTATACAATGAAGCCGGTTATCAACCCAAACAACCTATGAGAGTAATACATCGCTTTTCTTTCCGACGAGTTCGGCCGCTTTGCCTCGAGAAGGAACTTAAAAAGGGTCGAAAACTTTGTCATAAGAGTCAATGCAGCCCGCTTCAATCGACCAGCAGCGACCGATCTCACGGTTTGATTTTCAGGCATGGTGGTCTTAATTTTTTAAACCAACTTTACAGAGAGATTTATGCCCTACACCATTACACTTATTCCCGGAGATGGAATCGGACCC
>JBJKQU010000062.1:0-45362 GCA_046705025.1 Candidatus Kryptoniota bacterium | reverse complement strand
ATCAAAGAAGTTAGGGTCGAAGAATTTGAGAACTATGTTGCGGTTGATTGGTCGAAGGCAAACATGGCCATAGCGAGGCTGACCAGAGGTGGAGTTCAGCCGAGAGTGTTTGAACGTCCAGCAGATGTAGAGGAACTGAAGACATATCTGCGAGGGCTGAAAGGCAAGACGATAGTGACAGTTGAAGAGACGACAGTTGCGCATTGGCTGTACTTGGATCTCCACGATGTAGTAGATCGTATCTTAATATGCGATCCGTATCGGAACAGATTATTATCGGACGGGCCAAAGACGGACAAGATCGACGCCGGGAAATTGTGCGAGCTTTTAAGAGCAGGACTTTTGAGAGAAGTTTTTCATACCGATGATGAACTTTATGAACTAAGACGGTTAGTAAGTGCGTACGATGATTTAGTTGCGAACGGAGTGCGGTCCCTTAACCGTAGATATTCTTTGATCCAAGGAGCCGGACCATCAGATAAAAGAGGTAGCTCATCGAAGGACTTCATTCTTAACTCTCTGGAGGGCAACATAAGGTTGTACCAAGAAATGAAAGAGGAGTATGAGAAGAAGTTCGAGTGGTGGTGCAAGAGGAATAAACTCTTAAAGATACTTCTGGATGTTAACGGGATCGGAGCCATCGGAGCAGTGAAGATACTGGCTATTGTCATCGATGCAAAACGATTCCCTGACTGTGGTCACTATCTTGCGTACTGTGGATTAGTGAAATTAGAAAAGATAAGCGGTAATCGCAGCTATGGGAAACGAAATCCTCGATACAGCAGAGTTTTGAAATCCGTCTATAAGACAGCTGTCATGGCAGCACTTAACGGAGAAAACCCGATGAGAGAGTATTATGAGTATCTTATCGGGAAAGGAGTTGCAGAACATAACGCGAGGAATGCCGTTGCCAGGTATATTGCCAAGGTCACTTATGGTATGTTAAAAAGCGGTGAAGGATACGAACCATACAGGTGGAGGAAACAAGAAAGAGAAGTTGTTAAGTAATTAGGCTCAGTACAGAAATTACTCCTCTACGAGGCGGTGAACCGGTCTGTATCTTCATCTGACAAACGACTGAGCCTAAAAGAGTAGGAGGGAGAGTTCAAATCCCTTTGTGCAATCCCGCTATGCGGGGATGTGCCACTGTCCCGGTTAACCCCCTCCCGTTTATACTCTAATTTACCGTAGCCCGATTCTGCCTTCGGCGGATAGAGAGCTCAGATAGGCGCATAGTAAACGATACTTCTTAACAAGTCGAGTAAAGAAAGGATCAGTGATAGAGAAGATTATGACCGACCAAGGTATCTGTACCGATCTAACCTGGCCGACAGAAAGCGGCGCAGCCATCTTATGTGGCTGTGAGACCAAAAGTCAGAAAACAAAAAATAAGATTTTTGTTAATGGGATTGTTTTTTCTCTTGACTTTCTTTTCCATAGGCGAAGGGATGAAATTACTGTAGAAAAATCAATAAACAATCCATGTGAACCCTGAAAGGGTGACATAATGTCATCCCTTAATTGATTGGGCTAGTCACAGCCCGAAGGGTTACCTGCGGACAGCCGGAAGAGACGCCGGGAGTGGAACTCGGTTCCCGGGTTTCTCGGCGTCTCTTGCGGTTTGAGTACCGGCGTTGCTGACAGAAGCCCGCCGGGTAATATTAAATGGGGATAATCCCCTGACAGCTTCTGACTAAATTAAGATCGAGGTTCTATCTCATGCCGCCTCTGAACCACACCGGGCGTCCTTTTTCATCCCGGAGGGTGATCGTCTTGCCTCCGTCCACTATCTTTGCTGCCAGGATGATATCGTTGCCGTTGAACTGCATCTTCGCGCCTGTCACGACAACCGCGTCGCCTTCCTTGAACGAGATCTTCTGTTCGTCAAGATAAGTGCTCGGTCCGACGTTCACTGAGTAAGTCCCTGTGGAATCCTTCACTACGAGCTGGATCATATGGAAATTCCCCCTGCGGCCGGAAAGTGTGTCCACCTTCTGGATCGTACCGGAAATGGTCACCACTGCGGATTGATCATACATCATGCGATGCTGTCCCCGCCTGCCTTGCATCCCCTGTGCGAATACCGCCCCTGCCATCAGCAGTACCACTGAAAAAGCGAAAATGTTCTTCATGCTCTTTGTGCTCCCTATTTGATTTTTGGTTTGTTGGAAAATCTTCTCATGGATCTCGGAGACTCTTGCATCGCCTCTGAACGTTTCCCCATCGAGGCATAGAGATACAGGGCCATGTCGGCGGGACTGTAGTCTCCGTGCCTCTCGTGGTTCAAGTCCGCCCGCATTTGCATTTCCTGCCGGTTTTTTGGAGTCCATTTGTTCACTTCGGTTTAGATGCAGACTGTATCGAAAAGGTTGAATGTTCGGGCGTGCTTCGGCCCCGAAGGCTGTGAATGGGGCCGATTTGCGCTTCTCTGTGTCGTGTTACTGTTTTTCGGGGCATCACGATCTTGTCGGACCGAACCAGCTGTTCCGGATCTACGGGCCGATAAGTTCGGGCCTGTACCGCTACTTCCACAGGCTGACGAGATCCCCTGTCGATACGATGGGCATCAAATTCTTCATGTTGTCGAGCGAACGCAAGTGATTTTCTCTGCTTTGGGAAGAGACGGCATCGCCGACCACAACGGGGAAAAAGCCTCTGTTGCCGGCCTCCCTGGCGCTCGACTCAATTCCCATCTCAGTTGCGATTCCGGTAAAGACGATCGTCGAGATCCCGGCGTTTCTTATCATGAGCTCGAAGTTTGTGCCGACAAAAATGCTGGCCGTGTTTTTGTTGATCACGAAGTCGGTGGCCTCAGGCTTGACGGCGAGCTCCAACGCGTCCGGCGGCGGATTGAATTTGCGCTTGCTCAACATGTAGCGTCTCCCGGCCGATTGAAACCTGTCCGGCAGTGGCGTGATCTTCGTCAGGAAGACCGGTATGGCCTTCGCCCTTGCAGAAGCGGCGAGCGCCAGGACGTTCTTCAGATACTCGTCCTTGTTGAAAACGTTGTTGACCAGCATGTTTTGGTTGTCCCAGAGGACCAAGACTGTCCTTTCGGGCTTCAGGAATTCGCTTATTTCGCTAATGTTGTCCATGATGTTCGTTACCTCCGTTTTAGTTGTGTCTTCATAATAGACGAGCGTTGGAGTATGATGTCACATATGAGACGATTTGATTGCCCGGTCACTCATCCTGTCAAGACCGGCCATGAACAATAATTAATTTACAATGAGGAACCCTCTCATTATCCGCATGTTTTCGATACAGTGGAGGTCGGAAAGTGATAAAGAGAAAGCTGTATCCGTTGGCTCTTGCCGTGGGCTTTTCTTGTCTGATTGCCCCGCTGGCTGCCGGCGCACGAACCAACGTCCGCGAGGATTACTACGCACAGTTACATCTTTTGACGCTGGGGTATCCCGAACTTGCCGGAAGCGCGGTTTCCCTCTCGCATGAGAGCCGTCATCTCAAATTAACTTCTCCGGTCGTCGGGATATTCGGCGGCCAAAATGTGAATTTGAGTGTCTTCGGAAATTTCGGAAATAACATACTACACAGTTTCATCGGTCGTAATCTGGACTATCAACTTGCGGCTGTGGTTGTTACGCCGCCCATAGTCAGTTCTGATCTCGACTACAGAATAGAACACTTTTTCAATCAGCATCCTGCGTACGGGAAGTGGGCCGATCCCGTCCCGTATACGGGCGAGCTCCTTCCGTTTATTGCGGGCGGATCGCTTCTTGCATATGCCGGGTTAGAGCATAACGACGAGGTCCTCGGTGCATCGTTCGCCGTCATTCAAGCGAGCATCATTGAACTAATGGATAATATCGCCTTGAAAGCGATCACCGGGAGGCCCGCGCCCAACTGGAGACGCCATTCGAGTATGGATGCGCTGAGCGAAGAGTTCCGGTTCGGATTTCTGCGGGGCGGAATCTGGAACGGGTGGCCATCCGGTCACACCGGTGCCACGATGGCGGTCGTTTCGGCCCTGACAAGCTACTATCCCCACAGCACGTGGCTTAAAATTGCAGGCTATGGCCTGGTTGCATATACAATGTATGCTGTCTCTTCAGTAGACAGGGGGAGCATGCACTGGTTCTCAGATGCGGTCGCAGGAGCTTTTATGGCGTACGCTATAGGTTCCACCGTCGGCAGCTATTATAGAAGAGTATATTCATCTATAACAGGTAATCCATACGACCCGTCGAGCACGGGCCTGTCTCTCGGGGTGACCCCTTACGGATTCGGTCTAAAGTATAGGTTTTGATCCTGGCCAACCAGGTATAGAAGCGCTTAGCATTGTGAAGGTTCTCTACTTTATTCCCGTCGTATAGAAAGCCTGTTTATATTACAGTGGCTATGTCGAAACATCTTGTAATAGCATCATTCGATGGAGTCGCAACTCATTACTGCGGTGTCGGGACGGTCGTGAGGAATATGATCAACGTACTGAACGATGTCGCGGATCCCGCACATGTAAGAATCAGCCTCGCTTATATTTCTGCCGACCCTAAAGGAAAAGTGTTTGACCCGGTCTGTTATCAGGAAAGCAAGTCATTGGTTGAAAAGACCAACGGCCGCCTCGTACCGCTGAGCAACGGAAGTCCCGGTTTCGATGAGGGCGACATGTGGCGTAGTTTCCCCGAGTGGCAACAAGCATGCGCTTCTCTCACTACTGCTCTGAGCTGTGTTCTGGAGCCTGATGACGACAATATTATCATCGTGCACGGCACGCCCTTTCTATCCTTCTCCAAATTCAAAGGTCAGATTTTCGGCAAGAAACTCAGGACTTTCTACTTTCTGCACAGCACTGGTTTGAGCCATACTTTTGGAAACAGTGGGTGGAGAAGGGAGAGGATACGGCTCGAGAACGGATGGTTCTCGCTTATTCGGGGCGATCCCGATTCCAGGATCATCGCTGTGGGGGAAAACTTTGCCGGGCATCTTAGGAATGATTACGGGGTAGAAATGCCAGAAAGCAGCATCGTCAGGAATGGATTATATTTCAGGCATTATGACGGCGACATAGCAAAGAAATTTAGCAACGGTGATCTCCGACGTTTCGGCATCAACGTGAATGAAAATTCAAGACTGATTTTCAGCTGGGGGCGGAGTTCCGTAGTGAAGGGATTCAAGGAGATGCTGAAAGCATGGGAATCGATTCAGGCAGAGCTTCCGGATCATTATCTCATACTTCAGGCTCCGAACAATTCAGGGGAGGATGAATATTCGCAGATCGTAAGAAGTCTCGCCACGTCTATACCGAGAACTCTTCTCATCAACGATTTCAACCCCTCGATATGGAGAACTGTCTTGAGATGCACGGGTACTGATATTGTCTGCGTCCCGTCCCTTAAAGACACAAATCCGGAGACCGCGATCGAAGCCAAACTGTTTTCGTACGGGATGAACTATGTCATTGTCGCCAGTCGGCGCGATGGAGTAAAAGATTCTTTCCGCGATGGAGAATGTTACTGGATAGACCCTTCCGACATCACCGGCTTTTCACGCACTATCCTGTCCGCCTCGCGGGCAGGCTTCAGGGAGAGAGAGCAAATGAGGGACAGGAACCGTGAGTCGCTGGCCGGATTCGACTACTCCTCGAATTTCGGAAGATTTCTGGCAGACTTTGACTGCCTGTAGAGATGCAGCTGAACTCCCCTCATTCTTGAAGAGAATGCAATTCGAATTAACCTGTGCTTCTGGTGCCCGTGTTCCTGCTCGCATTGACCTTGAACCTCGCTTTTATACTTGGCAGGTTTCCCTTGCTGCAGATAAGCAGCAGCTGATCATCCGGTTCCAGTACGACTTCCTCGTTTGGAGCAATCATTTCGTCACCTCGAAACACCGCCACTACTTCAAATTCCCTCCCAGCTGGGGCAAGGCAGTTTTCGCGGATCAGCGACCCGACGCACGGGTCGCGCGGGCTCAACGTTCCTAGGAACAGCTGTTCACCCCCGACGATCTCCACCGGCGTCTCTGATTCAAGAAGTGAAGCGATATCCAGGTGTGCGACGGTTTTCGGGTCGTATCTTCGCTTCTCGCTGAGTAGTCTGACTGCCCGTTTGAGGTGCTCGGTCCTGTGGGCGGGAGAAGTCGCGGGAGTCCTCACCTGTGCCTCGTACAGGCTAATGTACTTGAGCCTCAGGAGCGATGCCAGGTACCTTTGTATCATGAACCCGAGCATGACGGCCAGAGCGGCAGGAACCAATAAATGATAGCCGCCCGTCATTTCGGTGACCATCAGCAGTGTAGCGATCGGGACCCGTGCCGCGCTCCCGAACACTGCGGCCATACCGATGATGGCGAACGCTGCAGGGGGCTGGTGGAAAATCTGCCCGAGTACACCGCCCAGCATGGCGCCGACGAAAAGCGTCGGAGCAAAGACGCCCCCCGATCCGCCGGATGATACCGTCAAAGCAAAGGCCGCGAGCTTGCCGACCGTTAGTACCAGCATAAGTGAAAGTGCAAGCCTTCCGTCAATCGCCAGCTGCATCCATCCGTAGCCGCCGCCAAGCACCTGCGGAAGAAAGAGTGCCATTATGCCGACTCCTAATGCCCCGATTGCCGGCTTGTATTGTGAGGGGATCTTTATCTTGTGGAACATGTCGCGTGTCTTGTAGAATACAGTCGGTATGAATGTACCCGCGACACCGCTTGTGAGGCCGAGCAGGATATACCACGCATAGTCGACGAAGCTTTTCACCTCTATTGTAGAAGGGACCTGGAACAGCGGCTCCCAGCCGACGAAGAGCGCGTTCACTGCATAAGCGATAACCGAGGCGAGCATGGTGTACACAAGCGCTTCCGATTCGAATTCCATTTCACTGTAGAGCACCTCGACGGCGAAGATAGCCGTCCCGATGGGCGATCTGAAAATCGCAGAGAGTCCTGCTGCCATGCCGATAAGGACCAGAAGCCTGCGGTCTCTGTCTGGACGGTGCAGCAGCTTGGCGTATATCGAGCCGAAGCCGGCGCTGAATAGTGCGGTCGGTCCTTCACGTCCGGCAGCCCCTCCGGAGCCGATGGTAATCGCGGAGGCGATTATTTTCAGCGGGGTCACACGCCCCCTGATTCGTCCTCCCTTGCGGTGGAAGGACTTCACCGCCGTATCTGTACCATGTCCTTCCGCTTCGGGGGCGAACGTGTATATGAGAAAGCCCGATATCAGCCCCCCGACAACAATCACGGGTATCACAAGCCACAAACCGTGTGAACCAATCACCTGGACCAACGTGCCGCCGTCATTGGGGAGCGTGGGAGGAAAATATCCTGCGATCGAATGGAGAAAGATGTCCTGAAAGATTTTCAGCAATAGCGTGAAGAGCTGCGCGCCGAGCGCACCGACGATGCCCAGCAGGATTGTATCGATAATTAGCCTGGCACGACGACCCATTGTCCAAAACCCTTTCATTAGTCTGAGTATGATTCAAAAGTCGTGTCGATAAGTCCCGGATGGGACCGTCCATTGACTCTAACAACCGTCCGGTGAAATTGATTCAAGTTGATCGCGCACAGGCGGGAGGTCCGTCTCGCGGTATCTTAACGCAGGCAAATGCATAGATCGTCTAACCCTCAAGAACTACAGCTCAAGCGAACTAATGAATATCGCAGTCCTGAAATATCCCGGCTGACCTTGCGGAGGCCATGAGAGAAAGGTCCTGATATCGCCGCACGGGTTCCCGGGCAAGCCTTCCAGGAGTCACCCCTCGACGGGCTCGCGCACTTGACCCGGCCGGAAGGGAATTCAACCCTTCAATTCTTATCAATTTGGAATCTTTTTTACTAATAAATCTTGACAAAATAATTAAGTATTGATATCTTTTTGTATGATGAGCTATGAGACACACCTTCGAAAAGCAGGAAGCGCTTCGGTCTGTACCTGTTGTTGTTCCTGTATGACGACCGCTTCGGTTTCGCGAAGGCGCGGATCTACGAGTTGACCTGAACCAGCAAATCAGACTTGTGAGGCCCTTCGTTGAAACCCGGCGAAGGGCTTTTGCTTTATAAGGTCACTTCGCCGCTTTGCCGCCATATCGGTTGTCAGCAGACACATAAGGAAGGGATGATTCTGGATATGAGAATTTCCCTTGGGAGAAGGGAATTCATTGCTTGAGCAATTTTGTTTGTAGAATAGAAGGATTACCCGGAGAGTGGGTAGCAACGGGTTTCTGCCGGAAAGGTTTTTGGGTATTCCGGAGATACGGAAATCCGAGTTACCAGGAAAGGCCGTACGGCAAATCGACCGGGTGCCTCTACTGCCGGAGAAGAGATGCCGCCTCGCCCTGCGGTGAACGCGAGGGAATCTGCAAGAAGTTGCGTGCTCTAAACCGCCGGGTGAGCGGCAAGACCGGAACTCGATCCGGGTTGGTTCAAGAGGTAATGAGATGAGATCTTACATATATAACAACAGTTACGACAGGTCGAACGAACCGGCGGTTGCTGAACCGACAGCCGGCTACCGCCAGGGAGATCGAAGCTCTATCCTGATGCACATCGGGAATACACCGTTACTGCGTGTCGGAAGATCTTTCAGGAAGAATGAAAACGTCGAGATCTATGCGAAGGCGGAGTGGTTCAACCCGGGTGGCTCGGTTAAAGACCGGGCGGCGTTCAGCATGATACTTGACGCTGAGCGGTCCGGTGCGCTGACGAGAGACAAGACTATTATCGACGCGACCAGCGGCAACACCGGAATCGCCTACGCGATGATCGGCAGCGTGCTCGGGTACGGGGTGATGCTCGCGCTCCCGTCGAACGCCGGCCGGGAGAGGAAGTCGATCCTTCGGGTGTACGGCGCTGAAGTTATCCTGACCGATCCGCTGAGCGGCACGGACGGTGCTCAGCAAAGAGTGAGAGAGATTGTGGCCGCGGAGCCCGGTAAATATTTCTACCCCGACCAGTATAACAACCCGGCAAACTGGCTGGCGCATTACCGGACCACCGCGGTCGAAATATGGGAACAATCCGCCCAGCGGGTGACCCACTTCGTGGCGGGCATCGGCACAGGCGGAACCTTTGTCGGCACATCGAGAAGGCTCAAGAAACTCAATCCGGAAATCCAATGTATTTCCTTCCAGCCCGATTCTCCGTTGCACGGGATCGAAGGCCTGAAACATCTCGAAACATCGGTCATACCTGGGATTTACGACGCTTCAGTTGCCGACGAGCAAATGAAGATATCCACCGGCGAGGCTTACGAGATGGCCAAAACGCTTGCACGAGATGAAGGATTATTTGTCGGAATATCCAGCGGGGCGGCAATGGCAGCCAGCCTGAAAGTTGCTGCGAAGATTGACCGTGGCGTGATTGTAACGGTGTTTCCGGACGGCGGCGCCAGGTATGGTTCGGAACACTTCTGGAGCGAGCCGGCCATAGTGAACGCACATGAAAAAGAAAAAGGAATGAAAGGATTGACTGGATGGTAAGAATCTCGAAGGAACTCGTACGAAGAATAGAAGACCACGGCAAAGCAACTTATCCTGAAGAATGCTGCGGGATACTCGTCGGGTCGAACTACGGAGAGGCGCGAGTTATCAGTGAATCGGCTGAACTGGACAATCGCCAGGAGGGAAACCGGCGGCGGAGGTTCTTCGTCACTCCGAAACAGTACCTTCATGCCGAACACATCGCGTCCGAAAAAGGCCTGGAGCTGCTCGGCTTCTATCACTCCCATCCTGACCATCCGGCGATTCCATCCGAATTCGACAGAGAACACGCACTTCCATGGTTCACTTATATAGTTCTCGCAGTGGAGAAAGGCGAATCGAAGGTAATGACAGCATGGTCTCTGTCCGAGACGAGGAACAAGTTCATTGAACAGGCTCTTTCGGTTGAAGGCAAACGGACCGAAGAGGATGACTACGGAGAAGTGCCGGAGCCGACTTCGTCAAGACTCCGGCGGAGGTAGCGTGCAGTTATGAACAGGCCGGCTCGAAAACACGGCTCCAATGCGGAAATGATTTCCGCTGAGGCGAACCTTCCGCAGAATTTAATTGAAATATGAGGAGCAGATAGAATGCCAACAAGAGTGTTTATCCCGACACCGCTTCGACCGTTTACGGACAAGAAGGATACCGTAGAAGTAGAAGGAACGACGGTGGGAGAGGTTCTTGGAAACCTGACAGGCAGGTATGCCCAGATCAGACAACATCTTTTTGCCGAGGACGGGAGCTTGAGGAGTTATGTGAACATCTATGTAAATGACGAAGACATCAGGTACCTGGAGAAAGACAAGACTCCGGTGAAAGATTCAGATACGGTGAGCATTATACCGTCCATTGCGGGCGGCGTCGATGTGGATGTGACCGATATTGAAAGCGAAGTTGAACTGTCCAAAGACGAGATACTCCGCTACAGCAGGCATCTCATTATTCCTGAGGTCGGTATGGAAGGACAGAAGAAACTCAAATCGGGGAAGGTCCTCATGATAGGAGCCGGCGGGCTCGGCTCGCCGCTCGGTATGTACCTGGCCGCGGCAGGCGTCGGGAAATTGGGAATCGTCGATTTCGATGTGGTGGACAAGACCAATCTGCAGCGACAGATCATGCATTCGACCCAAGATGTCCGCAGGTCAAAGCTGGATTCTGCCCGTGAGACACTCGGGGGAATCAACCCGACTAACTCCATCGAGACATATGAGACACGGCTTTCATCCGAGAATGCCCTCGAGCTCTTTGCAGACTATGACGTTATTGTTGACGGTACCGATAATTTCCCGACGAGATACCTTGTCAACGATGCCTGCGTTTTGCTCGGAAAACCGAACGTCTACGGGTCGATACTGAGGTTCGACGGCCAGGTAAGACTCTTCGACGCGAGACGGGGACCGTGTTACAGGTGTCTCTACCCGGCGCCTCCTCCTCCGGGGCTCGTCCCGAGCTGTGCCGAGGGAGGAGTGCTCGGAGTATTGCCGGGAATAATCGGCACCCTGCAGGCGCTCGAGGTTATTAAACTTCTGTTGGGCGAAGGCGAGCCGTTAATAGGGAGGCTGGTTCTGTTCGACGCCCTGAAGTTCAATTTCCGCGAACTGAAACTCAGGAAGAATCCCGATTGCCCGATCTGCGGCAGCCGTCCCACAATCCATGAGCTGATAGACTACGAGCAGTTCTGCGGGATTCCGAGACAGGAACCGGCCGCGACGGAGGTCGACGACAAAACCGAAATAACCGTCGAGCAGCTCAAGGCGCGGCTCGACCTCGGGGATGACATTTTTCTTCTGGATGTCCGCGAACCGCGGGAATACGAAATTGTGAATCTGGGAGCGCCGCTGATCCCCCTGTCTGAGCTGCCGAAGAGGTACGGCGATTTGGACCCGTCACGGGAGATAGTCGTCTACTGCAAGGTGGGCGGGCGAAGTGCAAAAGCCGCCGCGTTCCTCAGGCAGCGTGGATTCAAAAATATCAGGAATCTGGTCGGTGGAATCGACGCCTGGGCGAAGAGAATAGACAAGAGCCTTGCCCAATATTAACATGAACATGAACGATTGAGAGGTGGAAATAGAATGGCACTTTTTGTAGTCCAGCACAAGCACTCCAGCGAGACCTGCCCCGCCCGGAGCAAGGAAATGGGAGGGATGCTGCTAACGCATCTCTCGGAAGAAAACGCACAGAAGTACGGTTTGAAAATAAACGCTGAGGCTGTAGTCGACGGAGCTCATGCCCTTTACCTTATTGTCGAAGCCGACGACGATGACAAGGTCAGGAAATTCATGGAACCATTCGCACAGGCTGGAAGCGTCGATATCATGCCGGCGTCGATGTGCGAAGTTGTGGTCGAGCGCGGCGCCTGCTGAAGACCTTGTATCAGCTGACCGGCCACTTTCACCATTCCAAAGTAGGCGGATACGGAAGAAACTCATGATGCGAAAAAGAGCGCCTGTGTACTGCGTGGCAGTGCCTGTTCCGGTTCCTCACAATAGAGGCGTTTTTGGGGCCTGCCTTGATGGAGCGAAACTGGCACATGCTCTTCTTGAAAAGCATGCGCGGGAGTGTTACTTTGTTGCAGTAAAGAAGGGACTATGCAATGCTTTGGGACCGACTTCAATTTGCCTTCACTGTAACCTACCACTACCTCTTTCCCCAATTGACAATGGGCCTCGCGCTCATAATCGTTTTCTTGAAGTGGCGATATCTCAAAACAAATAACGAAAGCTGGAACAGGGCTGCGAGGTTCTGGGCCAGGATATTCGCGATCAACTTCGCTGTCGGCGTCGTTACCGGGATCCCGCTGGAGTTTCAGTTCGGTACGAACTGGGCTGCTTTCTCCAACTACGCCGGCGGTGTCATAGGTCAAACGCTCGCGATGGAGGGAGTTTTCGCTTTCTTCCTCGAGTCTGCACTCCTCGGGATGTTCCTGTTCGGTGAGAAGAAACTCGGAAGGAGAGGCCACTTTGCTGTTGCGGTCGGATTGTGCCTGGGAAGCTGGCTGTCCGGCTATTTCATAATTGCGACCAACGCTTTCATGCAGCACCCGATAGGTTATGCCGTCGGGTCGGACGGATCTCTTCAGCTGGCGAGTTTCTGGAAATTCGTTCTCAACCCGTGGGCGGTGTGGGAATACGCGCACAACATGAGCGCCTCCGTCATCACCGCCGCAACCGTCGTTGCATCCGTGGGTGCGCTCTGGCAGCTCGTAGGAAAGTATCACGAGGAAGCTCACCTGTTCCTCAAGGTCGGGGTGATAATTGCACTTGTTGCCAGCGTGCTCCAGATATTCCCGACCGGAGATCAGAATGGGAAACTGGTTGCCGATTATCAACCGACCGCTCTGGCTGCCCTTGAAGGAGTGTTCAAAAGCGAAAGCGGAGCTCCGCTGGCGATCATAGGTCAGCCGAACGTCAAGGAGCAGACGCTTGAGAACCCGATTGTTCTCCCGCGGATGCTGAGTTTTCTCGCATACGGTTCGTTCGAGGCAACCGTGCAGGGGCTCAACTCTTTTCCTAAGGAGAACTGGCCGGATAACATCCCTCTTCTCTACTACAGCTATCACATCATGGTGGGACTCGGAACGATCATCCTTGCGCTCATGGCATTGAGTGCTTTCCTGTTATGGCGGGGCAGACTGGAGAAGACAAGGCCTGTACTTTGGCTCCTTATGCTGGCTTTTCCTTTCCCGTACATCGCCACAACGGCAGGATGGCTCACGGCGGAGCTTGGGCGGCAGCCGTGGGTTGTGTACAATCTCTTTCGGACCAGCGAGGCCTACTCACCGATGGTGAATACGGGCGACGTGGTTTTCACGACGATGGGATTCGTGGGTCTCTATTTCGTGATCGGAGTCGGCTTCCTTTATTTGGTCGGCCGTGAAATCGCAAAGGGCCCCAGATACGAAGAAGGGAAGGCGTGAGATTATGCAAGCACTCTGGTACGCATTGGTGGGGGCGATGCTTATTGTTTATGTTGTACTGGACGGGTTCGATTTCGGTGCCGGGATCATCTACGGAATTGTAGCTAAGACTGACGCCGAGCGCCGGCAGGTGCTGGGAGCGATCGGGCCGGTTTGGGACGGCAATGAGGTGTGGCTCCTCGCAGCCGGTGGCACATTGTTCTTCGCTTTCCCGAAGGCTTACGCCGCAGGGTTCAGCGGCTTCTACATGCCTCTTATTATTCTTCTCTGGCTTCTAATCCTGCGCGGGCTCGCGATTGAGCTTCGCTCCCACGAACCGTTCAAGCTCTGGCGCGACTTCTGGGACGGCACCCTCCAGTTTGCGTCTGTGCTGATAGTGATAGTCCTCGGAGCCGCCTTCGGGAACCTGATTCGCGGAGTCCCGCTCACTGCCAGCGGATATTTTGCAATTCCCCTCTTCACGAATATGCTCTTGCATCCCGCTATCGGCATCCTCGACTACTACACGGTCATCAGCGGCGTCTTCTGCCTCACCGTAATTGCGCTGCATGGCTCGCTCTTTCTCGTGTGGAAGACTGACGGTGCCGTACGCGAGCGTAGCGCCGGCCTGGCGGGGCGCCTGTGGTGGTCCGTGATTGCTTTCGCCGTGATTACATTTGTGCTGACATTGTTCGTGCAGCCGGGCTTCTTTGCTCCACTTGTCGGCAGAGTCTGGCCGCTGGTGCTGCTCATAATTTCGCTGGCCGGTTTGCTCTACATTCCAGCAGCGCTGAGAGGGCAGAACGATTTTCGACCGTTTCTCGGCTCGATTGTCTTCATTGTAGGCATACTCGGCGCCATGGCGGGCACGCTTTTCCCCGATCTCATCATTTCGACTGTCAGCCCCGCTTATACTCTTACGGCATACAGTGCGGCGACCAGCATGTACGGCCTGCAGGTCGGACTCGTCTGGTGGATAATCGGCATGATACTCGTTGTGGGTTACTTCGTCTTTGTTTACAGGAACCTGTCGGGCAAGGTGTCTGCAGAAGCCGGGGGGAAGTAGATCTCCTTATTTCGGCGCCCGGGGCCGGGACCCAGGGCAGCCCTGCCGCGTTTTTGCCGTTTTCGGCAAAAATAAAGCTCGGAACTGTCCTCATCGTTTGATTATATTATAACAGTAACAGCAACATCTTCTCCCCACCTGAATAGAAGAACGGGCGACGGTGTTCAGAAGCCGGGATTTGGTCTTCTTCTAAGGATACTTCTGATAGCAAAGGAACCCGTACTCCTTCTCAGCAACTGATTCCCAATATTTTTATTACATACATAACGAAAGGTTTTAATGAAATCACAGTCTTTTGTGCTGAGCGATCAATTGACGTCGCTGCTTGAAGCACAGGGAATAACAGTTGCCACGCCGGTTCAGGAAGAAATAATACCGGCAATTGCAAATGGGCGGGACGTTCTGGCTCAGTCCGAGACAGGTTCTGGAAAAACGCTGAGCTTTGCGATTCCCATCATAGAGGAGTTGAAGAAGCGCGACGGTTTGAAGGCGCTCATTCTGGTGCCGACCAGGGAGCTTGCCGCACAGGTGGCGGGGGAGTTTGTCAAATATTCGGCCGGTAAGCACCTCGGCATAGTACCCGTCTACGGCGGGGCGTCGATAAACAACCAGGTCGCCAAACTGAAACAGGCAAACATAGTGGTCGCCACCCCGGGCCGGCTCATCGACCTTCTGAACAGGAACTCGCTCAAGCTCGATACCGTGAAGTATTTCGTCTGCGATGAGGCGGACCGCATGCTCGATATGGGATTCATCAAAGACGTAGAGCGTATCGCTGCAAAGCTTCCGGCTCAGCATCAGACCCTCCTCTTCAGCGCTACCGTGCCCAAGGAGATTGAGAAGCTTGCCGCAAGATACCTGCACAACCCGAAGAACGTGCGCTTCGAAGCCACGGTGAAGCCGATTTTCCTTCGCCAGATCTATTACCATGTAATGCCGGAAGCCAAATTGGATCTGCTCGCGGACCTCCTCGAGCAGGAGCGCCATCTGGCAATAGTATTCTGCAACAGGAAACACATTACGGTGAAGGTTTCCAAGAGGCTTACCGCGATGGGTATACAGGCCCGCGCCCTTAACGGCAACATGTCACAGCCGCAGCGGGAAAAGGTAACGGACGATTTCCGAAGCGAGAAGTTCACCGTTCTTGTCGCGACCGACGTCGCAGCCCGCGGGCTCCATATCGACGATGTTTCACATGTGTATAACTATGAAATACCGAAAGACGTAGAATCATACACACATCGAGTGGGCAGAACGGCCCGTGCGGGACAGAAGGGTGAGGCGATATCGCTTGTGGCGACCGAGGAGGAGAAGAAGTTTTTCAAACAGATCCTGTTCAGTTACCACGGAGATATTGCTTTGAGAGATTCCGGCGACACGAGGTTTCGCTCGAGGAAGCCGGCGCCAGCGAGGCCTGAAGGAAGAGCGGAAAATTCCGACCATTCCTCCCGAAAGAGCGATCGCAGCCGCCGACAGCGCGAAAGGACCCGCAGACAGCACTGAAAAGGCCGGGGCAGCGTGTTGCCTTGAACGATAGGTTTTCCTGGTTTTCTCTGAGAAGTTCATCGAGTTGGTGTACCGATGATTGCCATCGGCTTCATCATCACGGTATGGGAAGAGGGGGTGCGCACCCCCTGTCCTTATTCAGAGCGTAATAGGTGACAAGGAGTGTTGGGTAACCGAAATGGGGGCCCCGGTGCAACAAATGCCGATTTCCTGCTGAACTCGCCACTGCGGGATCATCCCGGGGTTTCTTGCAGCGAAATCATGGTACCCGCGCGGTGCCGACGAAGTCGCGATAAGTCGTGAGATCTTTTCAGCTTCTCCGAATCAAGTGGAAGCCGGGGACGCGGGCAAAATCCGCAACAGACCGTTAATTGATCAGGCCGCCCTGTTTTTCACTCAGTGCGCTAAGAACTTCTTCGATGTAGGCCTCGTCGGGCAATGCCCCCTCGAAATGGTGGGTCTCGTTTATAACGACTCTCGGCACGCCCCGGACGTTGTACTTCATCGACAGGTGAGGAAACTCGGTAGCTTCGACCATGTCGGCTTTGATGTTCTTGTTGAGGAAAGCAAACTGATGGCCGGTGTATACCGCCCTCGGGCAATAAGGACATGTCGGCGTAACGAAGACCTGTATATGGACAGGCTCGCTTATCATTTTGACCTTCTCGGCGACCTCGTCGCTCAGCTCGTGACTTTGAGTAGAGACCATCTCGATGCTCTCCAGAAGCGAAGCGAATTCGTATCCGGAAGGTATCCCGTAATACCGGATGCCGTAGTCGATTTCCTCCGAGGCTATCACGGTAGCCGGTATCTTGTCGATATGGTACTTCTCAACCTGCTCCTTGTCACTTATAAAGTTGTAGACTTCCAGAGTGATTTTGTCGGATAGGGCTGCCAGCTCTTCCAATATCTGCCTTGTCTCCTTGCAGTACTGACATTCGAGCGATTGGGTGAAATTTATGATCTTCACAGGACTCACGAGAGTCGCAAATCTCTTCTTTATCTCATTCTGAGCTTGCTGGTCTAAGAACATGCTTTCTCCTTGCGCGGCTTTGCCGCGATCTAAATTTGTTGCATCAGAGAGTGCGGTAGAGTATCTGCCGCGCCGAGCAATAGAACGGGCGGCCTCCTTTCGGCACGCCGTCCCTTGAATCGGCTCAAGGCCCGACCCTCTTTATTCCGAACGAAGTGAAGTGCGGGTTAGTGCCCGCTCTATGAGCAGCTGATGATAGGTCGAGCCGAACTAGGCCGCTTTCTGCTCTTGCTTTCGTGTCGAAATCTTGAATGGTGCATACAGGGGGCAAAAGCCTATTAAGGCAGTTGCCAGTGGAATCAACCCAATCCAGCCCCATGCCGTGTGCGGACCCCAGAAAGCCAGGCTTATCAAGAAAAGCCCGATTACAATGCGGATCCATTTGTCTGCTTGTCCAATGTTCTTGTTCATAGTGTCCTCTATTTGTTTATCCAATCGATATGATGCAGGAGAGAAGATAAGGTTTCCCCCGCATAAGTGGGAACGGAAATGCGACGTTTCATCTCCTGCCCGTTGCTCGACTGCATGTATTTTTTTCATTCGACGAGTTGACCTTTTCCCCCATTTAGGGGATCAAAGACCGAAGCCAGACTCCAATAAGAAATCCCTTTTCTCCGACAGCATTTTGTGCTAAATTACCAAAAATCAAGAGGAACGTTGCATGCTAAAACCGAGAAAAAGGATCACCAAAAAGGAACTGAAGCAAGATAAACTGGTCACCGCTTACTTCAAAGTAATGGATTTCCTGCGGAACAACAGGAAACTTGTGAGCGGGTTAATGACCGGGTTGGTGATAGCCGTGATCGTTGTCGTTGCCTATCTTAATAACGTCAACTCGAACAATAGGAAAGCTGCAACTGAACTCTCACAAGTCCTCACTTATTTCGACGGCGGAGCCTATCAGGTGGCGATAAACGGTGATCCGAGTCATAACGTCTTCGGACTCAAATCGATTGTCGAGAACTATGGCGGCTCGGAAACAGGGGAAGCAGCGAAAGTATATCTTGCCGACTGCTATTACTACCTCGGGGACTATACGGACGCCATGAAGTATTTCAAGGACTACGACGGGAGCGACAATTTTCTGAAGGCAAGCGCGGATGCCGGCGTAGCGGAAGTGTATGAGATTTGGGGTGACCATCAGAAGGCTGCAGAGTACTACCAGCGCGCGGCATCCCGCGATTCGAAGAATTTCCTGGCTCCTCAATACCTCATCGGTGCCGCGAGGAACTATATCAAGGTCGGCAAAAAGGATAGAGCAGTTGGGTTGCTGGCGCGCGTCCAGAAGGACTTTCCGGACTCGCCATACGCCACCAATCTTGATTACTACATGGCCGAAGCAAAAGTAAACTAGAGTACCCTCCCCCGAGGGATCAAATTCGATGCGGGTCAGGCACTCCCTTTTCGAGGCAGGCCGAAATCGTCACTTTTCAAAGACGCGCGTATATCCTTCAGCACGCTTGTCTGAACTATATCTACTGCCTCTTCCACGTCCGTGCTGAGCTTCGGCGAGTACGAAAACTCCTTTCCTACAATCCCGTAGAAGATGACCTTTTTCGGCAGTACTCTCAGTATACGCGCAAGCTCCACTACTTGAGCCGCGTCGAAAGCGTGTGTGGAGAACGTGAAGAAGTCTTCCGGGATGGAATGTTGACTGGCATCCACGCGAAAGACTGTCCCGGCGGCGGATGACGACCTTACGGCATCTACTATTACCATTGCATCTGTAGAGCGCATTAGCTCAAGGAGGTTGGACTGATCACCCATCAGTTCGGCTGTCCTCACTTCCGCCGGTACTTTTTCTTTCAGCTTTCTTATCGTCAGGAGCCCTGCCGAGTCGTCTCCCCGGAATTCATTGCCTAACCCGACGACTGTCATGCTAGCCCTCCGGTTCCGCACTTCGAAATCGACCGAAGCATCGGGAGCCGGCTCTACTTCATTCTTCATCACTACTGCCCGGTGTCAGTCCGGGAAATCTCGAGTCTCAGGAAGTGAGTTGCGCAGGATATGCAAGGGTCATAATTCCGTACTACTTGTTCGCATCTCAGTGTGAGATCTTGCTTGGGCAAATCGATGTTCGCCGTCACAAAGTTTCTCAAGTCGCTTTCTATCATCTTCTGATTCTGAGACGTTGGCGGTACAATCTTGGCGTCTTTAATGGCGCCGTCATCGCCGATCAGATAGCGGTGGTATAGAATCCCCCGCGGCGCCTCGGTACATCCGAAGCCGAACCCCGAGCGCACAGCGTAATCGACTGCGGCTTTCTCGGGACGCTCATAACTTTCTATTATCCGGATAGCTTCATCGCAGGCATACAGCGTTTCCACGGCGCGGGCGATGATGCTCTTGAACGGATTCAAAACCGGCGGTTCTGCGGCCGCCTCCTTTGCGGCTTGTCGGGCGAGCCGCGAAAGCTTCTCGAAATTCAGATTGTACCTGGCCAACGGGCCGACAAGATATGCTCCTTTTCCCTTCATTTCCGATTGGAGCGCGTTCGTATAAGAGGCGTGTGACTCGTGGAATACCAGCTCATACTCGCGAACGGCAATATTGAGTCCCTTGTTTGATACGAGTCGCCCTTCGTTGAACGGATATTCGGTCGGATGGTTCAATGCGACAAACTCGTAGTCATACTCGAAATCCGGGAACGACAGCGATGCGGTCCAAAGGACGGTCTCGTAAGCGTCGTCTCTTGCTCGTTTCAGCCTCTCGAGTATCTGCAGGAGCTCCTTCTTCTCGGGGAGTTTGTAGAACCCGCCGACCCTGACGTTGACAGGGTGAATCTCTCTCCCGGCAAGGAGCGTAACCAGATCGTTGCCGGTCTTTTTGAGCCTTAAGCCTCGCCGGACGGCATCGGGATGATCTTTTGCAAGTTGAATAGCATCTTCGTACCCGAGGAAGTCCGGGGCATGGAGCATATACATATGCAGAGCATGGCTTTCGATCCATTCACCGCAATAAAGAAGACGCCTCAGCTCACGGAGCTGTCCCTCCACTTTCACACCGAAGGCACTTTCCATCGCATGTACCGAGCTCATTTGGTAAGCGATAGGACAGATCCCGCAGATGCGCGACGTGATATCTGGCGCTTCCGAATATTTCCTCCCCCTTAGAAAGGCTTCGAAGAATCGCGGGGGCTCGAAGATCCTGAACTTGACGTCGCTAACCTCTCCGTCTTTCATCCGTACAAGCAGTGAACCTTCTCCTTCTACACGGGCCAGGTAATCGACTTTTATTGTCCTTGCGGGTTTATTTTTCATGAGACTCGCTCTCTCTTCGAAACGCTTCGGCGTAAGCATTGAATCCCCTGAACGCGAGCGATATGTCGTGCCGTGTTTCTCCCAGCTCGGTGAAACGGTCGGCAAGTGCGGGCGTATTCGGGGATTCCATCGGGCCGTAGCAGCCGTAACATCCCCTGTTGAAAGACGGGCAGATTGCGCCGCATCCGGATTGGGTTACCGGGCCGAGGCAGGGCGTCCCTTCTGCAACCATCACACAAACGTTGCCCTTCAACTTGCAGTCCACGCAGACGCTGTGAGTATATATGTTAGGTTTCCTTTTGTGGAGGAACGCGTTAATGACTTCTATCAGCTGGTACTTGTTGACCGGACAGCCGCGCAGCTCGAAGTCGACATGGACGAACGATCCTATCGGCAAAGATCTGTCGAGAGTTGAGATATGTTCAGGAGAAGCGTAAACGATGCGGATAAATTCCTTGATGTCCTTCCAGTTTCGCAGGGCCTGAATTCCGCCTGCTGTTGCGCATGCGCCGATGGTGATAAGTGTGCTGCATGACTTGCGTATTTCCCTTATGTGCTCGACGTCGTGGGGGGTGGTAATGCTTCCCTCGATGATGCCGATATCATATGGTCCCTTACGCATTCGCCTGCTCGCTTCGGGGAAGAAAGCAATATCTATCGCCTCGGCCACCTCGAGCAGTTCATCTTCGGCGTCCAGCAGCGACAGCTGACACCCGTCGCAGGAGGCGAATTTGAAGACTGCTACCTTCGGCTTGCCGCTATTCCTGCTTCGTGGCATTTATATTTCCTTCTGCTGGATTAAGTGATAGACGTCCGTCAGGTTGAAAACCGGCCCGTCTTTGCAAATGAACTTCGGTCCGAACTGGCAGTGGCCGCAGAGGCCGATCCCGCATTTCATGTTCCGTTCCATCGAAATGAAGATCTGCTCCTGGGAAAGCCCCCTCCGCTGAAGCTCCTCCGCGGTATATTTCATCATCAATTCCGGGCCGCAGATCATAGCTATTGTCGACTGAGAGTCGAGTTTGATATAAGAAAACAAATTCGTCACCACGCCTATATGGCCCTTCCATGAGGAATCGCCCCGATCCACAGTAATGAGGACCTCTGTATTCGGCAGCTTGTTCCATTGCTCGAGTTCCACTCTGTATAGAAGATCGAGCGGGCTTCGCGCACCGTAAAGAATTACAATTCTTCCGAAGAGCTCTCTCTTCCTCGCGAGTGAATAAATAACCGGTCTTAGAGGAGCGAGTCCTATTCCGCCTGCGGCTATGCAAATGTCCTTCGCTGCGGCTTTCTCGATAGGCCACCCGGCTCCAAACGGCCCTCTCAGGCCGATCATATCTCCCCGTTTGAGCCTTGAAAGTGCAGAGGTTACAATGCCGACGCGGTGGATGGTATGCGCAAGGACACGGGGTTTCGCCGGGTCGGAGCTGATGGAGATTGCCGATTCGCCCGTCCCGAAGGCATAAACCATGTTGAACTGCCCCGCCTTAAATGAAAATTCCGATCCGTTCATTGGCGGCGAATCAATCAAGAGTGTAAACGTGTCGTCCGTCTCCCACACCACCCTGCGTACAGCAGCGAGTGAAGGGATCATGGAACCCTGCAGGGCGGCTTCGGTTTGGGGTGCGGTTTCAATCATAACAGAAACTCCAATGGATTACTGAACAAGCATCTATGCTAGTAATTCTCGCCTCTATCGGTGAGGGTGCTGCCGTAGACATCCAGCAGCTGCAGGCGGGTGGCCTCGAGCCGCCTTTCAAGTACTTCCGAAAATCTGCGAAGCATCTCGTACCCGAAGTGGTAGTCCGTCTCACATTTCGTCCGCAGACAGGTAGCGTCGATTGCGAAGGCATGGACCTGCTCGACTGCGTACGCGTCGAAATGCCAGCGGTACGGGTAAATGATCCATGACCACCCAAGTACATCGCCCGGTCCGACGGTTTGTATTCTTATCATGCCCCTTTCCCCCCCGGGAAGTTCGAGTGCGATTCTTCCGGTTCGGATAAGGTAGAAGGTCTTTGCGTCTTCTCCCTCTTTGAACAAGCGCGCTCCCTCCGGGACTACGATGTTCGACGCACATGATGTCAGCGTCTTAAGGAGTTCGGGGTCCATGTTGCTCAGGAACGGATGTTTGTGGAGCGATTCTGTTAGATCTTGGATTTCCATGACTAACCTCCTTTTCGCTGTTGTGTTTCCACACCCCTGATAGCCTGCACTTCGGCCGTTATGTCTATCCCGACGGGGCACCAGGTTATGCATCGCCCGCATCCCACACATCCGGATACGCCGAACTGTTCCACCCATGAGGAGAGTTTGTGGGTGAGCCACTGGCGATAGCGTGATTTCGGAGAAATTCGGAAATTTCCTCCTGCGACTTTAGAGAAGTCGACCGTAAAACACGAGTCCCATCTTCTCGCTCGTTCAGCCGACTCCCCGGACAGGTCCGTTATATCTTCGACAGTCGAGCAGAAGCAGGTAGGGCAGACCATTGTACAGTTTCCACAGGTCAGGCAGCGTTTAGCTGCATCCTCCCAATGCGGATGTTCAAGGTTTTCCGAGAGCACCTTCGGCAGATTGTCTGTGTCCATCCACTTCTTCATTCGGGATTCAGCCTCACGCAAGAGGGCATCGGCCGATTCAATCTCCTCTTCGGAGGCTGCTTCCGTGCCTATAAGCCCGAGTACCGAAGCGCCCAGCTCGCTGCCCGCCTTTACCACAAAGAAGTGTCCGCCGCCCTGAAGTACCTCGGTCAATGAGAGATCGAATCCGCTCTTGGCTTCGGGCCCAGTGTTCATCGATGTGCAGAAACATGTGCCGCCTGCGTCATTGCAGTTCACTGCAAGTATAAACAGGCTCTCTCTCAGTGCAGAATATGATTCGTCCTTGTATTCGTCGGACCTGAAGACTTTGTCCTGAATGAGAATCGCACTCAGCTCGCAAGGGCGAACCCCGATGAACGCATACTTCGCTGCGGTGCCGCTTTCATCTGACAGGGCGAGAGATTTGCCGTCCTTTGTCACTGTAAATAGTTTTCTCCGGGGTGGGTACAAGAATCTCTTCCAGGATTGCGGAGCGGCGTTGAAGCCGAAGTAAGCATCGTCGTCTCGTTTCCTGAGTCGATAGGAGGCTGGTTCCTGTTCGTCAGTCCACCCGATGGGGAGGTCGTCGGCCTTATCTATCGTGTCATAAACAATGGCATTGTTTCGGAGCGTTGGTCCGACCGTTACGTAACCTTTATCCTGGAGTATCTTTAATATCTTGGTGAGATCGCTTGCGCGTATTTTTGATATTGTGTTTAGACTCATGGCACAAAACGCAATTCTTTTTACCGATTTTGATTGTGCAACGCCCGTGCCACCCCGGATGTTGTTCGAAAACAGTCCGGAAAGACAGGTCAGATTGTTCGGCCTGAATTTTTCAAGGGACAAAAAGAGACGGCAGTCCGATTATGACTGTGCGTTTTTCTTACAAAAGGGGTGTGGCGTATGTAGGAAAAGCCAACACTCACTATTGGATAGGTGGGCAATCGGGTTTCCAACACCCGGCTGCGTCTACGCGGCCAGGTACGGAATCCGATCAGTCATGGCAGGTGTCGAGTAGAGAAACAAGCTTCTGAAGCGGACCATGGCGGATTTCGCTCGAGTACCTACAAGACTTGCCAGAGACCGGGTCAGGGCTTGAACAAGAGCTCTGTATCGTACAGGACGGGTTCTCTTTCACCGACGACGTGAACTTTTGCGTTCATCCGCTGCAACCATGGCAGTTCTTCCACCATCTGTGACACCCTGCCGAGAAGCTGTTCACACTTTTCGGAGTCGTGGATCCCGACGCTTTCCAGGATCGCTTTGGCATCCCGATCTGTCAGCGGTGTTATCCTCTGCACGGCTTGCTTCCCCGGGACATTCACAATGATCAACGGTCCGAAATGAGGATCTGACCTAATCCCGAGCTGGCACTCGCTTGAAGCGGTTGATTCCACAGCCTGCCCGGATTTGGCGCTCCCTCCTGGAGCCTCCACTTTCAAACCGAAGCAGGCAAGTATTTCATCGGAATTTTTCCCGGCTACCTTCACCGGCTCTTTGGAATCCCAAGCCAGGCCGATGACGCTCTTCGATTTCGCCTGGGCAGTACTTATGTCGACATCATCATACCACAGCAGTCTCCCCTGGGGCTGAAGGCGATTCTTTGCATATTCAGTCACTCTAGCCAGGGCGAGAGCAGCAGACTCAGGAAAGCGGTAAGATGGGAAGATGGAGCGGTCCGGCTTCTCTGTCTGAAAGGCAGTTGAGGTGGCAATCTGAACAGCCTTAGCGGTTCCCATCAGGCAAAGCAGTACGGGTTTTTCTGCTTTCGAACTGCGCTGAGAGAAGAGTGCCCCTCTCCTGATCGCTCTTCCGATCGGTTCGGGATCGCAGCCGCCGATGCAGGCAAATATCGATATCAGTGAATCCACATCGTCCTTTTCGAGAAGCGACTTAGCAGTCCTTTCGTAGTCCTCAGCGGTTGCAAGCGGACCGAGGTTCGTAATGTCTTGCCTGGCGATAGAAAGGCCGTTTGCCTCGCAAGCGTCCGCACAGATCGTCAGAGCCCCGCCTGCATTGCTCATGATTGCGACGCGATCACCTTTGGGCAAAGGTTGATGAGCCAGCAGCATTGTTATGTCGAACATCTCCTCGAGCGTCTCTGCGCGGATCACTCCGGCCTGCTGAAATAGGGCGTCTACCTGCAGATCGGTTTCGGCATCGATGCTCCGCACCTGTGCAGCCTCGCGGCCGGCCTTGCTGCGCGCACTCTTTACACATAGTATCGGTTTCTTATACGAGATCCTTCTCGCAACTCTGGCAAACTTCCGCGGATTGCCGAACCGTTCGAGATAAAGAAGTATGATGTCGGTGGCAGGATCTTCTTCCCAATATTCGAGCAGATCGTTGCCCGACACATCCCCGCGGTTTCCTCCGGACACGAACGTGGAAAAACCTATTCCGCGCTCAACCGCGTAATCCAGAATAACTATTCCAAGCGCTTCAGTATGCGAAAAGAACCCGACCTTTCCTGGCGGCGGCATTAAACCGGCGAGGCTCGCATTCAATTCTATCTTAGTGTTGGTATTGATTATGCCAAGGCAGTTTGGACCGATGAGACGCATCCCGTTCGACCGCACAAACTCTACCAGCTCGTTTTGAAGTCTTGCTCCCGGCTCACCGCTGTCGGCAAATCCGGCGCTCAGCGCAATGACCCCCTTGGCACCCAATGCGGCGCCCTCGCGGACGACGTCCAACACATTTGCTGCCGGCACGGCAACGACGAGCAGATCCGGGTGTTCGGGAAGGCTCTGCAGCGACGGATACGTTCTCACGCCCTGTATCGAAGCAGCCTGGCTGTTTACCGGGTAGACCGTCCCTGTGAAGTTCGATTCCAGAATATGCTTGAATACCAGGCTTCCAACTGCATCCGAATCCCTCGACGCACCTATGACGGCAATCGATGTCGGCTTCAACAGCGGATCGAGAGAGTTCGCAGTAGCAAGACGGTCTCTGAGCTCGGCCCGCTCACGGACCGCGGCGTTTCCGCCGATCGGGAATTCTATGTGAACCGTGCTTCCTCCGGCGGCCTTGACGATCTCGAAGCCGGCGTCTTTAAATACGGCCATCATTTTTTCGTTGTCTGAGAGCATTTCGGCCTCGAACGCCACAAGTCCGTTAGCCGCGGCAATCCCGGCCAACCGCTCCAGGAGAAGCGTCCCAATCCCTTTACCGTGGTATTCATCCGCGACAAGAAAGGAGACTTCTGCTGCGTTTCTCACCGCAAGGCTCGCGTAGCTTCCGATTCCGACGACGGTCCCGGAGAGCTCGTCCCCAAGAATGGCCAGCAGACTCGCTCTCTCTCGAGGCTCATTTATACACATTTCTTCGATTGTCGCCTTCGGGAGGTAGCTTACGCCTGCCATGAACCTGAAATACCGGCTTTCCTGGGAGACCCTGTTTACCAGCGATTCTACCGCCGCAGTGTCGGGTCCTGTTGCAAAACGCAACGTTATTCCCGAACCGTCCCGTAGCAGGACATGCTCACGGTAATTTTCCCATTCACGAATGATCCTGAACATAGCAAAGCCTTTTCTTGAGGCAATTTAATTCGCAACCCCTCCACGTAAAAGCCTTTTCAGACGGAGAAGTATAGACACAAAACTTTATCAGGCAAAAATGAGTTAAGGTATTGGAGATGTTCCCGGATGACGTGAAATTTAAAAAGCCGATGCAAGTCTACCGGACTCGAGGTTCTTTGAACGAAAGCACCCTGCATAAACTATAAGGAGTACCAACAATGGCAAACACCAATCCCCTTGATGTGAGCGAGGCCCAGATAGCTGCGCATTGGAGAGAGGAAGAGTATTATCAGCCCTCCGCAAAATTCATATCTCAGGCAAACCTTACAGATCCGGAGGTGGACAAGAGGTTCGCCCTGGAGAACTTCCCCGAGAGTTTTAAGGAATACGCGGATCTGCTTGAATGGTACAAATACTGGCACACCACGCTTGACAGCAGCAATCCCCCCTTCTGGAAATGGTTTGCGGGCGGACTTCTCAATGCTAGTTATAATTGTGTAGACAGGCACCTCTCAAAGAACAAGGGGAAAACCGCACTGATTTTCGTTCCTGAACTCGAGGAAGAACCCCATGTGGTCATCACATACCAGGAGCTGTATGTTAGGGTCAACGAGACTGCCGCACTTCTGAGAGACTTCGCCGGGCTGAAGAAGGGCGACAGGGTAACGATCCACATGCCGATGGTTCCTGAGCTCCCGGTTACGATGCTGGCGTGTGCAAGACTTGGAGTGATTCACTCGGTTGTATTCGGGGGATTCAGCGGAAGCGCCTGCGGGGATAGAATCGCCGATTCCGGAAGCAAGGTTTTGATTACGACGGACGGGTACTACAGGAACGGACAGGTACAGAACCACAAAGAGAAAGCGGACACGGCGGTCTCCCGCGCGAAAGAGCTTGGTGCGGTAGTCGACAAGGTCCTCGTTTGGAGGCGTCAAAGGGGTAAATACATCTCTTCGACCCCAATGATCAAGGGGCGCGATTATTTCATGGACGAGCTGCTGAAGGATTACAGGGGAAAGAGAGTGAAACCTGTACCGGTTGCCGCCGAAGACCCGCTGTTCCTTATGTACACGAGCGGTACGACCGGCAAGCCGAAGGGAATACAGCACAGCACCGGCGGCTATCTCGCGTACGCGACCGGAACGGCAAAGAATATCCTCGACATCCATCCTGAAGATATCTACTGGTGTATGGCAGATATAGGATGGATAACCGGTCATTCATATATAGTGTACGGCCCGCTGTCTCTGGGCACCACAAGCGTCATTTACGAGGGGGTGCCTACTTATCCGGATGCGGGAAGGCCATGGAGGATAGCAGAGCAGCTGGACGTAAACATCTTCCATACTGCCCCGACCTCCGTCCGCCAACTGAGGAAAATCGGACCGAATGAGCCGAAAAAATACGATTATCATTTCAAGCTGATGGTGACAGTCGGCGAGCCTATCGAGCCGGACGTCTGGAGATGGTACTACAACGAGGTGGGCAAGAAAGAGGCAGTCATTGTCGATACGTGGTGGCAGACCGAAAACGGAGGGTTCCTTTGCAGCACGAAGCCTGCACTTAATCCGATGAAACCCGGCAGCGCCGGTCCCGGCGTCCCGGGAATCCATCCCGTAGTCTATGACGAGAACGGGGACGAACTCCCTCCCGGCACACAAAAGGCCGGCAATATCTGCATCAGAAATCCGTGGCCCGGGATTATGCAGACAATTTGGGGCGACCCCCAGCGCTATGTCCAGACTTACTATGCGAAGTACTGTAAGGATCCAAAGAGCAAGGATTGGAAGGATTGGCCGTATTTTGCGGGGGACGGCGCCCTCTATGCATCTGACGGGTATATAAGGATTCTCGGCCGGGTTGACGACGTGATCAACGTCGCGGGACATAGACTCGGCACAAAGGAGCTTGAGTCGGCCTGCTTGACGGTTCCGGAAGTGGCCGAGGCAGCCGTAGTGCCCGTCGTGGATCAAATCAAGGGAAGAGTGCCCGAGGTCTACATTGCACTCAAACCGGGAGTCTCGCTCGACCATGGCGAGGTGCAGAAGAAGGTTGTCGGCGCGATAGAGAATATAATAGGGAAGATAGCCAGACCGTCACACGTGTGGGTGGCGGAAGACATGCCGAAAACGAGGTCGGGAAAGATCATGAGAAGAGTGCTCGCCGCCGTGTCGAATAACATCCCCGTCGGAGACGTTACCACGCTTGCAAACCCGGACATCGTGGAACATATCAAGATAATGGTGCAGTCGAGTTCAGGGAGAACTTCGACGGCCGAAACGCCCGAAGACATAAAGCAATTCGGGCATGCCGAGTGAAGTTCGCATAAAGCGATGTAAAGAGGAGTCGGCAAAATCGGCAATCGGCCCGGTGATATGCAGGGTTGTTACCTGTGTTTCCCCGCACTAATCTGTCTTGCTGGAATTTCTGCCACCTCCCGTCGTATGGTGCCGTCCACCGCGAAAAAGCGGGAGCTTCCCGGTAAGTTGCAAGAGTGCGAGTGCGAACTTAAGTTGAACAGGGAGGAAAACGGAGGGTAGGCATACTGAATCCTTTCCTCACTCTTATGTCGTGTTTTTTCCCTAACAAGCCTGGCTTTTCGTTATGGGCAGCGGATGCCAATTTCAATCGACGGGACGAGTGGAAATGCTGTTGAATAGGACTTTCCATGATCCCCATTGAGTACTTCCTCCTCGTCGGATCGATACTCGTGCTCCTGAGCATCGGTATAGCGAAGCTCTCGGACAATCTCGGCGTTCCGGTCCTGCTCTTGTTTCTTGCGATCGGGATGCTGGCCGGTTCGGAAGGGATCGGTGGAATTCATTTCGACAATGCAAGATTGGCCCAGAGCATCGGGATAGTCGCACTCATCTTCATCCTTTTCGCCGGCGGTCTCGATACGAAATGGCCGGAGGTGCGCCCCGTTTTCTGGCAGGCCGCCGGACTATCGACGCTGGGCGTTTTTCTTACTGCGCTTGCCGTCGGTCTTTTCGCGACATGGCTGCTGGGGTTCTCCCTTCTGGAGGGACTTCTGCTCGGGGCGGTCGTTTCGTCTACGGACGCGGCAGCGGTCTTCGCCGTGCTGAGGTCGAAGGACATCAGCTTGAAGGGAAAGCTGAAGCCGCTGCTCGAGCTGGAATCGGGAAGCAACGACCCGATGGCAGTCTTTCTCACTGTCGGGACGATCCAGCTTATCACGCTTCCTCATACTCCGATAGGGGATGTGATCCTTCAGTTCTTTCTCCAGATGGGGATCGGAGCTTTGCTGGGGCTAAGCCTCGGCAGGGCGATGGTTTATATACTGAACGAATTGAAGATTTCCGCGGAAGGAATCTATCCGGTCATGGTCCTCGCCTTTGCCGCGTTCGTTTATGGCGTCACGGCGACACTCGGAGGAAGCGGGTTCCTGGCCGTGTATATTTGCGGCCTTGTCGCTGGAAGAAGCGAATTCGTTCAAAAAAGAAGCCTTTTGAGGTTTTTTGACGGCCTGGCGTGGCTTAGTCAGATCGGCATGTTCCTTACCCTCGGCCTTCTCGTCTATCCGTCTCAGGTTTTCGCTGTAGTAGGGGCGGGGCTGCTCCTTGCGGGATTCCTGATGCTGGTCGCACGGCCTCTGAGCGTTTTCTCAGTGCTAAGCTTTTCCGACACGCCATGGCGCGACAGAGCGTTCGTCTCGTGGGTCGGACTGCGCGGCGCAGTGCCGATCATACTGGCGACCTTCCCTTTGATTGCCGGCCTTCCGAAAGCCGGAGTACTTTTCAACCTGGTATTCTTTATTGTCCTGACATCGGGGCTGCTTCAGGGATGGTCGGTCCCATTTGTCGCCCGTCTTCTCCGGGTTGACGCTCCGCTCAGGAAGAAGCCGAAATATCCGATTGAGTTCGCGCCGATGGAAGGGATGAACGCGGACCTTGTCGATTTCATGATACCGCATAACTCGTCCGCGGTGGGGAGATCTCTGGTGGAACTTGCTTTTCCCGAAGATACCCTGGTCGTGTTGATCGGCCGAGAAGACGAGTACATCGTTCCGAGCGGCGGCACAATTCTGCAAGAGGGGGATACGATTCTCGTCCTCGCAAGCGAAAGATACCTGCCGGAGATTCGCGCAAAACTGTCGAAGCCGAAGACACATGCGTGAAAAGGTAATCACGTTACCTGCGCAGACGGACCGGGGAGGCTGAACGTCTGCCTGAATCGGATAGCATAAACGAGGGTGCGACTCCGCGGGAGGTTACTATTTTGTTTTGCGAAATGTCAATACAACTTCGCCGGCGACAAAGAACTGCTTGTCGTCAGACCCGAAGCTCAGGACCTGGTAGGATCTATTCGAAGGTTTGAGATTAATCTTACCGTTTGCGAGTTCATAGAGTCTCACTATCAAAATCCCCGCAGCGCTTCCGAGTACGAGTGAATTCTGTTCCGGCTGGGATACTCTCCTGCACACCACGTAATCACCCTTGAACAGTCCCATAAAATTCATCGCGTCATCGGAGACTCTAACTGCAAACAGCTCGCCTTCGGGAAGAAGCTTGGAGTCGAAATGCAGAACGTCGATTATGTTCGAGAAGATTATCTCGCGCGATTCGATTCTTGAGACGACGGGAATCGTGCGGACCGACGGGGGGAGATCCGGATTGGTCAGTTCTGCCTTTGGGAGGTTTATTCCGCGTGAACGGCCGGCCTCACGCTCGATATAGCCTTTTTTTTCGAGTGCCTTCAGAAGGTCGCTGACAGCGCGAGTAGACTTAATTCCCATCTGCTCACCCAACTCACGGAATGTCGGAGGCTTGGAGTGAGCCTTCATGAAGCGTCGAATGAACTCAAGCGCCTCGCCTTGTCTTTTGGTTAAGCCGCGTGCCATCGCACTGGAAATTACACAACACAAGTTTAGCGGTCAAGAAGTTTATGCGTGTTTTGTGGGTCCTGTTTAGCAAAAAGATTATAACAGCATTTAATGTTAAAAATAGGCTAAAATCCGGCTGGATTTGTGACTTATCACAGGTGGGGAAAAACGTCAAAATTTCTGCTTGACTTTTGGCCACTGTTGGTTAAATTTCCAACGTGGTGGGGAAAAGTGGGGAAGGCTCCTCCTTTTCCCGTTGTTTACTAAAAAATGTGGAAGTTTAGAGGAAGATGTCGTCATTTAAGGGACGGTACGAATACGTTTTAGACTCCAAGGGAAGGCTCAGCATACCCGCAAAGCTGCGGAAAAGCCTTTCGTCTGAGGCGCGTGACACCTTTGTCGTCACCCGCGGAGTCGAAAAATGCCTCTACGTTTACCCCCTCGATGAATGGCGGCGGCTTGAAGAAAAGCTCCGTTCCCTCAATCAATTTCTGGAGAAGCACAGATACTTCATCAGAACCCTCCTAATGTGGGCTTCCGAAGAGTTTCCTCTGGACTCACAATCGCGCATAACTATTCCCAGGAATTTGCTTGAATTTGCAGAGATCGAAAAAGAGGTCATTATTATAGGCGCTCTCGAGAGAATCGAGATCTGGAACCCGAAAGTATTCGGTGACTACCTCAACTCTCAGCCCGAGAGTTACGCCAGTGTTGTTGAACAAATAATGGCAGTGAATGTCAACAAGTAATGCCTGTTTATCACGAACCTGTTCTATTAAAGGAGAGCATTGATTTCTTGGTTACCGACGTAAGTGGTATCTATGTCGATGCGACTTTCGGGGGAGGAGGGCATACAAGGGAGCTCCTTTCGCGTCTAGACGCCGGAGCGAAGGTGATAGCCTTCGATGTCGACGAGAACTCACGCCTGGCTGCAGAGGAGATCTCATCCTCGGATCCACGGCTCTCATTCGCGGACAGGAATTTTTCCAGTTTACACGAAACAGTGTCCGAAAAGGGAATCGACTCCGTGAGCGGCGTGCTTATGGATCTCGGCGTTTCCTCCTACCAGATCGACCACGAAGAAGGCTTCAGTTACAGGCGCGATGAGAAGCTGGACATGAGGCTCGACAAACGCCTTCAGACTTCTGCTTACGAAGTAATCAACACGTACACCGCGGCCCAGCTCGCCGGCGTTTTCTGGAGATACGGTGAGGAGCCGCGATCGAGAGCTCTTGCGAGAGCAATCGTAAAACAGAGGGAACACGGAAGTATTGAGACTACTTTCCAGTTGGGGAATACTATCGGAGGCGTTTGCGGGAAGACACCCAAAGTCTTATCCAGAAATTTCCAGGCACTGCGCATCGAGGTCAACAGGGAACTTGACGCGTTGACTGCCGGGCTGGATGCAGCGATCAGCACCACCTCCCGCGGCGGCAGGATTGTCGTAATATCCTATCACTCGCTGGAAGATAGAATTGTAAAGGAAAAGTTCAGATACGAAGCCGCGACGTGTGTGTGTCCTCCGCGAACCATCATCTGCACTTGCGGAAAGGTCGCGACCGTAAGAGTAATTACGCGTAAGCCGGTCTCCCCCGGTGAAGAAGAGACACAGAAAAACAGGCGCGCTAGAAGCGCAAAGATGAGAGTCGCAGAAAAGATTCTATGAGCAAAGAGGCCGACAAATCGCGACGCAGGGGGGAGCCTTCACCGGAGGCCGACCAAAAGGGTCAGACGAAATCATCATCTCCGGAGGTGTCGAAATTTATCGTGATACTCGTTGGAATCGTCGGGGTGCTTCTCCTGGTGGTGAATGACAGCGTTACGGTAGACAGGCTCGTGGCTCAGATCAGTTCGCTGGATTCGACATACAGCAACATGAAAATTCAGAACGACTCCCTTCAAGCGGAACTAAGAAGGCTCTCGAGCGCAGAAAGAATTACACGAATAGCTTCCGAAAGGCTCGGGCTTGTATACAGCAGCCGAACGCTGGAACAGATCGAAGTCAACAAGGCCAAACTGGAGCAGGCTGAAGAAGAGGATGCAAGAGACAGCACAAAATAACCCGAAGGGCAGACATCGACCGGTAAACTACGGCGGCCGGGTAGATTTCCTTCGGGTAATCTTCTCGCTGATGTTTATTGCCATCGTCGTGAGACTTGTCGTCGTGCAAGGGGTGAGAGGCGCATACTATCATCATGTTGCCATCCAGCAGTACGAGAGTCGGGTGACGCTTCGGGCCGACCGGGGAATGATCTATGACAGAAACGGGAGTCTGATTGTATCGAACACCTACGGCTACTCTTATGCCGCCGACCCTGAGCTTCTTAGTGCGACAGAAAAGGCCAAGATTGCTCAGAAATTCGCATCCGTCTTTGCGCTGCCTTCTTCTTTCTTTACGGGGAAGCTGAAGACCAAATCGCAATTTGTGTGGCTGGCGAGGGATATCACTCCGGCCCAGGCCTCGGCTCTTCAGGATTTCAATATTTACGGGCTCATCCGCCTCAAGGACCAGCAAAGACTTTATCCTTATGGGTCCGCTGCCGGTCAGGTACTCGGCTTCACGAACGTTGACGGTAAAGGGGCCGGCGGGATCGAGATGGAGTTCGATTCACTCCTCGCTGGCAGGAACGGGTATGAAATCATGCAGGTGGACGGCATCGGCAGGAAGACCCCGTCGATCAGCTATCCGCGGGTGAATCCGGTTGCCGGCTGCAATATCCGGCTTACTATCGACATGAATATACAGGAGATTGTCGAACAGGAGCTGGCTGCCGGGGCGCAGAAAGCGAAGGCGGCCTCTGCTACTGCGGTCTTCATGAACCCTTACACGGGCGCGATACTCGCGATGGCAAACTACCCGTCTTTCGATCCTGCGGACTATGACAAGTATCCGTATAATGATTCACGCGACAGGGCGATAACGGACTCCTATGAACCCGGCTCGACTTTCAAGGTAGTCACTGCTTCGGCCGCTCTCGACGAGGGAATTGAGAAGCCCGACAATATGATTTTTGCGGACAACGGGGGATACACTTATTATGGAGTGGCCATAAGGGACTTCGAGCCTTCGGGCTGGCTTACGTTCCGTCAGGCGCTCGAACGTTCCAGCAATGTGGCTTTCTCAAAGATCGGCAGAAAGATCGGCCCGGACAAGTTCTACCGTTACGCACGGGACTTCGGCTTCGGAGCACCGACCGGCATCATGCTTCCGGGAGAAGTGCCCGGCGAATTGAACAAACCGTACGAATGGTCGAAGGTCACGCTCCCGTTCATGTCGTTCGGTTACGGTGTGATGGTTACGACACTTCAGATGGCCGCGGCGTATGCCGCTATCGCCAACGGCGGCGTGCTGATGAAACCTTACATAGTGGAGAAGATTACCGATCCCGGCGGCAAAGTGGTTTTCCAGAACTCACCGACGGCGATAAGAAGAGTGGTGACACCTGATGTCGACAGGACACTTAACGGCCTGTTCGTCGATGTCGTCGAGCACGGGACCGGAATAGAAGCTCAAATGAAAGATGTTCTCGTGGCAGGAAAGACCGGCACTTCACAGCTGCTCGTCGACGGCAAATATTCGAAGAAGTACTACCATGCCTCGTTCGCCGGCTATTTCCCGGTTCCTAATCCGATGATCGTCGGATATATAATGGTAGATTCGCCAATGAAGGGGTACACGGGAGGAATCGTTTCCGCACCGATCTTCAAGAGGATCGCAACCCGCATTTACGGAATCATGCAGCGCAGGGCGGTAAACATATCGAACGCCGCGCCGGAATTCGCGTCCGCAGGAGGTAGAGAGAATCATCCGTTGTCGGCAGTGAATAACCAGGGCGAAAGCCGGCAGAATGGGAAATTGATAGAGGATCGTTCGGACCTTGTCAGGGTTCCGGATGTCACGTTTCTTGACCGGCTGTCGGCGACTGCAATACTGAAGGGTGTAGATTTCGACGCCTCCTCGACGGGGAGCGACGAATACATTGTCAAAAGCGAGAAGCCTGCTGCCGGAGCGATGGTCAGGAAGGGCTCGACAGTTTATTTGACCCTCGTGGATGCAAGGCATATTACAAGGATGCCCGATTTTCTCGGGGCTAATGTCAGGAAGGCTGCGACATTCTTCATGTCCGCGGGCATTCCCTTCCACGTTGTCGGCAGCGGAAGAATCGTAGGGCAGTATCCGCGGCCGGGGTCACCCATCAGCAGAAAGATTACCGTAACTATCAATTGTGAAGATAAACAGTTCGACATTTCGGAGCTCCTCAGGTGAAACTGAACGAACTCATAAAGAATATTTCCGTGATCGAAATCGTGGGCGACCAGGGGGTGGAAATCACCGGGATCGAGTATGACTCGCGGAAAGTTTCTGAGGGTTCGCTGTTCGTGGCACTGAAGGGCACCCAGTTAGACGGGCATCGCTTTATAGTGGATGCAATAGGTAGCGGCGCGAGCGCGGTTGCGGTCGAGGACAACAGTATCGTCGACGACGACTACTTCCTCTCTCACCACACCACCAAACTAGTTGTTCCGAATACCCGCCGCGCTCTTGCGCTTTTTTCCGCCAACCTGTTCAACCATCCCGCCGATCGTCTGAATGTTGTCGGCATAACCGGAACGAACGGAAAGACAACCTGTACTTACCTCATCGATTCTGTCCTGAGGTCGGCAGGTGAAAAGGTCCTTCTTGTCGGCACGATCAGCTATCTCCTCGACGGCGAGCCGTTCGGGACGGCGACTCACACTACTCCCGAATCGGTAGACCTGAACCGTATGATGGCCCTCGCATTGGAGCAGAAGGCCACTTATGCTGTGATGGAGGTGTCTTCGCACTCTCTCGTGATGAGCCGGGTTTACGGCATACCGTTCAAGGTGGCGGTTTTCACCAACCTGACGCAGGACCACCTGGACTTCCACAAGACCATGGAAGAGTATTTCAAGGCGAAGAAGACGCTTTTTGACGGGTTGTCTCCGGATTCCTACGCCGTTGTCAATATCGATGACGAGTACGGAAAGCGGATTGTGTCGGACACCAGCGCCCGCAAAGTCTTTTACGGCTTCGGCGCGGAAGCGGATTTCCGTATCGTTAGCTCGAGTTTCGGCGTAGACGGAACGTCGGTAGTCATTCGGTATAACGGCAGTGATTTTGCGGTGAGCTCGCGGATGGTCGGGAAGTTCAACGCATACAATCTCGCTGCTTCGTTTACCGCGGTAGTTCTGATGGGATATGACGGAGCGGTTGCTGCCGAGGCGCTGAGCAAGGTGGAGCTCGTGAAAGGGCGGTTCGAGCGGGTCGATTCCGGCAGAGGCTTCCTCGTCGTTGTGGATTATGCTCATAGCCCCGATTCGCTCCAGAAGACGCTGCAGGCCGCCAGAGAGATACTCCAGTCGGCCGGAAAGAACGGAAGGCTCATAGCCGTCTTCGGATGCGGCGGAAACCGGGACCGGGGAAAAAGACCGAAGATGGGAAAGATCGCGGAGGATATGAGCGACCTGGTCATCGTCACGTCGGACAACCCGAGGGACGAAGACCAGGATGCAATAGTCGATCAGATACTTTCCGGAATGTCGCAGCAAAGTGAAAGAGTGGCTCGAATAGTGAACCGGCGAGAAGCTATACGCGAGAGCATCAGGCGTGCGCGTGAGAATGACATAGTCGTCCTGGCGGGCAAGGGTCACGAAGACTATCAGGAAATAAGAGGAGTCAGGCATCATTTTGACGACAGGGAAGAAGTCGAAAAGGCGCTGGGACTGAAAAGTTGATAACGATTCAGGACATACACGGCTTGCCGAAGGCAGAGTTCCATAACCTGAACTTCAAGACTTCGAGGTCGGTCTCCACCGACTCACGAACCGTATCGCCCGGCCAGGTATTCTTTGCTCTCCGCGGGGAGAAGTTCGACGGGCATCGCTTTGTCTCCGATGCGGTTCGGAAGGGTGCTTCTTGTGCGGTCGTCGAAAAGAAATGGCTGCGGAGAAACAACCCGCTTGCAAAGTCACTTCCCCTGGTGGCGGTGGACGACACGACCGAAGCGCTCGGTGACCTTGCGAGAATATACAGGCGCAAGTTCAACATGCCCGTTGTGGCGGTCGGCGGTTCGAACGGAAAGACGACGACCAAGGAAATGATAGCGAAGGTACTCGGAAAGAGATTCAAAGTCGCGAGGACGGTCGGCAACCACAACAACCGGGTCGGCGTGCCGCTGACAATTTTCGGATTCAACAAATCGCACGAGATAGCCGTCGTCGAAATCGGGACCAACCACTTTGGCGAGATTGAGCGGCTGTGCAATATTCTGGAACCGAATGCGGGGCTTATCACGAACATCGGCAGCGAACATCTCGAGTTTTTCAAGAATTTGGGCGGCGTCAAGCGGGAGGAAGGAAAGCTCTTAGATTTCCTCACGAAAACGAAGGGAATCGCCTTCACGAATGCCGATGACAAGAACCTCGTTGACCTATCGAGGAAGATCAGGCATAAGTTCGCTTACGGTTTTCAGGGGGGGGCCCGCAGAGACTTGCGGGGTCGTCTGTTCGGCTTTGACAAGAAAGGCTGCGCATTGTTCGAGATGGAACACGGTGGGAAGACCGAGCTCGTGCATTTGAGTATTCCCGGATTGCATAACGCGATAAACGCTCTGGCCGCCGCCGCAGTCGGGTTCCATTTCGGTATCGGCAGAACAGACATAAAGAGAGCTCTTGATTCCTTCAGACCGTACGAGAAACGCATGCAGGTTATCAGGGCCGGTGGAGTCACCATCCTCAACGACACCTACAATTCCAATCCCGAATCCGCGATAGGAGCCATCAGATGGCTGTCGATGCTTCAGACGAGGGGAAGAAAGATAGCGGTTCTTGCGGACATGCTGGAACTGGGAAGTTCTGCGGAACGTGAACACCGGAGAATTGGAAAAGAGATCTCGAGAGGGAAGATCGATTACCTGTTCACTTTCGGGAAGATGTCGCGTGAGACGGCTGCCGCCGCCGACCGGAAAGTTGAGACTGAATCGTTCAGTGACAAAAAGAAGCTTGCACATAGGCTCGCAAGCAGGATCGCCGCGGGAGACGTCGTGCTTGTCAAGGGCTCACGCGGTATGAAGATGGAAGAAATAGTCGGCGCACTTCAGGACGAACTTCGGATGGGAGGTGTTCGTTAGTGCTTTTTTACCTTTTTGATCTTCTCGAAAAGCAGTTTCATCCGCCGGGATTCGGGCTGTTCAGGTACATCACGTTTCGGTCCGCGCTAGCCGCAATAACGGCTCTGCTCATTAGCTTCGTCATAGGTCCAATGGTCATTAAGATCCTTCACCGCCACCAGATAGGCGAACAGGCAAAGGTGGAAGGACCGAAGTCGCACCTCTCGAAGGCAGGGACCCCGACGATGGGCGGTCTCATAATCCTCGGCTCCGTCGTGATTCCCCTTTTGCTCTGGGGTGACCTGACGAACATGTACGTGCTTTTGATTCTCCTGATAACCGTGTGGCTGGGCCTCCTGGGATTTGCCGATGACTACTTGAAAGTCGTAAAGAAGAAGAGGAAGGGCCTTATCGCCCGCTACAAGCTTATAGGGCAGATAGTGATCGGTCTCATAATCGGTTCGGTCCTTTTCTTTTCTCCGCAGTTCGCCCCGTTCAACTCGCTGACGACCGTTCCATTCGTGAAGAACCTTAATTTCGACTACTCGGTTTTCTATATACCTGTAGTCGTTTTCATAATTACAGCGACATCGAATGCGGTAAACCTGACGGACGGTCTCGACGGTCTCGCGATCGGCACGGTCGGCATCACCGCTTTAACGCTGGCCTTGATGTGCTACGTCTCGGGCAATATCGATTTCAGCCGTTACCTGAACATCATTTATCTGCGCGGGTCGGGGGAGCTTGCGATTTACTGCTCCGCGCTGGTCGGCGCGTCTCTCGGCTTCCTCTGGTACAATGCGTATCCCGCCCAGGTTTTCATGGGGGATACCGGCTCGCTTGCCCTCGGCGGCGCGATTGCCGGTGTCTCTATAATGATCAAGAAGGAGCTCGTACTTCCGATACTCGGCGGGATATTTCTCGCGGAGGCGTTGTCGGTGATCATACAGAGGCTCTATTTCAAGTATACAAAGAAGAAATACGGGGAAGGCCGCCGTGTTTTCAGGATGGCGCCGCTTCATCATCATTTCGAGCTCGACGGTATCTCAGAGCCGAAGATCGTGACGCGCTTCTACATCATCGGGATACTCCTTGCGATTTTGAGTTTAACAACTTTCAAGGTGAGATAGTTTGGATTTGACGGCGAACATAGTGTCCCTTAAGGTGTCGGTACTGGGTGCCGCCAGAAGCGGCATGGCCGTAGCGAAGCTTCTCAAGCTGAAGGGTGCGGAAGTATTCGTCAGCGACAAGAAGCCTCAGGAAGAGGCGGTGGAGCAGGCAAAAGCCCTCGACAGCCTCGATATACCGTACGAATTCGGCGCTCATTCGGACAGAGTGTTCGACGCGGAGTTTATCGTCATAAGTCCCGGCGTTCCCTCTAATACGAATCTGATTCAGCACGCGTTGAAAGTCGGGCTGAGAGTATACAGCGAGGTTGAGGTAGCTTCGTGGTTTTGTGAGGCTCCGATTGTAGCCATAACCGGGTCTAACGGTAAGACGACTACAACGAGCATTGCGGGAAAAATGTTTGAAAAAGGAGGAAGGAAGACTGTCGTCGCCGGCAACATCGGCTTCCCGATGTCGGATTACGTACTTGACGTCGACAAGAACGACGTGGTGGTCGCCGAAGTGTCGAGTTTCCAGCTGGACAACATCTCGACGTTCAAACCGAGAGCTGCGGTGCTCCTTAACATAACGCCCGACCACCTCGACAGGTACGAGAATTACCAGGCCTATATGAACTCGAAGTTCAGAATATTCATGAACCAGTCCCCGGATGACTTTTCCATCTACAACCACGATGACAGCACGGTGAGATCGCACTGCGAAGGGCTCTCTTCGGTGCGTCTGCCGTTCAGCGTGAAGGATAAATTACCGGGAGGCGCGTTTGTGGAGAACGGCGAGGTATTCCTGGTCGATGGATCAAAACACGAGTTACTGATCGATTCGAAGGAAATCAGAATTCGCGGCGTTCACAATCTTTATGACTCGCTCGCGGCCTCGCTCGCGGCGAAATCGCTCGGTTTACCGGCAAACGTCATAGCAGATACACTGCGCGAGTTTAGCGGCGTCGAGCACCGCCTCGAACTTGTCCGTGAGCTGAACGGTGTCAGATACATCAACGATTCTAAGGCAACGAATGTCGATGCCGTCTGGTATGCCCTCGGGAGCTTCGAGTCGCCGATCGTCCTGATCGCCGGCGGCAAGGACAAAGGCAACGATTATACCCCGCTTTTTGAACCGGTGAGGAAGAAGGTGCGCGCGATGGTCCTCATCGGGCAGGCAGCGCCGAAGATGCTGAAGGAGTTCTCCGACAAGACAAAGTGCGTTTTGGCGGCTTCGATGGAAGATGCCGTCCTGAAAGCCAGCCGGGAAGCGATGCGCGGGGACATCGTCTTGCTGTCGCCGGCGTGCGCAAGCTTCGACATGTTTCACGACTATGAACATAGAGGAAGAGAGTTCAAACGATTGGTAGGTGAACTGTGAGCCGGAAAGCGGCGGATCAGGCTGATAGTGCAGCGTTGACTGCGGGTTCCGGAAGGAGCCGGCTGAAGCCCGCCGACAAGATGTTCTTGTTCGCGGTCCTATCACTAATGTTTATGAGCCTGGTTGTGGTTTACAGCGCCAGCGCATTCTGGTCGGAGCTGAAGTTCCAGAATCCTGCTTACCTGCTGAGAAGTCATTTGTTCAAAGTGGCTGCGGGAGTGATACTGATTTTCATTTTTGCGAGGCTCGATTATCACAAGTACCGGAGATACGCGCTTCATCTGATGGCCATCTCAGTTATCCTTCTTATCATCGCCATCGGACAAGGAGTCGTCATCAAGGGAGCGACTCGCTGGATCCATCTCGGCATCTTCAGCTTCGAGCCGTCCGGTGTGGCCAAGATTGCAGTACTGTTTTTCGTTGCAGCCTATCTTGCGGAGAATTCCGACAAGTTGGAAGACTACAGGACCCTGTTTCGTCCTATTATCGCCACGGCAATATTGACCGGCCTGATAGTCCTGGAGCCCAATTTCAGCACAGCTTTGATGATCTTGGCGATTGTGGGTGTATTGTTCGTCGTGGGCGGAGTGAGGAAAAGGCACCTTGCGGCTCTGATTATTGCCGCCCTCGTGCTGGGCGCCGGTGTAATGATGCTACAGTCCTACCGCGTAGCGAGGGTGGAGTCCTGGCTTCATCACGGCTCCGGCAATTACCAGGTTCACCAGTCTATAATAGGCTTCGGCAACGGCGGGATACTCGGAGTCGGCCCCGGCAACAGCAAGCAGCGCAATCTGTTCCTGCCCGAATCTTACGGAGATTTCATTTACTCGATCATCGGGGAAGAATACGGCCTGTGGGGATCGACCCTTGTATTGCTCATATTCCTCTTTATTGCGTTTCGCGGGACGGCTGTCGCCAAGCATGCGCCGGACAGGTTTGGTTTTCTTCTTGCGGCGGGAATAACGAGTGCTATCTGTCTCTATGCCTTCATAAACGCCGGAGTAGCTATCGGACTCTTCCCGACGACGGGACTGCCTATGCCGTTCATAAGCTATGGCGGCACGGCGATGATAATAAACTCGATAGCGGCGGGCATACTTCTCAATGTGTCCAAGCAGATTCCGGCCGCTGCAGAAGTTGAAGCAGTGGAAGCTGCCCCGAAGAAGCTCGGCAGGTCCAGGTCCGGGAACAGCGACCCCGTCGTAGGAAGGATATACAGCTGATGGTGAGAGTCCTGTTTGCGGGCGGCGGTACCGGCGGGCACCTTTTCCCCGCAGTTGCTATAGCAGAGCGGTTGACAGAAAGAAATGACGTCGAAGTAATGTTTGTCGGGACAAAAAATCGGATCGAAGCGCGGGTTGTGCCGCAGCTCGGCTACAAGTTCTGCACGATATGGATCGCGGGCCTGTCGCGTAAGCTCAACTTGTCGAATTTCCTTCTTCCCCTTAAAATCACAGCTTCGATCTTACAGGCGCTGAAGCTTCTGTTGTCTTACAAGCCTCGGGTCGTTGTGGGAACAGGGGGCTATGTGTCGGGACCGGTTTGCATGGCTGCAATAATGGCAAGAGTACCGATCGTTCTTCAGGAGCACAACAGTTATCCGGGAGCTATGACGCGGATGTTTGCTCCCTTTGCACGCGAGGTTCACATTGCATTTGAGTCTTCGAAAAAGTATTTTCGAGTGCGCCGCAACCTGTATGTGACTGGAAGTCCGGTCAGAAGGATGCCGAGGCTCAGTCAAGCGGAAGGACGGAGCCACTTCGGGTTGAGCGCTGAGAGGAAGACACTCTTAGTAACGGGCGGCAGTCTTGGAGCGGTAGGACTCAACAGTGCAGTATTAAATGTCGTTGACGATTTAATAGGCCGCGATTACCAGTTGATTTGGCAGACGGGCTCGGTAGACTTCGAAAGAGTCAAAGAGAGCCAGAAGAATCACACGGACGTCGTCCGCGTTGAGAAGTTTGTAGAAAGAATGGAATTCGCCTATGCAGCGGCTGATATAGCCGTCTGCAGGGGCGGGGCTACCACTGTCGCAGAACTCATCTACTTCAACCTCGCATCTGTCGTAGTACCATATCCCTACGCAGCAGCAAATCATCAGGTCGAAAACGCACGCGCACTCGTCGAGAGCGGTGCGGCCGTCATGGTGCAGGAGTCCGAAATTCAAAAAAAGTTCAGAGAAGTGCTCCTGGGTCTTTTGGATGCCCCGTCCCGGCTTTCCGAAATGCGCGAAAAGCTGAAAGCTCTGTCTCATCGGGATGCTGCCGAAGTTATCGCCGAATCTGTTCTGAGGATTGCCGGAAATGAATAAACACTTCAAGCGCAGATTCGAGTTTTACTACCAGTCGGTAGCCGTTTACGCGGTCGCGCTGATATTGTATGCAGTAATACGAGGCACGTTTGCCGAAGGAGAATTCAGAATCGTGTTCAGGGATCCGATCGTCTATGCGTTTGCCCTCGTGCTCCTCTACTCTGTTGGCGTGCTTGTTTTCAACATGCTCGTCCAAAGAGATGTTGTCGTAACAGATGATTCCATAATTCTTCGCAACCGCTTTGACAACAAGACGATCAACCTCTCGGAAATCCAGGAAATCCGAGTCGGCAGGGTGAAGCGCGTGAGAGTCCGAGGGAGCTTCCGGGTAATAAGGGTGAAATTGAAGGACCAAATGAGAACCGTTCGTATAAACCCCGTTCATTTTCATGACGAAAAGGATATGATAGAGACTTTCAAGCAGCTAAGCCAGAGGGTAGGCTGACATGTTCAAGAGCGTGAGGAAAATACACATGGTCGGGATCGGCGGGATCGGTATGAGTGGGATAGCCGAAATCCTTCTGGATCAGGGGTTTACGGTGACCGGCTCCGACAGGCAACTTACCGAAATAACCGATCGTCTCGTGAAGCTGGGTGCGAAGGTCTACAAGGGTCATGCGGCAAAAAACCTCGATGAAGCGGATGTCGTGGTCTACTCCTCGGCAGTCCAGCAGAGCAATCCGGAACTCGTTGCGGCAACCGAAAAGAAAATACCGGTCATCCGCCGGGCAGAGATGCTGGCAGAGCTCATGAGGATGAAGTACGGAATCGCGATTGCCGGCACTCACGGGAAGACCACCACGACGAGCATGACAAGCCTTGTCCTGATGGACGGCGGACTGGATCCGACGGTGATCGTGGGAGGAAAGCTCTCCAGCTTCGGAGGTACGAACGCGCGTCTCGGCCACGGCGAATACACGGTCGTGGAAGCCGATGAATTCGACAGGTCGTTCCTTCAGCTCACGCCGGTCATAGCGGCGATCACCACGCTGGAGCGGGAGCATCTGGATATTTACACCGACCTCGAAGATATAAAGCGGGCGTTCGTCGAGTTCGCCAACAAGGTGCCGTTCTACGGGTTCGTGATTCTCTGCCTCGATGAACCTTCAATCCAGGAAATACTTCCGCTCATAAGGAAGAAGGTCGTTACCTACGGCCTCAACGCTCAGTCGGACTTGCGGGCGGTCGGAATCTCGTTCGATGCAAACCGCAGCAGATACACTCTTTTGCATCGGGGCAGCGACCTCGGCGAGATTCATTTGAACGTGCCCGGCCTTCACAACATAAAGAACTCTCTCGCCGCTATAGGCATCGGCCTGGAGCTCGGAATAGAGTTTGACAAGATAAAGGAAGCGGTCGAGTCCTTCACGGGAGTCTACAGGCGCATGGAGATCAAGGCGAACATCGACGACGTGATGGTAGTCGACGATTACGCACACCACCCGACGGAAGTGCAGGCGACGCTGTCCGCGCTGAAATCGGGCTGGCCGGAGAAACGGGTCGTTGCCGTCTTCCAGCCGCATCTCTACTCGCGGACGAGAGACTTCCATGACGAGTTCGGGCGGAGCTTCCTGAACGCAGACGTCCTCGTCGTGACCGAGATTTACCCGGCGCGGGAGGAGCCAATACAGGGGATTACGGGAGAACTGATTGTCAACGACGCGAGGGCCTTCGGCCACAAGGAGGCGTACTACGTTTCCGATAAGAAGGAGCTTCCGGATTTCCTGCTCAAGATCAAGAAACCCGGCGACATCATTGTCACCCTCGGAGCGGGAGATATATCCAGGATCGGTGAAGAGTTTATCAACAAGATGAAACCGACGAACGTCAAGCGTGGAGCTAAGAGGAAATCATGATTTCAGTTGAGCAGCTGAAGAAATATTTCCGCGGTTACATCGGGATCGGCGAGCCGCTGGCTGGCATGACGACCTTCAAGGTCGGAGGCGCCGCAGACTTTTACTTCGAGCCGGCTGACTCCGGAGACCTCGCGGTTTTAGTGAACCTTCTGACGGAACAGGAATTTCCGTTCGTGATAATCGGGAACGGAACCAATGCGCTTGTGAGTGATTCGGGTTATCGCGGTGCGGCGATCAGTCTCGCGCGGAATATCTGCGGCATCGGACTCGACGGCGAGGTACTGAGAGCTGGAGCGGGGACGAAGCTGGCGGATTTGGTCGATTTCTGCATCGAGAACAGCCTGCATGGGGTCGAGATGCTTGCCGGGATCGCGGGCACGCTTGGCGGCGCTCTCATAAAAAATGCGGGCGCGTACGGCGGTTCTATTTCAGATTACC
>JBJKQU010000061.1:0-88053 GCA_046705025.1 Candidatus Kryptoniota bacterium | reverse complement strand
TCGCCGGGGCCAGTTGGCCCAGAAGTCAGGCTCAGAGTCAGCCATGCAATAAATTGGACGGCTCGCGGATGCGCAAAACCCTTTTGGGTTTCGTGCTTTTTGAAGGCGTCGATTTCAATCGATGCCTACCAGAAGCCACCGGCTCTGCCGGTGGTAGTTCACTTATGTTCCGAGAGGGGGACACTTTTGATATCGGTCAAGGAAATGAGGAAAGAGGTTACGGAAAGGCAGAATGCGATGAAGCTCGACGTCTATATCAACTACAGAGGGAATTGCAGGGAAGCATTTCAATTCTATGAGAAGCAACTCGGCGGCAAGATAACATCGATGGCGACTTTGAAGGACCAGCCCGATCCGGCCAACATTCCACCGAACTGGGATAACAAGATCCTTCATGCCCGGATCGAAATCGGCGGGGCAGTGCTTATGGGAGCCGACATTCCCAACGCCGAGCCTATGCGAAGCGCCTACCTCACTCTCAGATTTGAAAGCGCAGAGGAGGCGGAAAGGATTTATGCACTCCTCTCAGACGGCGGTCAGATCTTCATGAAGATGGAGGAAACTTTCTTCGCCTCCCGCTTTGCCATGCTCCGCGACAGGTTCGGGACTTCCTGGATGCTTATGCATGAGCGTCAGGCATAGGCAATCTGAAGTCTGGATAACTTACGGCAGTTTCATCTTTAATCAGCTACTGTTTGTCGATTTCGCCGGCCATCGAACGACTACTCAGTGAACGAAAGCGTTGCACGAACCGACATGGAACAATACGAGACTGACAAAGGAGAATATGGCCGGCGAGATTCGGAACATGAAGGGCGGGTCGGCGATGGGCCTGGTGATTTTCGGAAGCGGCACAGTTGTCTCACAATTGGCGCGGGAAGGACTGATCGATGAATACCAGGTTGTGGTCTTTCCTGTTGTCCTCGGAAAAGGGAGGACGATGTTCCCAGGAGTTAAAGATAAACTGAGTTTGAAGCTGACGAAATAGCGGATGTTTAAGAACGGAATCGTATTTTTGTGCTATGAACCTGAGAAGAAATAGCAGTGACTTTTTATGCCCGTAGATTGCTATTCTTTGAGCGCTCGTTGAAGCTTTGTAATAAGAGGAGGAATATCAACCTTTACGATTTGCCAGAGAATGTCGAGGTTGACAGCTTCGTAAGCATGTATCAATATATTCCTTGTACCGATGATAGCACGCCATTCAATCTCTGGATGTACATTTTGAGTCTCTGTTGTCACTTTTGATGCAGCCTCGCCGATAATCTCTATCAATCGAGCCAGAGCGAGTGAAAGTTCCTCATCTGCCTCGAGATCAGCTCGCGATTTTCCATGGGTGAACTTAATGATCTTCTCAGAAGCATCAAGCATATGCCTGACTCGTATGCCGTCACGGCTCTGCGGCTGCATAAATAAGCTGCGCCTCCTTTACGACCTCCGACCGAAAGTAATGACTGAGGCTTGCAGGGGTATGAAGGTCCACTTTGCGGCCAAGGATTTCGGACAGTTCATACTGGATCGCCGCGAAAGCAAAACCCGGTACGTATCCATCCTCAAATTCCGCGAGAAGGTCAATATCGCTGAAGGGCGTACTGTTTCCATGCAATACGGAGCCGAAAAGCGCCAAATGCTGGATATGGTACTTCCTGCAGATTTCTTCAATCTGTTCTCTGGGAATCTGAATTTTAATTTCGGTGTTGAATGTCATATTGGTTAATATCGGAAATGAGTCTAATAACCGCAATGCAGCCGATTTCTCTCTCGATTAAGTAAAGGAAATTTCTAAGCCCCTGTCGATTTCGACATTCCTCGAACGACTATTTGTTGTACCGAAATTAAGGACCAAACATCAGGAAAACCAAAATGAGAAAGATCATTGCCATCACTCAACTCACGCTGGACGGCGTCATGCAGGCGCCCGGTGGCCCCGAGGAGGATCCGAGCAACGGGTTCACCCACGGAGGCTGGGCTATGCCCTTCGTGGACGATGCAGCAGGCCAGGTCATTGGCGAGATTATGGCCGGTGAGTTCGACATGCTTTTGGGACGCCGGACCTACGCGATCTTCGCCGCCTACTGGCCGTATCAGGACGGCACGATCGCGAAGGCGTTCAACAAGGCGACGAAATATGTCGTCACGCGCACTCCCGACCATCTCGACTGGGCGAAATCACAGGGTATTGACGGCGACGTTGTTGAGGAGGTCTGCCGGCTGAAGGCATCGGATGGGCCCGAATTGCACGTCTGGGGCAGCAGCGAATTGCTGCAGACGTTGATCGCCGCAGGACTGGTCGACGAGTTTCGCCTCTGGGTCTTCCTTGTGGTCCTCGGCAAGGGCAAGCGCCTGTTCGAAAATGGCGTACCGCCGCATGGCCTTACCCTGGTGGAATCGCGCAGCACGCCCAAGGGTGTCCTCTTAAATACCTACCGACCTGCCGGTCCCCTTTCCAAGGGGTCAGCTCAGCCGTATACGCCGTCGGATGCGGAACTGGCACGATGAAAGAAACTGGCAGCCTAAGACTCCGGAGTCTGAGGGCGGACAGGGTGAGGCTTTTGGAGCAGCGACTCTTTCCGGATGGCAAGAATATTAATTTAAATCTTGTGAAATCTCAAGCGCTGCCGACCGGATTTGTATTTCAAAGATACCAGCACAGCTAATAATGGCTATTGTCGGCATCCGGCTGCAATCTTGTCGGGGGTCGATCCGAACAGCGATAAAGGAGGAGAAAGATGAATAGTCAGAGCTATTCCGTTTCGTTCACGGCAGATCGGCCGGCAGACGAAGTCTTCAAAGCCATCAATAACGTCCGTGGATGGTGGTCGGGTGAAATCACCGGCGACACCGACAGACTCGGCGCCGAGTTCACTTACCGTGTTCCGAACGTCCACTTCTGCAGACAAAAGATAACGGAGTTCATTCCGGGCAAGAAAATCGTCTGGCATGTGCTGGACGCCAACATCAGTTTTGTAAAAGATAAGGAAGAGTGGAAAGAGACGGACATTGTTTTCGAGATCGCTAAGCAAGGCAACAAGACAGAGATCCGTTTCACGCACAAAGGTCTTGTCCCTGCATTCGAGTGTTACAAAGACTGCTCGAACGGGTGGAGCGTGCTTGTTAACGGCAATTTGCGCAAACTGATAACAACTGGGAAAGATCAGCCGAGCCCATGGTAAGGGGCAGCCGACAGTGCTCGGTAGTACAACTCCCTCGTAGTTTCGGGAGAACCCTGTAAAAAGATCGAATGTTGTCGTAATAACGAAATATTAGGTAAACCTGATCAAAGAGGAGAGAAGGATGAAAGAGATTGTGAAAGATAATCTTGGAGCGCCCAAAATAGTCGATCGGAGCACTTTCCAGGCGGAGCTGGACGCATTGCGGGTTCGGGAGAAGGCTCACACAAGAGAAAGTGACGCGATTGCGGCCGCCCGCCGGCGGCTCCCCATGGTCGAGGTGGATGGCGCGACACCGCTTGTCGGCGAACGAGGGAAAGGGACACTTCTCGATGCGTTTGAAGGACGGCGGCTGCTCATCGCGTACTACTTCATGTGGCACACCGGCAAGCCTGCGGCGGAACAGTGCGAGGGGTGCACCTGGGTTACGTCGCAGGTTCGCGAGCTGTCTTATATTCATTCTCGCGACGCTACCTTCGCCGTGTTTTGCAAAGGCCCTTTCGAAGAGAGTTTCCGGTATCGCAACTTCATGGGCTGGGAGATGCCGTGGTACTCTGTGCAAGGATCGTCTCTCGCAACTTTGCTTACCGGGCGCCCGCTGAGCATGATGTACATCGTCTGTTACCTGCGACAGGGAGCCAATGTCTTCGAAACATACTGGACCACAATTCGTGGCGTGGAAGCGATGGATAACAGCTACCGGCTGCTCGACCTGACCGTCTACGGTCGGCAGGAGAAGTGGGAGGACTCGCCGGTGGGCTGGCCGCAGGGAGACATCGTGGATACTCTGAGATCCAATGGGCGTCCGAGGGCTCAGTGGCCGCGCCTGCAGGCCGGATATTCGGACAACCTTGGTAACGGGAGGCGGTGAGGATCCCCGGGTCAGGAATGTTTTTCTGCGACGTTGTCAATTTCGCCGGTTGTCAAACGACTACTTAGAAAACAAGAGGAGGTTTGAAATGAAATACATGATATTTATGATTCCGCCGGAGTATCAGCCGAATTCGTCGTCGAAGCAGAAAGCGGATGAGAATTTCGCGCCGCCGAAGGAGGCCGTCGCCGAGATGATGAAGTAGAACGAGGAAATGGCCAAAGCCGGAATACTCGTTTCGTTGGACGGGCTTCATCCGCTGACGATGGGGGCAAGGGTCACATTCAAGAACGGGAAGACGACTGTAACGGATGGCCCGTTCGTCGAAGCGAAAGAAGTGGTCGGCGGTTACTGGCTGATCGATGTGAAGTCGAAGGAAGAAGCCGTCGAATGGGCGAAGCGTTGTCCGGCTGTGACAGTCGATTCCGGCGCCACGATCGAAGTTCGGCAAATATTCGATTGGTCCGAGATGCCTCCTGAGGTCCGAGAAGCAGGAGAGAGTAAGGTGGTACAAGAAGCGATTGAGAAACACCGGAAGAAAATTCTAAGCACTAAACCCTAAATTCTAAATGAGCGCTGTGCGCCATGGCGCATATACACAGTTTTAACAGTAGAGCGCCACAAATTCAAAATACAAATTCTGAAAATCTCGAAAGCAGTTTTGAAGTTTTTGGTTTTGATTTTTGATATTGTTTAGAGTTTAGGATTTCGGATTTAGAGTTTCACACGTTGAGTGGAACACAACAGGAGACTGAAATGAAATACATTTGTCTTGGATACATGAACGAAGACATATTCGCGAACTTCTCCGAGATCGAACGGAACAATTTCGTGGATAAATGTTTTACGTACGACGAGGCGTTGAAAAGAACCGGCCACTATGCCGGCGGCGAGGCCCTTCAACCGGGAACGAATGCGGCTACTTTGCGGATCCAGAACGGAAGAGTCTCCGTGATCGACGGCCCGTTTGCGGAGACAAAAGAGCAAATCGGCGGGATCATGATATTAGGGGCCGACGACCTGAACCATGCGATTCAGTTGATGTCGAATCATCCTTCCCTTGCCCTAGGTAGAGGAGGAGGAAGCTGGGAGATCAGGCCGGCTGCGGATCTGAGCGCGATGATTGATGAAAGCGAGCAGCGACGTTCAAAATCAAAAAGAGGTTGAGAATCGCAGGTACCCCGACGTTTTGAATTCGTTTGGAGTTTAGGATTTCGCGGTTGGAGTTTCAAAGGAAACAGTTTCTCGGATTGATGATAAAGGAGGTTGCTATGAAATCGATAACACCGTTCCTGTGGTTCGACAAAGAAGCTGCTGAAGCGGCGAAGTTCTACATTTCCGTGTTCTCCGCCGGAGGTGGATCCACCTCTGGCGAAAAAGGATCGAAGATCAAAGAATCGAGAACTCTTCCCAACACGCCATCTGGAACCGTAGAGATCGTTACCGTCGAGCTTCTCGGCCAGGAATTTACGTTCATGAGCGCAGGGCCATTCTTCAAGTTCAACGAATCTATTTCCTTCGCCGTGGCGTGTGAAACACAGGAGGAGATCGATTACTACTGGGGGAAACTGTCCGCCGATCCGAAAGCCGAACAGTGCGGATGGCTCAAGGACAAGTACGGGATTTCATGGCAGATAGTCCCAACGATCCTGAGAAAAATGCAGAAAGACAAAGACCCGAAGAAGGTCGAGCGAGTGACTGAAGCTTTTCTGAAGATGAAGAAGTTCGATATCGCCGCGCTGGAAAAGGCGTTTGATGGCAAATGAAATGGGCCTAGAGACCAGGGAGAAAATTCTAAGCACTAAACTCTAAATTCTAAATGAGCGCCCTGTGCCATGGCGCATATACGTACTATTGGAAGTTGAGCGCCACAAATTCTAAATGCAGCCGGCTTCGTTTTTACGTTTTGAGTTTTGAATTTGGGATTTGTCCCGTCAAAAATATTTATGTGTCGGGATACCGCGCCGAAGGCGTCCTTCGGACAAGGCGGCATTTAGAGTTTAGGATTTCGAATTTAGTATTTCGAAAAGGCATGATTAGTTAAAATAGGAGGTATTAGAAAGATGGCCACAATGAATCCGTACATAAATCTTCCCGGCACCACCGAGGAAGCGTTCAACTGTTACAAGTCCGTTTTCGGCGGGGAGTTCACCGCGATACAGCGATTCGGTGAGACTCCTGTCGCGGACAGAGTACCAGCAAAGGAAAAAGAGAAAATCATGCACGTCGCTTTGCCGATTGGAAAGGGAAACGTGCTTATGGGTACCGACGCGCTCGAATCCATGGGACAACAATTAACGTTCGGCAATAATTATAATATCTCGATTGAAGCCGACAGCAAGGACGAAGCGAAAAGATTGTACGACAAACTTTCCGTTGACGGTAAAATTGAGACGCCTATCCATGATGAGTTCTGGGGAGCCTACTTCGGCATGTTTACCGATAAGTATGGAACCAGGTGGATGATCAACTACACGTATCCGAAACAAAAGTGATCCAGAAAGGATCGACAAATGAGAAAACTAGTCTTAGCAATAAATGTATCTCTCGACGGCTTCGCCGACCACACGGTCGCCGTCGCCCCAGACGATGAGCATCACGAGTTCTTCAGCGGGCTGCTCGACAACACCGGCATCGCACTCTTCGGGCGGGTGACGTACGAGCTGATGGCGCACGCCTGGCCCAAAATTTCAAATGATCCTTCTACAACAAAGAGCGTGCGCGAATTTGCAGTTAAGTTCAACGCCATACCAAAAATGGTATTCTCTAGAACACTCGGGAGCGCCGACTGGAACAACACCACTCTGATCCGCGACGACATCGTTGAGGCCGTCAGAAAGTTGAAACAACAAGACGGCAAAGATCTGTCAATCGGCGGGATAAGCGTTATCCGTCAGCTGATGAAAGCCGGATTGATCGACGAGTATTGGCTGGTGGTGCACCCCGTCGTCGTCGGAAAAGGAAGACGGCTGTTTGAAGGTTTGACCGACAGAATTAACCTGACACTTGTTGAGACGAGAACATTCAAGTCGGGCATGGTGGCACTTCATTACGAGAAGGAAAGAGAGTAGAAGAATGCGGAAGGTTTTCCTGTTCGACATGATAACGGTCGATGGCTTCTTCGAAGGACCCGACCACGATATCATCTGGCATAACGTCGACGACGAGTTCAACGAATGTGCAATCGGACAGTTGAATGAAACCGGCACCTTGTTGTTCAGAAGGGCAACTTACGAGCTGATGGCAGGTTACTGGCCGACGCCGGAAGCGATCAAAAACGACCCGGTAGTCGCCGGTTTGATGAACTCGGTTGCGAAAATCGTCTTCTCAAGGACTCTGGACAAGGTGGAATGGAACTAGACCCGGCTCGTTAAAGGGAATGCCGATGAGGAGGTGCTAAAGGTTAAGCGGCAATAGGGAAAGGAGATAGGGATGTTCGGAAACTGCATTCTGGCCGGCAGTCTGATCTCTCAGGGCCTGATCGATGAGTGCCGGATGATGGTGTGTCCTGTCGTGTTAGGCACTGCAAGACAACCGTTTGCGGGAATAGGCAGGAAGCTGGAGCTGAAGTTCTTGAGAGCCGAATGTTTCAAATCGGGAAATGTGTTATTCTACTACGAATCCGCAAAATAAGGCTCCGGCGGTAGAACCCCGGCGTGGAGCGGGTACGGGGCTAAGGAGGGAAAAGGGCATGCGAAATAGCAAACCGAGTCATAGCAGGAGACTTTCGGATAAGCCGAAGAAAGATCTCCGTGTGAAGAATCCCGATCAAGCTGTTCTGGACTTGTTGAGTAAGAGCAGCGCTGATCTGACCAGACCGAGAGCGATCAGTTTCTATCTGTATTTACCGTCCAGGAGCTCCGCCCTGGAAGCAAGAGGCGAGCTGAAAGGACTGGGTTTTTCAGTAGAATGCACGAAAGCCGTTTCTAGTACAAGCTGGCTTTGTCTGGCCACAAAGGACATTGTTCCACGAGTTGGTGAACTGACTTCGTTCAGGATAACTTTCGAGCTGTTGGCCCGCAAATTCGGTGGAGACTACGATGGATGGGAAACGGCTTTAGATGCTGAAGAAAGCCGCGGCCTTCCGAACAGCAAATGAAAGATGCCACCGGATGCTTCAGAGATATATGAGCAGCATGAGAAAGCCAATGGCCGCGACGAAGCCGTGCAAGACAGGAAGCCACCTGGGAAATGCCATGTTCTTCTGTCCCATTCTGAAAAGGGTGGCTCCGCCCAAAGCCGCGAGAATCATGACCACCATACCGGCTACGGGTGCTGCCGCCCCGCTCACCGCGACAGAAACGACCAGTAGAGTGAGCGCGGCCACTGCAATCACTCCGTGAGTGCGGGCGATGCGGCGAGGCGTCTTTCCGTCGAGGAAAAAAGTGGTAAGCAAGGTTACCCCTATCAGAACGGCAAACGTAAAAAGCACTATGGCGACGGTCAGCATTTTTTCAGTAGATAATAGGTGGGAAGGCCATTCAAAGCAACACCTTTGGCTGCACTAAGAATCCACCAACCAAGTGAGTGTTAAGGAACCGGCCAGCCAGGTAAGGCCTGGAGGAAGGCACATTTCCAATCCGGGCGGGTTTTGCGCTTCACATTGTTTGGCTATATATTCTTTGGCATGCGAGTACTGGTGGCATATCCATTATGAGGGCTCACTAATCAAACCGTTCAAACGTATTGAGAAGGAGAGTCACTATGGAGGCAATAACCGAATTATCTGAGGTCGAGAGTGGAGGCTGGCGGAACCTGTTCCGTATTGCGGGCTCAGTTGCGCTCGTTATGGTTGCGTTCATGGTCGTGCAACTAGCCGTCTTCACGATTTGGCCCTTGCCGGGTACTACCGTGGGCTGGTTCGGGCTCTTTCAGACCAGCAAGCTTGTAGGTTTACTTGACATGGACCTCCTGTTGATTGTCGACCAGGTATTCGTAGGGATCATTCTGATTGGTCTCTACGTCGTGCTCAGACGAGTTGATTTGTCACTGATGACGGTCAGCCTGGCGCTTGGATTGACGGGAATGATAACTTATTTCAGCTCGACAGTCGCATTCGAGATGATGTCGCTGAGCGACCGGTATGCAGCTGCGGTGACGGAAGGGGAGAGGGCGATTCTTCTGGCCGCTGGACAGGCAATGCTCGTTACCTGGCAGGGGACCGCCTTCAATGTCGGCTATGTCGCTGAGGGGATCGCTTTTCTGCTTATAGGCATAGTCATGCTTCGGAGCACCATTTTCGGGAAGGTGACGGCCTGGATAGGTATTGTTCTCGGCATCATGTCTCTCGTGCCCCCGACTGTGGCAGTAGTCGGGATGTACTTTGCGATCGGCTCGCTCGTACCGTTGGTGCTGTGGGACATCCTTCTCGCCAGGAAATTCTTCCAGCTGGCAAGCGCGTAAAGGGCGATTATCGCTCATCAGGACACGTAGCACACTGTTGACGGGCTGAGGCAGCGGGCTTCTGCGCGTTATCCATCTTCAAAGCAGTTGTGGAGGGCGAAAACTGATGCGTACCGGTAAAACGTACCTGATAAGCAGGACTGTTGTCAGATATTTGCTCGCCGTTTTCCTTGTCGGCTTGTTCTTGTTCGTTCCGGCCGGCACACTCTCGTACTGGAATGCATGGGTCTACCTGGCGTCACTGTTCATCCCGATGCTCGCTTTTCTGGTATATCTGGCAGTGAAGGCGCCGGAGCTTCTCGAGAAGAGATTGAAGACAAAAGAAAGGGAACCTGTCCAGCGGACCTACCAGAAGCTCTCACTGGTGCCGTTCTTCATGGCGTTCGTATTGCCGGGACTTGATTACAGATTCAGCTGGTCTTACGTACCGACATGGCTGGTTGTGGTCTCTGTCGCGGCTGTCCTTGCAGGCTACCTGATGTTTGTCGTGGTGTTGATACAAAACAGATATGCCGCGCGGACAGTTGAGATCCAGGAGAAGCAGGTGTTGATAAACACCGGCCTTTATTCCGTCGTGAGGCATCCGCTCTACCTCTCTGCTTCGATTCTGTTCCTGTTCTCTCCGTTGGTTCTCGGATCGTTTTACGCGCTGATACCGATGCTTTTCCTTCCTCTTTTGCTGGTGATAAGGATAAAGAATGAGGAGCAGGTATTGAGAAGGGGACTAACCGGATATGAGGCTTACATGAAAGCAGTGAGATGGAGGCTGCTGCCTTTTGTTTGGTGAGATACGTATCAGATTGTTCCGAATGACTTCAACTTGCATCCCGAGTCTATAGGTGGCGTTGGTGAGGATTCCCGGCTTTTCCGCCATTGCATCTAAATGCACAGCGGTCTAACTTGTAACGCTTTGAAGGAGGTCGAATGGTTTCTCTTATTGTAGTGGTGCTCATTAGTTATATGGTCGGTTCGATACCGACGAGCATTATTGTTACGAAAGCCCTTAAGGGCATTGACATACGAGACTACGGCAGCGGCAATGCCGGAGGGACAAATGTAATACGGGTGCTCGGGTGGGGGCCTGGAGTAGCCGTCATTATTATAGATGCTCTAAAAGGATTTCTTGCGGCGGTCGTGATTTCGCGATTATTTTACGGACACTTTCCTTTGGAGAACGCGACTCCATTTTCGGATTTCACGGTAGTTCAGATCATTGCCGGGATGAGCGCGATACTGGGTCACACGTGGACCGTATTTGCCGGCTTCAAGGGAGGCAAGGGGATCGCAACCGCGGCGGGGATGCTCCTTGGAATAGCGCCGGTCGACGTGGCGATCGCGGCAGGAGTCTTCGCGATAGTCGTTGTCAGTTCGCGCTATGTTTCGCTCGGATCGGTCAGCGCCGCGATAGCCTTTCCGGTGGTGATGTTCGTACGTGCGAACGTTTTTGATGTCGGCATGAAGTATTACCATTCGATGATTTTCTTCAGCATTTTTATTTCCGCGTTTCTGATATACAACCACCGCGCAAACATAGTGCGCCTTGTTCAGGGGAGAGAACATCGAATGGAGAAGCTGAGGTTTTTCCATAGTTCGAAGATCCATCACAATTCGGTCAAATGAAGGTTGCAGTTCTCGGAGCGGGCGGCTGGGGCACGGCCCTCTCTATTCTCCTTCATGACAACAAAAAAGATGTAACTCTCTGGGCTTATAAGCAGGAATATGCCGATGAGCTTTCGATGCTCAGAGAGAACCGTACATATCTGCACGGCGTCACTATCCCTCCTGAAATTCGTATAACGTCCGATATTCAGTCCGCAACAGAACACGCCGATATTGTCGTTGCCTCCATTCCATCTCAGTATCTTCGCGGTCAACTGAAGCAGATTGAAGGAATGGATTTTCACAAGAAAATCTTCGTGAATACTGCGAAGGGAATTGAGGCCGAGACGCTTTCAACAATGTCGGACGTCGTGAGCTGTACTCTGAAGAAATGCCCTCCTGAGAACTATGTCGTTCTTTCCGGACCCAGCCACGCGGAAGAAGTCAGCCGGAGGATGCCGACAGCAATCGTTGCTGCTTCACGACACCGGAAGAGCGCCGAAGCGGTCCAGTCGATTTTCATGAACCCGTATTTCAGAGTTTATCTTAACCGTGACGTTAAGGGAGTCGAATTGTGCGGGGCATTGAAGAATGTGATTGCTCTTGCCGCGGGGATGAGCGACGGGGCAGGTTATGGTGACAACACAAAAGCGGCTCTAATGACGCGCGGGATGGTAGAGATAACGCGACTCGGTGAGGCACTAGGTGCGCATCACAAAACCTTTTCCGGGCTCTCGGGAATGGGCGATCTTATCGTCACTTGTATGAGCAGATACAGCAGGAACAGATTTGTAGGGGAACAAGTCGCTGCCGGGAGGAAACTGGAAGAAGTTTTGAGCGAAATCAAAATGGTTGCGGAAGGTGTTCCCACAGCAAGGGCCGCCCGTCAGCTTGCCCTGAACCATGAGGTCGAGATGCCAATTATGGAGCAGGTACACAAAGTGCTCTTTGATGGAAAAGATCCGCAAGCTGCTGTAGGCGATCTGATGAGAAGGCCCGGCAGGGACGAATACTGAGGCAAGGCTGAAATGTTTGGTTTTGACAGGCTGCATATAGGTTCGGTAGAAGATATGGAAGCCATGACCGGCTGCACGGCAATTGTCTTCGATGGCGGCGCCCGCGCAAGCGCGGAAGTTCGCGGGGCTTCACCCGGAACTCGCGAACTGGCGCTTCTCGCTCCAGACAAAAATATGGATCGGGTTGATGCCATTCTCCTGACAGGAGGTAGCGCTTACGGCCTGGCTGCCGCGACTGGGGTCATGAGATTCTTGTCTGAACGCGGGATGGGATACAAAACGCCGTGGAAAGCCGTGCCCATTGTTCCCGCGGCTGTTATCTTCGACCTGAACATCGGAAGCGCAGATCGATTTCCGGATGACGAGATGGGATATAGAGCCTGCCTTGCCGCAATGAAAGGGGAATTTGTCAAGGGGTCGCACGGCGCTGGAACCGGTGCGACGGTCGGGAAATGGTCGGGTATCGAAAACGCGATGAAGTCCGGACAGGGATTCGGGAATGCCGAAAGTGAAGGAGTCAAAGTGGTGGCTCTGGCAGTCACAAATGCCGTTGGAGATGTCCTTGACATGTCGGGCCGCGTTCTGGCAGGGGCAATGGCTCATGGAAAATTCGTTGCAGACACGCCGCGCGAATCGGAAAGAATTCCAAGGCGCGCCCTGCCGGGAGCCAACACAACGCTGGCCGTCGTAGTCACGAATGCCGACATGACGAAGGTCGAACTTAACAGGGTAGCGCAGCGCAGCCACGATGCACTTGCGAAGAGGATTATGCCCGTTCACACGAGCTTTGACGGGGATACGGTCTTTGCTGTTTCATTAGGAGCAGAAAAGGCTCATCTCGATGTCGTTGCATCGCTCGCGGTCGATGCGGTATCTGATGCCATTATCGATGCGGTGACTTCCGCAGGAGCGCTCGGCGGTTTCCCCTCCTACTCCGACTTACACAAGTAACCCCTGATCCACCCGCGCTCGACACCGCCGTCCTTATCCGGCAGCGGCGCCAATCGAAGCATTGGCTCATAACTAACGAGCGCATGTGCTATGCTGGCTCCTCCCGATGGCCCCTTTTGTTCTCATAGCCCGCTTTTGAACAGGGACGCCAAATCAGGTTCGCTTCAATGTCGGTGAAGTTGAAACGGAGGCAGCCCAAAATTAAATTAAGTCGACCAAGGAGTTTGAATGAAAATAGCGTACTTCGATACTTTTGCGGGCATTGCGGGAGACATGGTGCTGGGCGCTTTTGTAGATTCCGGAGTCGACCCGAAGGAACTCTCGGATGAGCTCGCAAAGCTGAAGCTCGGGAACGTCGAGCTTAAACTGAGCAAGGTGAGCAGAAACGGAATAACCGCGACAAAGGTAGATGTTGTGGCGTCCGGCGAGACGGAGAAGGTCGAAGATCTCGGCAGCACCGTTCACAATCATTCCCACCACGAACATGATGCCCATAATCGCGAGCATCATCATGACCATGAGCACGGCAGGAGCTATCTGGAAATAAGACATCTGATAGAAAATTCTGACGTGTCGGAATCGGTCAAGCGCAACTCGCTCGAAATATTCAGACGGATCGGCGAAGCGGAAGCAAAGATTCACAACACGACAGTCGAGAAGATACACTTTCATGAGGTTGGTGCCGTCGATTCGATTGTGGATATAGTAGGCACTTCTGTTTGCCTTCGACTGAGCGGCGTCGAAGCGATATTCACCTCACCTATACGGCTCGGATCCAACGGTTACTTCGAGGCGCAGCACGGCGTCTTGCCTGTGCCTGGACCGGCGGCGCTCGAGATACTGAAAGGCTACCCGGCCGTCTTCAACGATATTCCATACGAATTGACGACTCCGACCGGGGCCGCTATTGTGGCTGCACTCTCGAAAGGACTCCTGAACGACAGGCCCGTCAAGATCGCGAAAATAGGGTACGGCGCAGGATCAAGAGAACTGGGGCGCCTGCCGAATCTGCTGAGGGTCGTAATCGGCGATATCACGTCCGACCTGGAGGAGGACCACGTGGTGCTTGTCGAGACGAACATGGACGACATTAACCCGCAGCTTGTGCCGCATGTGATTGAGAGATTACTTGCCGCGGGAGCCACGGACGCTTTTGTGATGCCGCTTCTGATGAAAAAGGGGAGGCCCGGCTTCCTCCTTTCCGTCCTTACTTCAGAGACTCGGCTTAATACAATCGCCCTGGAGATATTTTCCCAGACCACAACGCTCGGCCTTCGAGTACAACATGTCCGAAGGATGAAAGTACATCGAGAGCTCAAGAAGGTGAAGACGAGTTTCGGGGAAGTCAATGTGAAGGAGAGTCACGTCAACGGGAACAAGAGAATCATGGCTGAATTCGAGGAGTGCAGGAGGATTGCCGAATCGAGATCGCTTCCTCTCATTGAAGTCATGCAGCGTCTCAACTCGGAGCTGAACCGCGAGTGAGTAAGAAATACTGCGAAGTCGCGTTCCCAATTCCGGTACACAGACAGTTCACATACGAAATCCCGGAAGAACTCGTTGATTCCGTGACTGCCGGGGCAAGAGTAGTTGCCCCTTTCAGGAAACGTTTCATGACCGGGGTAGCGGTGGAGCTCTCCGGAAAAACGGACGTCAGAGACGTCAAGCCAGTGCGCGACGTTATCGACAATGGGCCTATCTATTCCTCTACGATGATGAAGCTAACCCGTTGGATTTCGGATTATTACCTGAGCTCATGGGGTGAAGCACTTAAAGCCGCCGGACCGGCCGGAACTTCTGTCGAAAGCTCAAAAGTAGTGAGGCTAGTCGGCTCCAATCGGGAGGAGAAAAACGATAAGCGGCGGATGATTATCGATGCGCTGGCGTCGGGTGGAATGATGACGGTCAAGCAGCTCGGAAGGAAATTCGGTACGAGCGGGATCAGGTATCACCTCGGCAAGCTGCTCGAATCGGGGTTAGTAGAACTCGAGGAGAGACTTTCCGACCCGCGAACATCGGTGAAGTATGATAGTTACGTTCAGTTCAGAAAGGAATTCGAGAAGTCTGGAAAGATATCATTCGTTCTGAACGAGCTGGATAAGCGCGCTACGAAGCAGGCGGAGCTGCTGTTGAAGCTATCCGAGCTGCAGAGGGTTTATGAAGGAGGAGTAAGTGTTGTGCAGCTCCTCGCTCAGACGAAGGCGAGCATGAGTTCGCTTCAGGCACTTGTCGAAAAAGGCGTCGTGGAGCTTTTCGGCAAGGAGGCGTACCGTGAAGCTGAGTTCAGTTACCATGAAGAGGACATGAAATTCGATCTGACTCGGCTCCAAAAGGAAGCGGTCGGTAAAATCGAGGCGTCCCTTTCGGCAAACACATATTCAACTTTTCTCTTGCACGGAGTAACGGGAAGCGGAAAGACGCAGGTCTACATCGAATCAATCGACCTTGCACTGAAGCAGGGTAAGAACGCGATAGTCCTTGTGCCGGAGATCTCCTTGACGCCACAGATCGTAGACAGGTTCAGGCGCCGTTTCGGACAGGCGGTTGCTGTGATGCACAGCCGTATGTCTCTCGGCGAGAGGTATGATGCGTGGCGGAAGATCAACAGGGGAGAAGCACCGGTGGTTATCGGTGCACGGAGCGCCGTGTTCGCGCCCGTAAGGAACCTCGGTCTGGTTGTGGTCGATGAGGAGCACGAGGCGAGCTACAAGCAGAGCGACTCAGTCCCGCGATACAACGCGCGCGACGTGGCCGTGATGCGGTGTTCGATCAGCAATGCTGTGGTGATACTCGGCAGCGCCACGCCGTCGGTCGAGTCGTACTACAACGCCGCCACCGGGAAGTACACCCTCCTGAATCTTCCGAACCGGATCGACGATGCCAAAATGCCGAAAATCGAGATAATCGATATGAGAAAGAAGCGGAAGGAAAAGCTCGTGTTCGGAAGCTTCAGCGATGAACTTAAATCGAAGATAGACGACAGGCTCTCGAAGAAGGAAGGCATAATCATATTGCGCAACAGGAGAGGATTCTCCACGTATCTTCAATGCACAGACTGTGGCGCGACGGAAATGTGTCCGAACTGCGATGTCGCGCTGACTTTTCACAAGCGGCGGAAGCACCTGCGGTGTCATTACTGCGGCTTCGTCAAGGAACCTCCGGTCCGCTGCCCGAAGTGCGGCAGCGAGAAGCTGTTCTACGGGGGAATCGGCACACAAAAGGTGGAAGAGGAAATGGGCGGCTACTTCCCGGAAGCCAGGATCCTGAGGATGGACCTTGACACTACTTCCTCACGCGGTGCGCACGACAGAATCCTTACTCAATTCGGCAGCGGGGAGGCCGATATGCTAGTCGGCACACAGCTCGTTGCAAAAGGTCTGGACTTTCCGAGGGTAACATTGGTCGGAGTAATCTCGGCAGATTCAACCATGCTGATGCCCGATTTCAGGTCCAATGAAAGAACCTTTCAGCTTCTTACTCAGGTTTCAGGAAGGGCGGGGAGGCGTGAGAAGGAAGGAGAGGTAATCATCCAGGTGACGAACAGTGATGAGGATATTCTGAAGTTTGTAGCGAGCCATGACTACCGGTCCTTTTATGATTCGGAGGTCAAAGTCCGGCGGGAGCTGAACTATCCTCCTTTTTCACGAATGGTAGTGCTCGAGTTTCGCGGGGGGGACCTGAACAAGACCAACGAAGCTGCCGAGAAGGCAGCCAGGAGAATCAGGAAGAGTCTGCCGGTCATAGCAGTGCTTGGTCCGGCGCCGGCGGTAATTGGGAGACTCCTCGGGAAATTCCGATTTCAGATAATAATAAAGATGAGCAAGCAGCTCGACAAAGCCGGGGAACGTCTCGAAGCCGTGCTGGACGAGATCGATCTGGACTTGAAGCGGGACTACGGGGCTTCAGTTCGGTTCTTCCCGGATGTGGATCCCGTGACGACATTGTGAATCCCGGTAGAGGTTAAGCTCCCGTCTTTAGCCGACTACTACCTGAGGTGCTTCAGCATCAGGTAAATCAGGGGGGCCGAGAACAGCAGGCTGTCAAACCTGTCGAAAACACCACCGTGACCCGGTATCAGATTGGAGGAGTCTTTGAGGCCGGCGTCTCTCTTGAACATCGACTCGACGAAATCCCCGGATTGCCCGAACACGCCGACAATGACTCCCATGAAGACGGCCGTTCTCAAGCTCAGATCAGGTATGGCCGCGTACTTCGCTGCTACGGCAGTCGCAACCGCGAAAATAAATCCGGCAATTCCGCCCTCCCAGGTTTTGTTGGGACTCACGAACTTGCTCATCTTATGTCTCCCGGTTGCCCTGCCGACGAAGTATGCCGCAGAATCACAAATCCATATCGAAGCGAGTATCGCTATGATGAACAGTCCGGCATCCCGATCGTTCGGGAGGACGCTCTGAAGTCCGACTCTTTCGCGTATTGCGGTCAGCATCGAGCCGAACAGCCCGATGTAAACAATGCCGGCGAGCGTGGTCCCGGTGTTTTCGAAGGTGCCCGTCACCTTTTCGGTCCGGCGCCTGGCGAGTTCCCACAGCAGCACGAATGCGACTATCAGAATGAGGAACTCGAAGGCCGCATCCATTCCCGCAGAGTATACGACTGCATTCAATATTGCCGCCGATACTATCCCGACGACGGCAGCAGGCTCAATGTTCTTCTTTCTCGCGAGATAGTAGAATTCGTTGGCCGCGAGGATGATTATTGCAGTCGTGAAGACGAAGAAAAATGGACCTCCGAAGTAGCAAGCGGCGACGATCAACGGTATCGCGATTACGGCTACCAGGACACGGGCGGCCAGATTGGACATCAGAATTCGTTCTCCTCGTCCCAAAGTCCGAGCGATTTCAAAATATCTTTTGCCTCCGCGAGTTTCTCGTCGCGAACCAAGATCTCGACGATCGTCGGCCGCACCGGTGCCTCGGCAGAATCGGGATTCAGTTTGGTGAATACCTGGGTCTCTATCCCTTGCTGCTCAAGATTGGCATAAAGCATGGCGGCCTCGTACTCGAAGTCGAAGGTGCGTAGAACCTTCCACTTGGTCAGGTACTGCCGGTGCGCCGGATCGTCGCACAAAATTCTGTTGCCAAGGTTTTCCGCGCACTCATCGCATACTGCTTTGCCGCAAACTACGCAGAACCCTATAGCGCGGTTCTCCAGGTGAGTGTCGCAAACAATCCCTTCATCCGATGCCTTTTCTTCGTTTATTGCCCCGCATTTGCTGCAATATAGATATGCCTCGGCATCAATCAGTTCCCCGCAGTTGCCGCACCGCCCGGATGGTACAACCTCCGACCCGCAATGCGGACAACGCGAGAAATCATTCGCGCTAGTAAACCCGCAATTTGAACAAATCACTGCTCAAGTGCCTCCTGTGTTTCTTGATGATGTTTTCTTGTCAAATAGACGGTAACCGTAAATATAATCGCAAGCAACGTCGACAACAATATGAGGTGACCTGCGTCAAGCTCCTGGGTTCCACTGGGCGCGATAATGCTGTCTTTCCCCGACTCATAGTACACGAACGCCGAAATGAAATTGTTTGTGAAGTGCGCTGCCATGGGGATCAAAATGCTTCCCGTCGTTGAAACAAGGTATCCGAAATAAATACCGAGCGCACAGAGCGCCACGAACGTGAAGGGATCCAGATGATATGCTCCGAAGATTATCCCTGTCCAGATGATTGCCTTTTTCTTTGACATCGGGACCTCCAGATTGCTCTGAATCAATCCCCGGAACAGGGTCTCTTCGCAGATGGCCGGAGTAACTCCCACTACCAGCAGCACGAACATGAACTCGCCGAAGTTGTGTGCTCCTATCAGGACTTTATATGTGTGCTCGACTGTCTGCTGGAACTGGTTTATGATCTTGTCGAAGGGAGCCGGAACCGGAATCATACCCTGGAAATAGAGGTAGACTTCCAGCAATTGTTCGAGCGCTATTACTCCGACCACGGCCAGCACAAGATAATACCAGTCGGTCTTCCGGAATCGCAAAAACGATTTCCAATCCCGGGTCTGAAGCTTCGTCAGGAAGAAAGTCGGGACCAGGATGAAAATGACCTCGGCGACCATCGTTGCAAGTCTGAAGATCAGGGCCTGATCCGTTGTGGGAACATTGCCGAACAGGAATACGGTGAGCCCGCCGCCGACAAGCTGGTAGAGAAAGAAAATCAAGAGCAGCGAGATGAGTGCAAACCCTATCGGATTGAACTTCAGCCCATTGCCCGTCGGTTCATCAATAATGGTGTCGTCTTCTGACAACTTCTCTCCTAATATTTTGACGTCGGTGTTCCTGCGAGGCCGTTATAACTCACGAGTTCGGCGACCACGGAGCCGATAAGGACTTCGGTCTCTACTTTTATCGGAATTTTCAGTGAGTCGTCGCTTATCCAGATTACTATGCGGCCGGTATTCTTGAACAACCCGCCCTTTACAATAACGGGTTCGATAATCTGGCAATGAAATTTGCCCGCTTTGGTTTTGATATCCTGCTGTCCCAGGTATTTAACGTTGAGAGGATAAACCTTGTCGATATAGAAATTCGAAAAACGGACTTCCTGACCGATCTTCAGTGTATCGTAGTTTAACGTCCGGGCGTAGAAGAATGTGCTGACCGCGTCTTGTGTGTAAGGCTTAATCTTATACGGGCCGCCGTTACTGGTCTCTGCCGTATGATTGATCTGGTTGAACCATGCCGTAAAGTCTTTTTTGTATCCCCCCTCTCGCACATGCTGCTCAAATTTCCACGGGAAGAGTCCCTGCACGTCCATGTATGACAGGTAATTGTCTCTCACCTTGAAGAAGAAATCGAAGAACTTCGTCGATCTCATTGAAAACTCAACCTTAAAACACTTCCGGCCTGCGTAGTAAACGTACGACGGGATCGAAATGGTCGCGGTTCCGGCTACTACCGGCCCATACACAATATCATAGTTGAGCTTCTCACCGACAGTGAATGCATCGTTGTGCACGACACGAAACAGGGAACTATCGAGCTCGCTTTGTGCAGGAGGCGCCTGGGAGCGTGTTCGGTTGTCCTGCTTCGCCGGTGGATGGAAAATTCCGGACATTCCTGGCACCGCAGGATGAGAGAAGAAGCCGACGCATGAAACCCAAAGCAGAAGGGCAGCCACCAAAGCGAGTGTCAACTTTCTGTCTCTCACGATGCCTTGACCGGAAGCAGCTTGTTTACTGATTCAACAACCTCCTCGACTCGAATAACCGACAGATCGTCTGAACCATCCTTAGGCGTGAGGATCAATTTCCTGTCTGTCAACGGAGCCCATCGGGCGGGAGTCATCGGCTTGTTGTTCGGATAGATGCCGATAACGGGAGTTCCGACGGAGGCGGCGAGGTGAAGCGGGCCTGTCGAATTTGAAAGGAAAAGTTCGGCCTGAGAAACCAGGGCAATGAACTCGAGGAGTGAGAGTTGTCCCGCAGTATTGAGCGATTTCGGAATTCCTTTGGATATTCTTTCACAAAGCTCATGTTCTGAAGACGTCCCGGTAATCAAAACGTTTAAGCTGAAGTTATCCGTCACGGCACGAGTCAACTCGCGGAAATTCTCTTGACCCCATTCGTAAGCCGAGCCGCCGCTTCCCGGATGTATTGCGACAAACCTTTGCACATGGTTCCCGGCAAGGAACTCCTTTGCACTTTCCAGCGCTTCCGGCCTTACGTCGATCCTGGTGTCGAAAATCCGCTTTTTACATCCCAGCTTTTCCGCGAGTGCCAGGTTGTATTCTGCCTCGCTCTTGACCGAGTCTTTTCGGTGCTCGTGAACCTTCTCATTGAACAGGAAAGAGTACCAGCGGTACGCGGTGCCGACCCTTACAGGAACACCGGCCAGAAGGGCGGCGAGGGCAATCCTGAACCGTGGGAAGAGCAGAAGGATGGCGTCGGCGTTTATTTCCCTCAACTTCCGGCGGGTCGTTCTCAAGGGTTCCTCGGGGTCATAGGTGACAACGCGGTCAACCGCATGAAAAGAAGAAATCACGTCTGCAGTATAATCCCTCACGAGGGCAACCAGCTGACTATCGGGAAATGATTTCTTGAGCGACGCAAATACCGGTAGCGAAAGGACAACGTCACCGATTCTATCCGTCCTGGCAATGACAATTCTCATAGGTTTGTCTAACATCCGAAGCAATATAACCTTACCGGAACTTCAAATTCAATTTGTTGCCGGGATTGCGCTGGCCGCAACGGACGTGCCTTTCACTTGAGGCGCCGAATGTTTATAATTACCGAAAGTGGAGGCGGCGCCATTAATGTTGTCCGGATCGTTCGTGATCCTTCGGTGCTGATTCGCATTTTTCGTCTGTTGAGCCGTGAGGAGGTATAGAGTGCAGGAAGAAGATTTGAGTATTTTCAATCGCCAGGCGAGAGTGACCTATCAGGAAAAGATCCTGAAAGTAAAAGAGCTTACAAGGCTGGCGAAGGAAATTCTCGAGCGAAGTTTTCCGGCTGTAGTCGTAGAGGGGGAAGTTTCCAATTTCAAGAGGCACATGCCGTCGGGACATTTGTATTTCACTCTGAAGGATGACGAGGCCCAGGTTCGCGTAGTTATGTGGCGCTCCGATGCGGCGCGTTTGAAATTTCCGGTCGGCGACGGAATGAAGGTCCTGGTCAGAGGGAGAATTTCACTATATGAGCCTCGCGGCGATTTTCAGTTGTACGCCGTCGATATTATGCCTGCGGGTCAAGGTGCGCTTCAGCTTGCGTTCGAAGAGCTGAAGAAGAAACTCGAGGCGGAAGGTCTTTTCGACGAGGAGCGGAAGAAGCCGCTGCCGGAATTCCCGAGAAGAATCGGTGTCGTTACTTCACTCGAGGGAGCGGCTGTCCGTGACATAATCAGCGTAGTGAATAGAAGATTCCCGACGGTGGACATGGTCATTTATCCTGTCAAGGTGCAGGGCGAGGGTGCTGCCGAAGAGATAGCGGGGGCCATCTACGACTTCAACCGCAAGCCCAATGTGGACGTCCTGATTGTCGGCAGAGGCGGCGGAAGCCTCGAGGACTTGTGGGCATTCAACGAGGAGATCGTAGCCCGGGCGATATTTGACAGCACGATCCCGGTCATCAGTGCCGTCGGCCATCAGGTAGACTTCACAATATCGGATTTTGTCGCCGACGTGCGGGCGGCGACCCCTAGTGCAGCCGGGGAACTGGTCGTGCCGGAAAAGACAGAGATATTTGCCGAGCTGCAGACATCTATGGATAAGATGACGAGAGCGATCGAGCGGAGCATAGATCGGCTGAATCTCAGTCTTGACACGATGAGGCACCACTACGCTCTCCGGCAGCCCGCGTCTCTTGTCGAGCAGAAATCTCAGTACGTCGACGACCTTTTCAGGAGAATGCAGATTTGGGAGGAGCACTACGTGACGACGAACGAGCAGAAGATGAACTCGATCTACGCTCATCTGAATGCATTGAGCCCCAACGGCATCCTGCGGCGCGGTTACGCTTTTGTGGAATCATCACAAGGTGTCGTGGCATCCGTAAAAAAAGTTGAGATCGGTCAGGCTGCTTCGGTCCATTTGTCTGACGGTATACTGGAAACAAAAATCACCGGTAAACATGAGCAAGAACACTAAGACAAAAGAAAATCCTACGTTCGAGGAGTCTCTGAAACGGCTGGAAGAAATTGTCGAGACTTTAGAAATGGGGAACGCGCCGCTTGAGGAATCGATCAAGCTTTACGAAGAGGGAATGAGCCTTGCCAAGTCTTGCATGGTGCAATTGAACGAGGCTAAATTGAAACTGAAGAAGATCCAGAAAGTCGCCGGAGGCGCCGTTGAGGAAGACGATCTAGAAATGTGAGCGGAGAGCAAATGGATTATAAGTACCTTTATTCTATAGATTCTCCTGAGGATCTTAGGAAGCTGACCATTAGTGAACTGAAAATTGTCGCTGAGGAGCTGCGCGAATTCCTGATAGACACGATATCGCAAATCGGAGGTCATCTGGGAGCGAGCCTTGGCTCGGTCGAGTTGACACTTGCCCTCCATTATGTTTTCAACACGCCTCAGGATCAGATCGTCTGGGATGTCGGCCATCAGGGGTACATCCATAAGATTATTACAGGCAGGCGCGATGTATTTCAAACCATACGGCAGTACCACGGGATAAGCGGCTTCCTGAAACGAACGGAGAGTCCATACGACGTGTTCGGAGCCGGGCACGCGAGCACCTCAGTCTCAGCCGCCCTCGGGATTGCCACAGCGCGCGACTTTTCTAAAGAGAATTTCAAGGTCGTTGCTGTTGTCGGAGACGGTGCGATGACCGGCGGGATGGCTTATGAAGCCATGAACAACGCCGGCATGTTGAAGAAGAATTTGATTGTTGTTCTTAACGACAATAGAATGTCCATTGCGCCGAATGTCTGGGCAGTCTCCAACTATTTCACCAGCTTCACGGTGACCGGCGCCTACAACAAGTTGAAGTCGGATGTGTGGGATTTGACCGGAAAGCTGGACCTGGTCGGTGATCGCATAAGGCGGGTTGCGGGGCGTATCGAGACAGGCATGAAGGCTGTGTTTACGCCCGGGATGCTGTTCGAGGCCTTAGGGTTCAGATATTTCGGCCCGTTCAACGGACACAACCTGCCGCAGCTCGTAAAAACGTTCAAGGAGTTGAAGGATCTCAAAGGCCCCTTGCTCGTCCACGTTACCACAGAAAAGGGGAAGGGATATTTGCCCGCCGAGGAGGACCGTCAGAAACTTCATGGAGTCGTCGCGTTCGACAAAGTGACGGGAACGCAGGTCAAGAAGAACGGCCCTCCTGCATTAACTAAAGTGTTCGGCGAGGCGCTCGTCGAGATCGCGAGGAAGAACGAGAAAGTCGTCGGCGTCACCGCTGCGATGCCGGATGGAACGGGACTGAATATTCTTCAGAAGGAATTCCCGGACAGATTTTTCGATGTAGGAATTGCGGAACAGCACGCTGTAACATTTTGCGCCGGGATGGCAACTCAGGGATACGTCCCCGTTGCAGCCGTGTACTCGACATTTCTTCAGAGAGCCTTCGACCAGATCATCCATGATGTGGCCCTCCAGCATCTGCACGTCGTCTTCGTCCTTGACCGCGCAGGGCTCGTCGGAGCCGACGGTCCCACCCACCACGGTGCCTTTGACTTGACATACCTTCGCCTTGTACCCGGCATGGTGATAATGGCACCGAAGGATGAAAATGAGCTGCGTAACATGCTCCTGACTGCCGTTAACTACAAGGCTGGTCCGATAGCTATGAGGTACTCACGCTCTAGTTCGATCGATATGCCCGGCAAGGACATGTCCGAAATCCCGATAGGGAAGGGGGAAGTCGTGCGTGACGGAGACGACGTCGCGATTCTTGCGGTCGGCGTTATGGTCCAGCATTCGTTGAAAGCAGCCGGAATCCTCGAGAAGGAGGGGATTCACGCCAGAGTTGTCAACATGAGGTTCGTGAAGCCGATCGACGCCGAATTGCTCGATGAGGTAGCCGAGAAATTTGATAAGATCGTGACGGTTGAAGACAACACGACAGTGGGCGGGTTCGGAAGTGCCTTGCTCGAAACCCTCCAGGAGATCGGAAAACCGCGCCGTGTTCTCAAACTGGGGCTGCCGGATTCTTTTGTCGAACACGGGGCGCCTCAACAGTTGTATGAACTACTGGAGCTCGATCCGGCCGGGATCTCAAACAGAGTGTTGCATTTCCTCAACGTCGAGGGGACTTCGTCCAAACAAACCGTACTTGTAAACAGATAATCGATGGAAGAAATCAGACTGGGTGTTATCGGCGGGGGCGCGATAGCGCAGATAGTTCACCTTCCGCTCTTGAAGAAGATAGCCGGCGTGAAAGTGGTCGCTTTGTCGGAGCTGGACGGCCAGCGACTCAATATTCTGGGGCGGCAGCACAACATACAAAAGCTGTATTCGACTCCCGAAGAGCTTCTTGCGGACCCGGATATCGACGCGGTCGACATTTGCACGTCGAGCGAAAGTCATTTTCAAATTGCCCTGGATGCTTTGAACGCAGGTAAGAATGTCTTGGTTGAAAAACCACCTACTGTTAACAGCAGCGAATGCGAAACGCTAGCCGAAGTCGCTGCCGAGAAGGACAAGATTGTCCTGGCGGCTATGAACAACAGGTTCAGAACCGACTTCATGATGCTGAAGAGTTACATGATAGACAAACAGCTGGGCGACGTTTTTTATATCAGTGCGGCCTGGCACAAGAAAGATCCGAGCACCAAGCTCCGCATGGACTCGAGATCAATGTCGAGACGGGGCGTGATGCTGGATCTCGGGATAGTGCTTATCGATCTGTCGCTGTGGCTTCTCGACTTCCCGAAGATAACCGGCGTCAACGCTGCGTTCTTCAGCCGCAGGTTCAAAGACATCGAAGATACTGCCCTTGTCACGCTGCGGACGAAAGCGGGCGCAATGATAAGGATAGATGCGAGTTGGGGACTCCAGCAGCCCGATGAGAGTTTCAAGTTTGAAGTCTACGGTACCGAAGGAACTGCGACGCTCAGCCCGCTGCTCCTGCACCATAGAGTGAAGGATGAGCTCGTCAGCCTGACACCGGTGCAGAACTCCAGATTCGAGAACGTATTCAAGCGAAGTTACGAAACAGAGCTTGCAAACTTTGTCCGGTCGCTGACCGGAGTCAAGACGGATGTCCCCACAATTGGCCAGATGTGCAATGTCATGAACCTGGTCGATGCGTCCTATGCTTCTGCGAAGCGAGAAAGCGCCGTGAAGCTGTAATGTCTCTGATCGTCCTCCTCACTGATTTCGGTAACAAAGACTATTTCGTCGGGGTAATGAAAGGAGTGATCGCTTCGATAAACCCCGTTGTCCATATCGTCGACCTGACGCACGAAATCGAGAGACAGAGCGTCCAGCAGGCGGCTTTTGTCCTTTGGGCATCACGGAACTTCTTTCAGGAGGATGCTGTCTTTGTCAATGTAGTCGATCCCGGGGTCGGCACCGACCGGAAGATCATCTGCGGAAAGATCGACGGCCAGACTTTTGTCGCTCCGGATAACGGCCTGCTCGATTATGTCGCAGCCGAAGCGAATGAAAAGGAATATTATTACGTAACGAACCCAAGGTTCTTTCTTAAGAATGTCAGCAGCACTTTTCACGGCAGAGACATATTCGCCCCCGTAGGGGCCTACTTGTCCCGAGGGACGCGGCTGAGTGAATTCGGAGAGAGGTTTGTCTATCCGGACGTTGAACGGTTTTACAAAACCGTCAGCCCGGGCAGGAACGAGGGAATGGTTGTTTATCAGGACAGATTCGGCAACGTCCTTACGAATTTCCTTTGGAGCGATTCGCTGTTGGAGAAGGGATCAAGCGTGAAAGTGGGATCGAGAATAGTCTCCAGGTTCTATCTGTCCTACGCCGCTTCGCAAAGCAAGTCGGTAGTCGGAGTGAGAGGGAGCAGCGGCCTTCTCGAACTCGCAATCAATCTCGGAAATGCTTCCAGATCTCTGAAAACCCGGATCGGTCAGAAAATCACGCTCACTATGAAGTAGCTGCCTATGTTTACGAATGAAGAGCTGATGCTTAGATGCATCAGGCTTGCTGAGAAAGGGAGAGGCAGCGTCAGCCCTAATCCGATGGTCGGATGCGTCATCGTGAAGGACGGAAGAATAATCGGCGAAGGGTATCACCAGAAATTCGGGCAAGCTCACGCGGAAGTTAATGCCGTCAACTCGGCAACCGAAGACGTCGAGGGAGCGGAAGTTTTCGTGAACCTGGAGCCCTGCAGCTTCTTCGGTAAAACCCCGCCCTGCGCCGACCTCCTCATCAAGAGACGCGTCAAAATAGTACATGTCGGTATGCTCGATCCCAACCCGATAGTCAACGGGAATGGACTGAAGAAACTTCGCGAGGCCGGAATTGAGGTAGAAGTCGGTTTGCTCGAGCGGGAAGCCCGAAGGCTCAACGAGGCGTTTGAGAAATCGATAACGAAAAAGCTGCCGCTTGTTGTCCTGAAGATAGCCCAGTCGCTCGACGGGAAAATAGCCTTACGAAACGGCAGATCGAAATATATAACATCTCAGGACTCGCTCAAGCTGGTACACGAACTTCGAGCCTGCTACGACGCCGTTCTCGTGGGAGCAGGGACTGTCCGCGAAGACAACCCCGAACTGACCGTGCGCCTCGTTGAAGGCAGGTCGCCGGTCAGGATAGTCCTCGACGGAGTTCTCTCTTCGCCGCCGGATTCCAGGGTCTTCGGAGGCGGCAGGACAATAGTGTTTTACGCTTCTTCATTGAAGAAGACCGCAAAGGTACAGGCGAAAATCAATGGGCTGACGGCAAAGGGAGTGGAGCTGATTCCGTTGAGGGGCGACTCGAGCGGCAGACTTTCAACACGCGTGGTACTCAAGCGCATCGCTGAACTTGGAATAGCCTCCGTTATGGTCGAGGGAGGGGCCGATGTGTTTTCTCAGTTCATAAGACCGGGGATGGCAGACAAGCTTCATGTGTTTGTCGCTCCTAAGATAATGGGGAGCGGGAAAACCTTTTCAGATGGAATTCAACTGAATCGTCTGACTGATGCCGTCGAAGTCGATCGCATGGAGATCCGGCAGGTCGGATGCGATTTAATGATAACAGGATATTTCAAGTGAAGTCCATGTGTGCGCAAGATGTCCATCATAAGTATTCAGGAGGGTGAATAGTGTTTACGGGAATCATTGAAGAAATGGGAACTATAGAAGAAATAAGAGGTTCCGGCAAGGGAGCGAGGGAATTTCGCATAAAATGCAGATCTGTCCTGGGTGATTTGAAGATTGGAGACAGTCTGGCGGTGAACGGAGTTTGTCTGACTATTGTTGAGAGGAACAAAGGCAGAATTGCAGTTGAGGCAGTGGAAGAGACGATAAAAAAGACCACTCTTGGCAGCTGCAAGCCGGGCGACTCCGTGAATCTGGAGAGGGCGGCGAGCCTGAACAGCAGACTCGGCGGCCATATCGTCCAGGGACATGTGGATGCGACCGGCAAAGTGGTTTCGATTGAGAAATTGCCTTTAAGCAGGATGTTCAGGTTCAGGATACCTCGAAGCTTGATGAGGTATGTTGTCCCTGTCGGGAGCATCGCGATAAACGGAGTGAGCCTGACCGTTGCGGAAAAGCTGACCGACGGTTTTCGCGTCGCGATAATACCTCACACTTTCGACAATACTGCATTCAAATTCCTCCGTGTCGGGAGCGAAGTGAATATCGAGACAGACATGATCGCAAAATATGTAGAAAGCTTATTGAAGAAATAACATGGCACGAAAAATATTCTATCGAATACCCGACGACGGTGACAATTTCATTTCCGACGAAGAATGGGACGAGATACGCTCACTTCAGAACTGGTACAACTCGGAATTCTTCTGGACGGGAGGGAAGATCGACCTCAGGCGGTTTTTCGTGTTTCCCAATTACGATTCAGCAGGGAGAAATGTTGCAGAGATACGGAGAAAATTCTCGGAGCTCAGGAAGGCGGGCTATTCCGAGGTGGAGATGATAAACGAGCTGGAAGCGAAAGGGCTGATCATAGTGAAACGCGGCGGCTACGAGGACGGCATGATTGCCAGCGGTTTCACGAGAGTTGCCGATAACGAGTTCAACGCCTTTCTCGTTCTTGATTTCCTTCTGAAAGTCTCGCGTATAGCTCCCACGGCTTTTCTTGACGTCTTTGACGAGGGAAGCTTCGTAAAAACTCACCTGGTAAGACTGACTAACGGCGATGTGGAAGCAGCCGTTGCAGGCGTATCCCCTGAATTGCTGGACGAGCTCAAATCCACCAGGAGAGTCTTCGCCGTCGTGAATCCCGACAAATATGACGGGCACCCAGAGTTCTCCAACTGTGTTATTGAGTTCAACGAGCTTCGGCCGGACGAACGAGCGAAAGTCGTCGAAAACTGGAATTGGCTTGGGTACGAGAGCAAAGCCGATTTCGACTTCAACGGAGATGACTTTTTCGGGTTCGATTTAAACCAAAAACTATGTCATCTGTTTTTCAAATAAAGAGGAGGAAGAAATGTTCAGAAGATCCATAGCGCCCTTGTTGGCGATATTGCTGGGCATTACGGTCAGTGCCAGCGCCAAGATCACCCTCAAGGTCGGAGAGATGGCCCCGAACTTCACCCTGAAGGGAAGCGACGGCCACATGCATTCCTTGAAGGAATATAGAGGCAGGTATGTCGTCTTGTACTTCTACCCGAAGGATGAGACCCCCGGCTGCACGACGGAAGCGTGCAATTTCAGAGATCACATTTCAACCATCACGAAGGACGGTGCAAAGGTGATCGGCGTCAGCGTTCAGACTGTAAAGTCCCACGACGCTTTCATCAAGAAGTATGGTCTGGACTTCCTTTTGCTTGCCGATCCCCATCACAAAGTGGTAAGTGAATACGGAGACTATAATGCGAAATGGAAGATGGCAAACAGGACCACCTTCATCATCAATCCCCGGGGAAGGATTGTGAAGATCTATGAAAACGTGGACCCGAAGATTCATGCGAAGCAAGTGATGGAAGAACTGGCGATGCTTCACAGGAAAAACTGGAAAAAGTAAGACACCCGAGCTGCCTGCCCGAGCAGGCGGGCAGCTCATCCATATATCAGGGAGCTGAGAATGTACCCGGCAGAATTCAAGAAGCTGAACGATAACGAGATTTTTATAAAGTGGGACGACGGCAGTGCGTTCACACTCACCATGAAGTATCTTCGCGACAGGTGTCCGTGCGCATCATGTGCAGGAGAATCTGTGCTCTGGCATGATTACAAGCCGTCTCCGCTGCCCGTGCTCACGCCGGGCAAATACAATCTGAAGTCTGCGGAGATAGTGGGCAACTATGCGATAGCGTTGACATGGGTGGACGGGCACAACACCGGGCTGTATGCATTCGATTACCTCAGGAAGATTTGTGACGAATACGGTAAAGTCGCTTCCGCATCCACAGAAGAGGGATGAGGAAAGGCTTAATTGAGACTGGCCGTTGGCGGAAGGGGACTGTTGATGAGAGGGCTTCGAGTTTCGCAGTGGTGAAAAAGAGAAGGCGGCCGCCGTTGGGCTGACCGCCTTCATCTTATTGGGGGAGTGGAGCAAAATCTACTTCTTTGGAATTTCGAGTGCCAGGAACGCGCTTACCTTCGAAGGGGTCGTGACCCTGAACAAGAGTGCGTCGCCGGGTTTGTGAGCTTTCACTATTTTCTGGAGTTCGCTCGTGTTCTTTACCGGTTGGTTGTCTACGCTGGTAATCAGATCCCCGCTCTGTATGCCGCGATTATCCGCCTCGCTGCCGGGCGCGACATTGGCAACCAGGACACCGTACTTTTTGCCGTATTTCGTCAGAGTATCCTTGCTGGCATTCTGCACCGACAGCCCGAGAGAACTCAGATCAGCCGATGAAGAAGTTGAGGAAGCGTTATTGACCGCGAATTGCCCTCCGCTTCTTGCTTTCAACACTACCGTCCTTTCCTCTTTCTTGCCGTTGTGAAGGACCTCTACATTGACCTTATCGCCGGGTTGTTTCGATGCGACGAGAGCCTGCAGCTGGTTGGCGCGTTCGACTTCTGCGCCGTCGAACTTCAGTATTACGTCTCCTGCCTTAATTCCGGCTTTCTCGGCGGGTGAACTGCTCTCAACTGATTGTACTATGGCGCCATGCGCGCTGTGCATTCCGAGAGCCTTGGCCATCGTCTGGTCGACATCCTGTATCTCGACACCGATGTAAGGTCTTATTACCTTGCCGTGTTCAATAATATCCTCTGCGACCTCTTTCGCGATATTAATCGGGATGGCAAATCCGTATCCTTCGTACGAACCCGTGTTGGTTGCAATTGCGGTGTTTATTCCGACAACCTGTCCGCGCAGATTCACCAGCGGGCCGCCGCTGTTTCCGGGATTAATCACGGCATCAGTCTGGATGAAATCCTCGATGCCGTACTTGCTGCGTATTATGCCGATGTTTCTGCCGAGCGCACTAATGATTCCCTGAGTGACTGTATAGTCCAGTCCGAACGGATTGCCGATTGCAACGACCCATTCTCCGACATGTGCACTGTCGGAATTCCCTAGTGAGACATACGGCAGGTCGTGACCGTCAATTTTAATCACGGCTATGTCGGTAGTTGGGTCCCGCCCGATCAGCTTTGCGTGATAGGACTTTCTGTTCAACAGCGTGACTTTGATTCCGTCGTGGTCCGCACCCTGCACGACGTGATTGTTCGTGATTATGTAACCCTCAGGGCTTACTATTATCCCCGAGCCTAGAGCCTCCTCAGGTTGCGGTTTAGGATTAGGCATGTTGAAATTATGAAATGGGAAGTTCGGTCCGAAAAAGAACTTGAAAATGTTCCCGTTTTGAGATTGCCCGCCGTTCGGCACGTTTACCGCCTGCGGGGTGGACGTGACTCTAATTTGAACCACCGCAGGAGTAACAGCCTTCGCCACTGAAATAAAGGCGTTGCTCAATTCCTGAACCGACGGGGCCATTTTTGTTATGGGCGGCTTCTCCGAACCGAGTTTCACATACTTGTGAGTCCCGCCTATTTTTCCGTACGTTAACCCCATTGTGAGTATGAACAGAGCGCTAATTAGCCCCAGAGCCCCGATTCCATAAACTAGTTTTCTTTTTATTAACTCAGCCATTTTTCAGTTCTCCTTTTTTCTGCGTACAATATTGCAGCCGGCGTATGAATCGGCAATTAAAATGAAATGAAAAGATTTTCACGTTATGAGGCCGGTCCGGGTGCGTCGGCAACACGGCGGTAACAGGGAGAATTTTGCAATTGAATATGTACGGTCTGGCTTCTATATTAACCGAACACAAAAAAACAAAAGCCTATGAACGAAGGAAAGATTGTACAGATTATCGGACCTGTGCTGGACGTCGCATTCGAAAAGGGCGGCCTGCCGAATATTCTGAACGCACTAAACATTCCCAGGAAGAACATCAGCGGTGAAGACGAGACCCTGGTAGTAGAGGTTCAGCAGCACCTCGGTGAAGACACGGTAAGAGCCGTTGCAATGGACTCGACAGACGGACTCGTGCGCGGAATGACGGTGTACGATACGGGCGGCCCGATTACCGTGCCGGTCGGCCCCGGCATTCTCGGTAGGATGGTGAACGTCATCGGTAAGCCGATCGACGGACAGGGCCCTCTTGATGCAAAGGAAGACTATCCGATTCATCGGCCCGCGCCGAAGTTCGACGAACTGAGCACAAACCAGGAGATGTTCGAGACCGGGATCAAGGTGATCGACTTGCTCGAGCCGTATTCGAGAGGAGGAAAGACGGGGCTGTTTGGGGGAGCGGGTGTCGGAAAGACGGTGATTATCCAGGAGCTGATTCACAACATAGCGACACAGCACGGCGGCTATTCTGTCTTCGGCGGTGTGGGCGAGAGAACGCGCGAGGGGAACGACCTCTGGCTGGAGATGAATGAATCGGGGGTCATCGGGAAGACCGCGCTTGTTTTCGGCCAGATGAATGAACCGCCAGGAGCGCGCCAGCGAGTTGGGCTGACTGCTCTGACACTTGCCGAATATTTCCGCGACTCGGAAGGGAAGGACGTCCTTCTGTTCATAGACAACATTTTCAGATTTACTCAGGCCGGTTCCGAGGTTTCTGCCCTCCTGGGCCGCATGCCTTCTGCCGTGGGCTACCAGCCGACACTTGCCACTGAAATGGGAGCACTGCAGGAACGCATCACGTCTACCAAGCGAGGATCGATAACCTCTGTGCAAGCGATTTACGTTCCCGCGGATGACCTGACGGATCCGGCACCGGCGACCACGTTCGGGCACCTGGATGCAACGACCGTTTTGAGCCGCCAGATCGTCGATCTCGGGATTTATCCTGCGGTTGATCCGCTCGATTCCACTTCAAGAATACTCGATCCCTCTATTCTAGGCGACGAGCACTATGGCATCGCAAAAAGGGTGAAGGAGATATTGCAGACGTACAAGGACCTGCAGGACATCATAAACATTCTCGGAATAGACGAGCTTTCCGACGAGGACAAACTTACGGTGTCTCGGGCAAGAAAGATTCAACAGTTTCTTTCGCAGCCGTTCTCGGTCGCCGAAGCATTTACGGGTCGACAGGGAAGGTACGTCAAGCTCAGCGACACGATTGCGGGCTTCAAGGCCATCATTGGCGGGAAATGCGACGAATGGCCCGAAAGTGCGCTTTACATGGTGGGTACAATTGACGAAGCTGAGGAGCAGGCCAAGAAACTGCAGGCTTCCTGATGGCTGACAACCTTTTCAATCTCGAGATAGTTACTCCGCAGAAAGGTATCTTTTCCGGTTCGGTTGAGTCGTTTTCCGCACCGGGAGTGGTTGGCGCTTTTGAAGTCCTCCGCAATCACGCACCGCTATTGTCGGCTGTCGCGGTCGGGCTAGCCAAGTTCGTCGATCAATCCGGGGAGGAGACTGTATTTGCCGCGAGCGGCGGTTTCGTCGAGGTGAACAAGAACAACGTGATCTTTCTGGCCGATACTGCTGAGAAGAAGGAAGAGATCGATACCAAGAGAGCCCAGGCTGCAAAGGCGCGCGCCGAAGAGAGACTACAGAAGAAGGAACCCGGAACCGATATCGACAGGGCTCGCGCCGCTCTGGCAAGGGCCATCAATCGATTGAAAATAGCAGGGACTCTCTAGCTCCGCGACAGACATTTCACTTCGTGTCTTTTTTCCTTTCTTGTTTGGAATCCCATCCAAACTTAAATTTAGCCGAAGAGGAGAAGTTGTGTATAGGTTTGCTTTCATAGCCATCGCTTTATCGGCGCTTGCAATATCCGGATGCTCCACGACTAAACAGGCGGTGAAGCCGGCTGCCGAAACAGAGATGCGGCCGGATCTGGTCGTACACGGGGCTGACTATCGGGCGGCGATGGGTCACTTCATAGATGGAAATCTGAGCGATGTACTCGGCAACTATGCCAATGCGATACTCGATTATCAGGATGCCCTCAGGTATTACCGTTCACCGGCGATACTGGATGCTATGGCCCAGGACTACGTCAAGATTGGTAAATCTGATATGGCCATCAGTGAAGCCAGGCAGGCGGTCGATCTTTCACCGACTGACGTGAACTACCGGAGGACACTGGCACAGGCCTATCTCTCGGTTTTCAACCTGGACAGTGCCCGCGTTCAGTTCGCAAAGATTGTCTCCATCGACAGCACTCAGGTCGGCGATATGCTGATTCTTGCACAGTTATATCAGAAAGACGACCCTCAAAAAGCAGTGAAGCTGTACGAAAGAGTCCTGGATCTCACCGGACCTGATCTTCCCACGATGATGCAGCTGGTCCAACTCTATAATTCCACCGAGGAGTTCCAGAAGTCGATCAGCATGATCAAGGAGATGATACGGGTTGATCCGGGCAACGCAAAGCTGAAAGAGATGCTTGCGCGCCTTTACCTCCAGACGGGACAGAATACAGATGCCGTTGAGGTTCTCCAGAGACTCATGCAGGAAGACAAGAAGGATTTCCAACTGAAGGCTCTAGCTGCCACTGCATACTTACGCATGAAGGATTTCAATCACGCCGACAGCCTGCTTGGTACCATCTTCACTTCCGATTCAAGCAGGGCCGACGCCAAGTTCGCTATCGGTCAGTTCTACCTCGACGAGATGCAGCGTGATTCGGTGCTGGTTCCGTTCGCTGAACAGATTTTTCACAGATTACTTGCATTATATCCCCACGATCCAAGGTCATACCTCATGGCCGGCCTCGGTGCCTCGTACGCTAACCAGGATTCTGTTGCTGAGAAGTATCTCGAAAAGTCTGTAGATATGGATTCAACCAATCAGAATGCCTGGGACGCAATCGCAGCTTTTTACTATCAGAATAACGAATACGACAAGATGGCAAGAGCGATGTCAAGAGCCGTACAGATTTTCCCTGACAATTTCAGGATAAACTTGTTTTATGGCCTTGCGTTGAATATGTCGGGAGATAATAAGGACGCGGTAAAACCGCTTGAAAAGGCAGTATCGCTTAGGCCTACCGACGTGAACGCACTCGGTACACTTGCTACGGTCTACGAAGCACTCAACAGATACAACGACGCAGATAGGATTTACGAGACGGCACTTAAGGTGGATTCGAAGAATTCAATCATTCTGAACAATTACGCATACAGCCTCTCTGAAAGAGGGCTCGACCTGCAAAAGGCGCTGAAAATGGCCCAACTTGCCATCAAGCTGGATCCAAACAACAGCGCCTTTCTCGACACAATGGGGTGGATCTACTACAAGTTGACCGAATATGAAAAAGCGGAAGAGTATGTAAAGAAGGCACTGTCGGTGAGAAAACCGTCGGACGGATCGCCGGCTACGCTGGAAGAACACCTGGGCGACATCTACCAGAAACTGGGTAATGAGAAGGAGGCTGTTCACCATTGGAAGAGGGCTCTTGAGGTTGACCCCAAAAACCAATCGCTAAAAGAAAAGATTGAGAAAGCGAAGATTTGAACCGTCTCCTGCTTCTGTTCGCAGCTGCTCTCCTACTGGCAGGATGTGCGACTACTTCGTACGTGAATATGAATGGTATTTCGGCGACTCAGGTGGCCGAGAATATCGAGAGTCAGTCCCGCTCGTTGAAATATTTCTCATCGAGCGGGTACGGTAATTTCCAAACTAGACAGGGCGCCTACAGCGCGAGGTTCGATCTTTCGATCAAGAGACCCTCTTCAGCCGACGTAAGCCTCTACGGTCCATTCGGCATAAAGGTCATGCAGGTGAAACTGACTGCAGATACTCTTCTCGTCTACAACAGCATGCATAATGAGGTCTACGTCGCAAAGCCGACACAGGCGAATCTCAGAAACCTGCTGATGGTCGCGACGAACGGTGATTCCTTCACCGATCTGCTGCTCGACCTGATGACGCCGCTCAGCCGCCTCGATGCGGCCCGCCATTTCTCACGGGCAAACGGGAACGTCGTCAGCTTCACTTATGTCGATGAGGATACCGTCGAGGAATACACTGTCGACGGCAAATACATGCGCACCAGGGATTATGAAAAGGTGATCAACGGAGAGACTGTGCTGAAGATCGGGTATTCGGATTTCACCAGCGTCGACAACAGCTATTTTCCAAGAAGGGTATTTTTTGAAGATTTGAGGCGCGGTGTGTCTGCCCGGCTGTTTTATGAGGATATCACACTGAATCAAGATGAGACGGTCGATTTCAATATTCCCGCTGATGCGAAGAAGGTTATTCTTTATTAGCGTATCTCTGCTATCGGTTTTGTGCGTTGCCGTGGTTCTCTCGCCGGAGTCGTACGGGCAGGACAAACACAAGCTGAATACGAAGAAGCAGGAGCTGAGGACACTTCGCGGAAACATAAAGCTCTACGAGAAGAAGATCGCCGAGAGCAGCAGAAAGGAATCGGTTTCTTTCGGGGCTCTCGATCGGCTCGAGAGGCAAAACCTGAAGACACGACAAGGTATAAAAGAGATCTCGAATCGGATGGATGAGAACTCCCGCCGCATTGATGAAGTGGAAAGCAAAATAAGTGAAGCGACTTCGAGGCTGGACAAATTGAAGACGGAGTATGCCGAATTCGCCAGGGGCTTCTACCGGCAGGGGAGGATGCACGACCTTGAATTAATACTGACGGCGTCTTCCGTCAATGAGATGCTGGTAAGGTACGAATACCTGAGGAAGTTTTCCGATCAGACACGGCTCGACCTGAGTTCAATAAGTTCTGAGAAGGAGAAGCTGGTCGGCCTGAAAGAGGAACTCCGCCGGCAGCTCGCGCAACAGCAAGACTACCTCGGGCGAAGGAGATCGGATGAGAGGGTGCTGGCTTCGAGAATCGTGGAGCACAGGACGTTGATACGAAGGCTGCGTAAGGATAAGAAGGTGTACGCCGAGCAGCTCAGAAGGTCACGGAGCGCCGCTGTAGATCTCGAGAGGCTGATACAGGGCCTGATAGCTGCCGAAGCTCGCAGAAAGCCGGCAAGGGGCACTGCAGGAGAAAACGCGGCGACCGCGTCGCCATTCGTGCCAAAAACTGTAGCCGCGTTGAAGGGGCACCTCCCATGGCCCGTGAGCAGCGGCAAGGTGGTAGCCACCTACGGCGAACATGAGAATCCGGTGCTGAAGACCGTCACACTTAACTACGGCATCGACATCGCCGTGCCCGAGAACAGCCAGGTGAGGAGTGTAGCAAACGGACAGGTCGCCAGGATATTCTGGCTGCCGTCGTATGGGAATCTTATTATCATCAACAATCATAACGGGCTTCGAACGGTGTACTCTCACCTGTCGGACATCTTCGTCAAAGAAGGTGACCGGGTGACGGCCGGAGAGCCGATAGGGACCGTCGGAGAGTCTCTGGGTGGATCCATTTTGCATTTTGAAGTCTGGGTGAACACGAACAAACAGGATCCGGAAACGTGGCTAAGCAAAAGGTAGTAGAAGTCTCCAGTACGACTCGCTTTCTTTACTCGCATGTGTTTGTACCATTGATGTGCGGAGTTTTCGGGGCCGTATCGGTGTTCAACATGAAGGCGCGGCGTGGCCTCAGAGGCCGGAAGAATCTCTTCATCGAACTCCGGAATAAACTGGCAAAAGTGCCGGACGGAAAGAGAATCTGGTTCCATGCATCTTCATTCGGAGAGTTTGAACAGGCGAAGCCGATTATAGAGATTCTTAAACAGGCCGGCTACCGGATCATAGTGTCATTCTTTTCTCCCTCCGGATACGAATATTCGCGCAAATACCCCAATGCCGACGTGGTTACCTATATACCTTTCGACTGCCCCAAGAATGCGCGGAAATTTGTGCGGCTAGTCAAGCCCGATGTAGTCGTTGTCATGAGGTACGACCTGTGGCTGAATCACCTTATCGCGGCCAAGGAATTCGGGGCAAAACTCATTTTGGCAGATGCCACGTTCCCTGTCAAGCTGTTTCAAAGGGCTGATTTCTTGAAGAGTTTTTTCAAGAAACTGTACGGCCTGTCGGACCTGATTCTTGCCACGACGTCGGAACATAAAAAGATGTTCGACTTTTTTCTCGGCACTGAGATTACAACCGTCGTCGGCGACACGCGATTCGACAGGGTGTTCAGCCGTCGCGCTTCCAATAATATCGAGAAGAATGTCCCGTTCGTTCTTGACAAATCCAAGAAGGTCGTCGTCGTGCTTGGAAGCACGTGGCATCAGGATACAGAGGTCCTCGCTCCGGGATTAAACAGGTTGTCGAAGAGGTTTTCTTCGCTTACCGTTTTGGTTGTGCCTCATGAGCCGACCACTGAGGAAGTGAACCGGCTGAAATCACAATTTCCTGCGGCGAAAGTCATGTCGGAGATCGGGGCGGGAGATAATGACTTTTCGTTTTTAATCGTCGACCGTGTGGGGATATTGGCACAGCTATACGTACTCGGTGATCTGGCGTACGTAGGCGGCGGGTTCGGAGCCGGCGTCCACAATGTCCTCGAGCCGGCTGTTTACGGAATCCCTGTGATAACCGGCCCCCGGATCGAGCGGTCGGATGAGGCTCTCCAACTCATGCAGACGGGGGCACTCTTCTTCGTCAAGGATTCTGCGGGCGCATACCGGGTCCTGTCCAGGATGGTCGAGAATAGCGTAGTCAGGAAGAACGCTGGAAGTATTGCCAAGAGTTTCGTGGACAGGCACCTGGGGGCTTCTGCGGCTGTTGCGGCCAAGGTGAGGGAATTCTGTGGTGAGTGAGAAGGGGAAGGAAAAACAAAAGTACTTCCTTGTACTCGCGATTTTTCTTATCCTCGTTTTTATCCTTGTGTGGAAATTCGGGGTCGGGCCAAGAATTCATGTTGCGAAAGTCGAGAAGGGCCCCTATTTCCATCTCCCTCTTCTTGCATTCTATTCTTTCCTCCGAATGCTGGCGGCTTACGTACTGGCGCTGGCTTTTTCCCTCGTTTTCGGGCACTTTGCAGGCACCAACAAGAAATACGAGAAAATTCTGATTCCCATTCTCGATATCCTGCAAAGCGTACCTGTGCTCGGGTTCTTTCCCGCGGCAATTTACTTCTTCGTAAGCCTGTTCCATCAAAGCCATTTTGGAGTTGAGCTTGCCAGCGTGTTTCTGATCTTCACCAGTCAGGCGTGGAACATGGCCTTCGGCGTCTATGAGACGATGGTCACTCTGCCGAGCGAAGCGATCGATGCACTGGACTCTCTCAATATTAAAGGATGGCTGAGGTACCGTAAGTTTTATTTTCCATCCACAATTCCAAAGCTTGTCTACAACAGCATAATGTCATGGGCCGGCGGCTGGTATATACTTACCGCCTGCGAAATCATTGCCGTCGGGCAGGCCAACTATTCACTGGCAGGAATCGGCAGCTACTTGTTTCACGCTGCAGAGGCGGGATCTGTTTCCGATCTTGTCCTCGGCCTGGTAACGTTGACGGGTTTGATTACAGCTCTTCATCTGGTCGTGTGGCGCCCGCTGACTATCTGGGCAGAGAAATTCAGATACGAATTTGTCGTCTCCACAGTCAGTGCAAACCAGCCGGCGATCTTCTCAGCGTGGAGAAATACCGGAGGCAGACTATTCCACCTCGAAATCCCCGACAGGCTGCGTAATGTCTACTCGAGCATTGTCCGGCGAAACGTCGGGCGGATCTCATTCAAAATTCGCGGTTGGTACAATCGCGAGGCTCTTGTGCGTGTCAAAGGATTTGCCGGGAAGGCTTTCAAGATTGTGCTGGTCGCGGTCGCTGTTTACCTCGCGGTTGAGTTTTCGGTAGGGATGTATTCTCTGTTTAGGAGTCCTCTTCCGAGCGACGCCATTAGTATTCCTCTCGCGATTCTCTTCTCCACCCTGAGGCTCCTTGTTGCTTTCGTGATTTCGCTTTTATGGACCATCCCCGTTTCCGTCTGGATCGGCGAAAACGAACGGGCCTCCCGCATACTGATGCCCGTAATTGAAATTGCGGCGTCTATCCCGGCCACCGCAATTTTCCCTGTGGTCCTCCTCTTTTTTATCAAGTCGTTTGGAGGAATGAATCTGGCGGCAATCGCTCTGATATTGACAGGGATGCAGTGGTACATCATTTTCAACCTCGTGGCGGGCGTCCGCAATGTTCCCGGTGATCTGAAAGAGGTAGCTACTGCTTTCGGTATGAAGAGATACCAATATTGGTTCAAGATTTTACTCCCGGCGATGATGCCGTCACTCATAACCGGCAGCATAACGGGCTGGGGTGGGGGATGGAATGCACTCATCGTTTCGGAGTACGTGGTCTTCGGCGGGACGGTGTATTCTGTCCTTGGGATCGGAGCTTTGCTGGACAAGGCGACCTATCAGCTTGGCAGTCAGTCGATGATGGTGCTCTGTGTGGTCAGCCTTGTCGTGTTCATCGTGTTGATAAATCGCCTGTTTTGGCGTAAACTGTATAAAATCGCTGCAGAAAAGTTCAAAATCGAGTATTAGTTGGCGCCGCTGATAAAAGTAGACCACGTGATGAAAGAGTTTCCTCGTGAGCATTCTTCATTGCTGGTTCTTGAGGACATCAATATCGAGATAATGGACGGTGAGTTTGTCGCGATTGTAGGCCCGTCGGGTAGCGGGAAGAGTACCTTGCTTAGAATAATGAGCGGCCTTATACCTCCCTCCGGCGGTCAAGTGTTCTACAGGAGCAGACTCCTCCAGGGAGTTAATCTGGAATCGGCGATGGTGTTTCAGTCGTTTGCGCTCTTACCGTGGCTGACGGTGCAGGAGAACGTCGAGTTAGGTCTCGAGGCCCGTAGAACTTCCGCAGCGGACAGGAAGAAGAAGGCGGAATTTTACATTGAACAGGTAGGCCTTGCGGGTTTTGAAGAGGCATACCCACGCGAGCTGTCCGGGGGAATGAAGCAGCGTGTCGGGCTCGCGCGTGCGCTTGCCATAGAGCCGAAAATACTCAGCATGGATGAACCATTCTCCGCTCTGGACGCTCTTACTGCCGCAAACCTTCGCGAGGAGGTGATTAAGCTCTGGTCCGAAGAGACCTTCCCGGTGGACACTGTTCTCATGGTAACTCATTTGATCGAAGAAGCCGTCGCCATGGCAAGCAGGGTATTGGTTATGTCCGCTCACCCGGGAAAAATAGTCGGCGATATCAAGATTGACCTGCCCTATCCGCGCAACAAGATGGACGATCAGTTCAATCAGTACTGCGATAATCTGTTCGCAATGATAACTTAAAAAAGAGGAGTATATGGACGTTGAACCCCTGCCTAGAGCGGGAGTCAGTAAAATTGTCGGACTTCTTGAAATACTGGAAGACAAGGGTGGAAAAGACGACATCTACAAGTTGGCAAGAGATAGCGGACTCGAATTCGGCGAGTTCCTTTCAATAATAAAAGGTGCGGAAATGCTCGGATTCGTCGAGACACCCGGCGGCGACATCAATATGACCGAGGCCGGAACCGCCATGTTGAAAGGAAAAATCAGAGCCAGAAAGAAATTTTTCAAAAATCAGCTGAAGAAACTCGGCACGACTCACTTCATACTTGATGCATTGAAACACGTGGAAGGTCAGCGAATAGAGCGTGAGGTGATTCTCGATATACTCGCAATCCATTTCCCGAACGAAGAACCCGAAGGATTATTCGATACCCTTGTAGATTGGGGAAGATATGCCGAACTATTCGGTTATGATGCCGACTCAGAAATCTTCTATTTGGATCACGAAAACTAATCGGAGTTTATGGATAAGCCTTTTCATATTGCCACTGCTAAAGAAATCCTAGAAGGAAAAGTGACGGACGTATATTTCGCCCGCGCACTTCGAGTTCTGAACGCGAAAGACATTCACAAGACCGTTAAGGCTGAATTTGTAGTTAAACGTTTCCCTCGCAATTATCCGTGGGCGGTCCTTGCAGGCCTGGACGAAGCTGTCGCTCTGCTCAGCAATTTGCCTGTGAAAGCCAAGGCGATGCCGGAGGGAACCGTATTCTACCCTGACGAACCGGTCCTTGTGGTCGAGGGACTCTATCAGGATTTTGCCGTACACGAAACGGCTTTGCTCGGCTTTCTGTGTCAGGCATCCGGTATCGCTACGAAGGCAGCTCGCGTCAGAGTCGCCGCCGGGACCCGGCCCGTCGTACACTTCGGTGCCCGCCGAATGCATCCGGCGATAACACCCATGATCGATAGGAACGCATATGTCGGCGGATGCGACGGCGTTGCCACTCTCCTCGGGGCGGACGACATAGGCATAAAACCGAGCGGTACGATGCCGCATTCTATGATTTTACTCTTCGAGGACACAGTCGTGGCGGCTAAGGCGTTTGACGAAGTTGTGGAGCCCTTCATCCAGCGAACAGTGCTGATAGACACCTTTCATGACGAAAAATTCGAATCAATCCGGGTCGCCGAGGCGCTAGGAAAGAGACTATATGCCGTCAGGCTCGATACGCCCGGCTCGAGACGCGGCGACTTTGCTGCAATATGCAGGGAGGTCAGATGGGAGCTCGATATCCGCGGTTTCAAAAACGTGCAGATATTTGTGAGCGGGGGAGTGGACGAGTTTTCGATACAAAAGCTGAATGAGGTCGTGGATGCTTACGGAGTCGGAACATCCATAAGCAGTGCACCGGTCCTCGATTTTGCAATGGACATTATCGAGGTAGACGGGAAATCGGTATCCAAGCGCGGAAAATTTTCAGGCGAAAAACAGGTGTATCTTAACAAAAGATCCGGCAGGCGCAAAGTCCTACTCGCTTCACAGAAGGTCGAAAGATCGTTTGCCCCGCTTCTCAGACCCATACTCAGCAACGGAAGGCTGCTGATAACACAGCCGGAAGATTCCGAGCTTAGAAACTATGTCCTGAAACAAATAAAAAACCTTCATTTGGAGATTGAGCCTGCAGCCGGACGGTAAGGCTTTCGTGGATTTAGTTGCCACGACAGTCGGTAGAGAACTCAGCTACGGGAAATTTCTCGGAATGCTGTATGAACATTGCAGCAGAAGCGGCAAGCTTTCCCTGTTCAGCGACCTTGCCTTCGTCGCCAAAAGCTTTCAGAAGTTGAAGAGACTATTGGAGGACGGCGTATCCGATGAGACTTCCAAAGCCAAGATCTCCCACGAGGCCCAGGATGCCCTGCAGAGATTCCTGAGCATGCTGGCGGAAGCATCCGACGACCTTCCCGGCAATGAGAAGGAGGTTTTCAATAGAGAATTCCTCGTCAGGTCACAAGATTCATTTGAGAGGGCGCTGGGTCTCCTCGACGATTTCTCGATTGTGAAAGACTTCTTTCTGAGTCAAAGGGACAGGGAAAAGCGGAGTTGAAAGTAGGGCTGAGGGCCGGTGCGCAATCAACCGTGTCTTTTGTGGTAGACAAAAGCATGACGGCCGCCTTCGAGGGTAAAACTATTCATAAAGTACTTTCCACCTTCCACCTGGTATACTATGCGGAGCTTGCCGCCAGAAAACTGGTGGAGCCCTACCTGGAAGAGGAAGAAGACGCGGCGGGCGTCGAAATATGTCTAAGCCATATCGCTCCCACAAGAATTGGTGAAAAGGTGAGCATTTCGGCAGTCCTTTTGAAGATCGATGGGAAAAGATTCATTTGCAGCATAAAAGGCGTGAACTCCAGAGGCGAGATTTGCAGAGGCACGCAAACCCAGGTCCTGGTCCCAAAAGGAAGTCTAGACTGAAAGTGAATGCGAGGAGATAATCTCCTTGGCAAGTTCGTCGCAAACGACGAAGCCCCTGGCAGTGAGCCTGAGTTCGTTTCCGGAAAGGCTGCAGTATCCTGTCTTCTGAAGATCTGAGATGAAGCCGGCGTCCAGAGCAATTCCAAATCTATCGTGCAAAGAGTTTAGGTCGAGCCTCCCCTGACGGAGATTCAGGAAGATGAACTCGTCCTGATTCTGCGATGGCGTGAGCGTCTCCTTTGCCGATACCGGGAGCTCATTGCTTGCGAGTGATGCGAGATATCCGTTCAGGGAGGACACGTTCCACCATCTTGTGTTGTCCACATAAGAATGAGCGCTCGGTCCGAAGCCCACATATTCATCTCCGTTCCAATACTTCAAATTGTGCCTGCACCGGCGACCCGGCCTGCAGTAATTTGATATTTCGTAGTGGTCGTATCCCCGCTCGTTCATGAAATTCATTACGGTTTCGTACATGGCAGCTTCGGTTGTTTCCTCGGCGGGCCTGAGCTCTCCTCGCGATACCGCCGAGAACAAAGGGGTACCGGGTTCCACAATCAAAGCATAAGCAGAGAGATGCGTCGTGTCCAATGAAAGACCCCTTTCAAGGTTTGCGAGGAGTCTATCCACCGTCTGATTCGGGAGAGCATACATCAAATCTATATTGATGTTCTCAAAACCTGCACGCCGGGCTTCATCAACGGCAGTGATTGCTTCCCGGGAATTGTGGATCCGCGAGAGGAACTTCAGCTCGTCATCGAAGAACGACTGAACGCCGAAGCTCAACCTGTTAGCTCCGAGACTTCGGTAGTCCGTCAGGTATTTCGTGTTAACCGCGCCAGGGTTACACTCGATCGTGAACTCGCAATCGGTCGATATAGAAAAGTGGCGTGCCGCCGCGTTCAGAATTGTATCGAGCTCGGTCGGCGCGAGAAGAGAAGGGGTTCCCCCGCCGAAGAATATCGTATCCACGGCCGCCTTAGGGCTGGAATTAGAATAGAGCGTTATTTCCTTGACGAGAGAAGCGATAAACTCTTCGCGCTGTGAGTGGTTCTCGATAGAGTAGAAATCACAATAGAAACATTTCTTCTCGCAGAAGGGGATATGGATATACACCCCGAGCTTGGACGGTACCTTTTCGACCGCCCTCTTTATCCGGGTATTATTCCGATCCTGTTCCATTTTATAGACGCCAGTTTGTCCGGAAGGTCATATAGGGGAATCGCCTGATTCCAATTCCAATAGACTATCATCGCTTTGCCGACTATGTTCTTGAACGGGACAAATCCCCAGTACCGGCTGTCAAGGCTGTTTTCCCGGTTATCTCCCATCATGAAGTAGTAGTTACCCTCAACTCTGTACCCGGTTGTGGGCTTGCCGTCGACGAAGACTTTTGAGCCGCGGAGGTCACATGTGTGTCCTTCACGCTCGATGAAAATCTTCCAATTCATAAAATCGCTTTCATCGAGATGGATCTTTTCACCTCTTTTGGGAACGACTATCGGTCCGTAGTTGTCGGCGTTGAAGTCCGACCCTTGGGGAAAGATGCTCGGGTCAGGATAACCTTTGGGAATAAGGGTAAAGTTGCCGAATTTCGCGCCCGGTGGAAAAGGGATCGGCTTTCCGTTAGCGTAGACGACCCTGTTTGCAATGAGTATCGTATCTCCCGGCAGTCCGATGCACCTCTTCACGTAATCCGTGTCGGCAGACGTGTGAACCTCGTCCCTTTCTCCGGGCCAGTCGAATACTATGATATCACCCCTGTGCGGACTCTCAAATCCCGGAAATCGAAAATACGGAATATGGATATGTGTAAGCGGGATGTTCTGCGGTGTCTTTGCTCCGTAGATGAATTTGTTGACGAAGAGATAGTCTCCTGTCATTATTGTATTCTCCATCGAGCCGGTTGGGACGCCGTATCCCTGAACGACGAAGGTAATCAGGAGCAGGGCAAAGGTGACAGGTGCAATGAATCCCGCGCCCATAGAGGTGAGCCTGTGCAGCACACCTCCTCTTTCGGCTGTGCTTGCAGCTTTCTTGCCGGTTTGCCGAGCTGCATTTCCGCTGCGCCGGTCTCCGGCGGGGGTTGTCCTGATGGGCTTGCTGCGCTTCATAGACTTACCTGTTGGGGAAGCCATCTCTTTCTCCTCCCATTTGTTCACAGTCCAATCGCTTAAGCCCTCCGGTCAATGTATTATCATCCCTATTCTGCCCCATCGGATGGTGCCGATCTTCTGGAATATGTCGTAAAGCGGAATATCGGGATTCCACGACCAATAAACAATCATTGCTTCGCCGACGATATTTTGGAACGGCACGAATCCCCAGAATCTGCTGTCGAGGCTGTTTTCACGGTTGTCGCCCATCATGAAATAGTAATTGTGCTCGACTGTGTATTCGGTTGTGGGTTTGTTGTCCACATAGACAGTTGAACCACGCAGGTCGCACGAATGCCCCTCGCGCTCGATGAATATCTTCCATTTCAGGTAGTTCTTCGCGCTGAGGTGGATCACCTCACTCTTTTTGGGGACAATAATCGGACCGTAGTTATCTTCGTTGAAGTCAGATCCTTCAGGGAAGATCTGAGGGTTTGGGTACCCTTTCGGGAGAATTGTGTAAGTGTCAAACTTCACTCCCGGAGGAAATGGTTGGAGCTTGCTGTTGACATAGACCACCCGGTTGACAACCTGAATCGTGTCGCCTGGAGTGCCGATACATCTCTTGATGTAGTCGACGGGCTCCGGTGGTCTGACCTCGTCCCTGTCGCCCGGCCAGTTGAAGACCACGACGTCGCCGCGGTGAGGATACCTCAACGGCGGCAGCTGAAAATAAGGGATGCGAATATCCGTGAACGGTAGATATTGGGGACTCTTCGAGCCGTAAATAAATTTATTTACAAGAAGGAAGTCGCCGACCAGAAGCGTATTCTCCATCGAGCCAGTCGGTATTCTAAAAGCCTCGACCACAAACGTTTTCAGGAGCAGGGCCGCGATGATCGCGAAGATCAAACCTTCAATCGAATCTCTGAATCTCTTTTTCTGAGATTTGCCGCTCTTCTTCTTTTGTGCTGTTTGTCCCACCGTGCGGGCTCTTGCAGTATGCTTCAATTTCTCTTCTCCATGATCCTTGAGATTATTCTTCATCATTCAATGAAAGCACAGCAAGGAAGGCCTCCTGCGGGACTTCTACTCTGCCGATTTGCTTCATTCGTTTCTTGCCTTCCTTTTGCTTTTCAAGGAGCTTGCGTTTTCTGGTTATGTCGCCGCCGTAGCATTTGGCAAGAACGTTCTTTCTTATCGGTGAAATACTTTCTCGTGCAATGACCTTGCTGCTGATCGCAGCCTGAATAACGACCTCGAAGAGCTGCTTCGGAATGAGTTTCCGGAGCTTAGAGCTGAGCCGCCGTCCCCAGTCGTAGGCCTTGTCGCGATGGACAACCGAAGACAATGCGTCCACGACTTCGCCGTTCAGCAGGATATCGAGCTTGACGAGATTGGATTCTCGATTGTCGAGGTATTCGTAGTCGAACGAGGCATATCCGCGCGTAAGGGATTTCAACTTGTCGAAGAAATCAAATACGATTTCAGCGAGAGGGAGCTCGAATCTTATGTCGACTCGCTTAGTGTCGATGTAAGTCGTATTTCTGTAGACCCCGCGGCGATCCATGCACAGTTTCATGACGTTTCCTATGAACTCCGAGGGGCAGATTATCTGAGCGGTCACGTATGGCTCTTCGATATGATCTATCTCGGCAGGGGAGGGCATCTCCGAAGGGTTGTCGACCAATAGGATATCGCCGTTGGTTTTCACCACCTTATACTCGACGTTAGGGACGGTCGTAATGATTGTCTGATTGAACTCGCGCTCGAGTCTTTCCTGGACAATCTCCATGTGAAGGAGCCCTAGGAATCCGCACCTGAAACCGAAGCCGAGAGCGGTCGATGTCTCCGGCTCATACAGCAGGGCGGCGTCGTTCAGTTTGAACTTCGCCAGCGCGTCTCTCAACTCCTCGAAATGCTCGCTTTGTGCAGGGTATAGGCCGCTGAAGACCATCGGCTTCACTTCGCGATAACCGGGAAGCGGTTGAGCGGCCGGATTGCTCGCGTTCATCACTGTGTCACCGACCCGGGTCTCAGTCAGCTCCTTCACACCGGCAATCATGTACCCGACATTGCCTGCCTCCAGCTCCTGCTTTGGAACGCGGTCTATATCGAGAATCCCAATCTCCTCCACCTGGAAGACTTTTCCCGTCTTGTGAAATAACACGCTGTCGTTAGTCCTGAGAGTGCCGTCTACAATTCTGATGTAAGTAACCACGCCCCTGTAAGAGTCGTACTTTGCGTCGAATATCAGCGCGCGGGTCGGCGCATCTGCGTTGCCTGTCGGAGGCGGTATGCGCTTGACAATCGCTTCCAGTACTTCATCGATGCCTATCTTCGCTTTGGCGCTCGCCAGGAGAATCTCGTCTTCCTTACATCCGATCAGGTCTGTGAGCTGCTTCTTGACGTCGTCGACCATAGCGCTCGGCAAATCTATCTTGTTTATGACAGGGATAACCTCAAGTCCCGCGTCGACGGCCATATAGACGTTGCTGATTGTCTGTGCTTCGACACCCTGCGATGCGTCGACGACAAGAACCGCTCCCTCGCAAGCTGCGAGAGAACGCGATACTTCGTAGGAAAAATCGACGTGGCCGGGGGTATCTATGAGGTTGAGCGTGTATTCCGTGCCTTCCGGCCTCTTATACCTCATCTGAATCGCGTGGCTCTTGATAGTGATTCCGCGCTCACGCTCGAGCGGCATGTCGTCAAGGATTTGATCGACCATCTGCCTTTCGGTTATCGTGCCTGTTCGTTCAAGGAGCCGGTCTGCAAGGGTGGATTTTCCGTGATCTATATGCGCGATAATGCAGAAATTTCTTATAAACTGGGGAGAAAGACTCATCTGTGTGGCTAATTCATCTCATCTTTTTTGTGCAGTAATATACGCAAGGCAGGCCCCTTTATCAATTTACGAGTTGACCAAGGGTGTGCGCGTGCTCGGAAGCTCTTTTCACCGAGTACGCACCATGCAGGCCCTGCCGGGAGGTAGATTTTCTTCTCGCGAGCCTTGTACGTTGTAACCGGCGCAAAAAGGACTGACGGCCCGAACATATGCTCATCGGAAATGTGTTCAACCTTTTTGTGATTTCCGAAATCCATGACGAGTGCCCGCATGATCGTGTAGTCGTCAAAGTAGGTCATTCCCGGCAGCGAGTTGATGTACGGCTTCAGCCCGTACCTAAGCTTTGTCGCTTTTACCATCCCATTATATTCCGGGCTGCCTTCCGGCGCGACGTTGAATATTTCCCTGTATGGATACTGGCCGTAAGTCACGCAATATGTGCTAGGGGACAAAACAGTTTGGGTGAGGAGATCGCATTGGTATAGATTGAGTTCCGCCGAAAAGGCATCGGGAGCTTCTAATCTCTGGCGCATGCCGAGCTTGATTTCGCCGGACAATGGCTCTAAATTCCATCTGCGTTTGAATTCGCACGACCTCCTCGATAACAGAAAACGTACCAGCCCGAAAGGTAAAAGGAATCGTGATTGCTCATACCATTGATTTGAATTTCTTCACTCCCGAGACAATAGCTTCTTATCTCATTGAGACCGACCGCGAGCTCGCCCTCATAGAGTCCGGCCCGGATTCAGTCTACACCAACCTGCTCGAAGGCCTGAAGATACTCGGTTTCGACGCAGCGGATATCAAAAAAGTCTTCGTCACACATGTCCACCTGGATCACGCCGGTGCTGCGTGGCACTTTGCCGAGAAGGGAGCCACGGTGTACGTTCATCCTAACGGCGCGAGACATTTGGCGGATCCTGCCAAACTTCTGAGTTCGGCAAGCATGATTTACAAGGAGCGCATGGACGAATTATGGGGTACGATGAAACCGATTCCAATCGAGAAACTGCATTCGACGTCTGACGGTGAAGAAGTGACGGTCGGAGACACTGCCGTAAGAGCCGTAGACACTCAGGGGCATGCTTCCCATCACAACACGTATTTCGTGGAAGGTAACGCATTTACCGGAGATGTCGGCGGAGTCAGGATCGGGACGGGCCCAGTCCTGCCGCCTACCCCCGCGCCGGACATAAACGTCGAGCTCTGGTTAAGCTCTATCGACAAGATTGGAAAGATGAAGCCTTCTGCGATATATCCGACACACTTTGGGAAGTCTACGGACGTCTCCCCGTATCTCGATGAGCTGAAAACCCGGTTACTTGAATGGACAGACTGGGTAGGAGAGAAGATGAGAGAAGGGAAGGATGAAGCGACAATAATCGCGGAGTTCGACTCCTATCTCGTATCCAGTCTAACAAACTCCGGATTCGACCACGATATGATCGAAAAGTATAAGAACGCAGATCCGTTCTGGATGAACATTCCGGGTCTTATTCGGTACTGGAAAAAGTATAGGCTGAATCCGAGCAAATGATCTCAAACCAACCGGCATTTGAGATAGACATCCACCTACCCATCAAATCAAGGAGAGATTACCATGACAGCCGAGCTTGATAAGTTTCTTAAAGCACGCGACTTCCTCCAAACGAGGCGGGACGATTATGAGTCGGCCTATTACGGATTCAAGTGGCCGGAGATAGAAGACTTCAACTGGGCGATCGATTACTTCGACCATTATGCCGAGGGCAACGACCGGCCGGCACTCTGGATCGTTGATGAGAAAGGAAGTGAGTGGAAGTACTCGTTTGCGGAGCTGTCGGAGAGGTCTAGCAGAGTGGCAAATTTCTTCAGGCGACTGGGTATCAATCGCGGGAGCAGAGTACTCCTGATGCTCGACAACCAGCCGGAGCTGTGGGAGGTCATGCTCGCAGCTATGAAACTCGGTGCCGTCCTAATACCTTCGTCGTTGCTTCTTACCAGGAATGATATACAGGACCGGGTCAGAAGGGGAAGGGTCAAGCTGGTTGTTTCACTGCAGGATAACGTTGAGAAATTCCAGGGTGTCGAAGGCAACTTCGTGAAGGTGGTCGTGGGAGGAAAACATGAAGGCTGGGTATCATACGAAGACTCGTACAACTCTTTGGTAGCATACAAGCCCGAAGTGCAGACGAAGATCACCGACTCGCTTTTTCTCTATTTCACTTCCGGTACTACAGCGCAGCCGAAAATGGTGCTTCATACGAACGGCTCATACCCGATAGGGCATCTTTCCACCATGTATTGGGTCGGCCTGAAGGAGGACGACCTGCACCTCAACATAAGCTCGCCGGGATGGGCGAAGCACGCCTGGAGCTCGTTCTTTGCCCCCTGGAATGCGGGTGCCGGCATTTTCGTTTATAAGTACTCCAGGTTTGTTCCCAAAGCGCTTCTTGCAATTCTCAGGAAGTACGGGGTGAACACGTTGTGCGCCCCGCCTACGGTATGGAGGATGCTGGTGCTTGAGGATATCAAGCCCAAACCCGAGGCTCTGCGCGAGTTGGTGAGTGCGGGGGAACCCCTGAATCCGGAAGTCATAACGAAGGTAAGGGCAGACTGGGGAATTACAATCAGAGACGGATACGGCCAGACAGAGACCACACTGCAGGTCGGCAACATGCCCGGTTCCATCGTGAAGCTTGGAGCGATGGGGCGCCCGGCGCCGGGATACCGCATCGAACTCCTGGACGGTGACGGCATGGAGTCCGATGAAGGCGAAGTTGTAATTAAACTGAATCCGCGGCCGATGGGATTGATGATAAACTACGCCGACGACGTGGCGAAAACCAGGACGGTCATGTCGGGAGGCTATTACAGAACGGGAGACGTAGCGACGCGCGATCAGGAAGGATATTTCTGGTTTGTCGGTAGAGCGGATGATGTGTTCAAGAGTTCCGACTATCGTATAAGCCCGTTCGAAATCGAGAGCGCACTTATCGAATCGCCGGCGGTCGCTGAAGCAGCGGTGATTCCGTCGCCTGATCCGATCCGCGGATTTGTGCCGAAGGCATACGTGATTCTCGCTCCCGGCTTCGAACCGTCCCAGAAAACCGCGAAGGAAATATTCACATTTGTGAAGGATAAAGTCGCGGCATTCAAGCGTGTGAGGAAGATGGAATTCGTGCAGGACCTTCCGAAAACGATTTCCGGAAAGATCAGGCGGGTCCAGCTTCGCTCTCAGGAAGTCAACAAGGAATTAAAGGGCAAATCTGAGTTTTACGAAGACGACCTGAAGTAAGCGGCCGGGAAGGGGAAAGATATTCCAATCCTCTTCCGGGGATTTCCGGTAAATTCTGATTCATTGTTAATAACCAACCACAAAAGTATTTTCGAATCATGAAGAGATACTATCTCGGATTGATGATAGTCGCTGTATGCCTTGCGCGGCCGGCGTTTTCACAAACTGCCGACGAGCTGAATAAATACAGGATCGCTGAGGCACTCGAACAGGCGGGGGAGTATGAAAAGGCTCTCGGCTTTTACGAGCAGCTTCATAAGATCGCCCCCAACAACTTTGTGTACTTCGACGGCCTGAAGCGAGTCTACATGTACCTGAAAAAATACCCGGAGGCAGAGCAGCTTATCGAAAACAGGCTGAAAAGCGAACCGAACAACGTTGTCCTTCTCTGCCAGCTCGGGGATGCGTTTTACAAAGGAGGTTCATCCGATTCGGCAACGATAGCATGGAACAGGGCCATTGCTGTGAATCCGAAGGACCCGAACGTATACCGGGCCGTCGCCGACGTTATGCTGAACGACCGACTCTTTGACAGGGCCATCGAAGTGTACAGAAAGGGCGAGAGCCTGACAAACTCGAAGGCGACATTCATCAGACAGATAGCGCAGCTGTATTTCATGGATATGAGCTATTCAAAATCGCTCAGCGAGATTTTGAAGTTGCTCAAGTATGAGAACAAGCCGTCCGCGATGGCATATATACAATATCAGCTCGGCTCTTTCGGCACCAGCAAACAGGCAATCGCGCAATTCACTGGCCAAATGGAGAATGAGGTAAGGAAGAATACCGGGAATGTAGATTACAGGCAGATACTTGCTTTCTTGTACATGCTGCAAAAGAACTATCCCGCGGCCTACGATGAGTACAAGTGGCTGGACGAGCGCTCCGGATCCAAAGGGGGAGAGCTTTTGGCGTTTGCAGACCAGGCTTATGCGAACGGAGGGTACCATCCCGCGGCCGACGCGTACCATGAAGTAATGAACCTGTCGAAGAATGATGCCATCGTAGCGCAGGCTCTGGCAGGATATGCACGTTCGCTTCGCGCTCTGGGCGAACAGGTTTACACGGAAGATGAGCGGCCGTGCGCAACGGATGATACGCTTAAAGACCTGAGCGCTTCTTTCGCTGCCTACCAGGACATCATAAACAGGTATTCAAAATCTCCGTATGTGAGCGAAGCGGTGCTCAGTTCAGTCGAAATCGAGATGAATTACTTTCACGACTTTAGCAGCGCCGAGAGGCTGCTTTCACAATACGAAGGTGTCCTTGCGGCAAATCGGTACGAGGTAATCCTCACCCGTGCGGAGCTATACACTATGGAAGGTAGGTTTAACGATGCCCTGAATAGTGCACAGCGGGCATTGACTACAAGTACCGAGAAAAACGACGGCTATTATGATCGGATCCAATACCAGGCCGCCCGTGCTCTTTATTATATGGGGTTATACGACAGTTCGATGTACTACCTCCACCGCATCACTTCAAATCCGATGTCCGATGCGGCAAACGAGGCAATAGAGCTTTCCAATCTGATAACGGACAACAGGGGCAATCCTTCAGCACTGAAGAGCTACGCGGCTGCCGACGCTATGAACGTTTCTAACCGCGTCCCGGAAGCTGCAGCAGAGTGGGAAGAAATCCTCAAGGATTCTCCGGGCGTCCCTCTTGCTGACAACGCGCGGTTCGATCTTGCCGGAGCCTACTGCAAAATGGGAGAGGTCGACAAGTCGCTTAAATACTATTCGGAACTGGCCTCGGACAGCACGGGGATATTTGCGGACAGAGCACAGTTCAGGATCTGCAGGATTTACCAGGAGACTCTGCATGAGAAGACGAAGGCTGTCGATGAGTACGAGAGTTTCCTTGCGCGCTTTCCCAACTCGATCTTACAGGACAGAGTGCGCGAAATTATCAGAGAGCTGCTTGGCAATGGCTCATAAGGAGATACGATGAAGAAGCTTGTTCTAATGATATTGGTTTTGTTTGCATCGACCGCGTTCGCTCAGAGCAAACTGTTTATATATATGGACCTCAAGCAGACCAACGACCTGAAGGCATACGGGGTAGCTTACTATGCTTTGGGACATGGAATCGACGTCGATTGGCTGCTGAACTATCGCGGAGGTTCGTTCATGATGGACTATAACAGTGTCCTTGCCACCCAGTGCAGGATACGCGGCGTGGCATTCGACGAGTTGTCGGCTGCCCAGGCTGCACAGATCTACGCTAGCGTTCAGAATGCGGACAATAACATGGATGTCGTCCGGCTGGAAAAGGCGCCCAAGATTGCGGTGTACATTCCACCAAACTACCGGCCATGGGACGACGCGGTCACGCTGGCACTGAACTATGCCCAGATTCCCTTCACCCAGGTGTGGGACACGCAAGTGCTTGAGGGGAAGCTTTCCAAATATGACTGGCTTCATCTTCACCATGAGGACTTCACAGGGCAGTACGGAAAGTTCTACGGTACTTTCCGTAATGCCCCCTGGTACCAGCAGGAAGTTGCGATGGATGAGAAGGAAGCACACAAGATGGGATTCAAGAAGGTATCGGACGAGAAGAAGGCTGTCGCCGAAGCTATAAAGCAATATGTAGGACGGGGAGGCTTCTTATTTGCGATGTGCTCCGCGACCGAGACGCTCGATATCGCGCTCGCTGCTCAGCACGTGGACATATGCGACGCGGTATTCGACGGCGATCCTCCGGACCCGCACGCACAGGAGAAACTCGATTACGCGAACTGTCTGGCGTTCCAGAATTTCAAAATCATCGAAAACCCGTATGTTTACGGCTTCTCTAATATCAACGATCCGCCGAACGATATGGTGCAGTTCCGGGACCCGTCCACCGACTATTTTACCCTTTTCAAGTTCTCCGCAAAGTATGATCCGGTGCCGACGATGCTCACTCAGGATCAGGTCAACGTGATTCACAACTTCATGGGGCAGACGACTTCTTTCAGGAAAAGCCTGATCAAGCCCGATGTCATAATAATGGGTCAGAAGGAAGGGACGCAGGAAGTCAAATATATTCACGGCGACTACGGGAAGGGAACATGGACTTTTCTCGGCGGGCACGATCCGGCGGCATACGAGCATCTTGTCGGTGATCCACCGACCGACCTTTCACTTCACAAGAATTCCCCCGGGTACAGGCTGATACTCAACAACATCCTGTTCCCGGCAGCACAGAGGAAACCGCAGAAGACGTAAGAAGGGAATGCGCGGGCTCTGAGGCGCGGCTCGGATTTCTCTTTCCAGGCGGAGCTTGGAAAGGAGGAGCGGAAGAGGCGGAGACCGGACCTACCTGATCAGCCTCCTATGTTCCACCATTATGCAGCGGTTCATCACGACCTGCATCCCGCTTTCTGCCGCATATCGGCCGGCATTCTCGTTTTCGACGCCCAGCTGCATCCATAAGATGCGTGCCTTTGCGGAAACGGCATCCTTCGCTACCTCCTCCAGATACTCGCTCCTGCGGAAGACATCCACTATATCGATTTGTTTGCCGATGCTCTCGACGGTCGGGTAGCATTTTCTATCGAGGACTTCATCATATTTAGGATTCACGGGGATCACCTCATAACCTTTTTGGATGAGGTATTGAGCTATCGTGTTGCTGTCCCTGTAAGGATCTGTCGAGGCACCGACCACAGCGATGGTCTTTGCATCCTTCAGGATGTCACGAAGCGCAGTCTCCTCTTCTACGGTGAAGTCGATCATTCCTTGAAACAAACGTTGACATTTCGCGCTGCGAAAGCATCGTCAAGACGGTGAATCGGCGTCGTTGTCGGGGCGGACTTTACGGTATCGGGCAGCATCTTAGTCTCTTCGTCGATAGCGAGGAGAGCCTCCGCGAAGGCGTCGAGAGTCTCCTTGGTCTCGGTTTCGGTCGGCTCAATCATGAGGGCCTCGTGCACGATCAACGGGAAATAGATTGTCGGTGCGTGGTAGCCGTAATCCAGCAGGCGCTTTGCTATGTCCAGTGTCTTTACGCCGCGCTCCTTTTGCTTGTCTCCGGAGAGAACAAACTCATGCATCGGTCTCGCGTCATAGGGAACCAGGAACGAGCCGCGCAGTTTGCTCAGGAGATAGTTCGCATTGATTACTGCGTTCATGCTGTTTCCTCTGAGTCCGCCGGGTCCGTGCGAGAGTATGTAAGTGTAGGCCCGGACGTGCATACCGAAATTGCCGAAGAACGAATGTATCTTGCCGATACTCTGAGGCTTATTGAAATTGAGAACAAACTTGTCCTTAACCTTTTCGATTACGGGTACCGGCAGAAAATCCCTTAGTTTCTCGCTAACCGCCACGGGTCCGGATCCCGGCCCGCCTCCGCCGTGCGGAGTGGAAAAGGTCTTGTGCAGGTTGATGTGAACGACGTCAAATCCCATATCCCCCGGTCGCACGAGGCCGACGATCGCATTAAGATTGGCCCCGTCCATATACATAAGTCCGCCGACATCATGGACCAGTTTGCTGATCTCAACTATGTCGCTTTCGAAAATGCCGAGCGTGTTCGGATTTGTCAGCATCATTCCGGCGACTTCGTCATCAAGGTGCTGCTTAAGATCTTCGATATCCACCGTGCCTTTCTGGTTCGACTTGATGCTCACGGCTTTGTAGCCGCTGATCGCAACGCTGGCGGGATTGGTGCCGTGTGCCGAGTCGGGCACCAGGATCTTGCTCCGCACCTTGCCCTTCGCCTCGTGGTATTTCCTTATGAGCATTATCCCGGTCAACTCGCCTTGCGCTCCCGCTGCCGGCTGAAGCGACACTGCGGGCATACCGGCAATCTCCCGGAGCAATTCTCCCAAATTGAACATGAGCTCAAGTGCTCCCTGGATGGCTTCCTGCGGCTCGAGCGGATGTATATCTGCGTTGCCCGTCATCGCCGAAGTCTTCTCGTTTACCTTGGGGTTATATTTCATCGTGCACGACCCGAGCGGGTAAAAGCCTTTGTCAATGTGGTAGTTCATTGTCGACAGGCGGACGAAGTGACGGACTACCTCGTTCTCACTGACTTCAGGCAGATCCGCCGGGGCAGACCTGAGGTATTTGTCAGGCACAGACGAGGAAAACGAATCGGAAGGAACATCAATAGGCGGGAGGGTATAGCCTTTTCGGCCTTCGCGGGACAGTTCAAAAATGAGTTTCTCAGGCATCAGGTATTCTCTTTTTTTTCAAATTAGAAATTGACGGGCGATTAAACAAGACGGGAGAAGATGGGGACGTTCGTACTCTGTCCGGGGGAGCGCATCGTGGGAATAGCGGAATATCGGAATTACGGAATGTTGGAATGAATTGTAGAATATTGTATGGATGTCGGATTGGATAATTGCCGCTGCATCTTGTACCCTGGATGCGGGGAAGATGCAACCGACAGTTTGAGACCCAAAGGCGGACGCTAATAACCTTGAGTTTGAAGCCCCCCTTGTCTAAATTAGTACGAACAAAAGGAGTTGGTTATGTCGCGAGGAGCGATAATTTCTTTATCCATATTGGGTGCAATCATTTTGATCGCTCTCGGTGTGGTCGGATGGGGATTCGGAGTGTACAACAAGTTAGTATCGTCTAACCAAAACGTTCAGCAGTCCTGGGCTGAAGTGGAAACCCAGTACCAACGTAGATATGATCTGATACCCAACCTCGTTGCCACGGTAAAAGGTTATGCCAAGCACGAGGCCGATGTATTCGAGAAGGTCACGGAAGCACGCTCCAGCGTCGGAAAGGTGACTTTGAACATTTCACCTCAGGTTCTGGACAACCCGCAGGCGTTCCGCAGGTTCCAGCAGGTTCAGGATGGCCTGAGCAACGCGCTCTCGCGATTGTTAGCAGTATCGGAGAATTACCCGGATTTGAAGGCAAATCAGAACTTTCTTGCCCTGCAATCACAGCTTGAAGGCACCGAGAACAGGATTGCTGTCGAGCGGATGCGCTTCAACCAGGCCGTGCAGAGTTACAACACTCTGGTTCAAACAATGCCTTCCGCAATAATCGCTTCATTTTCAGGATTCCACGTGAAGTCTTATTTTGAGGCCGTGCAGGGAGCGAGTGTCGCTCCGAAGGTGAAATTCTAAATGCGTCATTCCAATATATTCAAGCTGCTTCTGTTAATTGCGATTGTGTCGGTCGGCACTTCTCGTGTAGTCTTCGCGCAGTCGATGAACAATTTCGAAAGCAATGTTCCAAAGCTGACTCAGTTCGTTACGGACCAGGCCGGGGTGCTTACGGCAGATCAAATGGCCACGCTTGATTCGCAGCTCAAAGCATATCAGGACACAACGTCGACTCAGATTGTCGTGCTCATCGTCAAGTCTGTTCCGCAGGGAGACCTCTTTGATTATTCCATATCTGCGGCCGAGAAGAACAAGATCGGGCAGAAGGGAAAGGATAACGGGTTACTCTTTGCGATCGATGTGGGTGATCATAAAGCGAGGATTCAGGTCGGGTACGGCCTCGAAGGGGTTGTGACCGATGCGTATTCCAGTTACATATTAAACGAGATTGTCCTGCCGGAGTTCAAGCAGAACAACTATTACGCGGGCATCAGCAAGGGTGTCGTTGCTCTTGAAGCGCTCATCGGGGGCACTTTCCACGCCAATCTGAAGAAGGAGCGGGGCGGGGGCGGTGGCGGTGGAAGTGCAATACCTTTCGTCGTCATCTTCCTGGTAGTCTTCATTTTTCCGATGTTATTCGGGAACCGCAGATATTCTGCTTCTTCACGCGGAGTCGGAAGCGGCTGGTGGTTCTTTCCTCCTTTCGGGGGATTCGGCGGCGGCGGCTTCGGCGGTGGTGGAGGATTCGGCGGAGGAGGCGGCGGCTTCGGCGGGTTCAGCGGCGGCGGAGGTTCGTTCGGCGGCGGAGGCGCCGGTGGCAGTTGGTAAAAACTCATAGAAGGTCGTTATGCTCATCATAATGGACAAGGACGCGACGGACGAACAAATCGAGGTAGTCGAGCAAAAGATATACTCGATGGGATGGACGCCGCATGAGATACCGGGCTCCCTCAGAATTGCGATCGGGATAACCGGAAATAAAGGAGCTGTCGATCAGGCTCTGTTTGCAAATCTTCCGGGTGTTGTCGAATGCATCCCCGTGAGCAAGCCTTATAAGCTCGTGAGCCGCGATGTCAAGCCGGAGGACACCGTAATCCACCTGAAGAACGTAGACATCGGCGGAAAGGGCCTGGCAGTGATGGCCGGCCCATGCTCGATCGAGAGCAAGGCTCAAATCATGGAGACGGCGGAATTCGTGAAGTCTCAGGGCGCCCAGATACTTCGCGGCGGCGCGTACAAACCCAGGACTTCACCATATGCGTTTCAGGGACTGAAGGAGGAAGGACTGAAGTACTTGCGCGAAGCCGCCGATAGGTATGCCATGAGCGTGGTCACGGAGGTAAAAGATACCGAAACCGTTTCGCTGGTGAGTGATTATTCTGATATTCTGCAAATCGGCGCGAGGAACATGCACAACTTTTCTCTCCTTGAAGCGGTCGGGAGGACCAAGAAGCCGGTTCTCCTGAAACGCGGCCTCGCGGCGACAATTGAAGAATGGTTGATGGCGGCGGAGTATATCGCGTCGCAGGGCAACTACAATATAGTTCTTTGTGAAAGAGGCATCAGAACGTTCGAAACATATACGAGAAATACGCTCGATCTCAACGCCGTTCCGCTCGTCAAAGGGCTCTCTCATCTGCCTATTGTCGTCGACCCGAGTCACGGAACGGGGAATTGGGAACTCGTTGCTCCGATGGCCCTGGCAGCGATAGCAGCAGGTGCTGATGGCCTTATGGTCGAGGTTCACCCGCACCCCGAGAAGGCACTGTCCGATGGCAGGCAATCACTTCGGCCGGAAAAGTTCGCAGAACTCATGGAGAGGCTGAGAAAGATCCTGCCGGCAGTAGGGAAAGCTCTAGACTAATGATACAACACAGAATTTTGAGCAAACAGGAGCTTCAACAGCTCAGCGGGCAAATCGGTGAAATCGAAAAGAAGACATCTGCCGAGATCAGGGTCGTCGTGCGTCATAGAAAACACTGGAGCGAGCGAAGGCTCACCGCCAGGCAGGTTGCAGAGCGTGAGTTCGTTTCGCTCGGGATGAAGAAAACGGATGAGGGCACCGGCATCCTCGTCTTCATCCTGGTGAGCGAGAGGCAATTTGAGCTTCTGGCCGACAAGGGGATCATTAGGGTCCTCCCGAACGAGTTTTGGATAAACATGGCTGGCAAGTTGTCTGACCACTTCTCGAAGAGGAATTTCTATCACGGATTGCGGCTATCTCTCGAAGAGATCGGCAAGATCCTTCAAGAGAAGCTGCCACCTTCCGGAACGAATCCTAACGAGCTTCCTAACGATATCATAGAGGAATAGGATATTGCAGAAATTTACGTTGGCGGTCGCGCAAACGAAGCCCCGGCTGGGTGACCTGAAGTGGAATCTTAACAAGCATCTTGAGGTCGCCGAGTCAGCCTCGGACAATGGGGCGAGTCTTATTCTTTTTCCCGAACTGAGCTTAACGGGATACTCGGTGCGCGATCTGAATTCGGAAGTGGCGTTGAAAGTAGGAGACGAGTTTTTCGGCCCTCTCAAGTCCCTTAGCGAGAAGATCTCAGTTGCGGTGGGAGCAGTGCTCAGAGACGATGCCGGCGGCATCAGAAACAGTCTCGTGTATTTTGAAGACGGTGTCGTAAAACACGTTCACTACAAGGTCTATTTGCCGACATACGGGATATTTGAGGAACAGAGATACTTTCTTCCGGGAAAGAAAGTCCGGGCCTTTGACACAAAATTCGGCAAGCTTGGGCTCTTGATTTGTGAGGATCTGTGGCATATTTCGCTCCCATATCTTCTGGCTCTTCAGGGCGTCAGGCTTATCCTCGCATCAGCTGCAAGTCCGACCCGATTATCGGGCGGTTCACCGGAGCATTCCGGGCATATTGCCAACTCCGAGCAGCACAGGAGTTTCGCCAGGCTCTTGAGCTTGTTTCTCGCTTTCGCAGGTCGTGTCGGCTTTGAAGATGGTGTCAATTTTTGGGGCGGGTCAGAAGTCGTGTCTCCTCACGGCGAGGTTATCGCATCGGCCAAACTGTTCGACGAAGACACAATCTACTGTCAGACCGACTTCGAAGAGGTTGATCGCGCCAGATTGTTTGCACGGCATTTTCTTGATGAGAATCCGGAGCTTGTTGCGGCGCATCTGAAGCTTATGGGGTACTAAAGCCTGCGTCTGAGGACACTTACCAAGGTTCAAGTGATTTCCATAATCGGCCTTCTCAGGGCAGGTTATGGGAGGTCGCGCATTGCCTTGCAACTCCAAATCCGGCTTGATAAATTGGTTCGCTAAAGGAGGATTTGAAACTATGAAGAATTCTCTGTAAACGGTGTTCTTTATGACATTGATGTTGGTTCTGTTTCTTCTTGTTGGTGACTTGATCGGCGGTAAGACGGGTCTCACGTACGCTTTTCTTTTCAGTCTTGCGATGAATTTCTTTGCCTACTGGTTCTCGGATAAAATGGTTCTGATGAGCTACCGTGCCAAAAAAGTCACGGAGGCAGACGCGCCGAAACTTTATTCCATAGTTCATAACCTGGCAGCGCGTGCCGATATCCCCATGCCGAGACTCTACATCGTCCCGAGTCAGACGCCCAATGCGTTTGCCACGGGCAGGAATCCGCACCATGCTGCGGTTGCCGTGACCGAAGGTATACTGCCCATGTTGAGTGATGATGAATTGGAAGCGGTGATAGGTCACGAGCTCTCACATGTCCTTCACCGTGATATCCTTGTTTCTTCGATCGTAGCTACTTTCGCTACCGCGATAACGTATATTGCGGAGATGCTCAGCTGGTCGATGCTTTTCTTTGGCGGCGGAAGAGGCGGCGACGATGATTCAGGTTTCATCGGTGAGCTGCTGGTCATTATACTCGCTCCACTCGCAGCCGTTATGATCCAGATGGCAGTATCGCGTTCGCGCGAATACAAAGCCGACGAAGGCGGAGCAAAACTTTCGATGAAACCGCTTTCACTCGCAAGTGCGCTGCAGAAGCTCCAATCAGGTGTTCAGCGGGTGCCGATGCAGGCGAGACCCTCAACGGCGCATCTCTTCATAGTCAACCCATTGAGCAAACAGTCGTTTGCAAAACTCTTCAGCACGCATCCTCCGACGGAGGAGCGGATCGCCAGGCTTGAAGCGCTGGCAACGGGTAAGAACCTTTACTAAAATTCAGGAGATCTATGGACACTGTCGTTTATAAGGAGCCTGCTCCCATTGCAGACAAGGAGAATCCCTTCGAGTCGATGATGCAGCGCTTTGACGTTGCTGCGGAAATGCTGGAACTCGAACGCGGCGTTTATGAATACTTGAAGACCCCTGTCAAGCAGGTGACGGTTTCAATTCCGATTCAGATGGACAACGGTGAGATCGAAGTCTTTGAAGGTTATCGAGTCATTCACAACGATGCTCTCGGACCCTCTAAGGGCGGGATCCGATACGCGCCCGACATCACGCTTGATGAAATCAAAGCCCTTGCTGCGTGGATGACGTGGAAATGTTCCATCGCGAACATTCCGTTCGGAGGTGCAAAAGGGGGTGTGAAGTGCGATCCCACAAGGCTAACGGAAGTCGAGCTTGAGAAGATAACGCGCCGCTTCACCGCTAACATGCTCGACGTGTTCGGCCCGGACAAGGATATCCCGGCGCCCGACATGAACACGAACGAGCAAATCATGGCGTGGATAATGGACACCTACAGCATGCACACCCGCCGGACAGAGAACGCCGTAGTGACAGGGAAACCATTGATCATAGGTGGATCTCTCGGCAGGCGTGAGGCTACGGGACGCGGCGTGATGGTTTCAACCCTGGCGGCCCTGGCCAAGCGCGGAATGAATCCGAAGCAGGCTACATGCGCAGTCCAGGGATTCGGCAACGTAGGGTCGGTATCTGCCAAGCTTCTCAGTGAGCAAGGGTTGAAAGTGGTTGCTGTCAGCGATGTCAGTGGAGGGTATTACAACAAAGCCGGGATTGACATTAACAGGGCGATGGAGTGGGTTCAAAAGCACAGAACACTTGCAAATAGTTCCGTGGGCGATTCGATATCGAATGAAGAGCTTTTGGAGCTCGATGTAGACGTTCTGGTTCCAGCGGCAAAAGAAGACCAGATCACCGCCAGGAATGCTTCCAAGATAAAGGCGAAGATCATAGTCGAAGGGGCAAACGGCCCGACAACCGCGAAGGCCGATCCGATACTCGACAGTAACGGAATTCTCGTTGTTCCAGACATACTCGCGAATTCAGGCGGCGTCACGGTCAGCTACTTCGAATGGGTACAGGACCGCCAGGGCTTTTTCTGGACTCTCGACAGGGTGAATCACCGGCTGGAGAGAATGATGCACGAAGCGTTTACCAACGTCTTTCGGTCAGCCGAGAAATACAATGTCTCCATGAGGCTGGGTGCGTATATTCTTGCTATTGACAAGGTTGCGAAGACCCTCAAGGTACGTGGAATCTATGCGTAATGGGGCATCCCACTTCATTAGGTTCTTATGCAGTCATCTTATTTTTACTGGCGGTCGGTGCTTCGGAGCCAAAGCAGCCAACCAACTACGAAGTCTTTTGTGCTCAGGCTGACACTCTGGCCAGGAATACGATAGCGGTTCTCGCGAGCCAGGATGTCAAATATGTTTGTCTGAAATTCGGTTCGCGAGATGCCGATGTACTTGTGCAGCAAAAAGTGGTTGAGGCATTGCTGAAAAGCAACTTTCATGTTGCTGTAACAGACTCGCCTTTAATTCCTTTGTTGAGGATCGCTGTCCCGGTCGTCGGTGTGTCTTATTCGGCTCCCGTGACGTCACATATATTCGGATCTTCTGATGTTATCCGCACTATCAGGTCGGCATACGATGTTGAAGTCGCCGACCGCGGTCAGGTGAGATTTGCGAGATCTTACTCGTTTGTTTTTTCAGATACCGTGAAAGAAAGTCAGATTTCCTCGCTGGAATCCGGATCGTATAGTTTCCTTCGCGGCAAGGTCGTTTCCGGGAGTTTCCTGGATACGATGCTGCAGCCGATTCTGTTCGTAGCTTCTGCAGCAGTAGTAGTTTATCTATTTTTTACTTTGAGAGGGTCTTGAATGAAATTAGGGCTTATTTTGGCAATCGCCGGTCTAACCGGTTCCGCGATCTTACTCGCGTCATGTTCTTCAACCCAAGAGCTTGTCATTCAGGGTGCGGCGGAGACGTTTCATCACGGAATGCAGTTGCTGCACAAGAAGGACTATGTAGACGCCAAGAATACGTTCGACATCGTCGTCAAGCAATATCCTGCGAGCGCCTATGCCGACAGCGCCCAGTACTATCTTGCCGAATCATACTATGACATGAAAGAATACATTACGGCTGCGTTCGAGTTTGGAAACCTGTATCACAACTACCCTTCTTCAAAGCTCACTCCGGATGCCCGTTTCAAGATAGCCCAATGTTATGCTGCGCAATCACCCCGGGTCCAGCTCGACCAGTCGAATTCTACCAAAGCCATAAACGCATTCCAGAGCTTCATCGATTACTATCCGGACAGTCCGCTCGCTGAGAAGGCTGCGGCGGAAATAACGAAACTCCGAGACAAGCTTGCCCAAAAAGATTACGAGATTGCCGGGTTATACGTGGAGATGGGTTATTACAGGGCGGCAACCGTGTACTACAACGTAGTACTGGAGAAGTATCACGATTCAAGCGTCGCCGATAAAGCTGCTATAGGGAAGGTCAAGGTTCTCATCAAGCGTCACAAGGAGAAGGAAGCGCGGGAGGCGCTGCAGAATTTCTATGCCTCGTTTCCGAAATCGTCGGTCAAGACGGAGGCAAACAAGTTAGCGCAGAAGCTCAACATTAATCGTGAGGAGGGGACGACTGTCAACTGAGAAGCGGTGTCGCGGGAGACTGTAAATAAGAAAGGTGTGGCCTTGAGTCTCGGAAAAGTAGAAAAGGATAGGAGGCCGGTGAATGCCTCGCACGTCGAGATGGTAGAGCTCGTCCTGCCCAATGACACGAATCAGCTCGGCAACCTCCTCGGCGGCAGACTTATGCACTGGATAGACATATCTGCCGCCATGGCAGCGACCCGTCATTCAAACCATGTTTGCGTGACAGCTGCGGTCGACCAGATCAGCTTTCTCCACCCGATAAAGCTCGGGGAACTTGTGACTTTACGGGCGAGTGTGAATCGAGTCTTCAATACCTCCATGGAAGTAGGCGTGAAAGTGTTTTCGGAAAATCCGCTGACTCGTGAGAAGAAACATTCAAATTCTGCGTACCTCACTTTTGTAAGCATCGATGCGATGGGCAAGCCGGTAGCATCCGCGTTGATTGTTCCGGAATCCCAGGACGAGGTGAGACGCTTCGAACAGGCGTTGTTCAGGCGGGAGCAGCGTCTGAAACATCGTGAGGAGACCAGGAGGCTCTGGTCGGAAGGAACCGGTGGATAGAAGTGACCCTTTATTGAGTAGAGGTCATTTTCATTCTAGGGTTGATTCAATTGCATAAGCTGTCGGTAATTCAAGTCATATTTTTGGTGAGCCTGTCTCACGCCTGCCGGGCCCAGGCGTATGACCCTGTCTTCAAAGCGGTCGAGATGCAAGCGACCATCGCACCCCTTGGGGAAATGGTAGCCGGCAATTTCTTCGGCCGTATGGGCATAGCGGCAATCGCCAAGTCCGAAAAGGCCATTTACTTCTTTGAGCCCGACTCCCTGGAGAATCTCATTCTGACGGACGTGGTAAACCTGCCCGATACTGCCGTCGCAATCTCTGCCGGCAAGGAGGTCGTAATAGGCCGAAAAGCCGTCGTGGATGTATGGTCCAGACTGGCCGTGCTGATGAAGTCCCATTTCGTCGCGCTGATATCTTTCAGCAAGAATGGCCAACCCGTTATTTCAAAGGAAGTCCGGACCGATGCATACTGTACGCAGATCAGGACTGCGGATCTTGAGGCGTCCGGGAATCTGGACATGATAACCTTCGGGAGGTTCTCTCTCGGAATCTCGATATCGGACAATGTCGGCAGTGGGAAATTCGTGGAGTCCCACTCTGTCAAAGGTCTCCTCGGCAATATTCCGTTCAGCGACCTCGTTTTGACCGATTTCAATGGGGACCTCGTGCCCGACATCGCAGCTCTCGACTGGGTAAATCACAGGCTTCTGATTTTCTACGGCAGGGGTGACGGTTCCTTCACGCAGCCAGTCTCCTTCCAGCTCGGTGCGGAGCCTTCGGTGCTGGCCGTCTCCGACCTCAACGGCAACGGCTACCCGGATATCGTATTGGGATATAAGCGTCTCGACAGGATCGACATCTACGGGGGCGACGGGTCGGGCAGATTCTTCCTGCGCCAAACGCTCAAGACCGTCGGGCCCATATCTCAATTCGCCATAGCCGATTTCGACGGCGACGGAACTGAAGACATTGCCGCCTTCAGTGGAGTGACTAAGGAAATTACTATGTTTTCCTACTACAAGTCGGCGAGAGCCTTTCGCTACGCCGGTGCGTTTGGCATCGGGTCGGATTATGACCATATAGTCCCCTTCTATTTTCCGCATCGCACTATGGCGGATCTTGTCGCGTCAAGCCCTACTAGAAAATACATCAAGGTTTTCAAGAGCCGGGTTCTTTTCAATAAGACCCCCGACATTCTCGTGCCGGTCTGCTCGAATCCGGAGTTTCTTTCCGTCTGCGGCGATGATACCTCCAACTTCCTTATCGTCGGGAACCACACGGGAAGGATCAGCGCGAGGTATTACGACGGTGCCTCCAGCATGGATGCGCGCTCGGGTGTCGACTGGCAATCCGAGGGAATACCGAATCTGGCGCAGACTATTTCTTCATCCGGTGCGTCCCCGCGCCTTCTACTTACATATGACAACGCCGACATGATAAGCGTATACTCGGTCGGGAAAGGAGGAAAGGGCGTCGGAGTGTCTACTGCTCAGACCGCTTTCTTGCCCTTTGTGGCCACCGGCACGACTGTGGGTGACTCTACCGTCGTCGCCGCTGCTTACATAACGCACCCTGATAGTACCGTAGGTGTGGCTCTTTTCGAGTCGGTCAAGGGAAAGGACGAGTTCATCGAGCAGGACTACTCGGTCGATGAAAGGCAAAAGTACGTCGCCTCCGCACTGACGGTCAATCCGCAGCTTTCGTTCCTACGGTTATGGAGAATATCGCTCGACAGTCTGATGTTTGCTTCTTCCCGGTTTCCGCGGGGAAAAACTCTCAGCTTGCCGATACAGGCTTCTGATGCGGAATTCCTGAGAAGTCAGCTAACCGGCGCACCAATGTTTGCACTGAAGAATAACGACACGCTGAGAATATTCGGTATTTCATTCTCAAACGGCGGACAGCTTAGTCTCGACTCGATCAGCGAGTTTGCCTTCGGCAATTCAAACCTCAGCACCCTCGGGGTCACGTCACTCGACTCAACATATTATGTCAGTTTCTTCGATAACGCGGAAAGCTCGGTCGTCCTTTACACTGTGAAAGACAATCGCTCCCAGTTTGTTAAGTCGTGGCGTGTCGGCGTTCGTCCTGAAGATACTGCTGTCTCGCCGCTAATGAACAGCATATTCTTCCTGAATAAGCGCGAATCATATGTATCGATACATTATTTTTGAAACGATATCCCTGCTTCTGCTGGCATTTTCGTCTGTTGCGCTGGCAGCTTCTTCCAGCCGGAGAGACGAGGTGAACAAGCTGTTCGAGAGTTACAATGTGAAGAACTACAACAAGTGCGGGTTTCATATCATCGCGCATTACTTCAGCCTTCCTGGCGCAGACATGAGAGTCAAGGCTGCACTTCAGCTCCGACCGACAAACGATACGAGCATAGTCAGCCCTTCAGGTAAATTTAGAATACATTTTGACACTACAGGAGGCAACCAGCCGTTTCTCTACAATCAACTTGGGCAGCCGATCCCGAACAGCACATTTGCTTTCGCGGACACGGTGGCCCTCATCTGCGATCATGTTTACTACGTCGAGGTAGATTCCCTCGGCTTTCCCCCTCCGGCTTCGGACAGTACGGCAGGAGGCGGGAATGGCGAATACGACATTTATGTGGAAGACCTGCCGACAGGAGAGTACGGCTATACCGATTGGAACGATTCTCATCCGGTGATAAACCGAACTAATCCTACATTTGCGACGTGGACCGTGATAAGAAATGAATATCAGTCCACTTACACGACGGGAATACCTGCCATCGAAGTGACGATCGCACATGAATTCAACCACGGTATCCAACTCGGAAACTATGGCCTTTGGCCTGATGATCTTTACTTCTACGAGCTTACCGCCACATGGATGGAGCAGGTTGTCTATCCCGGGGTTAAGGACTACTACCAATATCTACCGAATTTCTTCGATAATGTAAACGAGCCGTTTAATCTCTATGAGCCTGGTACTTATGCAGGATATGAAAGATGCGTTTTCGGGATATTCATTCAGCATGAGTACAACATACAGCTGGTGAAATCCATCTGGCAGAATATAGGGCACGAACCCGTCATCCCTGCCATAGAAGATGCCTTCAAGGGCATAGGCGTAAATCCTGCTTACGCTTTTCAGTTATTCACTCAGTGGAATTACTTCACGGGATACAGGGCGGTGCTGGCCGGACAGTACGGGTTTTCCAGCTACCCTGAGTCGGCAGACTATCCGTTAGTGAAGATAAGCGGACTTGGAGCCCTTTCAAGCAGCGGTGTCGACTTTGCGGGCAATGCCTTGAGGCTTTCGGAATATTTCTATCAGGTAAACGACGGTCCCGACACAATTGGAATGGGTGTTGCAAACACCAATTTTGCCGCCGCCGCTGTCCGCGACACCGCGAGTTTCCCGTTTTCAGTCGGGATTTCGAGCGGGGGAACTGCCTGTGTACGCGAGCTTACAGGAGGGTACTGCCTGTTTTTTGATGTCTCCAACCATTCCAACTGGGGACTCGTTCCTTTCATCCTGAGCCAGGCACTGGTGGCAAAGAGCGACGTCGTCTTTCCCCAGCCTTTCAATCCCTCTAACCAGGAGTTGAGAATTCCATATCCCTTTCAGAATTTAAACAGCCCAAGTCTTTCTATTTACAGCGTTTCCGGTGAACTCCTTAACAGTTTAAATGGTGATTCTCACCTCGCTTACTATCTTCGTGGAAGATATTTCTTGTGGAATGGTCGTGACCGGAATGGGAAAACTGTCGCGAGCGGTGTTTATATTTATGTATTGACAGACGGCTCCAAGAGTATAATAGGCAAAATAGCAGTGGTGAGGAATCGATGATCCTGGCCGCCAGGCAGCTGAAGAAGGTTTTCAACAGACGTGTCGTTTTCAAGGATATTTCGTTCGATGTGAAGTCGGGAGAGGTTCTTTCCATCACCGGCCCGAACGGATCAGGAAAATCGACTGCTTCCAAGATAATCTGCGGCGTATTGACTCCGACTGCAGGAGAGGTCGTCCTCTCGAATGGTGGAGGAAAGATAGAAAGGGATGAGGTTTATAAACATATCGGATTCGTCTCACCGTATCTGGAGCTCTACGGGGAGTTCACGGCTCTTGAGAATCTCCAGATCGAGCTGCGGGCCAGAGGACTGCCGAAAACCGACGAACAGAAGATATTTGAAACGCTGAAGTTCGTCGGATTGTTTAATAGAAGGGATGATGCTGTAAAGGGATTTTCTTCGGGGATGAAGCAACGCTTAAAATATGCGGCGGCTTTGATTCACGATCCGGGGGTGCTCGTTCTCGACGAACCAACGGCAAACCTGGATCAGGCCGGAATAGACATGGTAATGTCGGTCATCGATGCATACAGGAAGGACAGAATAGTAGTCCTGGCGACTAATGACAGTCAGGAAGCGGCCCTCGGTGATTTCAAGGTCGTGTTGCAGAAGGACTTAGGTTCAGAGAATGGGAAATAGTACGAACATTAATGAAGACTTAAAGAAGAATAAAATCAAACTTTCCTTGCCCGTGCAGGGAATGACATGCGCAAGCTGTGTCTTGCGGGTAGAGACGGCCTTAAAGAAAGTGCAAGGCGTAGATGCCGCGGTGGTAAACCTTGCGACTGAGTCGGCGAGCGTCGAGTTTCAACCTGACACTGTGACCGTAGACTCGTTGAAAGCGGCTGTGGAGGATGCTGGATACAAGATCATCGATACGGCAGACGAGATCGATGCGCTTAAGGTTGAAACGGAAGCGCGGGAACGGGAATACAGGAAACTCTGGAGAAAGTTCATTGTCGGTGTTGCACTGACGATTCCGATTTTGGTCGGGAGCCTTCCCGCCATATTTCCGTTTGTCAAAGACATCCCTACTGCTATTCTCGACCTGTCGTTGATGGTTCTTACTATCCCCATCCTGTTCTACGTGGGGAGCAGGTTCTTTACCGGTTTCTGGGCGGCGCTGAAGCACTGGACTGCGGACATGAACACCCTCGTTGCTGTCGGCGCGTCGTCGGCGTTTATCTACAGTGCCGTAGTCACAATATGGCCGCAGCTGTTCATCTCTGCCGGGAAGGAGACCGCCGTCTATTTTGACACCAGCGCTGTCATTATCACACTGATCCTCCTGGGGAAGATTCTGGAAGCAAAGGCAAAGTGGAAGTCGTCCGAGGCTGTCAGGAAGCTTATGGCGCTGCAACCTTCGAGTGCGCACATGCTCCTCGACGGAAAGGAAGTAGACGTCCCTGTGAGCGCAGTCCAGGCTGGAAGCATATTGAAAGTCAGACCTGGAGAAAGGATACCGGTCGATGGAAAGGTGATCGAAGGTTTCTCAATGGTTGACGAGTCTATGTTGACCGGCGAGAGCATCCCCGTCGAAAAAACGGCCGGCGGACAGGTGTTCGGCGGCACAGTGGCGATGGACGGCACCGTGACGGTACAGGCGGAAAAGATAGGGAAGGACAGTTTTATTACGCGGATCGCGAGCCTCGTTGAAGAAGCGCAGACATCGAAGCCGCCGGTCCAGCGACTTGCCGACAAGGTAGCGTCTATTTTTGTCCCGGCAGTCATACTAATCGCCCTTGTATCGGCCGGAGCGTGGGCCGTGTTTGGACCGTCTCCCGTTCTTCTTCACTCTCTGATGACGTTCGTTGCGGTCCTGATCGTGGCCTGTCCATGCGCGCTCGGCCTGGCCACCCCCACGGCCATCATGGTCGGCACCGGACGAGGGGCGGAAATGGGAATTCTCATCAGGAACAGCGAATCGCTGGAGCAAGCGCGTAAAATAACGAGTGTAGTGTTCGACAAAACCGGAACGGTTACTGCGGGCGAGATGAGGGTCGTCGAGACGATCCCGCTCGACGGAGTTGTCGAAGATGATTTGCTGAGGCTGGCGGCGAATGCCGAAATCAGTTCGGAGCACCCGATTGCAAAGGCCGTAGTAGAGGAGGCCGGGCACAGAGCCCTGCTGGACAGACCCATGAATGCGGAGGCGTTCAAGAATTTTCCCGGCAAGGGGGTCGAAGTAACTCTGCGTGATTCAGGCTGGGCCGGCACGGTCCGGGTCGGCAAAGCCGACTTTGTCTCGGGCCTGAACTCAGCGTCCCCGGTCGGTGAATTTCAGGAGAAGGTCACTCAGAGGACGAAAGACCTTGCGGCTACGGTGCTGTATGTCTCCCGCGACGAGAAGATCCTTGGGGCGATCCTTGTAAGCGACTATATCAGGGAAGGTTCGGTTGAGACTGTGAAGGCTATTGAGAAGCTGGGTTTGAAGACCTACCTGCTGACCGGGGACAGCGAGGAGTCGGCCAGGCGTATCGCCGGGCAGGTTGGGATTACGCGATACTTTGCCAACGTCCTGCCCGACGGAAAGTTCAACGAGATCAAGAAGCTGCAGGAGTCCGGTGAAGTGGTCGCTTTCGTGGGGGACGGGATAAATGATGCTCCCGCGTTGACCCAGGCAGACCTCGGAATTGCGATGGCCACCGGTACCGATATAGCAGTGGAAGCTGCAAACGTTACACTTGTGAGAAACGATTTGAAGCTTGTGCCGATGTCGATCAGCTTGTCGAAAGGGACCTTACGAGTCATAAAGCAAAACCTTTTCTGGGCGTTCTTCTACAATATCATATTGATCCCGCTGGCTGCCGGTGCGTTCTTCCCATTCACAGGATTGCAGCTCAACCCGATGCTTGCTTCGGTAGCGATGGCTCTCAGCTCGGTAAGCGTCGTCAGCAACTCGCTCAGGTTGAAAAGAACCAAACTGAGTTTCTAACTGTAAAACCAAGAGGGTAAAATGTTTAATTTTGGAGTGAAAAAGAAGGTTGTGCAGGTAGACGGCATGACGTGCCATCACTGCGAGATGACCGTCGAGAAGGCACTGCTTGAGTTGTCAGGCATTAAGTCGGCGAAGGCAAGCCATGAGAACAAGACTGTAGAGGTACAGTGCAAAAACGATCTCGATGTCAACCAGGTCAAAGAAAAGATTGAGAAGGCGGGTTACAAGTTCGTCTCGTTGAACTGAAGGGCATCCTGCACAATCAGCTTGAAAGACAAAGAAGCCCCGGAACGCCGGGGCTTCTCTGTAAATGCACGAACTTAGCTAACACGGACTAGGCTTCAACCTTCAGAAGCTCTGCGCGGCGTCTCCTCCAGGTCACGATAAACCCGATCACCATAATGATCACCCCTCCCCATACCAGGTTTATGAACGGCTTTATCGTCGCCTCGATGATAAGAGCCTGTTTGCCGTCCTGATCCCGTTCGGCGGCATTCTTCAGCAGGGCGATGTCCGGAGAGTTGCTCGCCGGCATGTATCCAAGGGTTATCGACGCAGTCTTGGTCTGGTCATTCACGTGAACGTCCAGAACGGTGAATTTATCACCTGACTTCGTTGTGAAGCTTTTAATTTGCGTCTCGCCGTTCGGATTGATTTTGTTCGTCGGCATTATCGTCTGCGTTTTCCCGGCGGCATTGGTGATATCGACAATCGAGCTCAGATGGAACGGCTGATTGTCCATCATTGCTTTCCTTTCCGATGCGGGGACCTGGAAACCCGTGAACTCGAAGGTATACCTGCCGTATTTGACGGGTTTGTCCATCTTAAGCGGGATGGAAATCCCGTACTGAGTCATCTGAGGATCCGGAGGACCTTCGCGTTCGAGACCCTGCGGCGACAGATAAAGGTCGCGGGTCAGCATATTCTTACCAATGAAAGCCAGAAGGGCCGGATGGGTGAACGCGTCATAGTTAACCAGACTGAAAATATACGGATGGCGCATCATTGCTCCGCCGTTGTACTGGCTTGCGTACATTATCAGAGGTGCGTTGAACTTGCTGTGCCCGCTCTGCACGATGACATTGTATGCCGTCTGCCCGTGTGGCAGCGGGGAAGTGCCCACGTAAGTCAGCTTGTAACCGAAAGCCGCAGCGGGTTTGTTTTCGGGGAGAGACAGCGTGACGTGGCTGTCGTAATGAGTAGAGGCGATTATCCCGATAAATAAAAATGCGATTCCTATGTGCGCGAGGGATGCTCCCAGAAATCTCGGGTTACCTTTAGCCGTCTTGTACGCGATTTCCAGGTTCACAAACAGGGCGAATGCGCTTGCAAGGAAAAAGAGTATCATGGAGGTATCGTGCATTCCCGCGGCCGCCACTAGTGCGGTCAGCAGCACGGCGGCGCCCAACGGAAAACGCATAGTTCTCAAAAGGGTCTGCGAGTTCGATTTCTTCCACCAAAACAGCTGTCCGAAGCCGATCATCGTCGCTATTATGATGGCCAGGGGGAGATTCGTCTTGATATAATAGCTGGTGCTTATAGCACTCGGCTTTCCTTCCAGGATGCCGGTGATAAGCGGCGCGCTCGTGCCTATCAGTGTAAATCCGGCGACGATCACGATAGACGCGGCACCGAGGAAAAGAGCAAACTCTCTCGATGTGAGCGTATAATTGATCTTCAGTTTCGGAATGTCCCTCACTCGGTAGAAGTAAAGTCCGAAGCCGACGATAGCGAAGAAGGCGATAAGCGCTACAAGGAAGACATACACCATCATGCTGGGCGTCTCAAAGCTGTGAACAGATGTGTCACCAAGGACCCCGCTCCTTGTAAGAAACGTGCTGTATAGGACAAGTAGAAACGGCAGCATTCCCATGACGAAGTTTGCGCGCTTGAACCCGCCTGTGCGCCGCTGTACGAGAAGGGTATGGATCGATGCCACGGCAAGGAGCCAAGGTATGAACGAAGAATTCTCGACCGGGTCCCATCCCCAGAATCCGCCCCATCCAAGCGTTTCGTATGCCCAGAAGCCGCCGAGGGTTATTCCGAATCCCAGGACAGCAGAGGTGAAGAGCGTCCAGGGTACCGCCACCTTGATCCAGTTCTTATAGTCTTTCCTGAGGAGGCCTGAAATCGCATGCGAGAACGGAACCGCCGTAGAAGCGAAGCCCAGGAAGAGAATCGGCGGATGAATTACGATCCACAGGTTCTCAAGCAGCGGATTCAACCCCCTGCCGTCAGCCGGTAAGAACCCGGGTTTTACAGTGCCGGGCCAGGTTTGCCATACAAATTCGAACGGGTTCTTGATTACAAAAACGAGGATCAGGAAGGTGGCTATGGCAGAGAAAACCCCCATCACGGATGATTCGTAATGGTGCTTTCTGGAGTACGCCATCAGTATCAGTCCGATAATCGACGTGTACAACGTCCAGAGCATGAAGCTCCCTTCCTGTCCGACGTAGAAAGTCGAAACGAGGAGAGGGGGATGAAGTTGGTAGGAGCTGTAGCTCCAAACGTACGTGTACTGGAATTGGTGGGTGAGCAGCAAGTCCATCATGTACGCGGCAGTGAGTATTACCGAGACTGCACCGACATGGTATCCGAGCCTCGCTATTCGAAGAGATCTCGCGTTGCCGCCTGGTTCAGAGGCAGACGAGTCCCTTTCGCGAAAGAAGTTATATAAATATCCTATCGTGGCAGTCAGCATACCGCCGAATGCCGTGAAGATCAAAATGCGGCCGAGCATGTTTCTTGTGCCTCTTTTAGTTCAAGCTGCTGGAAGCTGCTTGAGTGGAGGCCTGAGGTCCTGTTTTGGATTGATACTTGGACGGGCATTTAGTCAACACTTCGGTCGCCCGGAAGGCACCGTCTTCATAACGCCCTTTGGCAACGATGTCATTCGCGATCTCGAAATTGTTCGGCTTAGCCCCTGAGAGAACTACCGGAAGGATTGTCTTGTCATCATCTTGCATATAGAAATGAAAAGTATTTGTCTTCGGATCATAGTAGCTCTGCATGTCTTTGACCCATGAGCCCTTCACCTGAACCGTTCGGTGCATCGTCTCCGCCGTCTTTGCAGACACGTAAGCGATGTTGTTCTGCATAAACGAGATAGCGCCGAAGACGACGAAGGCAACAATCACGAGTCCTGCTACTATATATTTAGGTTTCATTTAATATTCTCCTTTTCGCGTTCGCTCTTTTCATAGAGTCTGCTAACCTTCTTATCTAAACGAAATAAGTAAACAAAAATTCCCAACCAAATTACGAGAACGACTATCAGTACGACGTACAGCGAGTGCGTATTGAGGAAAGTATATAAGGAGCTCATCTATTCATTCTCCGCGAGACTGTTATAGTTTAGTATTGCAATTTTCGTTCTCAATTGAAACAGCCAGATGTAGAGCCCGGTAAACCCGACGAGTGATGCGTAGAATACGTAACGCATGCTGGCCTCCATGTACATCTTTCCGCTTGCGTTCAGTATAGGCGCGGGGGAGTTGCCGCCGCCCGGATGGAGGCTGAACATAATCCTGGGCATAATAAACACGAAAAACGGGACCGTGACAAATGCAACTATCGAGTAGACCGCCGACAAAGTGGCGCGCCTCTCTTCTATCTCCAGAGCACTACGAAGCGTAAAATATGCCCCGTAAATCAAGAGGAGAACAAAAATAGACGTCTCTCTCGGGTCCCAGTTCCAGAAGCTTCCCCAGCTGAACCTTGCCCAGATTGAACCTGTAACCGTGGCAAGGATGCTGAAAATGAAGCCTAATTCCGCGGCAGTCGAGGACTTTATGTCGTACTTCATATCCTTCTTCCGGAGGTAGCTGATTCCGTACCACATGGACATGAAAAAGGCAAGGACTGCCAGCCACGACATCGGAACATGGAAGTATATTATTCGTGCCTTTGCACCCAGACCCGGTATATATCCTATCGGCATCGCCAACCCAACCGCTATGACTGCGGCGATCCAGATTCCGATGCCTATTTTAACCCACGTTTTCATCTAGTCTCTCCATACGAAGTCGAACAAAACTATTGCCACCGTAGTAACCACCACACTATACGAGAACATTATCTTAAAATCGCCCAGCGCTTCTGTGAAGGACGCCCCCTCGACCGACAGCCTCGTCGCATCGATTACGCTGATAAGCAGCGGCAGAAGAATCGGAAAAGACAAGACGGGATACAGGGTACCTTTTGAATTAGCCTTAGATATGATCGCCGCTATGAACGTCGAGGCGGAAGCAAGCCCAAAACTCCCGATCACGATTGTCAGAAAGAATATCATGGGAGACTTGACGACGAATGACGGCATCGTTACAAGGTAGGCGACTATTATGAGAGCGTTCAAAACGTAGATGAGCAGCGAGTTGAAGGCCAGCTTGCCTATCAGGACTGAAGACGGCTTAACCCACAACTGCAGAGTCATCGCGGTGCCGCGTTCCTCTTCGCTGACGAAGCAGCGTGATAGGCCGCTCATCGCGGCAAAAAAGATTATGATCCAGAGAATCCCGGCAGAAAGGCTGGGGGATACCGTCTCCCCGGCAGTGGAAAAAAGGATGATAGACAGGGTGACGATCACGAACATAATGAGGGAGTTAAGCGCATACCGCGTTCTCAGCTCACTGTACAGGTCTTTAGAGAATATTGCCGCGGCTGCTCTCATGAGACAAAAGATAGCCCGGCACGGGCTTATCTTCAAGGAAAGAAAAATGTGCTGTTGCGGGTAGAGGTTCTTGTCAGCGCTGTCCCGATTTGGGATTCCCGTGTCGCGAAGATTATAGCGCAAGGGTTTCATCCTTCCGCGGGATCGCGCCGCTTTCTGACGGTTTTTCTTGTAGGCTGTCCCTCAAAGTGTTAAATTCACAGGCTTACCGGCAAAAGGCGGTCTTCTGGCGTTCAGGATTTACCCGGAGAGGTGCGAGAGTGGTTGAATCGGCCGGTCTCGAAAACCGGAATACCCTTCGGGGTATCGAGGGTTCGAATCCCTCCCTCTCCGCAGATTCTTTGGAAGTTGGCAGGTTGGAGAGGTGCAGGAGTGGTTTAACTGGCACGCCTGGAGAGCGTGAGTGCAGGCAACTGTACCGTGGGTTCGAATCCCACCCTCTCCGCTAAATCAGACGGGTTCCACCTGCGATTCCGGATAAGCCTGCGTCGGGAGCCAACGGCGGTCCAACGAAGGAATCGGCACATCTTTGACGGCAAGGCTGGCGCCATCAGGCCGCTTCCCAACTTGATGTTACAATGCGATTCAGTTAGAATAACCATCGTACGCCGGACCTCTTGCGGCCGACAACAGGGAGCCAGGAAAAACAAAGAGGGTATACAAATGAACACGGTGTTGCCGAAGCTCTTCCTTGCATCTTTGATCCTTACACTTGTTCGTCCGGCGACTTCGGACGCTGCTCTGAAACCCGCACATCTCCGCTGTGAGTATGCAGTGAATCCGCTCGGCGTCGACATCCCCAATCCGCGACTCTTCTGGGTTGACGAGAGCAGGGAGCGGGGAGAGTTCCAGACCGCATACGAGATCCTCGTCTCCTCATCCTTAAAGGAGCTGGCAGGGAACAGGGGCGATCTCTGGGACAGCGGAAAGATCCTCTCCAATGAAACAATCGGAATCCATTATGCAGGCGTGAGACTGAAATCGGCACAAGCGGTCTTCTGGAAAGTGCGTGTCTGGGACGGGAAGGGCAGGCCCTCTGCGTGGAGCAAGCCCGCAGAATGGACGATGGGACTTCTGCACGCTGCCGACTGGCATGCGGAATGGATAGCCGCGGCGAAAAGCTGCGAAACACTCCTGATACCCCGTGATTTTGTGGTGAAACCCGGTCTCAAGCGAGCGCTCGCGTTCGTCTGCGGCCTCGGGCAGTACGAAATGACTCTGGACGGAAAGAAGGTCGGGGAAGGTTTCCTTTCGCCCGGGTGGACAGACTACCGCAAGACATGCCTCTACGATACACGCGACATAACGGCCATGCTGCGCAAAGGGAAGAATGCAGTTGGACTCTTCCTCGGCAACGGCATGTACGACGTGGAGCCAGGCCGTTACACGAAATTCGTCGGTTCGTTTGGGCCGCTGAAGGCGATCGCACAGATTATGCTGGAATATTCCGACGGGACGAAAGAGATCATCGGGACTGACGACAGTTGGCGCACGGCTCCCGGCCCCATCACATTCTCGTCCATTTACGGCGGTGAAGATTTCGATGCCAGGCTCCTCCAGCCGGGCTGGGGCAAGCCGGGCTTTGACGATTCCGGCTGGGAGGCTGTGCGCATCGTCGACGGTCCGGGGGGCGAGCTGAAGGGACTCTCATGTTCGGCGCCGCCCATAAGAGAATTCCAAATTCACCGGCCGGTGTCGGTACACAAGCTCCCCGGCGGTGACATAGTCTACGACCTCGGACAGAATGCCTCGCACATACTCAAGATTACCGTCACCGGACCCAGGGGGAGCAGCGTGAAGCTTTTCCCGGCGGAACTGGTCAACCCCGACGGCTCCGTATCGCAGAGCTCGATGGGGGCAAGGCCGGATAAACCGGTATCGTGCGAGTATATCAAACGCTCCGATCGTCCCGAGACATACACGACGAAGTTCTTCTACGTCGGCTGCAGGTACGTGCAGGTGCACCTCGTACCTGCTCAAGCAGGCGGGAAAATGCCGTCCCTCAGGAGCATAGAGGGTATAATGGTACATTCTTTGTCCGAGCCCGTGGGTAAATTCGAGTGCTCGGACACTTTGTTCAACAGGATTTACAGTCTCGTCCGGTGGGCGCAGGAGAGCAACATGATGAGCATAATGACGGACTGTCCACACCGCGAGCGGCTCGGCTGGCTCGAGCAGGACCATCTCAACGGGCCGTCACTCCGTTACGACTTCGATCTGGCGCAGCTTTTCACGAAAGAGATGAACGACATGTCGGACGCCCAGCTTCCCGACGGGCTTGTGCCGGACATAGCTCCCGAGTACACCGTTTTTCAGAACGGCTTCCGCGACTCGCCCGAATGGGGGAGCGCGTACGTCATCGTACCGTGGCAGCAGTACGAATTCGACGGCGACATCCAGCTCCTTCGGGAGCATTACGAGGGCATGAAGCACTACGTGGCCTACCTGGGGAGCAGGGCGAAGGACGATATTGTCGATTACGGTCTTGGCGACTGGTACGATCTCGGTCCGAAAGGGCCCGGTATTGCCCAGCTGACCCCGGTTGCACTTACTGCCACGGCCTTCTATTATTATGATACATATATCATTGGCAGGGTGGCGGCGCTGCTCGGGAAGACTGGTGAGTCTGCAAGGTTTGAGCAGAAGGCGGAGGAGATAAAGGACGCTTTCAACAAGAAATTCTTAAACAGGGAGAAGGACGATTACTCCACCGGGTCGCAGACGGCAAACTCGATCCCGCTCGTAATGGGGATTTGTCCGCCGGGGAGCCGCGCCGCCGTACTCGATTCCATCGTGCGCGACGCCCGCGAACACGGCGACGGAATAACATCGGGCGACGTCGGGTACCGATACCTGCTCCGTGCACTGGCGGAATATGGGCGTTCGGATGTGATTTTCAAGATGACGAACCGGTCGGACAGGCCGGGCTACGGGTTCCAGCTGAAAAGAGGGGCGACAAGTCTCGCCGAAACATGGGACGACCAGAGTAACCTTTCACAGGACCACTTCATGCTCGGACAGATAGTGGAATGGTTCTACCATGACCTTGCAGGTATCGCATGCGATCCGGCCGGGCCGGGTTTCAGGAAGATCGTCGTACGTCCACAGCCCGTCGGGAACGTGAGGTGGGTAAGGACGAGCTACCGGTCGATCCGCGGGATGATAGTCAGCGATTGGGAAAAGAGGGACGGTAAGTTCACTCTGCGCGTCGTTATCCCCGCGAACACCACTGCAACAGTCTATGTCCCGGCAAAGTCGGTCGAGAGTGTAACCGAAAGCGGCGAGCCCGCTGCCAGGAGCCGCGGCGTGAACTTCCTGAGGATGGAGGACGGCTACGCGGAGTTTGAGGTGCTGTCGGGAGAGTACACGTTTAAGTCTGGATTTTGATGAAACCCCCAAGGGTTCCGCAAAATCGTTGAATCTACTTTTCTCGTCAAGCCTGAATCTGCTTTTCAAGGTGAAGTCCTTGCCCTGGGCACCTGCTGTTGATCGACATGACTTCCCAATAGTTCCGTGCCACAAAAGTCCGACATGTCCGTCACACTACAGGACCAAATCATATTTCTCACGGCCTGAAATTGTTGCAAACCGATTCAAAATGGTTAAAATCATTTCGGAAGAAGCTCCCTTTCACGTACATCGGCTCAACGGATGACCTGAGCCGTAGAGTGGCGCAGCACAACGATGCCCGTGCGGGAACTACGGCAACCCGAACGGGACCTGCACGTGCACACGATTCGAGCTTGTTCGGTGACCTCGGCTCAGTCACGAGACGGGTGAGACCTCGACTTAAGTCGGGCAGGATACTCAAAGTGGCAAGGACAATCGCGGACCTCGCTGACACCGCCGACATAATGCCGGAGCACATCGCGGAGGCGATACAGTATAGGACGCTGGACAGGCAGCTGTATATGGAAGGGTAAGAGCAGTTAGTAGTAGGTAGAACGCAGTAAGTAGTATGCGCCCCGTGATTTGACGCACCGCCTTGCTCAAAGGCAGCTCTGCTCCCGGTCCGTGCGGTTCAACGTAATCTTCCCGGATGTTTTCTACCTACTACTTTCTTCATACTGACCGCTGTTTCTTCTCAACCTCTCTCAACCTTATCCCTTTTCCCGCCCGCCCGCAACGGGTGTCAACCAATCGGCCCCGCCGGATTCTTGTATCAGAACCGAACATGCGTGTATCAAAACCGCACATGGTACGAACACTCACGATTCAAACTATTCAAAACCGCACGGGTCCGGCCAATTCTAAGCCGGTGCTAACGGGCACGACGCTTGCCACCTCTTGAACGAGTACCTATAGTCTGATCAGAGGCTGCACAGGAGAGCCACAGAAGACAATGTTTTAAAAAAGTACTCGTGGGAGAAGGAATCGATGAAGCTGAATCAAATTGCTCCTGATGGTCTGAGGGGCAGAACGAGTCCGCTTACAGGTAAAGAGTTGCAAGTTTTAGGGTTGCTGTCAATGGGACTAAAAAGGAAAGAAATTTCTAAATCTCTAAACGTGAGTGTTCACAGCGTGAACGCCCACCTCGAAAGTGCGTATAAGAAACTAAACGTTCACAACAGAGCTGCGGCAGTCGCAAAGGTTGTCCGCGAGAACCTTTTAGACGGTCGCCACTGATCGGCGGCGATTCCTTTTGGATGCGAATCATCATTTCAACCGATTGTTTGATGAAAATGGAACATTTAAGTTAGCTTTTGCAGGTTTGAATAGCACGAATTGGTCAGGTTTAGAGATCGATGCTTTATGTCGACCGCTTCGTAGCACGAGTACGGGAAGATAGTGCAGAGGGGCACACCCTGTGCATAGCGCTCTGGACTGGACCCGATATTTCCAGAGATTCGGGTCCAGAGGAGGTGTAATCCAATTTGACGTAATCTGAGTCTCCAACCGCTTGACAAAACTTCAGTGAGTGTATGATGCCATCATGAAGATGAAGCGGGGCACGGTAATAGCGTAGAGGAGAAGGTTGGATCAGCTTCGGTTTGACAGAGGACAAAGTCGGATTCCGCCGCTTATTCTTAATGCGGCACGGTCGAATCCCGCGGAAGCGGCAACGGAGGAGGGAAGCGCAATAGCTATTTCGGTACGGAAGAAAACTGGAGAGGGATTAGAGTACGGACACTCGTCCTTACGCTGTCTTAGCTATCCAGTTGGACGAAGGTTGGTAGCGTAGTTCAAGCGTACAGTCATCTTCGGGGATAACGAGGTGAACAGTTATTGAGGTTTCCGTTGATTGGAAAAGAAGAATCAATGGGTGAGATATCTGATTCAAACGGGCTTGATGTTTTGAAAAGAACCGAGGATAAACTCTACCTGACCTACTGGGCCGAGAGGGGGAAAGAGCTTATCGAGTCGGACTTCAGGATCCTCACAGGGGTGCATGAGGTTTGCGCAAGTCTGCATATTTCACCCAGTCACTTTCGCGAGGTCTTTTCAGCAGCCTACGGCACAAGTCCCAAGAAGTACTTGACAACCGTGAAAATCGAAAATGCAAAGATTCTGCTTCGGGACGAATCCAAGAAGGTTTGCGAGGTCGCAAGATTGACTGGGTTCAGGCAATGCACTTCGTTCGAAAGGGTATTCAAGAAAAATGTTGGCATAACTGCAACCGAATATAGAAGAATGACGCACTGAACCGCCGATTTTGACAGGCGGAAATGACAGGCGAATCGTGCACGTTTTCGTTGATCAGAAGAGGTTCTCAGACTAAGATGGGGTTGAAAGTACAGTACGGATAAGACCGAGAATCCATTCGTCCTGCCTTGGCGGCGACGCCAGTGGAACACCCTCGGAGATTACATAGAAGGGAGGGATGCCGACATGTACTTCGAATGAACTGAAACGGGATTTCGGCTCCTGTGGGTGCAGCACGGACGCCCGCGGAAGCCACAAGGACTGGAGAATATCTTGGGTAATTATAAGGGTAGTCTTTAGAAGAATTACAGACGAGCTTCAGCATTGTTGGTCGGTGCGAAGACAAAATAACGCGCCTAAGGACGAGTCTTCTTCGTGGACTGCTTCTCCACTTATACTTATAAGACTAGGAATAATTATCCTCGGATTCCCGAAGTGATGTTGCTTTCCGTGCAAAGAACACTGATAAATGAGTCTAACAAAGAACCTTTAATGCAAGGAGATCTACTATGAGAAAATATTACTCAATGATCGCGTTATTCATGCTGGGTTGGCTATTACTGCCAGCGGCAGTTCTTGCCTTACCGCCAACAGTGACAATAAGTAGCGTAACTCCTGCAATCGGGTGGTCCTCCTTGGACCCTACGATCAACTATAGTGTCACGGGGGCCTGCACCGTATATCTCTATGTAGACGGTGTTGAGCAATCCAGTATGTCCGCTCAAGCCGGGAATAACCAGTGGTTCATTGCCCCGCTATCGGTGGGGAATCATACTCTACAACTCACGGCTCCTGGCGGACAAAGCTCAGTTAGCTACACGGTGGACGCACTTGACGAACCTCCCGTTTCGTCAACGATCACAATGACAGAGGATGCAGCCCTAGGTGAATTCTACGATCAGCAGAATCACTACAATACTAATGATGCGAGCTACATTTGGAAAAATGCCCAGTTGCAACAAAACTACGGTATAACCTATCCCCAGCCGATGATTATGTTTTCTGCGCTGCCCTTTTCTACCGACTCTGTATATTTATCCACTCCAAGGCTCACCGCCGATGCTGTATATGCTTACGCGAAAGCTTATAGGTACGAGACGGACTCCCAGAAAAAGGCTTCTTATGACTCCTTGGCCCAAGCAGGAGCAAACCTATTGATGTGTGTGCAAAGCCTCTATTCTGATAACGGTGGAATTCTTGACGACTTCAACTACGATCACACGGCGGATCTGCTGAGCACGGCAGATGCAGTAAGGGCTTTCTGGCAGTGTTATGAATCCTTCGGATCCTCTGAATATTATAACGCGGCCATCGAGGCAACAAATTGGATCTATAATCATCCTGCATATCCCTTCACCCGCAATCAGTCAGATCCCTATCAGTGGTATTCGGTCGCAAACATCCTTGGTGCGCAAATAAACGCTGAGGCTCTTACTTATGAATACACTGGACTGCGAAAGTACCTCGATGACTGCCTGCAAGGTGCGGAGGAGCTGATGGCATGGCAGAACTTCACAGACATAAGGGATCCGTGGGGGAAAAACGGGATCCCCAACACTGCCCCTGGCGGATGGTATTACTGTGATTATAAGCCAGATTCTTTACCTGCAGGCGATCCGGAGGATGCTAATACGTATTCAAGGATCAATTTCAATAAGTATATGCACTATCATACAACGATACTCGATGGCCTGATCGCGGTATTAGAGGCAACCGGGTATCAATATTTGCCATGGGAAGAGACACAGCGTGACAATACATCTTTTGTTGTATTCAAGAACAAGTTAGTAAGTTCGATCATGCGCGGTTTGGAGTTCATGATCGAGAATCAGTACACGGGTAGCACAACGAGCGGCGGGCCAATTTATGGTTTGCTATCGGATTGCGATCGGGATACTCTTGTAGGTGCACAGGTAAAAGGCGGCGGCTTGTATGTCGGCGATTACGACTCGACGAGAGAATATGAGGTCGGAGCCAATTTTCGTCCAGACGCCGAGGCTCTGCACACGCTCGTCAAGGCTTATGAAGTGCTGTCACAGTTCAGTACTGTAAGTAATTCAGACCTTCAAAAGGTTAGTGATCTTTTCAACGGCATAGCGCATTCTTGGAATCACGGTAAATCGAACTACTTCCCTGGTGACTCTCAATATTGGGACGATCCAGAATGGTACTTATTGGGGCAATTTAGAAATTGGAGCTCCTACGCCGAATATCTATCCACCCCTATTTCACGGACGCTGACCCTCGTAAACGCCTGTTTTAACGATCAGAAAATTAGATGGGAGTTTAATCAGGCGGGCCAACAAGACACCGTGTTTATCGAAAGTGGGACTAGTTACTGCGGATCAAACGCACTCCAGATATCTGATAATTCGACTTCTCTGGGAGCCTGGGGCTCTGAGTTGCTCTCGGCCAGCCCGAACAATTCATATACCGCAACTGCCTATGCGTATATGCTCTCGGGGAATGGAATGGCTCTTGAACTGAATTTCTTGGACAAGAACTTCCAACTTCTGAGCTATGTCAATACCTACGTCTCCTCGCCAAACGGCGGATTTCAGCCGGTTTCTGTGACAGGGACTGCACCGTCCGGGGCAAGCTATGTCGCGGTGATGCTCGTTTCAAACATCGCTACGGTGAACGATGGATATTGGGATGACGTGAGTATCTCGTCTACGTCTTCTCAATCGGAGAAGTCGCCGCAAGACTCGACAAAGCTCACGATTGAAGCGTTCCCGAACCCGAGCAACCCCTTTCCCGAGATCCACTACAGCATAGGCATGAAAGAGCATGTCAGGGTGGACGTTTTTGACGTGCTGGGGAGACGAGTCGAAACACTCGTGAATGCAAACGAAGAGCCGGGACAGCACGAAGTCTTGGCGGATAAGATCAGTCTCTCTTCGGGGGTATATTTCTGCCGGATTGAAGCCGGTCCGTTCTATAAGACCACGAAATTCATTATCTTGAAATAGTGACGTCTAAAAGGACCGTAGTATGGCATTCTCTCCACTCTGGCGCTTCAGTGCGCCAGGGTGGGAAAATGTATCGCTTTCTGCAATTCCGTAATGGCGGCCTCGCTCATCAAAACCCATGGCTTATGAGTATAGGTCGTATGGGTTCGGACTCAAGTACACGATGTAGCCGGGATGTTTGATAATTTCTATACGATCTGGGAAAGATTCGGGGTGGGCTGCGGTATTCGCGATTTCCAAGATGGTCACAGACTGTGAGTTGGTTCGTAGCTGTCGTCCCGAAGGGACATCGCTGGGCCGAAGGTGGGCTAGTTGAAGATGCCTCCAAGCTGAGACAGATCGTGGCAGTACCTCCGTCGTTGGAAGTGGTACGGCCGGACATTGTTATCCTTGGCGGGGGGCCGCCGGAGTCCTTCGTTTTCCAAAACGCGGGCTCAGATGACACTGCGGGGGGGTGGCTCGTTTGCGGGCTAGGTATGAGATTCGATGGGAAGGCGTTCCGGACCCTGGGTCGGGGTGACTGGGGCGAGTGCATGTCAGGAAACCACAATCAGGAAACCAGTCTACGCGATCTGGAGGGACATTTTGTAGCTGTTAGATGGGAGAATGCGCAACTCGACATCTATTGTGACTCGCTTGGCCTACGGACGGCATACGTCGCGGAGACGGAGCACTTTTTCGCCGTTTCCACGAGATTGGATTGGGTCGTTGCGCTAATGAACAAACCGGAACTGAATCTGGACGAGATGGCAAGCCAGTGGCTCTTGACGAACTCCTTTTCAAACGGATCAATTGTCAAAGGGGTAGTCCGTTCCCTATCTTCGAGCCATATTTCGATAGCGGGCGGCAAAGTTGCACATACATGGCATGAATGGAAACCTAAAGTAGAAGAGCCCTTTGACGTCGTGTCCGTACTCAAAGAGGCATCCACCTTTCTGTTGAGAGACGGCCGAAGGTTGTCTTTGGGCTTATCAGGCGGTGTAGATTCGAGGACCCTCCTGGCTCTTCTGTCTGGTTCGAATGGAGGCAACTGGGCGGTCCATACTATGGGAGACAGCTCTGATCCTGACATCTCCATCGCTGAACGGCTCAGCGAGTCGATGGGAATTACTCATCGCACCTACATCTACCACGTTGGAGAGACTGAGACCGTCGACTCTCTGGTTAATTCATTGAAGGAATACTGCCTCCTTACCCAGATGACCGACTCGATCTTTGGATATCAGAAGCTAGGCTTCTTCTCGGAAATGCATAGTGCGGGGTTTTGGATGATCGACGGTGGGTTCGGCGAGCTTTTCAGGCGTTCTTATGGGAATAAGATGCTATTGGCCGGGAAAAAGGCGGTAATAAGCCGTGATGCGTCTCGCCTAATGGAGTATCTTTATCAACCGCGGTCGCCTATTTTTAATCAGGAAATTCACAATATGTTCCTCAGTGAATCAAGGATTCAGCTGGAAAAAGCTGTGCAAGAAATGCCGGAAGACCCTAAACGGGACCCCGGTACTTGGATAGACCTCTTCCACATCCGTTACAGACTTCGGAACTCAGCTCCAAGCAACCAGGCGGCATATGACAGCTGCATCCCCAACTACATGCCATATGTACAACCTTCCCTTATGTCCGCCTATCTCACCCTTCCTTCAGGGATGAGGAGGAACAACAAGCTGAGTCGCCAGATTATGGTTGCCGGGCCAAAAGAGCTTCGAGATGTCCACTTCAGCAAGAATGGTACTACTTATCCCTTCTTCATGAGCAGGCATGCCCTGGCGCCGCGCCTTATGAGTATTATACATCGGAAGATCTATCCTCGGGCAAACCAAGCGGACATGTCATTTCGACTAAATGCACTCTTGTACCTTAAGGAGTACTTGATGGACAAGGTCGCCTCTTCTGAAGCTAGAACATGTCCCTATTATGATCACCAAAGCCTGGCACAGCGATGTCTGGAGTTCTATGCACATCCGAATGAATCGGATGGGCAGTTTATCGAGGACTGGTTGAAGTTTGACTTCTGGAGGGAGATTACGAGAAAGAGATTGTCGCAAATCGAATAGCCACGCCCGATTGGGGACGTGGCTACGGGGGGCGACGAAAGCAAGACGATCATCAACGGCTAGGCTCCACTTTACAATAGAGAGTCCCCCCTTAATTCGTTGAAGTTATGCCCGTTGAATCTCGGAACAGTGTTTCATCTCTGGCAGCGCGAATTCTAAATCAAGTAATATCAATTGCTGCCCCTATTTGCAGAGGATGGCGCTAGAGTGGGTCGCTTGGCGATCTTGCCTCTCATCCAGACGGCAACTTAAGGTCAGATATCTTCTGCAGGGTGTTTGCATAATGTTTCCCTGTACCCGCTTCCAGCTGGCGGAGCACCTCTTCGTCCATTCCGAGTTTCTTTGCCAGCTGCTTTCGCGTCATCCCATGAAGCAGCCTATATCGGTTAATCCTCTGTCCGACGGTGTCCGAAGGGAACAGGTCCTCCGGCACATATCCCAGGAAGTGTTGATTCCGTCCGAAAGTTGCACAGTATTCCGCGGAAAATTGCACACTTGAAGATACCTATTTGTTAATGGTTTTCAAACGGAAGCTCTTTCCGTTGATGAGGAACGGATAGGAGTGGTGAAG
>JBJKQU010000060.1:0-10920 GCA_046705025.1 Candidatus Kryptoniota bacterium | reverse complement strand
TGATTTAACGCAAAGTTCGCAAAGACAAATAATCGCAGAGACCGCGAAAGAATATAGTTGTTCTGCGTGCTTTGCGCCTCCTTTGCGTCCTCTGCGTTGAATGTTTTTAAATTGAGCCACTACCCAGGCCAGACACAAACCGGCAAACCTCTTTTCAGGCATTCCGGGAACCGCTCCCCTTTCTCTCTCTGTTATCCTTTTGAATCCCAACTGAACAATCGGCATCAAATCCGCACAGAGAGGCGGGGCCTCGGGGAAACGAAAGGCCCCGAAAAGAGGAGATGAGAAATGACTGAATATAGAAAGATCAAGAGGGTCTTCAATAGCAGGCCTACTCTTGAAGGGGCCGGAGTGCATCTGAAACGCGCCTTCGGATTTCACGAGGTCAAGATGTTCGACCCGTTCCTTTTGCTTGACGACTTCCGGTCGAACAATCCGGAACAGTACCTGAAAGGCTTCCCGTGGCACCCGCACAGAGGGATCGAGACGATTACCTACGTGCTCAAGGGAGACGTCGAACACGGCGACAGCATGGGAAACAAAGGCGCGATAAACGCTGGCGACGTGCAGTGGATGACCGCCGGGAGCGGAATAATCCACCAGGAGATGCCGAAGGGCGACAAAGACGGCGGTATGTACGGATTCCAGCTCTGGGCCAACCTGCCGAAGACGCATAAGATGATGGACCCGCGCTACCAGGAGGTGAAGAACGGCCAGTTTCCGCTTGTGACCAGAGAAAACGGAACGAAGATAAAGGTGGTCGCCGGAGAAGTCGACGGGGTCAAAGGGCCCGTGACCGACATCGTGATAACCCCTCAGTACCTCGACGTGTCGCTTCCCGCGAACGCGAGCTTCGACCTCCCGACGACAAAGGGGCACAAAGTCCTCGCGTACGTGATCGAGGGTAAAGGCTACTTTACGCGTGAGAAGGATTTATTTACGTATGAAGTCGAAGGATCAAACGGAACTACGTCGGACAGCAGCCAGATCATCGGCAACGAGAGCCTGGTCCTTTTCGACGACGGCGAGGCTGTTGAAGTCACGACCGCCGACGAGCCGGTCAGGTTCCTTTTGTTTTCCGGGAAGCCGATAGGCGAACCGATCGCCTGGTACGGTCCGATCGTGATGAACCATGAGGGCGAGCTGCGCGAAGCGTTCGAGGAGCTCGAGAACGGAATGTTCGTCAAAGAACACACGGCCTAACAGGTAAAAGGCGAAAGGTTAAGGGTGAAAAGGTTAAGAGGCGGGAAGGGCAACAACCGTTTAGTTGAGCGCTGAAAGCATGAGGGAGTAAGCGTTGACTTTGGAGACAGCCCCGGTTAGATTTTCCGAAAGGAAACAACTGTCGTGTCCCTCAAGGTTTACATCGGATGCTGCGGGTGGAGCTACCTGAACGAGAGTGAATTTCCCGAGGCTCGAGACTCTGACCGGAGACTCTCTAAACTGCAGGCATACGCGAAGCTTTTCGACACGGTCGAGATCAACTCCACTTTCTACCGCCTCCCCAGTCTCTCAACCGCCGAAAAATGGCGAAAGGAAGCCGACGAGATAGATCCCCGCTTCGAATTCACTGTCAAGGCCTTCCAGGGCATAACGCATCTTCACCGCTTTCAGAAGGAGCAATCAATAACCTCGTTCGAAGTCATAAAGGATGTCTGCTCCGCGCTGCGAGCCAGATACGTTCTCTTCCAATCGCCGGCCAGCTTCAGGCCGACACCGGTCAACATTGAAAACATGCGCGCGTTTTTCGACAAGATAAACAGAGCCGGCTTAAGCCTGGTTTGGGAGCCGAGGGGCGCCTGGTACGACGACCCCGGTGTGGTAGAGAGGGTCTGCAGGGAGAACGAACTGGCACATTGCGTCGACCCGTTCAGAAACGATTGCCTCACTTTCGGCAAAGACCGGACGGCCTATTTCAGGCTCCACGGATTCGGAAAGCCGACGATGTACCGGTACAATTTCTCGGAAGATGAGCTCGGCCGGCTTCATAAAAAGATCGACGCGCTTGGAGCCGACATCCGAAACGCTTACATCTTCTTCAACAACGAGGCGTGCTACATAAACGGAAGGTCGTTTCAAAGAATGACGGGGAAATCCTAGAGCTCCCCATCGGACAATTTCGGATATCTTCGCCCGACGCTCCGTCGCGTCACATATGCCGCGAGACGGATACCCGCCTTCAGTCTCTTACCCGACAGAACCAGGCGCGCCCTTCAAGGCGTTGAGATCGGCAACGAACACCTCGATGTCCTTCTCGCCAAACCCTTTTTCCTTTGCCGCCGATTCGAGCGTTCCCCAGATCGGTTCGCCGCACGCGATGCACTTGATTCCCTTTTCCATCAGGTAATTGACGGACGAAGGAAGCTCCGTAACCAGATCTTCGATTGCTATGCTTGAAGTTATCTTCTCCATACAAGGGTATGATGCCGGAAGGGGCGGTTGGGTGCGGCCCCAAAGAAGCTCCCGGAAGCCTGCGCAAGAGCGACTTGTGGCCCCTGGGCCGACACTATTCGAATTATGAACATTTCCCGCATCAACGGCAGGATAAGGCTGTCGAGCTGCGGAGAAAAGGGCAGCCGCTGGAGCAGGCCGCCCTTATCCGCATAACAAGACGAGAGTTATTTGCTGGAAAGGGTAATGGTACCGACGTTGGTTGCTTTACCGGCGGTGACGCTTACGTTCGTGATCGTCGTGTCGATGTATGTCGTGTCTGAAGGAGAAATCATCAGACTGTAATTGCCTGACGAGAGATATCCGACGACGAAATGTCCCGAGGTATCGGCAACCGTCGAGACTGTATCTGATGAATTGAAAGCCGTTACACTCGGCCGGGCAATCGACGGTAGAATGCTCCCCTCGATCTCTCCGTTGGACGGGGTGGTGATGACGCGGATTACCGGGTTCAGGATAAATTTGGAATTGAGAATGCCCCCTGCGGTAACAATGGACTGATTGGCGTTGAAATCGAGAGTCAAGACGTAGGTCATATTCGACTGGATCACGGCATCTACATTAAGTTTCAAGCCGCTCTGCATTCCGCTCGGAATCGTCAGCGGGTAGCTCGTACCCGCAAGAACGACATTCGACCCGCTGCCGATGTAGAGTCTTATCTGTGAGTACTGTCCTGCCGGGACAGCGGCTTTACCAATCACCGCATTGACGCCGTTGACGAGCTGCAAGAGGTTGTAGGTCCCCTGTGTGCTGTTGAGTGTAACCCACCCGGAAGTGCTGTCGGACGTCGCGATGTGTGCCTCCACGCTGTCGATAACAATGTTGACGGCGCCGAAATCGCCGGGGCTGTCCACCATGTTTATCTGAAGCGTCCCGGTCCCGTTCGCTGACGAGGGTGACGAATTGGTGCATCCGGCTACGAGCAAGGCAAGGAATGCAAGCACTATGATCACAAGAATCTTTCGCATGAGGTTTCCTCCCTCTTGATTGTTTTGTAAAGACACTACCGCAAAATGTATGCCCCCCGCGTCAGGTACTGGAAACCCGTTTTTCCGCATCGCAGAGAGGAAAAACCTTAATTCATCGTTTATCCCGTGCATTTCTTGCAGGGGTAGCCATGCAAAAATTACCCGGTCACTCCGTTTCATCTTGACTTTGGCGGGGCCCGTACGTAAAATCTTGGCGGCTTGTTGAAGTTCACCATATCCGCACGGGAGGGAGCTATGGAAATCAGTGTGATTGATGCGAGCAAGTACTTCAAAGGGTTGCTGCTCTTGGTCAGGAAGGATCACAAAGTCACGGAAGCAGAGAACGCCCTGATGTCTCGCATCGGAAAGCAGCTGGGGTTCGAGAAGGAGTTTTGCGATACGGCGATCCAGGAGATCCTGAAGAACAAATATATTGAGGATTCCCCTCCTGAGTTCTCTTCAACCGAATTGGCCAAGATGTTCATCAGAGACGGGCTGGCTCTCGCCCTTTCCGACGGCATTCTCGATTACAAGGAAGAGAAATGGCTGCGAGCGGTCGTCGACAAGAATTTACTCAGCCGTCGATGGTTTGTGGATGAACTCACCAGCGCATCCGGACGAAAGAGCGTAATCGACCGCCTCGAAGTCGACGAGATTACCGTGGTTCATTCGGTCTGAAGCAGATCGCGGCACGCATGCTGCCGAGGTCAAGACGGACAGGGGACTTTCCAGAATTTCCCGATCCGAAGCATCGACTCAAACCGGGGACAAATCGCCTTAGAATGAATTACGCCAGCGGCTTGGTGCCGTCCTGACGAACAGGGGAACAAAATTGACGCTTTGTTCCGTTAGTCTCGTTATGGACGCCGTATTGAGCTTCGCAAGAGGTGCTGATGAACAAAGGACGGATGGAGGCATTCAGCGACGGAGTGCTCGCGATCATTATCACCATAATGGTATTGGGCCTTGCCGAGCCTCACGGCGACAATCCGAAAGCGCTCGTCCCTCTGATCCCTGTTTTCCTCAGCTACGTGCTGAGTTTCATAAACCTGGGCATCTACTGGAACAACCACCATCACCTGCTCCAGGCCGCCAGCCGCGTCGACGGCCGTGTGCTCTGGGCAAATCTTCATCTCCTGTTCTGGTTGTCGCTCTTCCCCTTCGGCACAGCATGGATGGGCGAGAACAACTTCGCCCCGTGGCCGGTAGCCGCTTACGGGATGATACTCCTGCTGGCGGCGGTCGCCTACTTCATCCTGGCGCGCTCCCTGGTTTCGCTGCACGGAAAGACATCCGTAATCGCCAGCGCGCTCGGCAACGACTTCAAGGGAAAAATATCCGTTGTCATTTATGCCGCGGCTCTGATACTCTGCCTCCTGAGCCAGTGGATCGCGTGCTCCTTATACGTCGCGGTCGCAATAATGTGGCTGGTGCCGGACCGAAGAATCGAAAGGATACTGGCGAGGTAAAATGAAGACGGAATTGGAGCAGGACTACAAGTGAGCTCTGACGGGTTTTCGACGGCCGCCGCCAGGGGCTGCATATACGGACCACACCACAATAATAATGAAAGATTAACCGTCTGATCCGCCGAAGTGAGGTCCCGACCCGTTAAATTCATTGAGATGCAGAGATAGAACTTGCAATTACAGAAAAACAATCGGGTGACGCTGATGAAACGAATTTGTGTTTACTGCGCTTCGAGCAGCAAGATAGACAAATCTTATTTCGACGCGGCAGAGCGACTCGCGGTACAGCTTGTATCGCACGACGTTACGGTCGTTTACGGCGGCGGCGCTGCCGGACTGATGGGACGGATAGCCGACACGGTAATCGAGCACGGCGGCCACGTCGTGGGGGTGATACCGAAGTTCATGACGGAAGTGGAATGGCAGCATAAGGAGGTCGAGGAAATACACGTCGTCTCAGATATGCATGAGAGGAAGAAGATGCTCCTCGAGGGAACCGACGCCGTCATTGCGCTTCCCGGCGGGAGCGGGACGTTCGAAGAGCTCCTGGAAGCGATTTCCCTGAAGAGGCTCGGACTCTATACGAAGCCGATCATCATTCTGAACACCAACAACTACTACGCTCCGCTGATCGAGCTGCTAGAAAAGAGCATAAAGGAAAAGTTCATGTCCGAAGCTCACCGGGACATGTGGACGGTCGTTTCCGACCCGGACAAAATAATGACCGCCATCGGGAATTCGCCGGAGTGGTCTTCAGACGCGATATCCTTCGCGGCGGTAAAGTGAGGCAATTTCGTCCGCAGGAATCTTCCGGGCCGACGACAATTGACAATCCTCACAGCTTCTGCTGTGTTAAGGGATCAGGGAGACTCTCTCGCAGAGGACATAGTTGAGAGCATAACCAGACGCTTGGTGGATGAGTTTGACCCGGACAGAATTTATTTGTTCGGTTCACACGCCCGGGGAGAGCCCAACCCTGATAGTGACATCGATCTGATGATTATAGTGCCACGAAGCGATCTGAAAAGGCATGAGCAGCACAAATGGATACAGACGCAACGGATGAGTCACGAATAACTCACATCTCCGATACCGCACTCTGGGTGGAGGTCTACCGTGCGATGGAATCGAAGCGTAAGGATGCTCTCTTCAACGATCCTTATGCCGAGACACTCGCCGGCGACCGCGGAAAGCAAATTGTCGAGAACATGAGAGACGGCAAGGGTGGCGCCTGGTCGATGATTGTAAGAACCGCAGTAATGGACGAGTTCATTTACAATGTCATTAAAGAAGATAGTGTCGACACGATCGTCAACCTTGCGGCCGGCCTCGACGCGCGGCCGTACCGCATGGACCTCTCCCCCTCACTCAAATGGATCGAAGGCGACCTTCCCGATATGATCGCGTACAAGGAAGGAGAGCTCGCGGGTGCCAAGGCGCGCTGTTCACTCGAGAGGGTGAAGCTCGATCTTACCGGCTCGGAAGCGCGCAAGGAGCTCTTCGAGCGGATCAACTCGGGGTCGAAGCGGGTCCTTGTGATCACCGAAGGTCTGCTGATCTATCTGACCGAAGGTGAGGTCGCCTCGCTCGCCCCGACCTACATGCACAGCCGAACTTCCGCTGGTGGATAATCGACATCCTCTCACCGGAGCTGCTGAACTTCCTGAAGAAGCGCTCATTCAAACAATTCACCGAGGGAAACGTCGTAATGCGTTTCGCGCCCCAGGAGGGCGCCGAGTTCTTCGAGCGGTTCGGCTGGAATACGGATGATGTCCGGTCGGTAGCGAAGGAGGCGAGGCGGCTGAAAAGAGAGATGCCGAGAGCGGGATTTTACCGGTTCATGTCGCTCTTCGCACCGAAAAAACAGAAGGTGTTCTTCTCGAAACTGGACTCGCACTTCGTGCTGCTCCGGCGGGCCGATGACGGAACAGCGTAAAGACCAGAAACTGACTCAGGCGGTTTGACATCGCCACGAGTTCTTTGTACATTTCAATTGTACAAGCGGCAGGGAGGAAGAGATGAAAACCATCGCGGTAAGTGAGCTGAGATCTAATCTCATGAAAGTTCTGAAAGAAGTGGCCCACGGGGCCGTGATTGACGTTGCATCCAGGGGAACAGTCGTGGCAAAGATCATCCCACCGGAGCGATTCAGGGAACAAGCAAGGATACGGCTGAAGGAAGTCGCTAAAACCGCCGTGCTTGACGACATAGTTGCTCCGATCACTTCGGACTGGGAAGCTCTCGATGATAACGCTTGATACTCACGTGATAATCTGGGACGCGCTGAGCCCCAAATTGCTCAGCAAGACTGCACGGAAGGCTATCGACAAGGCAAATGAAAACGACGGGATCATATTCTGCGAGGTCTCCTTGTGGGAAATTGCGATGCTTATGCAGAAGGAAAGACTAACTATCGATATCTCTTTCATTGAGTTCATAAACCTGGTCAAGGCATCGAACAACTATGTCTTCAAGGGAATATCCCCTGAAGCGGCGGAATTATCAGCAAGCCTGCCTTCGGAAATAAACCAGGACCCGGCGGACAGAATGATATGTGCTACGACTATAGTGAACAATTCCAGTCTTGTCACGGCGGACAAAAACCTGAGAAAAGCCGGCAGCATAAGGACCATCTGGTAGCTAAACTGCCTTTTTAGGGGGAAGTCGTACTGCGTGCCGCTCAAAAGCCGGGAAACTTCGATGTGTGTCGCTCCTCTGGCTTCCTACATTTATCCCATCGACATAAGCACACGCCGAGCCCGTCGAACTATAGTGCGATTTGTCCTGTTGTCTTATGTAAAGAGCAAATTCAAAGCGACAGGACAGACCGACGGGTAAAGGAAAACATTCCGGAATATTGGCCAGGCTGAAATCAAAGGCCGTTAAGATCAAGAAGGAACTGACGGCGATTTATTATGCTTATCAGAATCCGCGACTTCCCTTTCTGCCTAAGGTCGTCATCTTGTTCGCTCTCGGATACGCATTGAGCCCCATAGATTTAGTTCCTGATTTCATTCCTGTCCTCGGCTTCATCGACGATGTGCTGATCGTCCCGGGCCTGATTTCGCTCGCGGTAAAGCTGATTCCGGACGATATCATGGCGGAGGCGAGGAAGAGAGCCGAAATCGCGCCGCTGAGACTCAGGAAGAGCTGGAAAGCCGCGGCAGCATTCGCGGCAATTTGGGTGATCGTGCTGGCGGCAGTCCTGAGCCTGACGGTTAAATTATAGAAGACAGCGGGTTCAGCGACCGGGATCGGCCGATCTGATCCGGGGACATGATTCCCGACCGGTTGAAATATCCTCCCGACAATTTCGTCATCGATTGTAGCGAACAATAACTAAGAGTAACCGGATGGAAAGTGTAAGCACCAGAAACGATCACGATCGCATAAGTCCGACAGCAAAGATAACCGCATATTGGAGATCACTGTCGGACATACCGTATTCTAAAGAGATCGCGCGGGCCGTCGGAGCGGAAGAAACCGCAAGACACACTCTGCGTTCCTCCTGGTCCACCCGGATAGGCGCGGTATACACCTCAACATGGGGGAGGGAATGCGTGACGGCGTGTCGTAGGCCCCGGATCAGCCTTGCTATGTCGCGAGCGTGGGGAACCTGTGATCGTATCATGGAGCTAATGCGCTAAAGGGGCATTTTCATTATGAAACGCATCGGTGTAATCAAAGGCAATTTCTGAGTCGCCAGCGTCGTGGGAGTCGTCCTGGCTCTCGCTCTGTATATGCTGTTTCGCGCTACTATGTGGAATGAACCGGCAGTGCAGACCGCAATGGAGCCCGCCATGCTCATTCTTTTGGGAATCACACTGATCCTGGTCCACGAAGTAATTCACGGCGCGGCCGCTCTCTTGTTTGTCGACAGACACGCTGTCAGGTTCGGTTTCAGCTGGCTCGCGATAGTCTGCAAGGTAAAGGTGCCGATGAAGAGGAACCACTACATAATTTACGCCTTGGCACCGGCGGCAATATTCGCCGCAGCCGGCATTGTTGCCTCCACCGTTGTCGGTGACCCGGAGATGAGGTTCATGTCGACACTCTTTCTGCTGGTGGGCGGGGTATCGAGTGGTGCAGGTGACTTCTGGTTTGTCTTGCAGGCGCTGAAATATCCACCGGATGTCTATGTGCTCGACAACGGAATCGAAATGGACATTCTGGAGAGAGATCCGGCCGGAGACAACTCATTCCTGAGCTAGAACCAGGTTGTCCGGCGATAGCCCAGGTAATCTTCACCGTAAGCCGCCCCCAGCCTCGCATCCTCCAGTCTCCCCCAGTAAACAATATTCACTATTCCGACAACCCCGGCGGCGAAGCTTACAACAGCTCCATGATTCAACGTGCCCCCGATAATCCACGCTGCAAAGCCGATGTACATCATACTCCATGCTCATCTCCCTTCATTCTTGTCTGCCGACTATTTCCTAGAAATCCCACTCTAATCCCGCGAGCACGCTGTTCGGGTACATTCCCAGAGAAAGCATCGACTCGGGGTTCTGTGCCGCGGGTAATTACGGAGACTCTACAATATGGTTACAGCCATGCAGGAAGAATGAGGACCTAACAAATCCGGAAATTCCGCGTAGTCATCAGGTGCATGTACAAGACCCTCAGACAAATTCGGAGAGCAGTCGTCGCAGTCATCGGATTCACGCTCCTGCTAGTCGGGGTGGTCATGATTGTCCTGCCCGGCCCGGCGATAGTCGTCATCCCGCTCGCGCTGGCCATACTGGCGACAGAGTTCGCGTGGGCCAAAAAACTGCTTGAAAGGGTGAAGCGGCGAGTCGCACAAAAAGATTGACGTTTCTTCCGGCTTCTATATGGCAGCCTTCTTATTAATTCGCCCCAGATAAGTCCCTCTCAAAATCTATCCGGCCGCATATCCCGCTCTAAGCGGCGCCCGCCTCTATGTGGGCCGCAGGTACATTTCCCAATCCATTCTTGAACTTCACGGATTCACACGTTAGTTTTGTTCACTGTTAAATCGAGTCAATTCGCTATCATAAGTCGCGCATAACTTCTTGGATCGTGGGAACAATTAAATGGAGGATCTATGATAAAGCACTATCTGCGTATTCTAATTATGTCTACTATCTGTATCTCTGTCCCATTAGTTTCCGGCAATGCATCAGTCGAAGGCCGGCCCCAACAGCCTAATCCGGACGCGGCCGTCTCGCGGCTTCCGGCCTCGAATCCCTTTGCCGAACCGAGCCCTTTGCTGTACCAGGCTCCGCAGTTCGACAAGATCCACGACTCCGACTATAAGCCCGCACTCGAAGAAGGTATGCGAGAGTCGCTCGAAGACATTGATAAAATCGCTTCGAACCCGGCGCCGGCGACTTTCGACAACACGATCGTCGCGATGGAGAAGTCGGGTGAGCTCCTCACCCGCGTGTCCAAGGTCTTCTTCGGCGTGGTCCAGGCAAACATGGACGACACGCTCCAGAACCTCCTTTCAGAAGAAGCACCGAAACTCGCCGCGAACTCCGACGCGATCTACCTGAACGAGAAACTGTTCCAACGGGTTAAGTCGATCTATGACCATCGCAACGAACTCAGCCTCAATCCCGTCCAGAAGTTTCTCGTGAAGCGGTACTACACCGATTTCGTACGTGCAGGCGCGTTGCTGTCCGATCAGGACAAATCCAGGCTGCGCTCTCTCAACCAAGCCGAAGCGACACTCGAGACTGATTTCCAGAACAAGCTTCTTGCAGCGACGAAAGCCGGCGCCGTCGTCATCGACAACAGGAGCGATCTCGACGGACTGAGCGACGCCGAAATTGCAGCGGCAGCGCAGGCAGCCCACGACCGCGGACTGGACGGTCCGAATGGATCCCTTGGGGATAAATGGGTGTTGCCGCTTCAGAACACAACTCAGCAACCCGCGCAGACATCACTGAAGGACCGCACGGTCCGCGAAAGGCTCTTCGAAGCCTCGACAATGCGCGCGGAACACGGCGATAGCAACGACACACGGCAGGTCATCGAGCGGTTGGCCGAACTTCGCGCAGAGAAGGCAA
>JBJKQU010000059.1:0-3425 GCA_046705025.1 Candidatus Kryptoniota bacterium | reverse complement strand
CCGAAAGGCAAATGTAAAGAATTCCTTGTAGTCTCTTGTTATTCCTTGCTCCATAAGTTTTTCGAAGTCGGACTCGTCAAAATGGGGGGCGGTGGTTTCCGGAATCTTCGGCAGCTTGAACTCCTCGAATGGGTTGTCGCTGATTCGCTTCCAGACCTTCGCTTTGTTGAAAGCCGCTTTAAGTGTCCTGTAGAACCGCGCAGCATTATGGCTAGCCTTCCCGTATTCTTCCGCCAGCAGTTGCTCGAGTGCTCTCGGCTCGATTGTGCTCATGGGTACGTCACCAACCTTCTCCGTCAACCATTTGAACGAAGACTTTGCGTCACGTACATAAGATGCGGAATGAGTAGGTTGAAGGAATTTGATGTACTCCTCTTCAAACACGGAGATCGATATTCCGGAACCACTTGAAGTCTTGTCAGATTCCTCTTCCTTCTCCACTTCTTCAACCGCCACACTGTGGACCTCGGAGGCGTCCACTGCTGCACATTCCGGCGGGGAAATTAGTGACTGCTCGGGTCTCTCATTAGTCGGCAGGATTGTCCGACCAGGAACTGCGACTTGTCTGTACAGTTTCACGTACTCGAGGAGCACGGTCGCGTTCTCAGTAGGAAGATCACCACCTATAATCCTCCGTATAGCAGTCTCCAGGACATTCTTGAAATCGAATTCGCCTGGCGGTGCGACGGGCGATGCGGTGTTGACCGTCCGTGAACCAGATTCTCTCCGGGTGATAAGTGCTTTCATCAGTTCGATCTGCCCCTGCGACAATTTCGCGTACGTTATGTAGACCTCTGCCGCTGTGGCAGGCATACTTTCAGTTGAGACAACCCCGTTAAATACATTGCCGCCGTCAATCCCGATACTTTCAAAACCATTTTCCAACATCAAAAGTCTCCTTTATCAAACAATCAAACATTGTGCACACGTCTCGGCGTGACGCACTTTTCAAAACAGTTTGGATTTAGACTTTCGTTGTTAGGTTGGTTTTGTTTGTTTGCCGGATCGCCGGCCTGTTTCAGTGAATGATCAGTAGTGGGCAAAATTCACTGACAAAATATAACGCCTAGCGTGGAATTGTCCAAAATTTGTTCGCTGCGCGCCCCCCACAGGAAGTATGTCGGGGCCGCCCCTACGGGGACCTACGTTTCTATCCGGTAAATCTGCTCACCGAGGTGTTGCTGGTCCGGTCCGTCTTCCCTGCCTGGCGCAGGCAGGAGGTCGAGGCCCGTATCTTCAAGGAATGACCCTGCACGAAAACGATTATCCCGTTATTCCTTTGCCGCCCCCCTGCCCTCCTGCAGGAGATTTTCTGGGCATTTCATCAATTTTCAACAGAGTGGGCGGCGAAGTACAGTCGCCGTACAGTATCCTAAGATGGCGTTGAAGAATGTGACGGGATCGGATCTCATGCGATTTAGGAAGTTTCCACCAAGGCAAAATGACCTTTCTAAAAACAGAAAACGGAAGAATCTATCCTTAGAGTCAATTTCGATCTCTCGCCGTCCATGTTGGCTCCTTCCTTCTTCGCATCACTATCTCTCATATCCGGACTGTGGATAACGCTCATATACTCTTGAACATATCCGACCGTTTATCACTTCTTCATTGTATATCAAAATCTTGGATAGGACTCGCGATTCATGAGATCGCCAGCGAACGCTGAGATGTCGACTTCCGTGTCTCTGAGGCCCAGTGTCAAATCGTCCCAACGGATATCAAAGACTCCCTTGATCCGGCTTCTGCTTGGGGCGTACATCTGATCAGATAGTTGGCTTAAATAGGCTGCCGGAAAATTAACGAAGTAGGACGGTTCGGTCATCAGATAAAGGACCCAATCTACTTCATTCAGAACACGGAAACTAACATCGTACCAGAAGCTCCTGCTTCCGTAGCTATCGGTTATTCGTGCCTTCCGTCTGCATCTAACGTTCACCAGGCGGCCATCGATAGAGTACACTTGCGGCATCTTTGCAAACTTCGTGACGGAGTATCCCAGCGGCTTCAGATTCGCAATAAACTGATTTACCTTGGTGCGACAATCCGGGCTGTCCATGTTGTTATCCTATTAAGGGCCCTACTCCTGTCCCACATAGTAGTCGGCCATCAGCTCTGCCTGCTTCAGCACCGTATCGACGGCTTTCTTCTGCTTATCAGGCGGATAGCCGTACTTATTGAGTGTCCTGCGGACCACAACCATTAATTTTGCACGGGCACTCTCCCTGATGGTCCAGTCGATCGTAGCGTTTGCCTTGACCTTCTCGGCAACCTCGCGGGCAATATCGCGCAGTACTTCGTCACCGAGGACTTGTACCGCGCTGTCGTTTACGCCCAGGGCGTCATAGAACGCAAGCTCCTGCCGCGAAAGGTGAAGCTGTTTCGCCCGGTTGTCGGACCGGCGGACTTCTTTGGCCAGCTCTATGAGCTCCTGAATGATCTCGGCCGTGGTGAGCAGGCTGTTCTGATATTTCTTCAGCGCGTTCTGCAGCATCTCGAGGAGAGCCTTGCTCTGGATCATGTTGTATTTGAAACGGACCTTGATTTCATCGTTTAACACCCTCTTCAAAAGCTCGAGCGCAAGGTTCTTGTGCTTCATCCCTTTGACTTCTAGCAGGAATTCATCAGAGAGAACTGACACGTCGGGCTTCTTAATGCCTGCGGCGTCAAATATGTCGATGACCTTGTCGGAAGTGAGCGCCCGGTCTATGAGCTGCTTGATGGCTGTCTCCATCGTCTCATCGCTGCCTGCCACTCGTGTGCCTTCGAACTTTAGCATCCTTGCGCGGACCGCCTGGAAGAATGCAACCTCTTCTTTGATTGCAAGTGCGTCCGGATGCGGGACCGAAAGAGCGAATGCCTGGCTGAGGAGTGTGACTTCCCTTATGAACCGGATCTTCCCGTCCTGAAGTCCAAGGATGTGTTCCTCAGCCTGAAGGATTATGGATAGTTTCTCCTGCGGATGCCCAGTGAAGAATCTCTTGTAGTTGAATTTCGGCTCGCTGCCGTAATAAGCCGTGGGTTCTGCTACGGCTATTGATTTCTGGGATGTGCTTTGCTCGCAGAACATCTGCCGCACAACTTCGAGCTTCTCTATCATCGCGGCGACAGCCTGCGCCTGAGTCTCAGTCGGCTCTCCCTTACCGCCTGCGTTCGAATAAAAAGACAGCGCTTTCTTAAGGTCGATTGCGATGCCTAGGTAATCGACTACGAGACCGCCGGGTTTGTCTTTGAATACACGGTTTACCCTTGCGATGGCCTGCATCAGCGTATGGCCGCGCATAGGTTTGTCGATGTACATGGTGTGGAGGCAAGGCACGTCAAAGCCTGTCAGCCACATGTCGCGCACTATGACGAGCCTGAGTGGATCGTTCGGATCCCTCATCCGATCAGCAAGCAGGTCCCGATCTTTCTTCGTCGTGTGGTGT
>JBJKQU010000058.1:0-10417 GCA_046705025.1 Candidatus Kryptoniota bacterium | reverse complement strand
TTTGATTTAACGCAAAGTTCGCAAAGACAAATAATCGCAGAGACCGCGAAAGAATATAGTTGTTCTGCGTGCTTTGCGCCTCCTTTGCGTCCTCTGCGTTGAATGTTTTTAAATTGAGCCACTACCCGGTGTTTGAAAATCTCGGATGAGTTCTCTAGCTTTTACTGCATGACCGGTGTAGGTCGAAGCAGGATTTTTGCACAACCAACCATTCATTAACCAACTACGGAATGAGCGATGAACAGCCTTGAAGCAAAAACGGCAATTGTTACCGGCGCATCGAGCGGAATAGGAAGGGCGACCGCCAGAACCTTTATAGCAGAGGGGGCCAACGTGCTCGCGCTGGCACGAAACCTAACGCGGCTTCAATCTCTCCAAGAAGAGTGCACAAATGGACCGGGACAAATCCGCATACTGAGCGCCGACGTCACAAAAGAAGACGACCGAAGGAAGGCGGTGGAGACGGTGCTGAAAGAGTTTGACGGGATCGACATACTGGTGCAGGCCGCCGGGATCATAGCCAACGGTACGATAGAGACCACTACCGAAGACCAATGGAACCAGATGATGGACATAAATCTGAATTCCGTCTTCAGGCTCATGCAGCTTGCACTTCCCACCATCATACAGAGCAAGGGCAACATCGTGAACGTGTCGAGCGTCACCGGCACACGAGCCTTCCCCGGCGTTCTTGCCTATTGTGTCAGCAAGGCAGCGGTGGATCAGCTGACGCGGTGCACTGCTCTCGAGCTTGCTTCTAAGGGCGTCCGCGTGAATGCGGTGAACCCAGGTGTGGTCGTGACCAACCTGCATAAGAACGGCGGGATGGACGAGGAGGCATACGAGAAGTTCCTCGAACACTCCAGGGAGACGCATCCGCTTGGTAGGGCCGGCAAAGCACAGGAGGTCGCCGATCTCATCCTCTTCCTTGCTTCCGACAAGGCGGGGTGGATAACCGGCGTCACTTACAGTGTCGACGGCGGCCGCGCCCAGACCTGCTTCAGGTAGGATATGTGAGCGGCAGCTAACGGCGGCTGCATGAGGAGACTCAGGGTGCTTCCGCCGGTAATCTCGCGCCTGGCATTGGATCCGGAGACTCTCTATCGCAGGTCGGCGAGCGCCTTCTTTGCCGCCTCCAGCCCGGGGTTGAGCTCGAGCGACTTGTTGAATTCCGCCCTTGCGGCCTCCTTCTGACCGAGCTTTTCGTATATTAATCCCATTCGCCAATGAGCATATGAATAGTCCGGCGCATTCCTGGCTACGGGCATCGTCAAATACTTTGTGAATGCGCGCACCCCCTTCTCCAGGTCCTTTCCCGAAAGGAGAGCCACCTTGCCCATCTGGTAATATACAGGCGCATTTGTAGAATCTTCCTCCAATGCATGATGAAACATGGCGTCCGCTTTCACGAGGTCGCTCGCCTGTACATAATACAGTCCCGCCCAATAGTAAATATCCGACTTGTCCTTAACGGCCTTCACCGCCCGGGCAAGAGCCTCATCCGCCTTTGACTCCTCCTTGTTGCTTACGTAAGACCACCATAGGCTACGGTACGCCTGAGTCTTCTCAGGAGCGATCTCTATTGCCCGAAGATAGCTCTCCTCTGTCTTCTTCTTCTCTTTTTGATACTCGAAGATGCTGGCTTTAGTCAAGTAACCCGCATACGGATCCAACATCATGATCGTATCGGATTGCGCAATTGCTTTATCTATGCTCCCTCCCATAATTCCGGGCGCCTGAAGGTAGTATTCTATGAGACCTCGCCTGGCGTCGATATACTTCGGGTCCAGAGATGATGCCATTTCAAATTCCTTCAGGCAGTTCTTTGCCGCCCCAAATTTGCTGAAAATACTCGCCCTCCCGGCTTTCATGCCGTAAGCGTTGCCTAGCATTACATGGTACTTTGCATTTGCAGGCTTCAGCGCGATGGCCGCTTTGAGATACCCGACAGCTTGTTCATAGTCATTGTTCGTTTCAAGGACACCGAGATAGTAATATGCCGTATCATTCTTAGGATCCTCTTTCACTGATTGCCTGAAGAGGCGCCCTGCTTCAGCCCGCCGCCCTTCATCGAAGAGCTTTATCGACCTGTCGATAAGCGTCTGCCCGACGGCTTGCGACGAAATAAGGAGACATAGGATGCATGATGCAAACAGGCTGTTCATCGGCCAACTTCCTTTCCCTGACTAAGAAACGTCCGGACAATGATTTTATTCGAGAGGCAAGAAACGATGTGCCCCCATACAGTTGGAATTATAGCAGCGATAGCCCCTAAGTGCAAGCCCCCACCCGTCCCGAAGATGTAGTGCATCGTCGGGACTAGCAGGAGAAAAGCCCCCCAGAGGGGATTTGGCGCTCTTTACAAGGGTTCATTTGGGAAGGCTTCTGCGGTCGCAGCCATCGCTTGTTGTAAGCGTCCGCCCATATAATAATGTCGTGGGCGGAAACCGATGCCTCAGCTTCAAGGCCAGCTGCCGTCGTCAGCGGATAGAGCGTCTGAAAGTGTAGACGCTAAGCGAAAGGACAATGGTTCCGATTATAAACAAGGCGAGTGTTTGCGGCCAAAGGTCGACGAAGCCGTCGCCCTTCAGGAATATTCCCCTGACTATAGTCATGAAATATCTGACGGGTATGAGATAGGTAAGATATTGAAAGAATTTGGGCATGTTCTCTATCGGGAAGATGAACCCCGACAGGATAAGCATGGGCATCATGACGAAGAACTGAGCGGTCATTGTAGCCTGCTGCTGCGTTTTGGAAATCGAAGAGACAAAGAGCCCTAATCCCAACGCGACCATGACGAATAAGAGGCTCAATATCAGCAGCGTGAACACATTGCCGCGCAGCGGAACATGAAACATGTAAACGCTAATGAAGAGGACGAGTAACACTTCAACAATGCCGATCAGGGTAAACGGAATCATCTTACCGAGGATGAACTCCAGATCGTGAAGCGGTGTAACCACTATCTGCTCGATCGTCCCGTTTTCCTTCTCCTTGACGATAGCAAGCGATGTAATCGTCAGCGTAATTACCATGAGTACCATCACGAGTACCGCGGGGACCATGAAATTCACGCTTTTCAGTTCCGGGTTATACCAGGCACGAGACTGGGCGACCACCTGTGGAAGATCGTCAGGGTTCTTGATGAGGTTGTACCCTTCCGCCCGCTTGACAATGATGTTCCGGGCGTAACCGAGCGCAATGGCGCTGGCGTAACTCAATCCTATGCCGCTAGTGTTTGAATCCGAGCCGTCGGCGATTACCGCCACCTGGGGCGTTCTCCCGGCGAGGATGTCGCGTCCAAAATGAACCGGCACCACAATCGCCATTCCCGCTTTGCCGCTTCTTAAGTAGTGGTCTATCTCGTTGATGTCGTCGATGTATGCCACAGGGGTGAAATAACCGGAGCTGGTGTAGTGAGATATGAGCTCTCTGCTTTGCTGTGTATTGTCCAGGTCACAAATGACAATCGGTATATTCTTGACGTCTACAGTTGCCGCATACCCAAGAAGTATCAGCTGCATAACGGGAGCGATGAACAGCATAGCAAACATTCTCTTGTCCCGCCTGAGCTGGAGAAATTCCTTCTTGACCACGCGCAAAATCCTTCTCATTTCAAAAGCCTTTCCTGCTCAATCTGATCGATGCAAAAGCCGGGACGAGGATCGCAAAAATCACCAGCGGGTAAATCTGGTTGTAAATATCCGAAAAGCCGGATCCCTTCAGCATGATCGCTCTCAGAGCCGAAAGAAAATACCTACCCGGAAGAAGATAGGTAATAATCTGCAGCGGGACTGCCATGCTGTTTATCGGAAACACGAAGCCTGAAAGGATGAAAGTAGGAAGTATCGACAGGAGGCTCGCGACCAGGAATGCCATCTGCTGCGAGTTGGTAAAGGTCGAGATCAGAATGCCGATGCTCAGCGTACCGATCAGGAAAATTACTATTGTTGCGGCTAAGAGGAGTATGCTACCGCGTATGGTCACGTCGAACAGCACGAAGCTTGCTGAGATAACTAGAACAGCAGCTACAAGCGACAGGACAAAATAGAGCGACGTCTTGCCCAATATGATCTCGAGAGGTGTTGTCGGGGCCATGCTGATATGCTCGAGCGTTCCGCGCTCCTTCTCTCTCACCACAGATATTGCAGGCGTCACAATGCTGAGTATCATCAGGATGAAGCCGATCAGGCCAGGAATGAGGAATTTCGCGCTTTTTAGTTCCGGATTGTAGTAAACCCTCGGCCGATAGTCGATCCCGGCCGAAGCCAGATGGATTCCTCGTTGGTCAAGGTAACGTGCAGTTAGGTTTGCAGAATAGTTCTGGAGCACTCCGTCTATGTAGCCCATGACAATAGTGGCGGTGTTGGAATTGGACCCGTCAAGGAGCACCTGCACATCAACCTTCCTTCCGAGAAGGAGCTGCCTGGCATACTCACGGGGGATTACGAGTACGGCCATCGCTTTGCCGTCCCGTATAAACTTGTCGATGGCGGGCTCGTTCGGGACCGCACCCGCGTAGTCGAAGTATTCGGTGCTGAAAAACTTCTGCTGCAGCTCGCGGCTCTCCTTTGTCATGGACTCATCCAGAACGCCAAGCTCGACATGTTTGACATCGAAATTCAGAGCATATCCGTAGAGCAGCAGCATGAGGGTCGGTACGAGCATAATTGCCGACAGTGACAGTCTGTCGCGCTTCAGCTGTCTGAATTCCTTAAGATATATAGTGAAGATATTTTCAAACACTCGGATCTTTTCCCTTCGGGCGCGTTTCCTTGACAAATATGTCTTCAAGCGTCGGCGCAGCTTTGACGATTCTGGAATCCGATATGCCGCTCCTGCTCAGGATGCCTTTCAGAGCTTCAACCGGGTTTTGCGTCTCGACGTAGAGGTGGACATTGTTGCCGAAAATTGCCGCGTCGGTGATCCACTCCTCCTGCTCGACAGCGTTGAAGACTTTCAGCGGTTCGGCCGTCTCGATCTCGAAAAGAGGCAGGTCGGAAAATTGCCTCCTTATTCCTTCGGGCGATCCGTTTACGACTATCTTTCCCAGGTGCATCATTATGATGGTTTCGCAGAACTCGGCCTCCTCCAGGTGGTGAGTCGTCACAATTATCGTCGCCCCTTCCGCCGACAGCTGACCGATAAGCTGCCAGAACTTGTCGCGCACGACGGGGTCTACGCCGCTTGTAGGCTCGTCGAGGAACACGATCTTCGGGTGGTGAAGGACGGCGCATCCCAAAGCCAGGCGCTGCCGCCAGCCGAGCGGCAGGGCACTCGTCAACAGATCTTCTTTCCCCTTCAGGTCGGCAACCTCTATTACCCATGCAAACCTGTCTTTCAGCTCGTTGTTCCGCAGGCCGTATACTCCGCCATAGAATTCAATGTTCTCCTTGACCGTGAGATCACTGTAAAGCGAAAACTTCTGAGACATATAGCCGATGTTTTCCCTGACCCGCTCGGGATGCCTTGCCACATCGAACCCGGCAACCTCGACATGTCCGGAGGTAGGTTTGGTAAGCCCGCAAAGCATTTTTATTGTCGTCGACTTCCCGGCTCCGTTCGCCCCTATGAAGCCTACCACCTTCCCCTCGTCGATCTCGAACGAGATAGAATCAACGGCCGTAAACGTGCGGAAGCGTTTTGTAAGATCGTGCGCCTTTATCGCTAGTGCCATTTCATTTCCCCTGGGGCCGGAAGAGTTGAAACAGGGGAATAATGGAAAGGAGGAATGATGGAATGGAGACTGACGTCCAGCCTACCGATGTCGTCCCGAATACATGGATCCCAACATCCCATTGTGCCATTATTCCAATCTTCCCTTCTCCTACGTTTCCATTATTTCCCAATTCCACAATTCCATTCTTCCACGATTCTACTATTCCAATCTTCCACAATTCCGCTGTTCCTTATTTCCGTCAGAGTTGTCCCGTTGCTTGCTCCAGATTAATTCGCGCTATCTCCAGTCCTGTGAGGGCCTGGGTGTAGTTGAGCTTTGCCTGCAGCAGCGCCATTTCGGCATCCATAAGATCCGTGTTGGTCACAAGGCCGACTTTAAATTTCTGGTCGGAAATCCGGTAGCTCTCTTCCGCATCTTTAACAGTTTCTCCGGCAACAACGATCTTGTCTTTAGCCTGCTTGAAGTTCAGGTAACTCTGAGTCACATCGAGGTACACGCCATCCGCCATCTGTTTCTCGGCGAGGTTCGCCTGTTCTCTTTGCGCCTGGGCCTGGTCGATCTTGTCCTGCGTCCCGCCCCAGTTCCAGATAGGCAGACTGATAACAATTCCGGCGTCCCAGGTAGTATTAAATACGTCCACAGGCGGCTGAATCCTTTGGTTCGGGCGCTGGTAGTAGAGATCGCCCACCACGGAGATCTGCGGAAGATACGACCCCCAGGCAGCGTCCACCGCCGCGCCGGCAGCCTTTGCCTTCAGATTCAAAGAACGCAGCTCCGGCCGATCCTTTATTGCCGTGCGAAGTAATTGCCCGATGTCGGGCAGCGTAGTATCGCCCGTTTGCGGACTAGACGTGATCACATACCGGGTGTCAAGCGGCACCCCAAGGACATTGTTCAAAGACACAACGGCCAGTTTCACGTTGTTTTGCGCATCCAGAAGCGACAGCTGACTGTTAGATACCTGCACCTTTGCGCTGAGTACGTCGCTCTGAGTCAGCATGCCCTGATTCATCAAGTTCTTCGCCTGCTCATAATGTGACTTCGTCCTGCTCAGGTTCTCCTTCATTACTTTCTCCGCCTGCATCGCCTCATAAACGTTCCAGTATGTAGTGGCGATGTTGACTTTCAAGTCGGATCTGTCGGCCTTGGTGTCGTACGCGGTAGCTTCGGCGTTTTCTTTGGCAGCCTTAGCCGAGTTCTCGAGCTGAAAGCCCGTGAAAATAGGCTGCTGAAGCTGCAGCTGCAGGTTATAGTAATTGTAGAAGTTATGAGCAATCGGATACGAGATAGGGAGGGGTGGAAACCCGGGTCCGAACAGATTTGCCGGTATGTCCAGGTTGAAGCTCGGGATTTCCGAAAGCCTTGTGTATCCTCCTCTAAAACCAAGGCTCGCCCATCTACTCGCACTGACTTCCCTGTATTTCGCCCTCGCGGCCAGGATGCCGAGCTCAGAAATCTTCAGGCTTTTCGAGTTTTCCAGACCTATCTTCATCGCATCCTGCAGGCTGAGGGGAATCTGCGCAAAGGCAGCAGTCGGCTCAAGGCTCATCGCTGATAGCACGCAGCCTAGAATTATCATGAGTGTCTTCTTCACTTTTATTTCCTCCATTAAGTCTTGATCAGACTCGCAAAAATGTTGTCGAGTGATGCGCTTATTTCTTTCAGTTCTGCATTCGAGTCGACTTTCTCCTTCACGGCGTCCAACACGGAGCCGACCTTGTCCCGCGATGCTTCCGGAACGAGAAAACTTATCCTGTCGCCGAGCACCACGGGATTCTCCGCGAAATCGAACCCCGATATAACTGCGAATGCATCCTTCAGATTTCTCGAATGTACTTCAAAAACACGCAGTGACATTTCAGAAATCAGTGAAGGCACGTCATTATAACGGAGAAGCCTCCCGCTGCTGAAGAGAGCCACCTTGTTGCATCTCTCCGCCTCGTTGAGATACGGAGTGGCAACCAGGATTGTCATCTGGTTTCGCAGGAAAGAAGCTAGAATGAGCCAGAGTTCTCTCCTCGAGACCGGGTCCACTCCCGTTGTGGGCTCATCGAGTATGAGAACCTCCGGCTGGTGCAGAACCGCACAGCAGATGCCGAGCTTCTGTCTCATTCCTCCGGAGAGCTGGTCCGCGAGCCGTCCTTTGAACTCATTCAGCCTGGCAAATTCGAGCAAACGCTCGCCACGCTCTTTCCAGTCTCTAACCTTCCTGATCTTTCCGAAGAACTCCATGTTCTCCCATACTGTAAGGTCACCATACGCCTGGCTGACCTGCGACAGGTAACCGATCTCCTCTTTAAGCTCTCGCCGGTTGTCGGCAAAGGTCTTGCCGTTAACGATAATACTTCCGCTCGTCGGCTCGAGCGCACCGGCGAGCATTTTGAGAAACGTCGTCTTGCCGGCACCGTCCGGACCGATGATGCCCACGAGCTCGCCCTTGTCGACCGTCACCGACACGTCGTCGACTGCCGTAAGGTCACCGTATTTCTTTGTCAGGTTCTTTGTCTCTATGATCATTGTAATCCACGAAACAGGCGAATCATTATATTGAGCCTTTCTTCACCGTCGGGCCGTCTTTCTTCTTCAACGAACCAACTCATATATCGCTCGACCCTTAGACATAACAAACCGTTCATATTCCAACTTCGGATAATGACCGAAGTTGACGAGAGTCCCGAGTTCGAGACCGGTAGCATGCAGGTAGTTGATCAATTGAGCCCGGTGTTCGTTGACCAGTTCGGCGACAGCTTTGACTTCATGAATAATCTTTCCGTAACAAAGGAGGTCCAATCTGAACCGGTGCTTCAACTCGTGGCCCCCATACCTCAAAATGAACTCATACTGAGATTCGAACGGAATTTTCCGGTGAGTCAGCTCCATCTCCGCGCACTCCTGATAAACGGATTCCAGAAATCCACAGCTCATATCCTTGTACACATTGAAGCACGCTCCAACGATCGCACAACTTCCCTCGGGATAAATAATCTTCTGCATATTTTCCCTTTCGCGTTTTTTGCGTGTTTAGTGGACAACAAATCATTTCGTGAATATCGTTGCGTCCGCGGGTAAGCCTGCCTTCAGGTATCCCTCGGGATTGGCTATGGCAAGTTTTACCGCAAAGACCAGCTTTATCCTGTCCTGCTTGGTTTCGACATTTTTCGGCGTAAATTCTGCTGTCGGCGAGATGTAAATTACCTTTCCGTCAAACGGATGATTAGGCATCCCGTCTAGCAACACTTCCGCTTTGTTGTTCAACCTTATCCTCGCCAGGTCGACCTCGTTGATGTAAACGGTCATCTTCATCGTCTTCAAGTTAGCAATCGTGTAAAGTGGTGTTCCGACGTTCGCGAAATCACCGGGCTCCTGAAGTTTATCGAGAACGGTCCCGCTGAAGGGACCCGTCACATAGGAATGTTCAAACGCGATGGTTGCGTTGTCAAAGGCAGCCTGGGCTTGCTCGACCTGGGCGGCTGCGCTCCTTATCTCTTCCGGCCTGGCATAATGTCGAAGTTTCTCCAGAGTTTGTTGCGCCGACTTCAGCTGTGCCTGTGCGACATCGTACTGGGTACGCGCAGCGTCCATCTGTGACTGTGAAACGCTGTGCTCACTATACAATTTGGTCGTCCGGTCGAATGCCAGCCTGGCCAGATTGAAATTCGCTTCGGCCTGCTTTACGCCCTCTTCCCCGACTTTGACGTCCTCGCTTCTCGCCCCGGCAATAAGGAGGTCATACTGCTCCTTCGCCATGACAAGGGCCGCCTTCGCCTGGTTAACCTGTTGGATAAGCGACCTATGGTCTATTTCGGCGAGTGTGTCTCCCTTTTGCACGAGCGCACCCTCTTCGAAGCTCATTTTAACGATCCGTCCGGGAACCTGAGCCGCTATGGAGCTTTCCGTAGCTTCAACAGTACCTGTTCCGGTAACCTCGCTCTTGTTCTCGCTGCCGCCGCAGCCGGCGAAGAAGAAGGCGAAAGCCAGTAAAACGGCGTACCATTTCATCTTATCTGTTTCTTCCTTTCTCGGTAAGAATACCCTCTGTGAACATTTTGAAAACCTGTTTCGGCACCTCCGATTCGGAGAGCGCGTGCTTGGACAGGAAATCCGTTTTCATCAGCTCCCTGACCACGCCGACGTAAGCTGTCGTGAACACGACGGGATCGATGTCTTTCCTGACCCACCCGCTTTTTTGCCCGTCGATAAAAATCTTCTGCCACCCCAGCGAAAGTCTCTCCTGAATAATGGCATCTACCTCCTTGAACAGGCCAGGTGCATTTATCCTGACTTCGATGAGTATCTTCTGCCACTGCTCATTGATGTGCGTCCCGACGACTTCCGAGATTGCCTGGATCTTATCCACGGAGGACTCCTTCATCGACTGAATGTTCTCGAAAAGCTGCAGGAGAGCACTCATCTTAGCAAGAACGACCTCTCTCAAAATGTCTTCCTTGCTCGCAAAGAGCTTGTAGACGGTCTTCTTGCTTATTCCCAGGTCAGCCGCGATTTCGTCGATAGTGACTTTCTTGAAGCCGTATTCGGCGAACTTCGCGTATGAGACATCGAGAATCGACTGCCGGACATCCTGTGTATGCGTTACCATGGAAACTAATGTAGTGTTATAAGTTTCCATTGTCAAGGAGAATCGGATATTACGTTTAATTGTTCTGTCAATGGGATAAATCATGATTGAATCAATCTATAATCCGCCGTGAGCAATTACAGGGCGACGCATGCGTC
>JBJKQU010000057.1:0-35545 GCA_046705025.1 Candidatus Kryptoniota bacterium | reverse complement strand
GTGCAAAGCACATAGATGACCAGAAGGACAAGGTGCCGTAGTCGAGCTTGGTGGGAAGTATGTTCGTGAATGAGAAATGAGTCTGGGATTTCCCGAAATAGATTATGACTCCTGCCAGCGCTGCGATGACGAGAATCGGCCCGAAGGTTCCGATCGCTCCCACGTTCTGCACCCACTTGCCGATCCTGACCCCGACAACGTTGAACCCAATCGCCGTCCACAGGACCACAAGACTGACAATCGCAATGAAGACTTTGTTGCCCGCGAGAACCGCCCCCCCAGGAACCGTGAATGCAGCAATGGCTGCCACCGAGATCAGGAGGGAAGGATAATACACGAGATTGTTTGCCCAGTAGCACCAACCGGCAACAAACCCGTGGAAGTCTCCGAACTCGACCTTCGCCCACTCATAAACTCCGCCTTCAATCGGGTACTTCTTGCTCAGGTAAATCACCGCCACAGCCTGCGGAATGAAGAAGAGGACCAACGCGAGAATCCAGAGCGAAATCGAGCTCGGACCCGTTGCGGCTGCAAGAGAAATCCATCTGATTCCGACTATCGCCACGACATTAAAGAGAACAATGTCCCGGACTTTCAGTTCGCGAATCAGCTCTGTCAGGAAGCAGCCCCCGTCGGTTGTTGTGGCCCAGGAACTGGGCCGCCGGTGATGTTTTCGAGGGAATTGTCAATCACTGAACTGCATTTCGTATAACTTCTTATAGATTCCTCCTCTTTGCCTCAAGAGTTCTTGGTGTTTTCCCTGTTGAACGATTTCGCCATGGTCGATGACGATTATCCGGTTTGCGTTCTTAATCGTGGACAGCCTGTGGGCAATTACTATCGACGTCCGGTTCTCCATCAATCGGTCGATGGCTTCCTGTACCAGAAGCTCGGACTCCGAATCAAGCGCGGAAGTAGCCTCGTCGAAAATCATTATCGGCGGGTTCTTCAGGAGTGCCCTGGCGATGGAAATGCGCTGCCGTTGGCCTCCGGACAGCTTGGTGCCCCTTTCTCCGATTACCGTGTCGTATCCTTTCGGCATCTGAGTAATGAAGGTGTGCGCATTTGCCGCTTTCGCAGCCTCGACAACCGACTCCAGCGGACACGACTGAAGGCCGTAAGCGATATTGTTTCTGACGGTGTCGTTGAAGAGTATGGTTTCCTGTGAGACTATCCCGATCTTGGCCCGGAGGCTGGAAACAGTGACATCTCTAAGATCTTTTCCATCGATTGCGATTCTGCCTTCCGTCGGATCATAGAAACGCGGTATTAGATCTATCAGCGTCGACTTTCCGCCGCCGGACGGCCCGACCACGGCCAGCACTTCTCCCTTGAATATTTCCAGATTGATGTTCTTCAGGACATATTCCCCGTCAACGGTATGAGCCCTTCCGATGGTCGTGAACGGATATCTGAACCAGACTCCCTTAAACTCAATTCTGTCTTCAAAATCCGAGATCGAGGCTGCGTTCGGAGGTTCGGGAAGCTTCCCCTGCTCATCCAGGACATCGAAAATCCTTCTTCCGGCGGCTGCGGATTCCTGCATCCTGTTTGAGACAGTGGTCAGCTCCTTCACCGGAGGCATCAGCTGAAAGATTGCAAAAAGGAAGCCCATGAACTCGCTGGGGCTCAGGGAGCCCGACTGAATTACCTGCATGCCGCCGTAGTAGATTATTGCAGCTCCTGCAAGGACGGAGAAAAACTCCGTAATCGGTCCTGCCAGGTTTCTGATACGCATTATTCGAAGAAGTGACCTGAAGTAGTTCTGCGTGTGCCGCCCGAACCTCTCCATCTCAAATCCCTCCATGCCGAACGCGCGCACGACTTTCATCCCTGTTATTGTTTCCTGGAGCACGGAGGTGATATGGGCCATCTGCTCCTGTGATATCCCGCTCTCCCTGTAAAGATGCATGCCTATCCGGCTGATAATATACAGGACGAAAGGAAAAACGATGAACGAGATCAATGTCAGTTTCCAGCTGAGGGAAATTGCAATCCCGAGGAACACTATGATCGTGAGAGGCTCCCTGATGAGGGTGTCGAAGGTTGCGGTTATACCGGTGTTCACGACAGTGACATCGTTCGTAACGCGTGAGATGAGGGTGCCAGTCCGCTCGTTTGTGAAGTAACCCAGGGAGAGCTCCTGCAGCTTCTCGTAAAGTTGGTTTCGGATGTCTCTCATGACCCCTTGCTCGCTGTACGCAAGAAGGTAAGCCCGGGCATAACCGAAAAGATTCTTAAGAAAGAAGGAGATGACTATGATTACACAAATCTTGAGTAGTGCGTCAGATTTGGTCCCGGAAAACATGACCTGGTTAAACCAGTTCGAAATCTCGGCTTTGAACTTATCGAGGAATGAGGCGGTCGTGGGGATCGCCAGTGGGTGCGGGTTCCCCTGGTTGAAAAGCGTGTCCAGCAGGGGGATCGTGAGATAAACCGACGCGCCGGCGAAAAGCGAGTAAAATACGGCAGCCGTTATCGAGCCAACAAGATGTCTCGAGTATGGCTTGAGGTAACGCAGGATCCTGCCGTAGGTCTTTAACGCCTTATTTCTTTTCCCTGACATTCTGTATTTCCCAAATCCGCATCTGCGTTTGAAGGTTCGTGACCGCGTGTATCAGTGAGACCATCAGCCCGTGAACCCCGTCTGTGAACCCGCGCCTCATGACAAAGTGATGAAAGAAAGCGTATGCCGGAAGAAAGAAGATATGCCGCGCCTTCACCCGGCGCCGGGGAGATTTTTCGACTGCACTCAAGGCCGAGAATTCGTTCGACTTCCTCATCGCATCTGAAATAGTCATGTGCGTGTAATGAATTATTTCGCTCTTGAGACGGCCTGTCCTGCCGTCAATCATGAAGCCCTCGTGAACGAGTCGGTTCTTCATTCGCGCCTTAGACTTGTTGAACAATCGCATCTGGTAATCAGGATGCCAGCCGCAGCTCCTTATCACTTTGTCAAGGAAGTAATTCCTGCGCGGGATAAAGAATCCGTCCGCCGTTGTGAAGTCGAGCCTTTCGATTTCATCCTTCAGTTCCGGCGATACCCTCTCATCGGCGTCAAGGCTCAGAATCCACTCGTTACCGGCCTTCTCGACCGCAAAACTCTTTTGAGCGGCGTATCCTTCCCACTTACGGACAAATACCTTTTCTGTGTATTCCCTGGCGATTTCGACGGTCCTGTCGGTGCTCTGCGAGTTTACGACAATTATCTCGTCTGCCCAGCGCAAGCTCTCGAGGCATCGCGCGATGTTTTTCTCTTCGCTGCCCGCTATGACAACCGCAGAAATTCGTTCCATTACCTGACTACGAAGTTTACGAGCCTGTTTTGCACGACGATCGTTTTAAGTATCTGTTTGCCCTCCAGGTGTCTTTGAACGTTGGGATCAACCTCCGCAAGTGATTTTACCGACTCGTCTTCAGAATCCGCCGGTACCGTCAGTTTGGCCCGGACTTTTCCGTTCACCTGTACAACGAGAGTTACGTCCTCTTCCGTGATAGCTTCCCGGTCAAATACGGGCCACTCTTGCGAAGAGAAGATGGAGTCCTTGCCGCCCTGGAATTGATTGAGTTCCTCGGCCAAATGAGGTGCAAACGGAGCCAGCAAGATGTTGAAATTCCGAAAGACGAAGCCGTTCAGCGCCGGACTGATTGCCTCCGCCGACGTAATCTGGGTGTAATAGTTCAGGAATTCCATTAGTGCGGCAATTGCCGTGTTAAACCTGAACTGCTGAAGATCCTCGGTCACTTTCTTGATAAGCTGATGTATCTTGCGGAAGACAGCTTTCTCGCCGTCCGATGTCAGGGACTGGAGACTGATCCCGGAAGCGTGCGGATTGGTTTTGGACTTCCCGTTTCCGGCTTCCGACGCAAATAAATCGTAAACCTTGTTCAGAAACCTGAAGATGCCGGTTATTCCTCGATCGCTCCAATCGCCTCCCTCGTTATACGGTCCCATGAACATGAGGAACATCCTAAAGGTATCGGCTCCGTAGGTATTCACGAAATCGTCCGGGTTCACTACATTTCCGCGCGACTTGGACATCTTGGCGCCCTGGTTGGTGATTATGCCCTGATGTACGAGGCTCGTGAACGGCTCGTCGAACGTCAGCCAGCCTGCATCGTGCAGCGCCTTGATGACGAATCGCGCGTAGAGCAGGTGCATTACAGCATGTTCGGCCCCTCCGACGTATTTGTCAACCGGCAGCCACTTTTGGACCAGCTTTTCGTCAAAAGCAGCCGTTCCGAGGTGCGGCGTCAAATATCGGAGGAAATACCAAGAGGAATCTACGAATGTATCCATCGTATCGACGTCACGCTTTGCGGGCTTCCCACACTTTGCGCAGGCCACATTCACAAACGCGTCGTTTCTGGCAAGCGGAGACTCACCTGTCGGCTTGAACTCGACATCGTAAGGAAGCAGTACCGGCAAGTCTTTTTCTGGTACGGGCACTTCGCCGCAGCTGTCACAGTGTATTATAGGAATGGGAGCACCCCAGTACCGCTGCCTCGATAGCAGCCAGTCTCGAATCCTGTAGTTCACCTTTCTTGTGGCGGCGCCGTTCTTTTGAAGCTCATCCGCAATTCCGTCCCAGACCTTGGGGCTCTCAAGGCCTGTGAAGCGGCCGCTGCTGACTGCTACACCCTCTTCTACATAGGCTGCTTCGAGCGGGTCCGGAAGCTTGCCGCCCTTTGGCTGGATCACAATCCTTATCGGCAGATCGTACTTCCGTGCAAATTCAAAATCCCTTTCATCGTGAGCCGGGACGGCCATCACTGCACCCGTCCCGTACGTAGACAGCACGTAGTCTGCTATCCAGACCGGGATCTTCTCGCCATTTATCGGGTTTATCGCAAAAGCGCCGGTTGGTACGCCGGTCTTCTCCTTCGATGTCGATGTGCGTTCGATTTCATTTTCATGTGACACAAGATCGACGTATTCGTCCACTTCCGGTTTGAAGTCAGGCATGGCTAACTTTTGCACGAGCGGGTGTTCCGGAGCGAGAACAACGTAGGTCGCGCCGAAGAGCGTGTCGGGCCGGGTCGTGAAGACGCGGATATCGTCTTCCGCCCCTTCAACCTTAAACACAATTTCGACACCTTCGCTTCTCCCGATCCAGTTTCGCTGCATCAGCTTGGTTCTTTCGGGCCAGTCGATTCTGTCCAGCCCCTCGAGAAGCTTGTCGGCGTAGTCGGTGATTTTGAAGAACCATTGGGTCATCGCCTTCCGGATGACCGGCGCGCCGCAGCGCTCGCACGTGCCATCGACGACCTGCTCGTTCGCAAGAACCGTTTGGTCGTTGGGACACCAGTTCACCGGCGCGTTCGTGCGGTACGCGAGCCCCTTCTTATAAAGCTCCAGAAAAATCCATTGCGTCCACCTGTAGTACTCCGGGTCAGAAGTGTCGACCTCATATTCGAAGTCGTACATCGCTCCCATCTTCTTGAGCTGCTTTCGGATGTCGGAAATGTTCTTGCGTGTACTGTCCTGAGGATGAACTCCCGTCTTGATGGCGTAGTTCTCCGCAGGCAGACCAAACGCGTCATAGCCAATCGGCTCGAACACGTTGAAGCCTTTCATGCGGCTGAATCTTGCCCAGGTGTCGGTCGGAGCGAAATTATACCAGTGACCGATATGAAGCCTGTCACCGCTGGGATACAGGAACATAACAAGGCAATAGAGTTTCCTGTCGGTACTATTCAAGTCCACATGATAGACTTTCTTTTCTTCCCAGAATTTCTGCCATTTGCTTTCAATCGAGATAAAGTCGTATTTCATCTTGTTTCTATTATGGCCTTTGAGTTAGTCATTATTCTCCTGAACGGCATTCCGCTTTTGAACCTCATGAACGAACGAATCTCATCGGAAGTCTTTCCCTGCTTCATGAGTCGAACTGCACAGTAAGTCCTCAATGAATCGAGCCTTAGCGTCCTCTTCTCGTCAACACGGAGACGTTTTCGCATCGCCGCCCTCACTCCCCGGAATGAGAGTCTTACTTTCTGAGCTCTGCCGGCCCGAATTGTCCCGAACAGCGGCTCGTCTGCGGCTACGACGGCGCGAGTGCCGAAGTATTGATACAATGCTCCGGCAGCCTTTTCAGTCAATGTCAGAATTTCATATTTCTCTTTTGTTACCTTCGACCTGACGCGGAGCTCGACCTTGTTTTCCTTTCTTTTCAGATCTCCGATGTCCGCATTGATGAGCTCGTGTATGGCCGCACCGCATTCCAGAATAATCGTTAGGAAGGAGTAGTCGCGCTTCCCTAGTGCAGTCGTCCTGTCAATTTGGGATATTACCCTCGTTACCTCGGTCAGTCCGATCCCGAGGATCTTGAACTCCTGTGCTGATCCGTGCACGCTCCAGGCGGGATTTTCCTGCAGCACCCCCATCTCCACGAGGAACTCGCAAAATCTCCTTGTTGCTGTCAGATAGGTGTTGACGGTGTTTGTGGAAAGCTTCTTCTTATTCAGCAGCCAAACACGAAATTGCATAAAATCATCCGGTGTGAATCTGAAATCGCTCACTTCCACAAACGAGAGAAGCCGGTCTACCGCTTTTGCATATACATGCCTCGTTGTTGCGCTGGCGAACTGCATCCCTTCTTCAAACTGTCGAACGAGGATTTGAAGCTGGCTTTGCGGGATTTTGGTAGTAGGAAACCTGCTCGATATCATTTTTCAATGAATTTAACGTTGAACGAACTGATTTACAATGTAATTTCAGCGAAATGACGGCCCGGAATGAGAGTAAAAGACCTCTCTCCTGAGATTTCGCAACAATATGGTGTCTTGGTCGAGATCCCTGCAAAGGGACGACGGGTGTGCCGTTGCTGTATGCTGGCCGCCCGACAAAGAAATAGAGGTATATTATTGAAAGAATACCCGCCTTTTTTTATTTTCTATTACGAATCTAAAAAATCTTAAGGAAGGAAATGATAAACTTAACCGGCCAGGTCGTGCTGATAACCGGAGGTTCAAGAGGAATCGGTGCGGCGACCGCCAGAATGTTCGCCAGGGCTGGAGCGGATGTCGCGATCACTTATCACGGCATTGACGCGAGGGCCAACGATCTGGTAAATGAAATTGAAAAACTTGGAAGAAAAGCAAAAGCCTTTAAAGGCGACAACAGAAATAGTGATGTCGTATTAAAGACCGTAGAAGGAGTCCATAAGGAGTTGGGGCGCATCGACGTTCTGGTCAATAATGCGGGCATTTGGACGTTTGGTGAGATAGAGTCGATGAGCGAACAGGTGTGGGACGATACAATAAGTCTTAATCTTAAAGGTACGTTCTTATTCTGCCGGTACGCAGTACCCATCATGAAGAAGCAGGGCGGCGGGAGCATAATAAACATTTCTTCAACTGCCGGCCAGCGCGGCGAAGCACATCATTCGCACTATGCGGCAAGCAAGGGCGGAGTTATCTCGTTTACAAAGAGCCTTTCTACCGAGCTTGCGCCGTACAATATACGCGTAAACAGCGTGGCACCCGGCTGGGTCGACACCGAATTGTGCGACGACGTGTTCAGCGACAAGAACTACAAAGAAGAGGTTAGGCAGTCCATCCCGCTCGGCAGGATCCCATCGGCAGAAGACATCGCCGGCCCGATATTGTTTCTCGCATCGGATCTGGCCCGCCACGTAACCGGCGAAATCCTCAACGTAAACGGCGGCTCAGTGCTAGTTGGGTGACGTGAAAGCCATTCGTGTCCATGAGCACGGCGGCATTGATAAGCTGGTAATCGACACGCTCCCCGCCCCAGCGCCCAAATCAAGTGAAGTTGTCGTCAAGATCAAAGCGACTTCCGTCAACCACCTCGATATTTGGGTCCGTGCCGGAATCCCCGGAGTGAAATTCCCTCTTCCGATAGTTCTCGGGTCGGATGGAGCGGGGGTAGTAACCGAAACCGGCAGCGAAGTTGCGGATTTGCAGGCAGGTGACCGGGTCCTCATCTCCCCCGCCACATCCTGCGGCACATGCGAAGAGTGTTTGAGCGGAAGGGACAATTCATGTCGCCAGTACAAGATACTTGGCGAGCACTGCGACGGCGTCGACGCGGAGCTTGTTTCAGTTCGCAGAGACAATGTTTTCAAGCTCCCTGACAACGTGTCCTTTGATGATGCTGCCGCCTCGGCGCTCGTTTTCATCACGGCGTACCAGATGCTTGTGGACAAAGCGAACATCCGGCCGATGGAAGAAGTACTGGTCATGGGTGCGGGAAGCGGGGTCGGAACCGCCGCAATCCAGATTGCGAAGCTCTACGGTGCCCGTGTGATCGCTGTCGCGGGCTCGGATGCAAAGCTTGAAAAAGCAAAAGCGCTTGGCGCAGACGAACTCATCAACTACAATTCCGGGAGTATCTCTCAAGCCGTGAGAAGGCTGACCGGGAAGCGCGGAGTGGACATAGTCTTCGAACATACAGGCCAGGCAACCTGGAAGGAGAGTATCCTTTCCGTGAGACGCGGAGGCAGGATTGTCACCTGCGGCGCAACCACTGGGCCTGACGCAGTAACCGACCTGCGGCAGCTCTTTGGCAGACAACTGACTATCTACGGCAGCACCATGGGCAGCAAGAGCAGGCTGTATGTTCTTCTTGACCTCCTGAGTAAGAAGAAATTCAGATCCGTTATCGACAGGTCCCTCCCGTTTACGGAGGTTCAGGAAGCTCACAGAGTTGTGGAAACCCGACAGCATTTCGGAAAAATAGTCTTAAACTTCTAAATCAATCAAGAATTGGTCGAATGTCATATACCGGCGTAATCAACAGATATCTCGAGTACCTTCCATTTTCTAAAGAATTCCAACCGGTGACGCTTCTCGAGGGCGATACGCCGCTTATTGAAGCAGACAATCTGAAAAAACAATTGAAAGCCCCCTGTAAAATATTCCTGAAATTTGAGGGCGCCAACCCTACCGGATCCTTCAAGGACCGCGGGATGACGGTCGCAATCACCGAAGCGGTGCGAAACAAGGCCGAGGCCGTCATCTGCGCTTCGACCGGCAACACCTCAGCTTCGGCCGCCGCCTATGCTGCAAAGGCCGGTCTGCAGGCGTTTGTCATACTTCCGAAGGGCAAAATAGCTATCGGAAAGATGGCACAGGCCCTTATCTACGGCGCCAGGGTTATCGAGATCGATGGCAACTTCGACGACGCGTTGAGGATAGTCCGTGAAATCGGGGAAAAGACGAAGGTCGTTGTCGTAAACTCGATCAATCCGTTTCGGATCGAGGGACAGAAGACCGCTTCCTTTGAAATCATAGAGACTCTGGGAGTGGCCCCGACACACCATTCGCTGCCCGTCGGGAATGCCGGAAATATAACCGCCTACTGGAAAGGATACAGGGAATGGGCCGCAAAGAAGCATACATCCCTGCCACGCATGCTCGGATTCCAGGCCGAAGGCGCCGCACCTATCGTTCACGGCAAAATTGTCGAGCACCCTGAAACGGTCGCAACTGCGATCAGGATCGGAAATCCGGCAAGCTGGAAGCAGGCCGTGCAAGCGCTCGACGAGTCGAAGGGACAAATCAACATAGTAGCCGACGCGGAGATACTTGAGGCCCAGCGGTTGATTGCCAGGACCGAGGGCATTTTCTGCGAACCGGCTTCTGCTTCTTCAGTCGCAGGTCTGCGAAAGCTCCTCAAAGCGAGTTACTTCACCGCAAAGGATGCGGTAGTGTGCACACTGACGGGCAACGGGTTGAAGGACCCTGACGCCGCCTCCCGTGGCATCGCTCCCCCGCTGACCGCCCCGGCTTCCCTGCCGGAAGTGCTGAAGTTAATGAATCTCAAATAGTCTTATCGGAAAGAAGAAATGCTACTTGTACAGAAGTTCGGAGGGACATCCGTAGGATCAATCGAAAGAATTGCCAACGTCGCAAGCCGGGTCGGTGAAGCTAAGTCTAAAGGAAATGATGTAGTAGTCGTTGTGAGCGCTATGGCCGGCGAAACCAATCGCCTGATTGATCTCGCCAGATCTTGCGTCAAGGAGCCGAATCCAAGAGAGCTCGACGTGCTTGTCTCGACGGGCGAACAGGTGTCGACCGCTTTGGTCGCCATGACATTGATCTCCATGGGATACAAGGCCCGATCGCTCCAGAACCACCAGGTCCGTCTCCTTACGGACTCCAGCTTTACGAAGGCGCACATAAAGAGAATCGATGCCCAGAAGATTAGAAACGTGTTGAAGGAGGGAGCGATTGCCGTCGTGGCAGGATTTCAAGGAATCGACGAACAGGGGGACATTACAACTTTGGGACGCGGCGGATCGGATACTACTGCGGTCGCAATTGCGGCGTCCCTGAAGCCCCATTTCAGATCCGGGCTCGTCTGCGAAATATACACAGATGTCGACGGTGTCTACACGGCCGACCCGAACATTGTCCCCGACGCGAGAAAACTCAAGCGGATAAGCTTCGAAGAAATGTTCGAGCTTGCGAGTTCGGGGGCGAAGGTTCTCCAGACACGCTCCGTCCTGTTCGGGATGAAGTTCGACGTGCCGATTCATGTAAGAAGCAGTTTTAATCACAGCGAGGGAACAATGGTCGTCAATGAGACTAACGATATGGAAAGTGTCGTCGTAACGGGAATTTCACAGGACAAGAATGAGGCAAAGATTACCGTCCTTCACGTTTCCGACAAGCCGGGCATTGCACACAGCATTTTTGCTCCGCTGGCCGAGGCCGAGATCATAGTCGACATGATAATCCAAAGCGCGAGCACGCAGGGATATACCGACATGAGCTTTACCGTACCGAGAAGCGACTACAAGCGTGCGATGCAGATTCTCCAGGAACTTGTGAAGCAGAACAAAGCCACTTATGTTACAGGAGACCAGAAGATTGCAAAGGTCTCCGTGGTCGGAGTCGGAATGAGAACTCACTCCGGTGTAGCGGCGAAGATATTTAAGGCCCTTGCAGAAGCGAAGATAAACATCCAGATGATTTCTACGAGCGAAATAAAAGTTTCCGTGGTGGTAAACGAAAGTGACATGAAGAGGGCCGTCGAGGTGCTTCATAAGGAGTTCGGACTTGGCAGAGAACAATAAGATAGGTGTTGCGATATACGGTGCGTCCGGCTACGCCGGCTATGAACTCTACCGGATTCTCAGGAAGCACCCGCGGGTCGAGATCAGGTATATAACTGCCGAGACGGCCGCGGGGAAGAAATTGAGCGACATTTATCCGACGACCGATGACCTCAGGATCGTGAAGAACGCCGACGTAAATATCGACGAAGTGGGTGGAGTTTTCTTGTCTCTTCCTCACGGCGCCGCCAGGAGCGTTGTCGAGCAGATCGGTCAGACTTCCGGCAAGGTAAAGATCATCGATCTGAGCGCGGACTACAGGTTCGACGATGCCGACGAATACGAGAAATGGTACGGCACAAAACACACGAGCCCTGATTTTCTGGACGATTTTGTCTATGGGCTGACGGAGGTTAACCGAAAGGCGATTCGGAGTGCGCAATTTGTCGCAAATCCGGGCTGTTACCCGACCGCCACGATACTCGGTGTGTATCCCCTGCTGAAGGAAAAGCTCGCTGATCTGGCGGAACCTATCATAATTGACGCGAAATCGGGCGTCACCGGCGCCGGCAGAAAGGCGGAAGTGCGACTCCTGTTTGCGGAGTTGAACGAGAATCTCTACCCGTACAATATCGGTTACGTCCATCGCCATACCGGCGAGATAGAACAGGAGCTGCGAAAGGTTTCAGGCGCGGACCTCAACATAATCTTCTCCCCTCACCTCGTTCCTATTACGAGGGGTATGCTGAACACCATCTATATCAAGCTCAATTCGCAAATCTCAACTGAAAATCTGATTGAGACTTTCCGACAGACTTATACGGACGAGGCCTTCGTCAAGGTGCTGCCCGGAAACCAAATGGCCTCGTTTCAGCATACTGTGAACACTAATCTATGCGTGATGTCTGTGAAGAAGGTCGAAAACTCCCCATATGCGATAGTAGTCTCCTCGATTGACAATCTTGGAAAAGGAGCAGCCGGACAGGCTGTCCAGAACTTCAACGTGATGTTCGGACTGAGCGAATCGGAGGGATTGATTTGAAGATAGTGCTGAAAATTGGGGGCAACGAAATAGACGATCCGGAATTCCTGGAGAAGGTGTCGGCTGTCGTTTCAAAGCTTCGGCGGGAAAATCACTCGATCGTTCTGGTTCACGGGGGCGGAAAAGAGATCACTCGCCTTTTGGGCGCTCTTGGACTGGAGACTAAATTCGTAAAGGGTATGCGGTACACTGATGAAGCGAGCCTCGACGTCGTGGAGATGAGTCTTTCGGGCCTGATCAACAAGCGGCTTGTAAGATTGCTCCAGCAGAAAAATGTCAGCGCAATCGGGGTGAGCGGGGTCGATGCCCGCATACTCGTCGCAGAGAAAATCCTGCGCGAAGGAGAAGATGTCGGTCTCGTGGGCGAGGTGGCCCAGGTCAATGTTGCCGTGCTGGAGGACCTGATGAACCGCTTCGTGGTTGTGCTTTCACCGGTCAGTACGAAAAAGGATTCGACCTCATCTCTCAACGTGAACGCCGACTATGCCGCAGCCGGAGTCGCTTCGTCTATTAACTCTGAATTGACTATATTTCTATCGAATGTGCCCGGCGTGATCGATAAGGGCGCCGTATTGCCAAAGCTAGATGAGAAGGACTTTGTTAATTTGAGCAAAACGGGGATTATTACAGGCGGCATGGTCCCGAAAGTAGAGGCGGCTTTTCGTGCCCTCAAAGGCGGCGTCCAGAGGGCCTTCATCACCGATGCCGATGGCGCTTTGCAAATAGCCACCGGCCAAAACGCAGGGACGCAGGTGATAGGTTGATACCGGAACGGAAGAGCTACCTGCTTTTGCTCGTGCTGGCTTTGGTCTACGACCTCATGTTTACCTTCCCGCCGATACTGCTACATTTCGGGATAAGTGCGGACTTACTGTACAGGTTCTTCAGACCCGTTTGCGATCAGATGGACTCCCGGAGTTTCCACATCTTCGGGTACAAGCTCGCCGTCTGCTCAAGGTGCGCATCGATATATTATGGGGCAACTCTCGGGATAGCCGTTTATCCGTTTATCAGATCGCTTAGGAACATCGAAATACCGAATCTTTGGTTCCTTTCGGTACCACTGGCCGCTATGGTTGCCGACTTCAGCTTCGACTACACCAGCATCGCACGCAACACGTTCCTATCGCGATCCATTACGGGAGGCGTTTTCGGTTTGTCCCTGGCCTTTTTCATCGTCCCGGTTTGGGTTTCACTCTTCAGAGAACTAAGAACAAAGAGGCTCGTCCAACATGAATAGTTCGGCCTATTTTCGTCCCGCATTGTTCGCCGGGCTCATCCTGGCAGTAGTGAATTTCTCACCGGGGCTGGATCTTATCAATTGTTTCTGCTGTGCCGGGCTCCTGCTTGGCGGCGTTCTGGCAGTCCTCTTCTACAAGATGGATTTGCAGGAGGGGCAGGCAATAATGAGCATCGACGGTTTCTACCTCGGTCTATGGACCGGGATATTCGCGGCAGGTTTCGAGACCGTCCTCAACATTACGATAGGTCCCCTCGTTGCCGACATTAAGTTCAGCATGATAAAGAGACTGATACACAATCTTTTCAACGGAATGTCGATCCCACCCAACCTTATGGACCAGCTCAGTCAAGCGATCGCCGCCGCCAAGAGACCTGCGTTGATCGATTCCCTGTTCAGCTTCTTGCTTCTCGTGATCGTTTACGCGATATTCGCCATCTTCGGTGCACTACTGACAACCGCCTTCATACAGAAGCGCAGACCGAAGCAGGTCTGATATCTCGTTAGTGAGCGTGATTTCTCCTGCCGGATAGAACTCTACACTTTGGATTGAGGAAAACAACAAATATCGATGAGGATTAGTCAGTTCCGCGCTGTAAGTGCTTTAATCCTCTTCCGCACTAATCCGTCGGGGTATCATCGGGAACCTCAATTTCTAGTCTGAGCAACGCCGTGCTCATTGTCTTCCCCTGGGCGTCGTTCCGCAGTGAAACGGTTCCTCCCCCTGCAAGGGCTTCATGCAGGAGGAAATTCAAGGCATTCAGATTTGGCAGCTCGTACCGCTCCACTTCCCCGTTGCATATGCCTTTGAAGTGCTCCTTCACGACAGCCGGTGTGACCTTCTCCTTCAGTAAAGGATAGTACTCCGTCTTCCTGGCTATCAAACCGATGTTGGAAGCGTCCCCTTTGTCTCCGCTTCTTGCGTGAGCGAGCTTTAACAGCTGTACCTTCTTCATTTTGCCTGAAACCCTTTCAAATAAACCGTGGCACTGAAGTCATAACTCGGTGACTTCGACAACCGGCTTCACAGCCGTTTTTGGAATGAGTGACGGCCAGTATGCGACAACGTCCTGAGGTTTCGGCCGGCCCCCGCCAAATCCTGTTACGGTGGGCGGCCCGGTCAGCACAAGCGGCACAAGCTGTCTTCCGAATGCGTCGACCGCCTCCTGGTTTATGCTCCGTACCGCGACCCGAAAGACAACCTCGTTCAACTCGCTCGGCATCGGGCTCAGCGGACCATGACACGAGTTGTAACCGAGAAATTCCGTATGAAAATCTTCGTACTGGTAGCCGAGGTCTTTCAATCGCTGTCTCATTATCCTGTCCGCGGCTTGTGCTTTTTCAAGGGCCTCCGGCCACCCGTAAGTCAACGTGCCGACAGCATAGTAACCGTCCGAATACGCCATCGAGACCTTGTAGAACTCCGTCGGCGGCCTTCCCTTTACGTCGAACACCTTGACTCTGTTCGGACCCGCCTCCTGAAGCCTTATGCTTGTAAAGTCTGCCACCACCTCAGGCGTAATGTATTCCGCAGGGTTGCCGATCTCGTAAACAAGCTGCTCCTTGATCGTGTCCACCGAGACCAAGCCGCCTGTGCCTTCGTGCTTGGTGATATAGACGGTGCCATCCGGATGTGCCTCGGCAATTGGAAAACCGATGTTGGCGAGGTCGGGGACACTTTTCCAGTCTTTCAGGTAGTTGCCGCCGGAAGACTGTCCGCCGCATTCCAGTATATGTCCGGCAACAATACCTGCCGCCAGCTTATCATAGTCGCCTTGTTTCCACCCAAACTCATAAATCATAGGCGCCAGTGTCAACCCTGTGTCGGTCGCCCTGCCGGTCAGAATTATCTGCGCCCCCTCCTTCAAAGCCTCGGCAATCGGGAAAGCGCCGAAATACACGTTTGCGCTCTGAAGGCGGTCCCGGACAGTTAAGAGACTTTCCCCGCTTTCCATGTTCTTCAGGTCGATGCCGGAGCTCGTGAGCTCGTCGATACGCCCATATATGTCATCTCCAAGGACCACGCCTATCTTCAGCCCGTTTATGCCGGCCTTCCTGGCGATCTCGAAGATGGCATCGCGGCATGCCTGTGGGTTCACTCCCCCGCCGTTTGTAATAACCCTGACATTCTTTTCGACTACGAAGGGAAGTATCTGCTCCATGACCGAAAGCAGGTCTTTTGCATATCCTAACTTGGGATCGCGTGACTTCTGCTTCTGAAGGATGGACATGGTGACTTCGGCGAGATAATCCATCACCAGGTAATCTGTCGGTCCCCTGCTTACCTGCCAGTAAGGCGCCTGTGGAAGGTCCCCCCAATAACCCTGTCCTGACGCAATTCGAATTGACTCTCTTTCCGGCCGTGGCCGCGATTCGATGGTTGTTTTCAAGTGCTCCCCAAATTTTAGTCAGGAACGATGAAATTAACATTGGGAATTTAACAGAATGGAGGGGTATTTCCTAAGCCGCGTGCCGGGGGCCTCTACGTTGAATATTCGGCTAAGGCCTCCGACGCTGGCGGGCGGGCGTGTACATTTTGGCGTCCGGCCGGGAGGGTAATGAGAAGCTCACTGATGTAGTCCCGCGGCTCCAGCCGCGGGACTACATTCAGCTGTTTTCAAACGACCATTTAGGGGACTCTGCAAAGAGGATTGATGGGTTCCCTTTGGAAGTCCGCTGATTGACAATAGAGCTATGTTACAGGTTCTCTTTTATGCCGGCGGCGGCGCGCTCTTCCTTGGTCATCTCAAAGACCATCTTGAAGAGCTTATCGCCCGCTTCGCTTAAAGTCATTTTGCGGCGTGCCATGACTCTCCGGGCCACCTCAACCGCCTTCTCAATCCTGTACGTCGTCAGTCCGTCCAAAGCGCCGCCCCATGCGAAAGCAGGGACGTACTTCGGCGGCAATCCCGCTCCGTATACGTTGCAGCAAACGCTGACAACCGTGCCGGTGTTGAACATCGAGTTGATCCCGCATTTCGAATGGTCGCCCATCGTCAGGCCGACGAACTGAGAACCTGTATCCACAAGCTTCCCGTCATTGTAAACCTTGACGTTGCCGTAGTCGTTCTTCAGGTCGCTGTTGTTCGAATCCGCGCCGATGTTTACCCATTCTCCCAGATAAGCATGCCCGATGAAACCTTCATGCTGCTTGTTCGAGAAGGCATGGATTATGGACTCTTCAACCTCTCCGCCGACCTTGCATGTCTCGCCGATCGTTGTATTCTCGTAAATCTTGGCCGCGACCTTTACTATGCTGTTCTCACCGATGAACGCGGGCCCTTCGATAACGGCGTTTGCCATTATCTTCGCGTTCTTCGCGATGTAGATCGGGCCTTCCTCTGCGTCGAGGACCACGCCGGGTTTCACCTTTGCTCCTTCAGCGATATGGATCTGAGAAGGATTCATGAGGTGTGCGCCTTCGTATACCTTTCCGAGGATCTGAGGCTTGCCGTCCGTCAACACCTGGAAGTCCGCGACAAGCTGTGAGCCGTTGTGGTGAATCAGCTCCCAGGGGAACCTGATCATGTTTACGTCGGCAACTTTCTCCTTTTTATCCCCGGCAAAGTCTGCAGAGGTCAGGACCTTCTGGGCCATGGATTTCCTGATTGTTTCGAGATTCTTCCCTGAAGCCCAGGCGGCTACCACGGCACCGCCGCTCGTATACACGACGTCGCCTCCCTTGTGCTCGAACTTCTTCACAAGAGACTCGTCGAAGATAACCCTGCCGTTGACGAACAGCACCCGATCGGCATCGTTCGGAATTTCGTTCACCGGAGATTTGGGATATTTCTCCTTCACGACTTCCTTCAGGTAATCGCGGGTGTGCAGAACAACTACGTCTGCCGGGTAAGACCTGGCTATCTTCTCTCTCAGCGAGACGATACCGCATTTCAGATCATAAACCGGGCGGAAGTGTACGAGAGGCAACAGCTTCTTGTAGAACTCATCCTCAAATATGCAGATATGCATAATATTCCTTAGTCCTGTAGTTTATAGGTTAAACATTATTGCTGCTGTGTCTTTTTTCGTCTGACTTTCAGCCGTAGGTGACAAACTCGGCTGCCAGCTTGGAGGCGGCCTTCTTGTCAGTCAGGATGATGGCCTTTCTGTGCAGCTGCAGAGCTGAGGCGGGACACATAGCAGTTATCGGACCTTCGACTGCCGCTTTCACTGCATCTGCCTTCCCGTCGCCGTTAGCCAGCAGGAGAAGCTCTTTCGATTCCATAATCGTTCCGATTCCCATCGTGATGGCATAGCGAGGGACTTCATTGACACTCTTGAAGAATCGTGCGTTGTCTTTTACTGTCTTTTCAGTCAGAGTCTTGATTCTGGTGCGGGAGCCGAGTGAAGAACCGGGCTCGTTGAATGCGATGTGACCGTTGCCACCGATACCCAAAACCTGGATATCCAGACCGCCGTACTTCACGATTTCATCTTCGTACCATGTGCAGAACTGCTCGATCTTCGGGTCGGTCTCGAACGAGGAAATCTTCAGATCGCCGTACATCCCCTGGGGTACATGCACATGTGAGCGCTCGATGTTGATGCTCTTGAAAAGGTTTTCCCACATGAAATAATGATAGCTCTGGTCATGCTCGGGAGGTAGCCCGACATACTCATCGAGGTTGAAAGTAGTGACTTTCGAGAAGTCCAGACCTTCGTTCTTGTGAAGCCTGATCAGTTCTTTGTACAGTCCGAGGGGGGTGCTCCCCGTGGCAAGGCCGAGGACAAGATTCGGCTTCCTGCGGATTCTGGATGCAATGATTTCAGCGCCTTTCTTGCTCATCGCGTCATAGTCTTCGTGCACAACGACTAGCATGTTCTTGATCTCCTTTAGTTTAGGTTGTTTAAGATTTTCTAGTTTGTGATGATTTATCTACCGAACATAGCGATACAGCGCAAATGAACTGGTTGAGCAGCGTCGAGTATTAGTTGGTTGCTCAAACCAACTAACGTATATTATGAAAGTAGATCATCGTTGTCAAGGCTATTCTTCCCCCAGCCATGGCGCGAAACACGAAAAGCCCGCCGGATGTTATCACATCACCAACTGCAAATGAGTCTGGCACCACCTAATTACGGACAAACTTGAAACATAGCATAAGCCCGGCTTAATTTGTGCGCAGAGTGCAATGAACATTCTCCAGATAAATCATAAGGAACAATCGGCAAAATGAAAACAGCAACAACGAAAGTTGAACAATTAGCAATAGAAAAATCAGCACAGAAACTTCAATACGCTCCATCCGAAAAGGTAGGAGTAATCGTCGTCGACAACTTCCCTTCCCTGGGAAAGCTGACAGCACTGCGATTCCTTGAATGGGTGCAGCAGAATCCCGGCGGCGTCGTCTCCCTGCCGACGGGCAAGACTCCGGAACACTTCATAAGATGGGTAACTCAATTCGTGAGTCACTGGAATGATGCTTCCGTAAGGAAGGAGCTCGAAGAAGGCGGCCTTACATCAAGCGAAAAGCCCGATATCGGCAGTCTCCACTTTGTCCAGATAGACGAATTCTACCCTATCCATCCGAAGCAGCAGAACAGCTTCTATTACTACGTCAACAAATACTACATGCATGGTTTTGGGTTTAACAGATCCAATGCCCTCTTCATAGACGACAGCAAGATAGGACTGCCCGCCGGCAAGAAACTTACCGACGTATGGCCGGAACAGACCGTCAATCTATCCCTGCGCTACCGGCAAGCGAAGACAAGGGAAGAGAGACTGCAGAAGGCGGTGCTGGAAGATGTCGACCAGTGGTGTTCCGAGTATGAAGCTCAGATCGAACAACTCGGGGGAATCGGGTTCTTCCTCGGCGGCATTGGACCCGACGGGCACGTAGGCTTCAACGTTCGGGGTTCAGACTTGAACTCTACAACCAGACTGACTGCGACCAACTATGAGACTCAAGCTGCTGCAGCGACCGACCTCGGCGGGATAGAGGTCTCTCGAAATCGCCTCGTCATTACGATCGGCCTCGGCACCATCACATACAACCCCTCCTGCACCGCAATCATCATGGCGGCCGGCGAAGCAAAGGCAGAAGTCGTCGCGGATGCCGTTCAGAAAAAAATGCACGTACGTTACCCCGGCACGGTCTTACAACAGCTGCCGAATGCGAGGTTCTTTCTGACAAAGGGGGCGGCCAGGCTCCTGACTGAGCGAAATTATGAAATCCTGGCGGCGCAGGAAGCAATATCGGATGAAGAGACGGAAAGGATCGTAATTGATTTGGCCGTATCAAAGAGAAAGCGCGTCCGTGACCTGAGCATAAAAGACTTCGAGAGCGACCGGTTCAGCGCTCTTCTTCTGAAGAAACGGACGGAAGGTGCACAGCAGACAACCGCGACCGTCGAGAAGAAGCTGATCGAGAAGGTGGAGATGGGCAGAGTGCCCAGCTCCAGCCAGGTCTTCCTTCACACCGAGCCCCATCATGACGACCTCATGCTCGGGTATCTTCCCTACATTGTCCGCCACGCCCGCGATACGTCCAACAGCCATACTTTTCTGACACTGACGAGCGGTTTCAATGCGGTCACCAACTCTTACATGCTCGAGCTCCTCGATAACCTGAAGAAGTTTCTGAACGACGGTACGTTCAGCAAACTGATCAACGAAGGCTATTTCAATCCCAACGATGAGATGAAAAGCAACAGGGATGTCTGGCAGTACCTCGACGGCGTGGCGGAAAACAATCCGCGCACAAAGGACGAGGGTGAAGCGAGGAGACTCCTGCGCAATCTGGTTTTTCTCTTCGAGGACGACAACGTCCAGAATCTGAAAAACAGAATCGACGAGCTGGCGAACTATTTCAACACGCAATACCCCGGCAAGAAGGATTTGCCGCATATCCAGCGACTCAAGGGAATGATGCGCGAATGGGAGGCCGATTGTCTCTGGGGATATTTCGGCTTTAATGGCCAATCGATACTTCATGCCAGACTCGGGTTTTACAAGGGAGACATCTTCACCGAGGAGCCGAAACTCGAGCGCGACGTACTCCCCGTCCTGAGCATTGTCAGGAAGGTCAAGCCGACCGTCGTCGGAGTAGCGCTCGATCCGGAAGCCAGCGGACCGGACACTCACTACAAGGTTCTCCAGGTGATGTCGGAAGCGCTGAAGATGTATGAAAGCGAGTCAGGCCGCTCCGACATAAAAGTGATAGGCTACCGGAATATCTGGTACAGATTCCATCCAGCTGAGGCGAACCTGTTTATCCCGGTTTCCCTGAACATGTTTGCGATCCTGCAGAACTCGTTCAACAACGCCTTCGGGTCGCAGCGCGGTGCCTCTTTTCCGAGCTACGAATACGATGGACCTTTTTCGGACTTGGCGCAGAAAATCCAGGTTCGCCAGTATCAGAGGATAAAGACCTGCCTCGGCAAGCAGTATTTCAACGAGCATCCGAGCCCGCTTATCCGGGCGACCAGAGGCTTGGTCTTCGCCAAGGTCATGAGCCTGCAGGAGTTTTACGATACCTGTCTCGCTTTGAGAAAATCAACGGAAGACCTGTAACTAAACAGGATACGGCGCGGCGGTTCGAAATTGGCCGCCGCCCCTTTCCGCCGCTCGCATGAGGAGTCCCGCGCACTGCCGGTTAAGCTCTCGGCGCGTCCGCCGATCGCCTGAACTTGAATTCGCCTGCGCGCATCGTTATTTCGACATTGAATTCCCTGTCGAGTACGACTAAATCGGCTCTTTTTCCAGTCTCGAGGCTGCCTGTGTCCCCATCGATTCCGATAGATCTGGCAGCATTCGAAGAAAGCATTCTCGATGCTTCAGGCAGACCGACCCCAACCTCGGTAAGCAACAGCTTCAGAGCCTTCTCCAATACCAGGGTACTACCCGCCAATGTTCCGTTTGCGAGGTGCACGATGCCGTTCCTGACGGATACAGTCTCGCCCGCCGAGTAGTACTCCCCGTCCCCTATCTCGGTAGCGCGAATCGAATCCGTTATAAGCAGGATATGATCAGCACCTTTGGTCTTTATCGCGAGGCGGATAATTCTTTGGTGTACGTGCGCACCATCGGCTATCAGCTGAGTATCGATTCGGTCGGATAGGAGCGACTCCGCCAGAAGGCCCGTCTCCCGGTGGTGGAGAGTGGGCATGCTGTTGAAGAGATGGGTCACCTGCGTGGCCCCAAGATCGATCGCACGAACGGTCGTCTCACCGTCCGCCGTAGAATGGCCAAGGGCAATCGCAACTCCTTTTGCAATGGCATCTTCGATAACCGGAGTGATGCCGTTCAGCTCCGGGGCGACCGTCATCAAGCGTATGAATCCCTGGCCGGCTTCATAAACCTCGCGCCATTTCTGCAGGCTGGGCTCTTCAAAATACTCTTCCCTGTTGCCGCCTCTCATAGCCTTGTTGAGATACGGCCCTTCGAGGTGGATTCCGCATATATTGCTCCCGTCGCTATTGTTCCTGCAGTATTCTGCGATGCGCCTGACGGCAGGGAGAAGCAGTTCATGAGAAAGCGGAGACAGTGTTGCCAGCAGGGTCGTGACACCGTGTGAGTAGTAATGCTTCGACAGGACGGTACAGGTCTCGGGCTTCTCATCGACGAAGTCGTAGCCTCTCCCTCCGTGGGTGTGCACATCGATGAAGCCGGGCATGACTATCTTGTCGGAACAATCGATGATTTCATGGCTGCCGTTCGACAGCTCCGCCGGCAGTTCTGAAACGCTCTCGATTCGCTCGTTCTCCACGACGACTGAGCCCCGGTGTATCACTTCGTGCGGGGTAACAACTTCTCCGCCTGTTAAGACATACTTCATGTTGTATGGTAATGGCTTTTATGGCTCTGGTTATTACAGATCTTCCTCCGCTCGGAGGAAATACGCGTTTACCGCTATCCTTTCACTTAGCTGATTTCATTTTCTTCACGGTGCCGGCAATATCCGTCGACTTAAAAATTGACGTCCCCGCTACCAATACGTCGGCACCGGCCTTTATAAGTTCAGCTGCGTTTTCGGGCCCGACGCCTCCGTCGACCTCCACATGGACCTCCCTTCCGGCGGGAATCATCCTCTTCACTTCGGATAGTCTCCTGTAAGTGCTGTCAATGAATTTCTGGCCGCCAAAGCCCGGGTTGACGGACATGACCAGAATGAGATCAGCATCCTCGATGATTTCGGCAAGCGCTGTCGTAGGTGTGGAAGGATTGATCGCAACGCCCGCCTTGAGTCCCAGCTCTTTTATCATGTTGACGGTGCGGTTCAGGTGAATTACCGCTTCGTAATGCACGGTAATGGAATCAGCTCCTGCCCGCGCAAAATTCTCGATGTACAGGTCTGGGTTTTCTATCATCAGGTGGGTGTCAAGAGGAAGGTCGCTAATTCGGTTCACGGCGGACACGATCAACGGTCCGAAAGTGATGTTGGGGACGAAGTGTCCATCCATGATATCCAGATGAAACCAATCAGCTCCCCCCTTCTCCGCGAGCCGGATCTGCTCCTCCAACCTGGTGAAATCTGACGCAAGGATGGAGGGTGCTACTTTTGCCATCAGTACCCCGGACCCTTCTGCTGGTTTTCGATTGAAGAGACAAAGAGGTTGATCTTAGTGCCCCTGGGGACCACTTCCTGAGCACGCGGATACTGCTCAATCACCGTGTTAGGCACCAACTTGCTGCTCGGCTGAAAAGTGATGTTTCCGAGGAGCAGGCCTCCGTTGATGATCGCCCGCTGTGCTTCGGAGAGCGGCATCCCCACTAGTCCAGGAACCGACACTTCGCCGGAAGTGGGCGCGCCTGCGGAAATGGTCATAGAAATCGCTGTCCCGCTCACCGCCATCGAATTAGGCGGTATCGATTGCGACATAACCACGTTCTGTGGAAAGGAGTTCGACGAATCGTATGTCACATTTCCAAGTGCAAAGCCGGCGCGCTGCAGCATGAATCGAGCCTCACGCTGAGAATGACCCTGTAGATTTGGAACGACGACTTTCTCGACCCCACCGCTGAGGATAAAATAAATTCGCCTGCCATGCTTGACGATGGATCCCCCCTCGGGGTTCTGTGACAGTATCGTATTCGGTGAAAGTTTGCTCCCTTTTCTGCCCCCGATCTCGAATTGCAGTCCGAGAGTGTCCAATACTTCCCTCGCCTTCGAAGCCTGCATGCCAACCACGCGCGGAACAGTTACAGTACCCCCGTCATTTACATACCATGGCATCACGACCCAGTTCATCAACGAGAAGAAGGCAATGAAGCCGATTACCCACAAATAGAACTTGCGCGCAAGATTAGACGACAATATCCGAAAGATGAAGCTTCTGTTTTTGCTCATAGGATGTTTAGAATCTATCCATAAAGTGATTGATTTTCAAGATTTGAATGGCGAACAGCTGCAGGTAACGGGCACTTACCCCTTCGCCGGACATCTCCCCCATCTCACCGAACAACCGCCGGCGCGTGTTTCGAACCGGTGTGGTAACGCGCGGCGGTTTCCGTTTCGTCGAGTAACTCTTTCGTCAGCTTGCGAATATCGACGGCTATCTTTTCACTCTGCATTCCCAACTCGGCCAGTTGTTCCCCTTGTGTCTATTGTTCTCCCACTGCAATGGTTCGAGGTTGATCAGCGCGTCCGAACCGCCCTCAGAGACAGGCTTGACATGATCAATTTCCCATCCAAATTTGGAGTCAGTGTCGCCGAAATGCAATTTCCTAATCAGGGCGCCACACTTGTCCCTTCTCCACAGGTTCGGATCATACCCTTCAACAACATAAGCCTTCTCCCATACCGCATCGACCATGCTGTTGGAAAACTGTCTCCCCTCTGCTGTCGCGTTTGTAATACTCATTTTTGCTCAGTCTCCCTTTTGAAACGGTTTTCAATATTCTAAAGGTTCACCTCTCCTCGCTCTCGCTCGCCGCGAAAATGAGGGAGCCGCGTTCAAAAGGCAAAATGCCCGTTGTCGATTCCGCTTTTCAGGATCCCGCATGTACACGCAGCCGCAACGTATCAATGGCAATCCACCTGATCAGCAACCGTGAAGGTCTTTCCCGCTTGAAGTGCCATCGGGATCTTGACCATCTCGCCCGCGTTCAAAGACGAAAAGACCAAGAACCCCGTCGGACCCTGGTCTGAGCCGGTATGTGCCGATAGCCGCTTCATTTCACCGGTAGCCCTTGTCGGTGCTATAATCCTTTGTTATTCCTCTGCCCTGTCGTGTTCGACAATACCTGACATATTACCTCTCCTCGGCTTGGAAGGCCTCGACAGCCTTCCGCCGGGCAACAGGCGACCCTCCTTCCCTTGCAGGCCCTTCAAAATTGACAAAACGTCCGGTGCTTCTGCAGTGATCGCAGGATGCGCCTTAGCCCGCTCTCTCCGCTCAAAAGAGGCGAATAACGCGAAAGATCTCGGGTCGCCCCGGCAACGCAGTCACAATATGTGATTTCTTCACATCGCCCTATTCTGCATTGTGCCCAGAAGAATCTAAAAACAAATGGGTCTAAATTGCAAGCGCGGACGTTGATTCCGGTCACACAGAACGAAGTCAGCTGACCTTCAGGTAATCGCTCACCAAGCTCCCGAGAGCCACCGAAAGCAGCTTAGCATCGCTCTTGTCCGATCTTGAGGGGACCAAGATAGGGACTTTCGCCCCCACTATCACGTGGGCAAGCCTGAGGTTCGCAAAATAAGTGGTGCTCTTTGCAAGGCTGTTTGCCGACTCGATATTTGCTGCCACCAGAATTTCCGCCTTTCCCGCAACAGGCGATCTGATTCCCTTTTCATCTGCTGCTTCCCGAGAAATTGCGTTATCGAGGGCGAAAGGACCGTCGACGACACAACCCTTTATTTGACCGCGCTCATTCATTTTTGACAGGGCTGCCGCGTCCAGTGTAGACTGCAAATTCGGCAGGACAAATTCTGTCGCAGACAGTATTGCCACTTTGGGATTGTCATTTCCCAGGGCGTGGGCTACCTGTACGGCGTTATTGACTAGTTCGACCTTGCTCTTCAGGTCCGGCGCGAGAGTCATACCGCCGTCAGTGATCATAACGAACTGGTTCTCTGACCTGGGCGGATATTCCAGGACAAAAATGTCGCTCAACAGCCTGCCGGTTCTCAACCCGCTCCCTTCCTGAAGCACTGCTTTCATCATCGTACCCGTATCCAGCCCGCCTTTCATAAGAATATCTGCTTCGCCGTCCAGCACAGCCGTAATTGCCCCCTTCATTGCCCCGGTGATTCCCTCCGACTCCCTTATCTCAATAGTCGCGTCCGGCCTGGAAACACCCGCAAGTCCCTCTCCGATTAGCGATTCATCCCCGAACAGGATGAACTTTGTCCCCAGCGATGCTGCCGCCTCCGCAACGGCCAGGAAAGTCTCCTTATTGTTAGGGTTTACGAGTGCGACGGTCTTTGGTGGAATTGATACCGCGTATTCCATTAACTCTTGAAAGTTGAGAATCTGTTTTGCTTTCATTTAGTACTCCAAAGCTTTTTCTTTTCCCTCCAGGACTCGAAGCGCCCCGACCGCAAGGCTCTTCATTTCATCTTCCCCCGGATAAATATAGATAGGTGCGATAAAGCTGATTCTGTCCTTCATTAAGCCGGTCAGCATTGCCGACCCGGCGAGCCCCCCGGTCAGTACGACAGCATCGATATTTCCCTTTAGGACAGTTGACATGGCTCCGATTTCTTTGGCAATCTGGTACGCCATTGCGTTGTAAGTCTCACACGCCTCGTTGTCACCTTGCTCTATGCGGGCTTCTACCTCTCTTGCGGAATTTGTGCCAAGATAGGCTCTAAGTCCGCCCTTACCCATGACCATCTTTCTGGCCCGGTCCCGCGAATAATTGCCGGAATAACAAATGTCGATAAATTGCTGCAACGGTAACCCGCCCGTTCTCTCAGGGGAAAACGGGCCGTCGCTCGAGGCATCGTTCGCATCAATTATCCTTCCCCCTTTGACCGGAGCGATTGAGATGCCGCCCCCGATGTGAGCCACAATAAAGTTAGTGTCTGCCACGGCTTTCCCATTATCCTCGGCCGCCAAACGCGCGACGGCATGGATGTTCAGCGCGTGCGAGAGACTCTTGCGAGTTATCAAAGGGTGGCCGGAATAACGCGCCAGGGGTTCGAACTCATCTACCGAGACCGGATCGACCACAAAAGCCGGACAATCATATTCACGGCCAATTTTCTGTGCAATAGCGCATCCTAAGTTGGATGCATGCTCTCCCTGAAAATTAGCGCGCGCATCGGTGACCATGGCGTCATTGACAAGGTAGGTACCGCCGGCTACGGGCTTCAAGAGCCCACCGATACCGACCACTGCCGATATCCGCTTCTCCAATTTGACCAGCCATTCGGCGGCCACCTGCGTCCGGAAATCAAACTGGCTCCAAACATCTGTAAAATTATCTAATTCTGCCTCCGTATGCCGCGCCACGCAGGAAGTCAATACTGCCGCATTTCTGAAAAGAGACAGCTTAGTGGAGGTTGAGCCCGTGTTTACGACGAAAATGAAGAAGTCAGTAGCAGATTTGGACATTACCAGCACCCTTTCATGACAGGAACCCTGGAAAACGACTTGCACACTCCTCCTGCCTATGCCGGTGTTCCAGCGGACTCCGGAGCGGAAGGACTATATAATACTGATCTAGTTTATATCAAAAAGCCGTAGTCAGGTTCACGCGGTTGAGTGCGCCTATCTTTCCCCATGATGAGTAGGAGTAATCCAGCCGATAGCCGTAAATCTTCAGTCCCATTCCGAAAGAAAGTCCTTCGAGCCCTGAACTCAGTCCTACCTTCATCTGACTGTGCTCGAGGTTGTTATAACCGACGCGCAAATGGAAATTATCGGAAAGGAGAAACTCGCCCCCGACAACGACTGATCGAAGCCTCTCCCCGATGCTAAGGTTGGAATCCCCCAGCCTCTGGAGGGCGACGCTTAGCACCAGCGGCAAGTGTTCAAGCTGTTTTGAGACGCCGATTCTGACATCGAACGGCAACGGCTCCGTGATGCCTCCATAAGAGCTCAGCTGCTTTCCAATATTGAGAATCGAAAACCCGACCCCAAAAAGGTCGGCGGGGAAATTATAGTAAAGACCGACATCCATCCCCACCGCCGAGGATGAATATGAAGATATCGACGAATAAATCCCTTTCAGGCTGACTCCGTAGCTGAAGTGTTCCGCCAGGTAATTGGAATAGTTGAGAGTCAAGACGGCGTCTCCGGCGCTGAAAGTACCGTACTGATTTCCCATTTCGTCCGTAAATGGAAACTTGCCGTAATTGATATAGCCGACCCCAACTCCGAAATATCCCTCTTTCAGCAATTGAAACGTGGAAAACACGTAGCCGGCATTTATGTCGAGGACATGTTTGAGGAAACCGAAGGTCACTGCCCTATTGTTGGAGGCGACGGACAGGGCCGGATTGTAATAAAAAGCTGTAGGATCATCGATGCGTGCCATAGCGCTTCCGGCAAGCGCGGCCTCTCGTGCGCTGACGTCTAAATTCAGAAATTCATATACACTCTGACCGAAGGCAGAACTCGTTGCTGCAAAGATTACCAGGAAGCTGAGGATTTTCATTTTGAGAATGTACCCGCGATTATTCTATTTTTCAAGACCATCTGTTTTGATTATATTTTCTCACGAATTCATGACCGCTTTCCATTTAGAGACAACAGAAATACGCCGGATTCTTGTCATTAAGCCGCGCGCCATCGGGGATGTGTTGCTGGCAACCGCGGTCCTGCCGGATCTTCGGCGAGAATTCCCTCATGCCCGGATTGACTTCCTTGTCGAAAGATTTGCCGCTACCGTTCTCAACGGGAATCCGGTTGTAGACAATGTGCTCTCTTACGACGTCGGAGCCCAGTCTTCCCTGTCGATAATCCGGATGGTCAGAAGAAACAGATACGATCTGGTAATAGATCTCTTTGCGAATCCCCGGACGGCCGTGGTAACAGCTCTGAGCGGGGCCAGGTACAAAGTGGGATACCCTTTTAAATGGAGAAGGTTCGCGTACAACATTCTGGTCTCGCCGAGAAGCGGAGAAGTACACAACGTGGAGTTCAACCTCGATGCTCTTCGCAGAATCGGTGTGCCGGTGGGCTCTAACGGGCCACAGTTCTATCTCGATAATGAGGCGCACAACTTCGCGGCCGGATTTCTCACGAAGCACAGCCTGAAGGCAAAAGAATTTGTCACGATAAATATCGGCGGCGGTTGGCAGATCAAGCGTTGGGGGGGAGATAAATTCAGCTTGCTTTCACGAACGATCACATCACGACTCGGATTGCCGGTCGTGGTTTTATATGGGCGTTCAGAAAAGAAGGGGGCGGTCACCATCGCAGAGTCGTCAAATTCAATTCTTGCTCCTGAGACTTCTCTTCATGAGATGGGAGCAATCATGAAAGAATCGCTGCTCCTGGTCACAAACGATTCCGGCCCGATGCACATAGCGGCTGCCCTGGACGTGCCTACACTGGCGATTTTCGGACCGACCAGTCCGCGGCTTCAGGGGCCCTACGGAAACATCCACGAAATTGCCCGGAATGAGAGACTTGACTGCCTGGAATGTAACTTGACGAAATGCCCCATCGGCAATCTCTGCATGACGGAGCTCGATCCCGAGCCGGTTTTTGAGAAACTATTGGCCCTGATTTACAGGGTTGAAGAGGAACTGCACCTGAGAATTTCGACAGTGAACAACAAAGGCAGGAAACCCGATGAGACTGTTTGATTTTGAAATACCCGATTGCAGAAGATTCAATGGTTACAAGCCTTGTTTTCCGTACAAGACCTGCTACGAAGGGTGTGCCCGCCCTGATAATCCGTTCGGGACCAAAATCCTCATCGTCAATCTCGACGCGATGGGCGACGTGCTGATGACGACCGCTCAACTGGTTCCTATCAAGCGGAAGTATCCGGAAAGCTACATAGCGTGGATAACCTTGAAGCCAGCTGCTCCTCTTCTGCAGGAAAACCCATTTGTCGACGACGTCTTCATATGGGACCCGGAGAGTTGGCTCGTCCTCGAGCAGATTGAATTCGACCTGATATTGAATGCCGACAAGTCCCGGAGATCTGCGGCGTTGGCCATGAAACTCAAGGCTAAGGAGAAGCTGGGATTCGGACTGAATCCCAACGGTCAGATCATTCCATTGAACAAGGAAGCCGGTTACAACTACAAGCTGGGGATCGACGATTACATGAAGTTCAGAATGAACCGTCGGACGGGGCAGGATATTCTGGCGGAGACGTTCAGGCTGCCGTACGAGCGCGATGAGTATGTCCTCAGCATGTCTGATGACGAGAGGCGGCAGACTGAGTGGTACAGGAAATCGAAGGGCATCGGCGGGAGAGACATTGTTGTGGGATTCAATACCGGTTGTTCTGATCTCTATCCTAACAAGAAAATGACCGTTGAGCAGCACCTGAGTTTGATCGACATGTTCTCGACCGAAATCGACGTTAAGATGCTTCTTCTCGGCGGACGCTCGGACGCTGAAAGAAACGAAGAAATCTACAATAGGGCTCTCGAAGCAAACCCGGAACTGTCAGCGCGGCTCTTCAACACGCCGGCCAAGGAAGGGTTGCGTAAAGGTATAGTTTATGAGAATGCGGCCGACATCGTTATCACAGGCGATAGCTATGGGATGCACCTGGCCATCGCGTTAAAGAAATACACACTGGCATGGTTCGGCGTTAGCTGCTGGACGGAAATCGACCTTTACGATAGAGGGGTGAAATTTGTTCCTGAGGGCCTTTTCTGCTCTCCATGCTGGAAGAAATCATGCCCTTATGATCTTGAATGCATTCAAATGATCGATCTGAAAGGGATATACACCGCGGCGATGGACTACGCTGGCAGGATGTCAAACCGGAAGGCTACAGTCGATATTTGAAATGAGTCTCCGGTCCGATTCGAAATAGCCAGGATTTGCGCTTCTGACGCAGTCGTGATCTGAAGCTATTTTCTTATAACTGTAAGAACATTCTCGATATGATAGGTTTGCGGGAACATGTCGACCGGTTGGGAAGAGACAGGGCTATAGCCATGGGAAACTATCTCCTTCAGATCCCGCGCCTGCGTCATGGGGTTGCAGCTGACATACACGATTTTGTCGGCCTGAAGCAGATGGATGTTTGCCGCAATCTTGGGATGCACTCCGCTTCGCGGGGGATCCAGAACGATCAGATCGGGTTTAGGGAGGTTAAGGCTTCGAAAGTTTTCCAACGGGTCTCTTCCTTTGAACAGCTCGGCGAGATCGGTTCTGATGAATCCGACGTTAGTGACCTCATTGAGAGCGGCGTTCTGTCCGGCATCCTTCACTGAAGATTCCGCGAGCTCGAACCCGTACACATGATCAGCTAACTCAGACAAGTAGATGGAAAGGCTCCCGGTCCCGCTGTAGAAATCGTAAATAACCTTCTGCCTTTCTCCGACGGCAGCGCGAGCAGCCGCATAAAGCTTCTCCGCCTGAGCTGTGTTTGTTTGAAAGAACGAGAGAGGCGATATCCTGAAGGTGTATTTCCCAAGCTTTTCTGTGATATAGCCGTTTCCGAAGTGGATTCGCCAGACGGTTCCGGTGGCGACCTGAGCGCGGGTGGGATTCACTACTGTCGCAAAAGTCGATACAAACGGCAGGTCTTGTTTGAGTGCCGCCGCCAAAGCCTCAATCCGGCTGTCTTCCTCCAGTGCTGCCAGAGTGACCATGTACTCGCCTGTACTCAACGATTTCCTGACGGTAAGGAACCTGAGCAGGCCTGAGTGTGTCTCCGGGTTGTAAATCGTCAGACCCAGCTCATCTCTCAAGCTTGAACCCGGTGCTATGACTCCCCGGAACCAATTCAATACCCGGTTCATATTTTCGTCACCTAAATGGCAGTGAGCGATGTCTATTGTCTTGTCATATCTTCCCGGGGCGTGAAATCCGAGTGCTACTTGTACCGGGTCATTCATGAGGATCTTGAAGGGATTCTCGGAGAAGGTGAACTCTAGTTTGTTTCGATATTCATAGATGCTAATGGCGCCAAGTGCCTCGTTCACATCCATCTTGAGGCCTGCGGTACGCTCCAGGGCATCGACAACGTGGCCGCGCTTGGAGGACACCTGTTCCGCATAGTTGAGGTGCTGCCATCGGCAGCCCCCGCAAACGCCGAAGTAATCACAAACGGGATCTACACGCTTCGGGGACGCAGAAAGTATTTCGAGAACTTTTGCCTCTGCGTAGTCCCGCTTCCGCCGGAAAACCTTCGCCTTGACGATATCTCCCGGCACACCACCGGTTACGAAGATCACATACCCGTCCACCCTGGAAATTGCCTTTCCCTCGAAACCTATCGAATCAATCTTCAGCTCTATGACTTCGTCTTTAGAGATCATTCCACAATAATTCCCGAAATATCCATTACGTTTGTGTCAGTCGGTCCCGTAGTGATCAGGCCGCCATGCTTAGTGAAGAACGTATTTGAATCGCATTCCCGCAGAGACTTTTCAACTTCGTTCCTGCTGTCCTCCAGCAGTGCCGGAAGCTTGAGGGAGGAAAACGCCCCGGCGGCATCGCTGTTTCCGTCTTTGCCGTCTGTTCCGAAAGAGAAAACCGTAGTCTTGTTCAAAGTTGCCCCCACTTCTCTGAGCCTTAAGAGTTCACGAAGTGCGCTCAATACAAGATGCTGGTTTCGTCCGCCCTTTCCCGTCCCCTTAACCCTCACGGTGGTCTCGCCGCCGGCAAGCAGGAGAGCCGGACGAGCAATTGGCCCCCCGCCTTCTTCCACCGACCGTGCGACTGACACTAACAAGCGTCCGGCCTCCTCCGCGTCAGATTCAAAGAATCTGGTGAGAATGAGAGTATTGAACCCGTTTTCAATTCCGGTTCTTTCAGCAGCATTCAGGGCGTCGGCATTGGAAGCGACAACCCGAACCACATTGTTCTCCAGGCCTGGCGCTGCATAGTGTCTCGAGAGATTCCGTAAAGTGTCGGCTATAGACGAAGGGACCTTGTCAATCAAACCGCTGTCACTGAGGAATCGGTATGCATCAGCAGGGGTAGTACTATCCGCGACGGTCGGCCCGCTTGCGATAGACGGCAAATGGTCGCCCACGACATCCGAAATTATCAGCGACAACTTCATTGTCATCCCTGCCAGGGCTGCAAGCTTCCCCCCACCAAGCACCGACAGATGCCGCCGAAGAAGGTTCAGCTTCTCGATAGCGACACCCTAATCCATGGCGGTCTTTATCAACCGGTTTACCTCCTCCAGGGTGACCCCTTCGACAGGTACGAAGACTGCCGCACTTCCGCCGCCTGAAATCAAAAAGAAGATCACATCGCCAGGGCGGCATGTTGCAGCAAGCTCGCGAACCCTGTTCCCTGCTTTCACGCTCTCTGCATCCGGATAGGGGTGGCCAGTCTTGAAGACCTCGAATCCCTGCACGGACAGATGCATTTCGACCGGCGCAGCGATAACGCCGGTCACCCTGTTCCCGAGCTTCCGCCGGAATTCATAGGCCATCGCCTCGGCACACTTGCCTATGGCGACGCATTTTAATGCATGGGAGCGGCTCAAATCGATAGTCTGGTCGTATAACTTCAGGATGTCCCCGGATAAGCGAACCCGGCTCTCCAAGACTGCTGCGGGTTTCACTGCCCCGATTGAACTCTCAACAACTCTCCGCAGTAAAGTCTCGGCAGAGGAGGCCCCGGCGGTCTTCATCTGCTTGATATTTTCAACAGCCCAATGCGGCTCGTGTAGGATTCCAGATCCGCAACTGGATTATCGGAAGTGGAAAAAATATAGAGTGGATAAAGTCTGTTGAAGGTTTTCATCGCCAGGGCGAGCAGGGCCCTCGATGTGGTAACCTTCTCGGTCTTGTCCAACTCTTTTCCGAAGATGATGTGGCTGACCCCCTTGAATTTCAAGTAATCGCGTCTGGGAACGAATTTTTCCGACAGCGGCTCCGTTCCGTAGTGGAGTTCATAGGCGGAGAACTCGCTCCCTATTCTATATCTCTTGCAGGCATCCAGAAACGCCTGCGTATAGGCAGAGATATTCTCTTCAAAGCGCCTTCGCCCGTCAGCCTTCTCGTTGTTGATGAATGTACCCAGCTCCAACCCGTTCCGGTCTATATAGAGGAAGAGCTCGGAATCCCACTTCGTTTTTCCAAACCGAATCAGCATGAAGTCCTTGTACGGTTTCTTCGCAAACCTCATGTCCCTATTGATCCGGACGAGGGTCCGGTTGAACTTGGGCTCCGTGTCGAGTATCGGATTAATGAACTTTATGAATGGGCCGATGGAGACGACGAACGACCGTGCGGGATTCAAAAGATATTCTTCGTACTCCTGCCTGTGTTTCCGGAACCAGGTGACCGAATTGTGGGTGTACAGCTGGGAAAAGAATTCAAAAGTTTCCTTTGAGAAGCCGCTGAACTCTTCGGTATATACTTCGGAGCCCTGTGCCCGCCCGTCAGACCTTGATCCGGTCCTGCGGGAAGTTGACCGGTCACGCTTCGTCAGGGGCTCTCCGCGCCCTTTTCTATCTTCAGTTGCCGTCTTCATTGGTTTTAACGTTTCAATTTGTCTTCGAGGTACTCAGATATCTTTGCCGACGCCACTCGCTCCTGCTCCATCGAATCACGATCGCGGACCGTCACGGTCTGATCCTGACGGGTTTGTGAGTCTACCGTGACACAATACGGTGTCCCGGCTTCATCCTGGCGGCGATACCGCCGTCCTATCGAGCCCGCGTCGTCATAAAAAGCTCTGAACCGCTTTCTCACTTCATCGAAGATGCTTTTGGCGAAATCGGGCATATTTTCGCGGTTGACCAGGGGAAGAATGGCCACCTTGACCGGAGCAAGCCTCGGGTGGAATTTCAGGACGGATCGGATTTCCTTGCCCGTGTCCTCTTCAGCATAAGCGTCAACGAGAAAGGCCATGAAAGACCTGCTGGCCCCTGCCGATGTCTCAATTATGTACGGTATGTATTTCTCCTTCGAAACGTCGTCGAAGTACTCCATGTTCTTACCGGAATACTCCTGATGTCTCGTGAGGTCATAATTCGTGCGGTTATGTATGCCTTCTATTTCTCCCCAGCCGAATGGGAATTGGTACTCTATGTCGTAGGCGTCCTTTGCGTAGTGAGCCAGCTTGTCTTTTTCATGCCGATGGAAATGGAGTTTCTCCTTCTTTATCCCCAGGTTCGTAAACCATTCGATCCTTTCATGTCTCCACTTCTCAAACCAATCCTCGTCCGTCCCCGGTTTAACGAAGAACTGCATCTCCATCTGTTCAAACTCGCGCGTCCGAAACAGCCAGTTCTTGGTGTTTATTTCATTACGAAACGCCTTGCCGATCTGAGCTATGCCGAAAGGAAGCTTCTGCCTGGATGAAGCGAGCACATTTTGGTAGTTCACGTATATTCCCTGCGCCGTCTCGGGCCGGAGGTAAACAACGGCCGAAGAATCCTCCACCGGTCCGACGAAGGTCTTGAACATCAGATTGAATTTCCGGGCTTCGGTAAAGGTCCCCATGTTGCCGCAATTCGGACAAGACAGTTGGGCCAGAACCATGGCCGGAAATTTCTCCAGGGTGCCGGCAAACTCAGCGCGGATGACATCTTCGGGCTGTTTTTTATCCATTGACGCCAATGCCGGGGAAGACTCCTTCCACTCCTCAACAAGGGCAGAACCGTCGGAGTTCTGCATCTTCTCGATTGACTCCCATATCTTCTTGAGCGATATCTCATCTGCAAGCGTGTCCAACCGGTAGCGAGCCTTGCACTGCCTGCAATCGATCATGGGATCTGTGAAATTCTCGACGTGCCCGGACGCTTCCCAGACTCTTGGGTGCATAAGAATTGACGCATCGATCCCCTCGATGTTCTCCCTGAGAGTCATGGCCTTCCACCATTCGTCCTTTACATTCCTGAGGAGCTCAACCCCTAGTGGGCCGTAATCCCAGCAGCCGTTCAGGCCCCCATAGATCTCACTGGACTGGAAAACAAAGCCCCTTCTCTTTGCAAGAGATACTATCTTGTCTATGCTCAATTCTGATTTGTTCGGTTGTGTCATCTTCATGTACTTTTTTCAATCAATATAAAGAAAGGTCCCCAATTGATAAAGTAGGGCGAATAACCTGAAATGCGACATAGGGGCATGGAAATTGAAGGGTAAAAAGATGAGCTGATCCGTTAAGTGTCTGAGATAGCGATAGACGCAGGGTTGGCGAGAGAAATTCGGGAGACACTGAATTTGTCACCAT
>JBJKQU010000056.1:0-58089 GCA_046705025.1 Candidatus Kryptoniota bacterium | reverse complement strand
GTCACGGACCAGGGGATGAAAGGCATCTGGGCAGGGTTGCCGTGGTTCAACGACTACTGGGGACGCGATACTTTCGTCTCAATGCCGGCCGCCGCGCTCTGGTCAGGAGATTTCGAGACCGCCAGGCAAATAATGCTCGATTTTGCCGTAAAACAGAATGTGGATTCGTCGAGCACGAATTTCGGCCGGATTCCCAATCTGATTACTACGACAGAAACGCTTTACAATTCTGCGGACGGGACCCCAAGGTTTGTTTACGATGCCTTTCTCTATTATATGATGACAGGCGACAGGGATTTCCTTTTTGAGATCTATCCGGCGGTCAAGCGAGCACTAGCCGGGACTTTCAGGTATCATATGGACAAGGAGTTCTTTCTCACTCACGGTAATCAGGAAACATGGATGGATGCCGTCGGTCCGAAGGGGCCGTACACCCCACGCGGGAACAGGGCAGTGGATGTCCAGGCGCTGTGGCTGAGACAGCTGCTGGCCACAAGGTTCCTCGCTCAATACGCAGGGGACGTAGGGACAGCCGAAACGATAACCCCGCTGGCGAAACAACTGATAGCGAACTTCAACAAGAAGTTTGTCGATGGAAAAGCCGGGTACCTTTATGACAGACTGGACTCTGCCGGAGCTCCTGACGCGACGCTGCGGCCGAACCAGCTTTTCGCCTGGTGGGCGGTAAGTACGGCTCACATGCGGGATAAGATTCTGAAAACGGTAGTCGAGAGACTTACATACCCGTGGGGAGTTGCCTCGCTCTATCAGGGAGATGCGAATTTCCATCCGCTCCATCATAACGAACCTTATTATCCACCGGACCCGGCATATCATAACGGGACCGTGTGGGTCTGGCTCACGGGTCCGCTGGTCGCGGGTCTGACTCACGAGATGGAGCAGAATTTCGCCTACAGAAATACGGCATTCCTCGCCGACGAGATATTGCATGGCAAAGCGGCAGGTACCCTGCCTGAACTCTTCGACGCTTTCCCGCGTAAAGGCGATAAAATACCGAACGAGTCGGGAGCATTCAGCCAGGCCTGGAGCCTTGCAGAATTCATCCAGTCGCTTTATGAAGACTACCTGGGTGTGCAATTGGATGCGGCTCAAAACGCTGTTACGCTTTCTCCCCATCTTCCGGATTTAATTCGCCATGTAAGCTTTAGATTGAACGGCGGCAACAATAACAATTACGTAATCTCATATCGTTTCGAAAAAGATCCCGAAGAAATCGAGATCGCACCCCTCGACAGTATACGCGGCACCACCTTTAGAATCTTCTTCATGAAAAACAGAACAGCCCAGCTGCGTACGTCTTTCTATTTAAGTGGGAAAGAGTCCATCCTTTTGAAGTTCGAGAAAGACACGGTTATCGCCGAGAGGAACGGTGCGCCTTTCGCGATTAACAGCATGCGTGCTTACATACCGCACGATCCAATTCTTGACAGCCTTCATTTCGCAACCCCGGGAGTAAATGCGGGCTGGAATTTTACACGGGGTCCGAAGTTCACGGTTCTGAGTACATCACAGGTCAAGAAAGTGGATCCGCGGGCTGCGATATTGGCGAGTGCCGGCGATCCCGTCGGGGATGACAAGGGGCCGACAGGCACTTACACCTACCCGCTGAATCAGAATTTCAAACCGGGCATTCTGGATCTTACGCATGCAGAGGTGAGCTATGACGAGAAAGATGTCTACTTCAGATTGAAGTTTGCCAGCCTTGTGAATCCGATGTGGCATCCGGAATATGGGTACCAGCTGACCTTCACCGCAATCGCGATAGGTGATGGACATGACGGCCAACGAAGACTCGGTGACAACTCCAGCTATACGCTGCCTAAGGGACGGGGCTTTCAGAAGGTCATTTATGTCGGTGGAGGAATCGAGGTCTTCAGCAAGGATGGAAAGAAGATTGCCGCTTACGCGCCTGCAACGGTCGATACATCGAACACGCTGGGGAACGTGGAAAGCGGGGAGATTACTTTTTCTCTTCCTGTCGATGTAATAGGGCGGCCAGACAAGAACTGGAAGATCTCTGTCCTGGTCGGAGCACAAGACGATCACGGAGGAGGAGGGATAGGAGAATTCAGGACCGTTGCTGCTGAAGCGACGGAGTGGCAAGGCGGAGGTAAGAACAATAAGAGTCTGCCGAATGTCTACGACACCCTTTTCCTGAAATGATGCATTAATTCCGCTTTGAAACTTTACAGAAGGGAGTTCTTGTTGTTGAACAGAAAGGACGATGAGTATCAACAACAAGGTCGGCATCGCGGTATTGGTAGCTATACTGTTTCTTCCGGTTATCTTTGCCGCCTGCTCGAAACCGTTCAATCCGAACCCGGTGAATTCTCCGCCGCCCCCGCCAGCTGATACTGGAGTGAGCTTTTCAAAGCAAGTACAGCCCATATTCGACGCAAATTGCGCGGTTACTGGATGTCATGCCGGGTCGAGCCCCCAGGACGGCATGTCGCTCGTTGCAGGGAAGTCCTACGCGAACCTTGTGAACGTGCCGAGCATAGAAGTCTCGAACTACGACAGGGTGAAACCTTTCTATCCTGACAGCAGCTATCTTTATTTCAAGATAACAGGCAATCCGATCGCGGGTCCCAGGATGCCTTTTCTCAGGCCTCCCTTGCCGGACTCGTTGATCCAGACTATTAGATCGTGGATCCTGGAAGGGGCAAAAGACAACTGAGGAGCCAACGATTGGAACATTCAGGAGATTTTCACAAACTTGTGCTGTTGGCGATGGAGTTCGCCAGGTAAAATAAATTTCTATCGTCGTGAATGATAACTCCTGTTGCAGAAGTTCTGTGGCAGGAGTTTTTTTATGCCCATAAGCCATAAGGAAAGAAGTGATTGGAGCAGCAATAATCTTTGCAGGAGGCGAAACAGAATCCGTCCTCAGTTATGCGATGTCAGGAGGGGTTTACGCCCTGTCGGGAACGGATTTTCCTTACGGCACATTTGCGGTAAACGTCATCGGCAGTTTCGTGGTCAGCCTCTTTCTGACAATCTAAGAGGACAGGTTCCCCACCAGCATGAACATGAGAGCCCTGGTCGCAATAGGACTGCTTGGGGGATTCACCACCTTTTCTACTTTCGCATACGAAACGCTGGGGCCCTACCGCAGCAGATCATACTTCACCGACGCCACAATAACAGTCGGCTCGGTCATCGTGGCATTGTTCGCTGCATGGGTAGGAAACGTGGTCGGCAAGCTGGTGTAGAATTACGGGTCAAAAAAAACAAAAGAGACGGGATCCTTCGGGAAGGACAGTGCCTCTTGTGGTTGAATTCCTTTCGAGGAGAAGTGAGGCACGAGAGACCCGGAGGCTCATAGTATAGGGTTGCTTCTGCACCTCACCGCTTCTCGCGGTTCAATTCGTACACGCCCTTCATAGACAGGCTATCTGATTTCTGCCGGCCTGCGGTTCGACACAAGCCGCTCGAAGAACCAGAACAAGATAGCGATCGTCGCGAAAAAGATTCCGACAGTACAGACTCCAGACCATTTGTCCATACTGAAAGCTGCTGCAGATGTAGACGAACCTATTGCTCCTCCGATAAAGTAGATCGTCATATATGCCGTAGTGAGCCTGCTGCGCGCGTCACCTTTCAGACGGTATATCTCACTCTGGTTAGTGATGTGTGTCCCCTGTACTCCTGCATCGAGCAACACCATTCCGGCGATGATCGGAGCGATGTGCGTGTTGCCGGGGATCATCAGCAAGAATGAAACGAGGATGATGGTAAGGAAGAATATTGTCGACTTTGCCGCGAGCCCTTTGTCGGCCAGTTTGCCGGCAATGTTGGCTGTGAATGCGCCCGCCGCTCCAACGATGCCGAACAATCCGATGGCGGCGTCTGAATAATTGTAGTTGGGACCCGCGAGCAAAAAAGTGAGGCTTGTCCACAGGACGCTGAAATTCGCGAACACCAATGCCCCATAGATTGACCGTACCCGCAGCACTCTTTCAGTCTTGAGAAGATGTCCGACCGAGCCCAGAAGAGCCGGGTAAGTAATGTCGAGGGTGTGCTTATAGTGGGGGAGAGCACGCGTGAGTATCAGTGTCAGGACAACAAGCATCAGAGCAGCCAGTCCGAACACCGTACGCCAACCGGCCAACTCGGAAACGATTCCGGCAAGCGTCCTTGCAAGCAGAATACCTATCAGCAGACCGCTCATTACCTGTCCGACAACCTTTCCGCGTTCGTGATCTCTCGCGAGAGTAGCCGCGAACGGGACGAGGATCTGAGCAACGACGGAAGTCACACCGATTATCAATGACGCGGCGATGAACAGATGTATTGTGGGAGAGAATGCCGCGGCGACAAGCGCTGCCACGGTCAGGTACATTATCGAAACGATCAGCTTCTTCCTCTCCAGCAGGTCGCCGAGCGGGACAAGAAGGACCAGTCCTATGGCATAGCCGATTTGGGTGAACGTGACGACAAGCCCGACGGTCGTCGTACTCGCATTGAACGCGTGTGCTATGGTGTCAAGTAGAGGTTGGGCCCAATATATGTTCGCTACGGTGATCCCGCACGCCGTCGCCAGGATGAAAACCAGCCTGGGACTCAGAGCGACGGTCCCGTCTTCCTTATGTACGTATAGTCTTTCCTGAGCTGAAACGCTCACTTCTTCTTCCATCACCCGTGCTAAACCTGAAATTTTCTTCGTTTTGTGGACTAATACGCGGCTGAAGGCGGCCGGATTTCTATTCTATCTCCCTGAAAGTGGATTCTGCCATCGATTTTTCCTCTGCCGCGGATTCACGCGGCATCGTCGCGGCTCTCTTTCCGTCGAATTTCTGATAAGCATCATAAAGAATTTTCGCCAGGTGGTCGATTTCTGTCTTCGCTCCCTGAGCTATTTGCATGTTACACGTCCCGCAAGTTGTCACGACGGAATCCACTTTCGCATCGCGGATCTGTTCGAAAAGGCTCGACCCGATCTTCATGGACAAATCATAAAACTGGGTTTTCAGACCGAACGTCCCCGCCATGCCGCAACATGTGTCCTCACCAAGTTCGACTACATCGAGTCCGGGAATCATGCGCATCAGCTCGAGCGGCTGTCGTGTAACCCCGAGCGGGATCGAGTGACAGGGATTATGATATGTGACCCGTTTGTTCAGGGCCCCGAAATCGGTGTTGAGCTGTCCATCCTTCTGCAGTCTCATCAAGTAGACGGAAAGCTCGACGATATGATCCGCGACCCTTCTGGCCGCGGGCGAGTTCAAGATCGCCGGGTAATCTTCCATCAAGGCGAGGCCGCAGCTCGGGGCTGAAACGATGATGTCAAATCCCTGATCGACGTATCCCTCGAGCTGCTCTACGTTCCATGCGGCATCCGGAATAACTTCTTTCTTACTCCCGGTTGTTATCTTCGCGATACCGCAGCACCTCAGGCTGTCGAGCACCCGCACATCCACGCCGTTTCGCCTGAGTACTTCCACGGTTGCAATTCCCTCTCCGTATACGTCGTTGAAGTTCGCATAGCAGCCGGCAAAATAAATCGCCTTTCTCTGCTCTTTTCCCGTCCGGCGGTTGATGCGGAACCGCTTGTGCAAGGGCTTGTGAAAAAAAGGCATCTGCCTGCGGCTGTCAATGCCGAACAATTTCTCCATCGGCTTTCTCAGAAAGCCCATCCCCATTGTAATGTTGGTCATTGTGGGAGTGACCGACGAGACTGCCGACAAAACGGGCAGTTTGTTGATAAACCTGTCTTGCCGTGTCTTCTCGGTATTCTCGATGAAGATGGTCTTCGCCTCGACCACAATGCCGGGAATGTCTATCTGCGTAGGGCACTCGGTAAGGCAGAGCTTGCAGTTGAAGCAGTAGTCGAGAACGTCTTTGAATTCCTTCTCCTTCATAAAGCTCGTCCCGAGATCGCCGTCGATCAGTGCACGGAGGATATTTCCCTTGGCACGGGGAGTTGCCCTCTCGTCGGATGTGGCGATTGCCGTCGGGCAGTAGCTCAGGCAGGCCCCGCAGCCATGACACTTTTCTATCTCGTGCGCAATCCTTTCTTCGTCAAGCGCCGTTCTCGTTCCGACTCGCCGGTAGCTCTCACCATATCTGAGGTCGCGGACAATTGAGGTGCCCTGGTCGCCGATTATCTTGCCCGGGTTGAGAATACCATTCGGGTCAAAAATTTTCTTCACCTTCTGGAAGATCGAATATATCTCCTCGCCGTACAGTCTGGTGAGAAACGGTGTACGAGAGAGTCCGTCGCCGTGCTCGCCGCTCAGAGTGCCGCCGAGAGAAATTGCCAGGTCGTATACGTCGTTCGCGATCAGGTCGATCTTTTTGAGGTGCTCTTTGTTCTTCAGGTCAAGGAGAACGATCGCGTGCGTGTTGCCGCTTCCGGCATGGCCGTAAAGAGCGAATCGGACGTCGTACTGATTGAATATTGTCTGTGCGCCCGAAAGGTAGTCCGAGAGCTTATCCACCGGGACAGCTACGTCTTCTACGAACGACGTCTTCTTCCCGGGCTTATCTATCTTGTAAAAAATCGAGGACGCTTCTTTCCTGACACGCCACAGTTTCGCCGCTTCTTCCTTGTCGCGCGGGAGGATCTGTTTGCCGGAAAGACGGAGTTTGTTAAGATGCTCGGACAGCCTCGCGATCTTGTCTTCTGCGAGTCGACTGTTCTCTTCTTCAAATTCGAATATGATTATCGAGACGAAGTCTTCTCCGAGCAGCTCGTCAATTCGCGGATCGAGCCCGAGCGCGACGCTAGCGAAAGTCTTGTCGAGCATCTCGACGGCTGCGGGACCGAACTGAAGCGACTCATTTGCGGCGACCGCGCATGACTCATAGGAAGGGAAATACGCGATCAGGTTCCGCCGCTCTACGGGCGCTGGAACAAGATTGAGCTTTGCCTCGACTGTCATTCCGAGGGTACCTTCGCTGCCGCAGAGCAGCTTTGTCAGGTCGACGTCGTTATCCTGAATGGCGCCGAGAAGGTTGTATCCGGAGGAGTTTTTGGAGGTTTTAGGGAATTTCGCCCTTATTTTATTGGCTGAAGGGAGGAGCAAGTCCCGAAGTTGACCGTTGAATCTTCCGTCCTTCGAATCAGGAGTAACGGTCAGCAGTTCTCCGTCGGCAGTGACAATTTTCAGCTCAAGTAGATTGTCCTTGGTCGATCCGTACTTGACCGTATGTGCGCCAGCTGCGTTTGTACCGATCATTCCTCCGATCACGCATTGCTTTCCGCTCGATGGGTCCGGGCCGAACATCAGTCCTCGAGACGTGCCATCGGGGAAAGATGGATTGGTGGATTGATGGATTGATGGAATGATGGAACGATCAATTGTTGGATTATTGGATTGCCGGGGGTGCTTCCGCAGAGTCTTGTTCAGATCTTCCAGTACGACTCCGGGCTGAACTCTCGCGTAGCGCTCGTCGTGATTGACTTCAAGGATCTCCCGGAAATACTTGTTGAAGACTATTACGATCCCGCTTCCGATAGACTGTCCGGCAAGACTGGTTCCGGCGCCGCGGCTGGTTATGGGGATCCTGCGCTCATTGCAGTAGCGTGCAACCTCCTGAACATCTTCCACTCTTTTCGGAACGACCACGCCGAGGGGGCGGATCCGGAAGATTCCTGCGGCCGTGCTGAAAAGGGTCCTTGAAATGTCGTCGAAGAGAACCTCGCCCGCGACACGCCGCTTCAGATCGAGTTCAATGCTGTGCGGACCGTGAGCCATCTTCTTTTCTTTTGCCTGATGTAGCTTTCGTTTGGCCGTTTCTGTCACGAAACTGTGATATCAGTTCTTCTTCGCAGGCGTCTGCCTCGAGTTGAAAAGTGGGGTGGTCGATTTTGAACTTGTCCGCCAGCTGATGCTCGAGCTCGCCCGTTATGACGATGGTGCTACTCAGCTGCATGTCGTCCACTACGATATGTGCCGAGAGTGCGCTGAAGTTTGACGACAGACTCCAAATGTGGAGGTGATGGACTCCCTTAATTCCGGGAAAACTTCTTATATAGGAAGCAACTTCGTTCAGGTCGATTCCCCGCGGTGACCCTTCGGTCAATATATTTGTCGATTCGAGCAGAAGGTCCCAGGAACTCTTGATTATAAAGGCGCCTATGACTATGGATAGGACAGGATCGAGAATAGGGAAATGGAAAACCGAGATGGCGACCGCTGCGAGAATCACCGCACCGGATTCGAGCGTATCGGTAGTCAAATGAAGAAACGCGCTCTTGAGATTCAGGTTTTCCTTTCGGTGACCGTGCAGCAGCAAAACGGAAAGCAAATTTGCACCGAATCCTGCCGCCGCTATTATTATCATTAGCTGTGAATTGACCCGGAGGGGATGATATAATCTGGCGATTGCTTCATATATAATGTATGCGCCGATGAGGACAAGAAGAACGGAGTTTATGAAAGCAGCCAGAATCTCGAAACGAAAATATCCGTAAGATTTCTTCGCGTTACCGCTCCAGCCCATTACGTGCGTTGCCACCAGGCTTATGATCAGAGCGATGAAGTCGCTGAAATTGTGCATTGCATCGGAGACAAGCGCCAGGCTGTTGGCGAACACGCCGCCGATTAATTCTGCAAGAGCAATTGACCCGTTAAGCAGTATCGAATATGAAAGCCGTCTCTCTACTCTACCTTGAGTTCTCATTACTAAAATTTGAGAAGATGAGGAATGAGAATCAACGGAAGGGTTGAGAAAAAGATGGAGTTTTAGACGGCGACATCTCTCGGTGACTGACGGCCGGCCGCGGAGGGTCGTAACATTTCCGGAATACGCTTCTGTCTTAGAGGCCGGTAGTGCTGATAACGGGGCGGCAGACGCGCGCCTGATTAGTCCCGGACGCCTTTCTTTATTCGAACAACTTTGTTACGTTAACAAAAATCAAGAGGAGTTCATGATCGGCATAATTGTACCATGTTTATCCGTGTTCCTCGCGTCGAGCATTGTCTCTCTTGGCTGGGCGGATATGGTCATCATAGTCATCTATTTCCTCATTGTCCTTGGAATCGGCTATTACCTGATGCACTTCACGAAGACAGGCGACGATTTCTTCCTCGCAGGGCGGAAAATGACTATGTGGATCGCCGGCCTGGCTTTCATTTCGGCGAATCTCGGTTCGCTGGAGCTTATGGGCTGGGCCGCTTCCGCGTACCAGTATGGAATTCTTGCGACCCACTGGTACTGGGTAGGGGCGATACCTGCTATGCTTTTCCTCGGCATAGTGATGATGCCTTTCTATTACATTTCGAAAACCCATTCTGTACCGGGTTATCTTAAGCTGAGATACGGCGAGAGCTCCAGGATGCTCGCCGCGATTTCATTCGCACTTATGACTGTGCTGATGAGCGGCGTCAACATGTTTGCAATGGCGCTCGTGATGAAAGTCGTCATAGGCTGGGATATAAACGTAAGTATCTGGATCTCTTCGTTAACCGTGATGATATACGTTGTACTGGGCGGTCTTTTGTCGGCAATATTCAATGAAGTGCTGCAGTTCATGCTTATCTGGTTCGGCGCCCTCCTTGTGCCGGTAATCGGACTTGTCGAGGTCGGCGGCTGGAGCGGATTGGTGGCGAAGATTCACCATAACTTTCCGGCGGGAAATTACACTCACCTCTGGAGCACCCTCGGACATTTCAGCGACAATCCGATGGGAATCCAATGGATCGGTATAGTCTTCGGATTAGGGTTTGTCATATCGTTTGGTTACTGGACGACGGACTTCCTCGTTGTTCAGAGGGTGCTTTCCGCGCGCGACCTTCGGTCGGCCAAGATGGCTCCGATCATCGGCTCGGCATTTAAGATGATGGTACCTTTCATCGTGATTCTTCCGGGGCTTCTTGGCCTTGCGGTGATGCCAGGGCTTGTCGGACAGAATCAGGCTGCAGCTACGGGTGCCGCAACTTACAATGAGATTTTGCCTCTAATGATGGCACGCTATCTTGGACCGGGTTTACTCGGACTCGGCGTCACCGCGCTGATCGCAGGGTTCATGTCCGGAATGGCGGGAAATGTGACCGCGTTTGCCACCGTCTGGACTTACGACATTTACAAGCCGATCCATCTTGCCCTCACCAAAAGGGAGGCAACGGATGCGCACTACGTCGCGATAGGGCGCTGGACCACTTTCATCGGAGTCATAGTAAGCATCGGTACTGCGTATCTCGTCGAAAGCTCGGCGAGCATAATGGATTACGTCCAGGCGCTTTTCAGCTTTTTCATCGCGCCATTGTTCGGAACAATAATTCTCGGGATGCTTTGGAAGCGAGCCACAGCTGCAGGCGGATTCTGGGGACTGCTTGCCGGAACTGTATCATCGATAGGGATGTGGATATGGGTTAGACTCGACCCCGCTGCCTTGAAAATAATTGCCGGCTCGCCTGATGCAAAAGCGATGGCTGAGGACATGTACAGAGGATTGTGGTCATGGCTGATCTGCGTTGCCGTCACCATTGTTGTAAGCTACATGACACAGCCGAAGCAGGAAGCGGAGCTGGTCGGATTGGTGAGGGGCTGCACTGAACTGCCATCGGAAGGACACCTCCCGTTAGTGAAGCGACCGATATTCTGGGCAGCGATCGTCTTTGCGGCCTTCATAGCATTGCAAATCATTTTCTGGTGAGGAGAACAAATGGCCGACGACAATAGGATCTCCATTTGGTTTTTCATCGGCTCGATACTGGCCATCTACGGCGTCATAATCTTGATAGCGAGCCTTCCGGGAGTAGGAGCCCCTGCTGAGGAACTACATGTCATCATGTCTCATCTTCACGCGGGGATCTGGTGGGGAGCGTTGCTTATCGTTCTGGGTGCGGTTTATGTGATCGTATTCTGGCCGGGACGAAGGAAGGGAGATGTGTGATCCCCGTAAACCTGAAGCTCAAGATCGTAAATTCTGATCGTCTGCTTGCCGGTATCATCGAGTTCAGGCAGCTTCGGACGGACCGGGGCCAAAATGCCGACATTAACAATAGAAAATCGGTCGGTGCTTTGTTTCGCCTCGGCTGTTTTGAATTTTGAAGATCAGTGTTTGTCCGGTACTCAGCACTTACGTCGAGTGCATCTATTGGGATGACACTTAAAGTCTGGAGCCTCCTTTGACGCACAAATACGCTATCGGCCTCGATTTCGGGACAAACTCCTGCCGCTCGTTGATCGTGAACATTGCCGACGGGAGTGAGATTGCGAGCGATGTATTTTCATATCCCTCCGGCGACGCCGGGGTCATACTCGATCCTTCCGAACCGAATTTGGCAAGGCAAAACCCTCGTGATTACCTGGAGGCGATAGAAGTCACGGTGAAAGAGGCGATGGTGAAGGCTGGAGCTGCCGATCCGAATTTCTCCGCGGAAAAAATCGTCGGCATCGGAGTCGACACAACCGGAAGCAGCCCGGTACCTGTGGATCGCTCCGGTGCGCCGCTATGCTTTCAAGACAGATTCAAAGATTGTCCCGCGGCTATGGTCTGGCTATGGAAGGACCATACCGCTCATGCGGAAGCTGCCGCCGTCACCGAGCTTGCCGCAAAAACAAGGCCCCGGTACCTTGCAAAGATTGGTGGAGTCTATTCTTCCGAATGGTTCTGGAGCAAGATCCTGCATTGCCGCAAGGAAGCCCCGGAAGTATTCGAAGACGCTTACAGTTTCCTGGAGGTCTGTGACTGGATTCCCGCCGTGCTGGTAGGCAACACGAATCCCGGCGAGATCAAGCGGAGCGTCTGCGCCGCAGGACATAAAGCGATGTATAACCAGCGATGGGGGGGACTTCCCGACCAGGAGTTTCTCGAGAAGCTTTCTCCGGAGTTGGGCCAATTGCGCCGGAGGATTTCGCGAGCCGCCTTTCCTGCCGAAGAGAGGGCGGGTTATCTGTCCGAACAATGGGCCGAGAAGCTTGGACTCTCGACGAAGGTGTCGGTTGCGGTAGGGGCATTCGATGCACACATGGGAGCAGTAGGTGCGGGAGTGAAAGTCGGAACGCTCGTGAAAATTCTGGGCACGAGCACGTGCGACATCATGGTCTGGCCGAACGACGAGGAGTTGGCCGACATTCCCGGGGTCTGCGGGATCGTTGACGGCTCGGTTATGGGAGGCTACTACGGAATTGAAGCGGGTCAATCGGCCGTTGGCGACATATTTCTCTGGTTTGTGAATAATCTTGTCCCCGAAACTTACGGGAGGACTCAGGATGAGAAGTTTGCCAATCTCGAAAAGGCCGCGGCGCAGCTAAGACCGGGCGAAACAGGATTGATGGCGCTCGATTGGAACAACGGAAACAGAACTATTCTCGTTGACGTTCGGCTGACCGGACTTCTGCTTGGACAAACACTGCATACGAAGCCTCACGAAATCTATCGGGCGCTGGTGGAAGCAACGGCATTCGGTGCGCTCGCCATCATAGACCGGATCGAAGAAAATGGGGTGCAGGTAAATGAAGTTGTTAACTGTGGGGGACTCGCCGTCAAGAATTCGCTGCTTATGCAAATCTACGCCGATGTTACTGGCCGGCCCATGAAGGTGTCGAAAAGCGAGCAGGCTCCGGCGCTTGGTGCAGCGATGTTCGGTGCAGTCTCTGCGGGACCGGACGTAAGCGGGTTCGGGAGTATAACCGATGCTCGCGACGCGATGACAGGAGTCGGTAGAGTCTATCAGCCCAGCGAGGAGAGTCACGAAATCTACAGTAAGCTTTATGCTGTTTATCGCCAGCTTCATGACGGCTTCGGCACGGAAGAGTGGAGGGGAAAGATGTACAATGTCATGAAAGAATTGCTGGCTATACGAGACGAAGTGCGGAGTAAGAAGTAATGCTCGAGAAATTGACGAAACACGTTCTTGAAGCCGACAAGCCGCTCGTTGGGTATGGCCCGGTAACTCTGACATGGGGGAGCGTCAGCGGAATTGACCGCGAGAAGGGCCTCATGGTGATGAAGCCAGGCGGGGTAGAATATGGCATCTCTCACTGAATATATTTTGAGCGAGGACCACAAAAGGAAACACGGGAAGGACGCTTACCATGGACAGAAGAAACAGCATGATCGACCTCAGTCATCGTGAAGCGTGGTTCGTGACGGGGAGTCAGCATCTGTTCGCAGAGGGGAGAAGCCACTAGCTTTAGATTGTGATGAAGAAGATCGCTTTATCCGGTATACGGAAGTTTGAGCTGACTGAGACATCGAAGCCTCGGATTGAAGGTAGCGGTGATGTGCTGCTGAAAGTGCAGACTGTCGGCGTTTGCGGATCGGATATCCACTACTTCAAGGAGGGGAAAATCGGCTCACAGACTATCGAATTTCCTTTCACGATCGGCCATGAATGCTCCGCGATTGTTGAAGACATCGGTGTGGATGTGCGAAGAGTCAAGTGCGGTGATCTCGTTGCGATAGACCCGTGCATCTCATGCGGCGAGTGTGAGCAGTGCAGGTCAGGAAGGGAACACACCTGCTTGAATCAGAGATTCCTCGGTTCTCCCGGGCAGGCGGACGGCTGTCTTCAGGAGTACATAGTGTTGCCGGAGCGCAACTGCTACCCTGTGCCGCGAAGTTTCACACCCGAACTCGCGGCGTTAGTAGAGCCGCTGTCCATCGGATACTATGCGGTGAGTTTTCTGAGCCGGATGAAACCGGTACGGACAGCTGCGGTGCTCGGTGTCGGCCCGATTGGGCAGGGGGTGACACTGTTTTTGAAGGGTGCCGGTATCGGGAAGATCTTTGCGACAGACAAGTTGGACTACCGGCTCGAGATAGCCGGGGGGATCGGTGTGTCATGGATCGGTAACCCAGACACACAGGATGTCGTCGCAGACATGAGGAAAGCCAATCACGATTTGTTCGATGCGGTTTTTGAGTGCTGCGGCAAGCAGGAGGCGCTCGACCAGGGAATAGAAATACTGAGACCCGGCGGAACTCTCTTCGTCGTCGGTATCCCTGAGCCTGACAGGGTATCGTTCGACATTAACCTGTTGAGGCGAAAAGAGATCACGATTCAGAACGTGCGGCGACAAAACAAAAGCTTTCAGCCTGTTATAGATCTCATCTCAGCGGAGGAGATTGAGCCAAGCTTCATGGTAACGCACAGATTCGGCTGTGGGCGCACGCTAGAAGCGTTCGATACTGTGGCAGAGTACAGGGACAAGGTAATCAAAGCAGTCGTAACGATGTGAGATTTTGGGACCTGAAACCCCGCGAAGTTCCCTGCGGCTATTCAGGGGAACCTACGGAAGGCCCCGGTCATTGGTTCAGGAGATTCGTTATTCTGGAGTACACCGGTTCGGCATCCATTTCCTTCATGCACTTAAACTTCACATCCGTTCTCGAACACAGGAGCGGCCGCGGCGAGTAGTAGAAGCACGGGGAGCAGTCGAGGTTTATCGTGGCGATCTGCGACTCGGTCTTCCACGGTCCGGAATGAGCGGGATTAATCGGCCCCATCAGCAGGACTGTTTTGCGCTTCAACGCCGACGACAAATGGAGGAGGCTTGAGTCGTTCGAGACAAAGATATCGCATCGTTCGATAAGCGCCCCGCTTTGTCCGACTGTCCGTGTTTCGACAGTGAGCGCCGAATCGCTGCCGATCATCCCGGCAATGCTGTCCTGGAGCTCTTTTTCTTCGGGCCCGCCGAATATCAAAACTCTGCCTCCTATTCTCTCGATAAGCATTTTCCCCAACTCCGCGAATCTATCCGGCGGCCACCGCTTGTTTATGTGATTTTTCAGCGTTGAACCCCCGGGGTGAAAGCCGATTACCGGAGAGCTGCCGGCAATCCCGTGCTGGGAAAAGAAATTTGCAGCGTATTCCCGCTCTTCAGGGAGCAGCGGGAAATCCAGGCCCGGTTCTTCCGAAAAAGAGGTGTTCAGGAGTTCTCCGAAGAGCTTTATGTTTTCCTGTACGTTGTGAAGCCGGATATCCTCGACGATCCTGACGTTGTTAAGAAATCCGAACTCCCGGGCATCCACGTGCGAGTATTTCACGGCAGCTCGCTTCTTCGCGCCGATGAGGAAGCTGATTATGTTGTACTCTTTCCGGTTGGAAGGGTAAATGTTGAGCGTTGCATCGTATTTCCCGCGCAGTGAGCGAACGAACCTGAGCGATTTGATAACCCCTTCTTTCATGAAGTCGAAAAAGAATACGTCGCTCACATTCTTGTTTCTTTTGAAAACCTCTTCGGACCCTCTGAACATTACCAGGACGTCTATCATTGACCCGGGGGAGAATTGTTTTGCCAGTCCGATTGCCGGTGTGGACAGGAGTGAATCACCTATACCCGGGAGGGATATGACGAGGATTCTCATGGTGTCGTTCCGCTGCGCACGCTAGGATAGCTCTCTTTTAAAAGCGTGGCTCTCTTTATTGAAGGAAGCCTCAAGGTTTCTTACAGACCACGCCGCATGATATCGAGGTGTTGAGAACCAGAGGAGTCGAGCGCAGGCCTTCGCGGATCTTTTTCCGGAAATCCGCGAGCGGCTTAACGGGTCTCGGATTAAGCGGCAATCCTATCCCGACCCTTTTGAGTGCTTCCCGGGCAACACGATAAAACAGGCTGGGGTACATCCACTCTCCGTATCTGTAGATCGGCTGGACTCCGAGAGCTCGCAGGAGTCTTTCCAGCTCGCCGACCGAGAACTCCCGCTCCCAGCCGGCAAACCATTTGTCCATCGCGATCAATAAGTGTTTCATGACCGTATATATATGATAGCGCTGTGGAACATCGACCAGCAGAAGCCCCCCGTGTTTCAGCACCCTTATGTTTTCTTTCAACAGGGAATCTGCTTGCTGTTTGCGGAAATGTTCCAGCAGGCCCTGATGGAAAACCACATCGAGAGACTCATCGGGGAAGGGGATCGAGAAGGCGTTCCCACCGACGGGACAGACATCGATTTTCTCTTCCTCTGCCAGGCTCTTTATGATCTTGAGCGAGTTGGGGGAATAGTCGAGCATGAAAACGGTAGCACCTTGTGCCACCATGCCGAAACTGTCTCTTCCGGTTCCGGCGCCTACCTCCAGTACGCGCTTATCCTTGAAATCGATAATCTTCTGAAGGTTCCTTAGTACCCTATCATCGTTCGAGTAGACTTCATGCACTTCTTTCTTTTCGGACCAGAAATTATCCCAGTGAGACTTGGTTGATTCTCTTCGTGCTGGCGCAACCACGGTTTGCTCTCTATTCATATTGTACTCTCTGTCGGTTTCATAATTCCGGAAATCCCTTCGAGGGAATCGAAGGGGATCGCGCTCCTCTCCGCGATTCTCCGGTGATATCCTCCCCGAAAACGCCGACTCCGGCCTGAGAGAAGAAGGTCCTCGGGGCTACACGGGAAGGAGAACCTCAGTCCAGATGGAACTCCTTCCGGGTCGTATACAGGACGTCAGTAAATTTGCCTTTATTTGCCGACAGAGTCAACGCGCGATTTGGTTTTTGCCAGCGCCTGCAGCTGTGCGATGCGGGCTCGAATCCCCTCCTCGTCAGGAAATATCGCCTGAAGCTTTGTCAGTAGATCGATCTGCTTCTGATAATCGTGCTCCATGCTGTAGATGTCGAGAAGAATCGCGTAAGGGTTGTACATAGACTGTACATCCATGGGGTTCGTTTCGATGGCGGCCCTGGCATCTTTTTCAACTATTGCGGCGTATTTTGCGAACCTGTCTTTTGCATTTACCAGGTAATACATTCGGGCGATGTCCGAAAGTATTCGATAATCCATCGGCACTACTTCGACAGGAATCTCTTTCTCCATGCGGTCGAGGGTCGCAATTGTGGCTGCCGTGTCATGCTGCTGGTAGTAGTACGCTGCCAGACGCATGAACGGGTTGCGATAGTTGAGCGTAAGGTTTCGGGCATTTTCATCGTAGTAGACACTCGGGTCGTTGAGATTCTTGAACAGGAACCCGTAGTGCGGCTCGGTATGGAATCCGTTGGGGTCGCTGTTGTAGAGGCATTTTCTCATAATCTCGGGATTCATCTTGTATTGGCCGCCTTCCTGCCGCTGCTGGAAGGGCATTACTTCGAAGGCCATGCCCTGCATCTCGAGGAAATTGTCCAGCCCGATGAAGTTGCTCGGTGATACTGTCACGGAAAAGTACACCGGCCGCTGCCATTTGTTCGTCTGAATGATGTCTCTCACCAGCACGTCCTGCACCCGGATTCCCTGAGCCTCGCCTGAACCGATAGTAGGCCTCATCACAAATTGCATGGAGCCTTTGTTCGTGATTGACGTGTCCGTTACGCCGTATCTTGCGTAGACATCCCTGGTGACCGGGACATGGATGGCCGCGCTTCGCCACGCAACGGGTCCCTGCGCCACCTGTTCCACTTCAGCGTCAGTAAAACTGATGGGCACTTTCAAGGCACCGTGGGGCGTCTCATTCTTGAGCTGAAGGATGTACCAATCGGTGTTGAGCAGGCTAAGATTGACAATCCGGACGTCGGTGCGCACGCCGGCCACTTCTTGCAGATACCAGAGTGGAAAAGTGTCGTTGTCGCCGTTGGTGAATAGGATCCCGTCCTTCTTGCAGGATTGCAGGATGTTATATGAGTAATCCCATGGAACGTAGTTTCCGTTTCTATTGTGAGTGTACAGATTTTCGGCAAACATGTTGAACGGCAGGACGAGAAAGGCGACAAGCGTGACGGCCGCAACGCCGAGCAGTCTAGTCTTCTGCTCCTTGATCCTTTCGGCAACGAGTTCCATGATGCCGGACACGCCTATCGCTATCCAGAGGGCAAGCGTAAAGAAAGCTCCGACATAGAAGTAGTCACGCTCTCTCGGCTGGGGCTGGGCCATGTTGAAATAGATGGTGAGCGCGGCCCCCATCGTTATGAATAGAGCCAGGAAAGAGAGCGCGAATTTCCAATCCTTCCTGAAGTGGTACCACAGCCCGAAAAGCGCGACGAACAAAGGAATCGCAAAGTATCTGGCGGGGTATCCCCTCGTTCCTCCGAACCAGCCTTCCGGTGTTTTCACGAATGCGACCGGAGCGTCCTGGATGTCTCCGGACCGGCCGATGAAATTCCAGCCGAGGTATCGGAGAAACATATGGTTGAATTGGTAATTCCAGAAGAAGTCCCCATCGGAAGAATACTTCTGATAGTTTTGAACGTGAGCGGGATCGTTGACATCCCACCGCCTCTTGAATATGGACGGCTGTTGGCCGTACTGTGTGCGGTTCAGGTAATTGACGAGCCGCGTCAGCGTGTTTGGATTGTTCTCGTTGATCGGCGGGTGCGAGTTGGCGCGTACCAGAACCAGCGTGTACGTCGAGTACCCGAGCACTACGAGCAGCGCGGCCGTGAGTGAGACGCTCAATATCTTCTTCTTCTGCTCCTCCGCCCTGTATATTTGGTAGACAGCGAAGATAACAAGGAGAAGCGGGAGCAGCTTCAGCACAAAACTGTCGGTAATATGTATCGGACCCAGCCGAACATCGCCGTCTAGAATCCCGGGGAGCCATTCGACTATAACGGGATATATGACACCGAACGAGAGAACCGCGATGACCCCGAAGTATGCGAACGATTTCCAATGGAACTCGTTGTATCTGAAATAAATGAAGAGGGCGACTGTGAAATATGCGAGGAGGCTGAGCTGGTGCACCCCTATAGATAGTCCCATCATGTATGCGATGAGAAGGAGATACTTCTCGTTCCCCGGTTCTTCCGCCCTTTCATACCAGATCAGGCCGAGCCAGACAACGCATGATACGAAAAACATGCTCGTGGCGTATACTTCAGATTCGACGGCGTTAAACCAGAATGTGTCTGTTACCGAAAAGAGGAGCGCTCCGATCGCCGATGCGCCGAAAATCATGAGGGCCCCCACAGGATCGCCGGGGAACTGTCTCCACCTGGTCATTACCCTGACCCCGATCAAGTACATGAACATTATGGTCAGCGCGCTCATAAGCGCCGATATGAGATTTATGCGGAAGCCGGGGTCTGCAACGAACGGCGTCATCATGGCAACTCTTCCCAGGATGGAAAAAAGCGGTGCGCCCGGCGGATGGGGAACCTCCATCGAATACGCCGTTGCGGCGAATTCGCCACAATCCCAAAAAGCAACCGAGGACTGTGTAGTTGAGGCGTACATTACTAGCATGAGCACGAAAATGCCCGCAGCTATATAGCGGTTTAATTTCTGGTAGTTCATGATCCTCCTGACATTGGATAATGCGTTGCGATAATTTATCCGCAGGGAGATGAAAAAACAAGGAAATCGGAGCGCGAAGCCGATCCGGTCAGTCTGTTGCAGTTCTATGGAAATGCAAGGCAAGCTCGCCTTTTCGCGCAGAAACGAATCGCAGTCCAGTAAGGGGTGGAATGATCCAACAAAGCGTATGAAGTGTTTAAAGCGGGCGCTTTCGAATGGAATCCTCATTGCTCAAATCACACGAAAAGCTTAAATTTACTCCACAAGCTTCCAGTCTTGTTGCAATTCTTTGCTTCGAAAAATAGATTGTCATTGCGCCCCTGTAGCTCAGTTTGGATAGAGCAAGAGTTTCCTAAACTCTGTGTCGCGTGTTCGAGTCACGCCAGGGGCACTAAACTAAAATAAGTTCCAAAATCCAAGGTCCTCCGAAGGAGTCCCTTCGGGACAGGTTCCAAACAGAAAGAAAACTCCAAGCTGAATGAGAAAGTGATGTCGCCTGAGATTTTCAGTTTTCGTTTTTGGGAATTGTCTGTCCGAATGACCGCTGCGCGGGAGCTTGGTGTTTGGAGCTTGGAGCTCAAAACAAAATGCGACTAAGTACATATTTTTTACCGACTCTGAAAGAAAACCCTGCCGATGCAACGATGGCCAGTCACCGCCTGATGGTGAGGGCAGGATTGATACGTGCGTTGGGCGCCGGGATCTATTCCTGGCTCCCGATGGGATGGCGGGTGATGAAGAAAGTGATGGAGATAATTCGTGAGGAGATGGATGCCATAGGCGCTCAGGAGTTTCAGCTTCCCGCGTTGAACCCGGTGGAGATATGGGAGCAGACCGGACGCGTCGAGGCCTTTGGTGATACGTTGTTTCATCTCAAGAATCGGCCGCTCGTCCTCGCACCGACCCATGAGGAAGTGTTCACGACAATCGCCAGGGACAACATAAAATCTTACCGCGATCTGCCGCAGATCTGGTACCAGATCCAGACGAAGTTTCGAAACGAGCCCCGCCCGCGATCCGGAGTGATAAGAGGGCGTCAGTTTTTCATGAAGGATTCTTACACGTTTGACAGAAGCTTTGAAGAGCTCGATAAGAGCTACGGAGCCCACCGCGAGGCTTACAAGAAGATTTACAGCAGAAGCGGCCTGAAATTCTTTGTCGTCGGTGCCTCGAGCGGCGCTATGGGAGGGACGGGCTCACAGGAATTTATGGTCGAGTCGCCCGATGGCGAAGATACGTGCGCGCTGTGCGACGGCTGCGGATATGCCGCTAACCTGGAAGTCGCTTCCAGCGCTCTTCAACCGCTGGGGAGAACCGACGGGATGAAGCAGATCGAAGAGCTATATACACCGAGTATCAAGACGATCGACCAGCTTTCGGAATTTCTAAAGATCCCGACCGAGCGTTTGGCCAAGTCGCTTGTGTACAAAGTCGACAACTCACCGGTGCTGATCCTGATGTCCGGAAACGATCAGCTTAACGAGTCGAAGTTGACAGCAGCACTGGGAAAGACCGGCTCTGCGATGGAGACGGAGGAGCTTGCAAAATATACGGGTGCGAATGCCGGTTCGATAGGTCCGGTCGGGCTGGACAAATTCAAGATTATCGCAGATAAGAGGCTTGAAGACGCAAATGAGCTGATCAGCGGCGCGAACAAGGACGACTACCACATCGGTCACATAGATTTGAAGCGCGACGTAAAAATAGACGGCTATTATGATTTGCGCACGATAGAAACCGGCGAGCCTTGTCCCAATTGCGCCACACCGCTGAGAATAGTCAATGCAATTGAGATCGGCCACATTTTCAAGCTCGGAACGAAGTATTCGAGTTCGCTGCATGCGAACTATCTCGATGATGCAGGAAACGAGAAGCCGATAGTGATGGGGAGCTACGGAATCGGCGTCGAACGCATAATCGCTTGCCACATCGAACAGAATCACGACGACAACGGAATAATCTGGGACAAGTGCATAGCGCCTTTCGATGTCCACCTCGTTTCCGTCAACATGGACAACAGGGAGGTAGTCGAGACGGCGGAGAGGCTCTTCGTCGAACTCTCGAAAGCCGGCGTGGAAGTTCTTTATGACGATAGAGAGGGCGTTAGCCCCGGCTTCAAATTCAAGGACGCCGATCTGCTCGGCATGCCGCTGCAGGTCATAGTAGGCGACCGGAATCTGAAGAACGGGAATATCGAGCTGAAATTCAGGAAGGGCGGCGACAGGAAACTGGTCGCGGTAGGTGATGCAGCTGGGGAAATTCAGAAGTTTCTCAGAAACTAACCCGGAATTGTCCCCGCGCTGAAGTGATGCGGATTCGGACGCGGCCTCGGGTTCTGCGGCGTCCGGTTTGATGTTTAATTCTGGGAGGGTGCAATGAAGCACAAGCTGTTTATCGGTGGGCAATGGGTTGAGACAAAAGAAGTCTCATCGGTAGTCAATCCTTACGACGGCACTCAGGTCGGCGAAGTGTTTATGGCCGGCGAGCAGGAGATGGAGAGTGCGATCTCTTCTGCCGAGAAGGCGTTTGAAACCACAAGGAAGCTGCCTTCCTATAAGCGCGCTGAAATTCTCGACAAGATCGTAACCGGATTGAGGGAGCGCAAGGAGGAGATTGCCCGGATAATGACGCTCGAGTCGGGAAAGCCGATCCGGTACACGAGGGGCGAAGTCGACAGGGCCATGATGACTTTCTCCTTCGCTTCTGAAGAGGCGAAGAGAATCCCGGGTGAAGTTGTCCCGCTGGACTTGGCAGCGGGTTCCGAGAAGCGCTGGGGTGTCGTAAGGCGCTATCCGATCGGCTCCATAGCGAGCATCACGCCGTTTAATTTCCCGCTCAACCTTGTCGCGCATAAGATTGCGCCCGCACTTGCATCGGGAAACACAGTAATCCACAAGTCGCCGCCTCAAACTCCGATCACTTCCGTCTTACTTGCAGAGGTGCTTCTGAAAGCGGGAGTGCCTGACGGTGCGGTGAATGTTGTCGCCAGCAGCAATGAAGTTGCAGAGAAGATGGTTCTGGACGCCCGCGTGAAGATGCTGAGCTTCACGGGGAGCCCGAGAGTCGGATGGTACCTGAAATCTAAAGCTCCAAAGAAGAAGGTCGTGCTGGAACTTGGCGGCAATGCCGCGGTGGTAGTAGAGGCGGACGCCGAGATTGATTTTGTGGCAAAACGGCTGGCAATAGGCGCTTTTTCGAACGCCGGCCAGATTTGCATATCCGTTCAGCGGATCTACGTCCAGGAGGGTATATATAATAAGTTCATGGAAATATTCCTGGAAGAAACGAAGAAAGTGAAAGCCGGGAATCCTCTCGACGACGACACGGTGATTGGGCCTATGATCAGCTCAAAGGAGGCGGACCGCGCCTTTAAGTGGATCGAGGAGGCAAAAGCTGCCGGGGCCAGGGTGCTTATCGGCGGAGGCCGTAATGGAAATTTGCTGCAACCCACAGTGTTCGAGAACGTTCCCGCAAACGCCAATCTTTATTGTGAAGAGGCGTTCGCGCCTGTTGCGATTCTGGAAAAATATTCCGACTTTGATGAGGCAATTCGCAAGGTAAACGACACTCGGTTCGGGCTTCAGGCGGGAATTTTTACTAACGATTCAAGGAAGATATTCAAAGCCTTCGATGAGATTCAAGTAGGCGGCGTGATAATAAATGACTATCCGACGTACAGGATCGATAACATGCCATATGGCGGTATCAAAGACTCCGGCTTCGGCCGCGAAGGTTTGCGGTACGCGATCGAAGAAATGACCGAGCCGAAGCTTCTGGCCCTGAACATCCTTTGACAACCGATGGACGGTACGTATTCATACAAGAGACATAATTGAGACTCGCTTTCGTTTCATTCGCGGTTGTTTTTTCGTCGTGCGCGCTCTTTGTGCCCACGGCGACGGTAAATCTTCTGCAGGTACCCGGTGATTACGAGCTGGGTGCCACCGATACAACCGATACAATCTTCGACCTCAGCACAAGAATTCACATCGATTTCGACATCAGCGGTTCAAACAGAACTGCTGTGCGACCGGGAGACTGGCATTATCTGGCAACCGGCATTAAGCCCGGATGGTATTATGTCGACGTGATAGGTGCAGATATGTGGGTCCGCGGTATGCCGGTGTACCTGCTGGGGGGCGATGTAGTCTCGCTCGGTGTCAGTGACAATCATATCGATATTGACGGCCGGGCGTACTTCGATGCCACGCAGGAAAAGAGCACCAGCTTTCCTTTCACACCGATGCTTTCTTTGAAGTGCACAGGGTGCACTGCGGAGCCGCTGTTGAAGTTCGACGGCAACCAGGTGAATTATGTCCCGCCGTGGATCGCGGTCTCGGCGGGCTGGCACACAATAGAAATTTACAGCCCGTTCGACAATGTGCAGCTATATTACAGGACGCTTTTCGACAATTATACTGTCACTCGCTTCAACCTTTATCCGGTAAACATGAATTAGAAATGCCACAGTTTGTTCACTTACACAATCATTCCCATTACAGCCTTCTGGACGGGGCGACCCAGATAGACGATATGATCGCCCGCGCCGTCGAGTTGAAAATGCCGGCGCTGGCGCTGACCGATCACGGCGTTCTCTTCGGTGCGATCGAGCTTTACGAGCACGCGAGGAAGGCGGGTATCAAACCGATCGTCGGCTGCGAGATGTACATCGCAAAGGGGAAGCGGAACGAGAAGAACGGCTACAATCATCTGACTGTTCTTGTGAAGAATTACACGGGCTACAAGAACCTGATTAAGCTCGTTTCGCTTTCTCATTTGGAGGGATATTACTACAAGCCTAGAATCGACATAGAGCTTCTCACGAAATATCGCGAGGGACTGATCGTGCTGAGCGGCTGCCTCAGCGGGCCGGTATCCGAACCGATAGTGAACGGCGACCTGGAGAGTGCGAGAAAAGCAGCACGGATGTACAAGGACCTTTTCGGCGACGACTACTATCTGGAAGTTCACAGTCACGGCCTCGAAGAAGAGAAGCGCGTTCTCGCCGCGATGCCGAAGATTGCGAAAGAGATCGGCGCAAAGCTTGTTGCCGTCAACGACGGTCACTATCTGAGGCGCGAACATGCCGTGCCGCACAATATTCTCCTGAATATTTCGCAGTCGAGCAACGGTACGAAGGATCCCACGGAGCTTCGGTACAAGGTCCCCGAGTTCTATTTCAAGAGCCAGGAGGAGATGGAGAAGGCCTTCATCGACTATGATTTCGGCCCGGAGGCGGTCGAGAACACGGTCGGGATAGCTGACAAGTGCGACCTGAAGCTGGAACTGAAGCAGGATTTGATGCCCCGGTTTCCGATTCCTGCGGATTCCGGCGATCCCAGCCCGGAGGCGTATTTCGAGAAGCTTGCCCGCGAAGGTCTGGAGCGAAGGTATGATGAAATAACTCCTGAGATTCAGAGCCGCTTCGATCACGAGGTCCAGGTTATCAAAAAGATGGGATTCCCGGGCTATTTTCTGGTTGTTCAAGACTTCATTAACAGTGCGCGGGCGATGGGTGTCAGGGTCGGGCCCGGAAGGGGAAGTGCCGCCGGAAGCATAGTCTCGTATTCGCTGGGCATTACAGACATCGATCCGCTCGAGTACGGGCTGTTGTTCGAAAGATTCCTGAACCCGGACCGCGTTTCGATGCCGGATATAGACGTGGACTTTGCCGATAACAAACGTGACAAGGTAATCGAATACGTTAAGCAGAAATACGGGGAAGAGTCGGTTTGTCAGATCGTGACTTTCGGTACTCTTTCATCCCGCGCGGTCTTGAAGGATGTTGGGAGAGTCCTCGGCATTCCGCTTTCGACAATCGATTCCATAACGAAGCAGATTCCTGTGATCCTCGGTCGCGTCACGCCGCTGCAGGAAGCGATCGATACAATACCGGAACTTCGGTGGGTCAAGGAGAGCAATGACCCCAAAATTAAGCAGCTTATAGAGTACTCTCTCGTTTTGGAAGGAACGAACAGGAACGTCGGTACGCACGCCGCCGGAGTCGTCATCGCCCCGAGTGACATTTCCGAGTACGTGCCTCTGTACAAGACTCCTTCGACCGGGGTTATCACCGAGTACGAGTACAAAAGTCTCGAAGAGATCGGCCTTCTCAAGATGGATTTCCTCGGGCTGCGAACGCTGACGGTCATAGAAGACACTCTCGAGATGATCAAGGAAAATCATGGCAAGGAGATCGACCTCGACAAGATTCCTCTTGATGATCCCAGGATATTCGAGCTTTTCAGCGCAGGGCAGACGGTGGCCGTCTTCCAGTTTGAAAGTGCGAAGATGCAGGAGCATCTGAAGAAGCTGAAGCCGACTTCGATCGACGACATCATAGCGATGAATGCGCTGTACAGGCCGGGTCCTATGGACAATATCGACTCTTTTATTGAGGGAAAAATCGGTGGCAAACCTATTGAGTATCTCCATCCAAAAATGGAACCCATTCTGCGCTCGACTTACGGAGTCATAGTCTACCAGGAACAGGTGATGCAAATCGCGAACGAGATCGCAGGCTTCACTCTTGCGCAAGCTGATGTGATGCGCCGCGCCATGGGCAAAAAGGACAAGGACCTGATGGCGGAGCAGAAGAAACTCTTTGTCGATGGCGCGGTGAATAGATCTATCGACCGCAAACTTGCGGGCGAGATATTCGACTTGATAGATAAGTTCGCTTCCTACGGATTCAACAAATCGCACAGTGCTGCGTACTCCGTGCTGGCATATCAGACCGCCTACCTGAAAAAATATTACACTGCCGAGTTTTTGGCTGCGACGCTCACGAGCGAAATCGGCGACATCAACAAGATGACGCTTCTCCTCGATGAATGCCGGAAGCAGGGAATAACCGTCCTTGGCCCGGATGTGAACGAAAGCCACTCGACCTTTTCGGTGACGGACGGAAAGCTGAGGGTCGGGTTAAGCGCGATAAAGAATGTCGGTGTGGCCGCAGCCGAGGAAATCAACCGCTCCAGGAACGGAGAGGGGAAGTTCGAAAACGTATTTGACTTTGTCACTCGTGTCGACCTGAAGGCGGTGAACAAGAGGGCCCTGGAAAGCCTGATCAAGGCGGGGGCTTTCGATTCGATCGGGCATAAGCGTGCCCAGTTGGCAGAATCTTTTGACAGGATCATGCAGTTCGGGCAGTCCGCCCAGGAAAGCAAGTCGAGCTCACAGTCTTCGCTTTTCGATTTACTCGACCCGGAGCAGAAGAAGCTCGTTACTTATCCAACGCTGGCAGACGTGGCGGAGTGGAGTCAGGGAGAGAAATTGAACAGGGAAAAGGAGCTCCTCGGCGTCTACATTTCAGGCCATCCGTTGCTGAAATATGAGCAGGAGTACAATTCGTTTACGAACATCCGGATCGGAGACGCGACGACTATCGAAGGCGTCAGCGGTGCCAGAGCTGCCGGGATAGTTACCGACGTCAGGCGGAAGATTGACCGCAAGGGTAACACGATGGCCTTCGTGCAGCTTGAGGATTTTACGGGCAAGGGAGAGCTGATATTCTTCTCCGATGCCTATTCAAAGTATCAAAACATATTGTATGTGGATTCCATAATCATGGTCTCCGGGAAAGCCGAATCAAACGGCGACTCGGTCAGGATTATGGTCAGTGAAGCCTATCCACTGGAGGATGCCGCCGCCCGGTTTACGAGGAGTATCGCCGTTTCGATAGATTCGAGCGATACATCGAAGAAATTGCTCTCATCCTTCAAGCAAGTCCTCGGAGGTCACCCTCACGGGAATTGTTCCATATTCTTCAGCGTTACTAACGGAGATTCCAGGCCGAAGATATTCAGGTCGAGTATTTACAGCGTGACTCCGGACCGGCAGTTCGTGGATGAGCTTTTTAGAATTTTCGGAAAAGACAATGTGAAACTACTCTCTTAGAATCAAAACACTCTCGGAAGGAAGTTGCTGAATGAAACCAATTGTAGTTAGCTCGCAAAACTTTGAAGCAGAGGTGATGAAAAGCGATACGCCGGTGCTTGTCGATTTTTGGGCCTCATGGTGTGCGCCGTGCAGGCTCATAGCGCCGATCGTCGAGGAGCTGGCAGGTGAATACGATGGCAAATTGAAGGTGGCGAAGCTCGATGTGGATGCGAACCGCGAGGTCGCGATTTCTTTCGGTATTATGAGCATCCCGACGCTTCTGATCTTCGACAATGGCAGGGTGGCCGACCAACTCGTCGGCGCCGTGCCGAAATCGACTCTTGTCGACAAGATATCGCGGGTGCTGGAGCGGAATTAAGCTGCGGGGGCCTTGCGAAGGTCAAAGACCTCCGCAAGCCCCTTTTCCAGGAGGAGGCAATGAGAAGGTTTATCATTTTTCTGCTCGCGGCGTTAGGTCCAGGTGCTTTTGCGGATGCCGCGGAAATCAAAACGATGGTTGTAAGTTATCCCAGCGGACAGGATACCGTCTCAGCTTATATTGCCATGCCCGCCGAGGCCGGCAGGCATCCTGCCCTTATAGTTATTCACGAGTGGTGGGGGCTTCGCGACTGGATAAGACGCGACGCGAGGGACCTTGCGAGACACGGGTATGTTGCGCTTGCGATCGACCTTTATCGCGGCCGGATTACCGACAATCCGCAGGAGGCATACAAACTAATGATCTCTGTCCCTCATGCCAGGGCCGTCACGGACTTGAAGGCGGCCTTTAAGTATCTGTCGGGATTGAACTACGTCAATGCTTCGAAGATCGGCGTGATCGGATGGTGCATGGGTGGCTCGTATTCGTATGTCGCAGCCTTGAACCTGCCGAAGCTGGCGGCTTGCGTAATAGATTATGGTAAGGTAGGAGCAACGAAGTCGGAGGTGGAGCCGATCAGCTGTCCGGTTCTGTGTAACTTTGCCGAGCTGGACCGCACTTACACCGTCGAGATGGGGAAGGCGTTCGTGGCAGCGATGAAGGCTGACGGCAAGACGGTAGAGTTCCACGAGTATTCGGGCGTCAGTCACGCGTTTATGAATCCGAATAATCCGCAAATATACAACGGGAGCGCGGCAAAGCTCGCCTGGAGGAGAATTTACTCTTTTCTTGACAGATACCTCAAGATGTAGCATGAAACTTGGATCCGATTGGTTTGCAATATCTCTTCATACAATCTAAATTGTAGCTCAAAGAAGGCAACTCTTCTCTAGCGCATAGCAACCGCATTTGTGCTATGAGCCGGCAGTTTTCCTGTCCCCATCGTCTAGTGGCCTAGGACATCGCCCTTTCACGGCGGTAACAGGGGTTCAAATCCCCTTGGGGACGCCACTTCGGGGCTTCTCCGATTTCGGTCTGCATTCGTTTCATATGTTGCTTGTTTGTGAACGCGGAATTTGGACATGGACGAATTTATCGTTTTCGAGGCTTTATCGTCGGCGCCGCAGTGAGTGTCGGGGTCAAACATTTTACCCGTTCGTTCCTTGACACGCTTTCCGTTTCCTGCTATATTTTCAAAAAGGAAAGACTAGCGAAGGTTCGTTAAAGGTTTGAAAATTGACGTTGCAGTAGACCTTTGACGAACCTTTTTTGCCGAATGACACTGCGGAAAGGTTTGCAGGACATTCGGCATTTTTGTTGCAAAGGAAATGAAGAGACACCTATCTAGGACGGGAGTGCTGGTTTTGCTTTTTGCCGGTGCGTCATACGCACAGAATGTGCAGGTGCTGACGCAGGGGGCGAGTTCCGTGACGTTATCCGTTACACCTGACTCGTTGTCTGCCGACACAGTGAAAGCAGACGGTCAGTCGTATCTGAATATCACATTCAGGCATGGCGTGCCCGAGTACAATACCGCCGGCAGTTTCATCCGGCAATTTATACCCGTCCCGGTGGGCGTGTTCTCAAATCAGATACAGGTGCAGGTCGTTCAGACCGACTACAGGACGGTATCTTTGATGCAGCCGATAAGGAGTCCACGTATGCCTTCCGTGGTGAGCCCTAAGGTAGTTTCTGAGTTTCTGTCTTATGACGGTCCGTATGAAAGCCGCAGGCACCTGGTGTCGAGAATTAAGGTGTACCCGTTTGTATATGACAGCCTTTCCGGCTCGTACCGAATGTTGGAAAAGATAGTGTTTCAGGTAACTTCACTGGGAAGCGGAGTCACGACTGAGAGTGTCCCCACTGATCCATTGCTTTCAGGTGTCCTGGCGAACTATTCACAAGTGAAGGACGCCATAGTAAGGGAGCCGTCGAGACTCAGGAAGGCAACAGCTTCTAGCGTCCTCGCCGAAGGATCATGGTATAAGATAGGCATCTCACACAGCGGGATATACAGGCTGACCTACTCAGACCTCAAGAACGCGGATGTCCCCGTCGGCAATATCGATATGAGTACGGTGAAGATATACAACAATGGAAGTACTGAGCTGCCTCAGGACCCGAACGCGCCCCGTCCGAACGACTTGATGGAAAATGCGATTTATGTGTACGATGCCAACGGCAACAACAAGTTTGACAACGGCGATTACGTATTGTTTTACGGGAAAGCCCCGCGAGAGTGGGCATACAATCCGAGCACTAAGACCTTCTCGCACTATATTGATCACTACACCGACTCCACGAGCTATTACTTCATGACCTACGGCGGGCAGGCGGGGAAGAGAATGCAGACCGAACAGAGCGTTCATGCGGCATCTTACTACCGTCCGAACACGTTCACTTCCGGGGTTTTCCGGGAAGATGAGCGCTATAACCTCCTGGGTTCCGGAAAAGATTGGTTCGGTACCGAACTTCAAATGCCGACTTCGGCGAATCCGACCGCAAATGTTGCGGGTTATCTCAACAAGCTGTTCGGGCTGGACTCGACGCAGAATATCATATGTAGGGCGCGGGTGATTTCCAGGAGCGATCAATCCAACTACTTCTCGGTTTATGAGAACGCCACCGGCACCGAGCTTGGAACAATACCCGGCGGAACTGTCAATTACGGTGACGACGAAGGGTACTATGCATATCCGAGAGATCCACGGACTTTCGTCGGGAGCGGCAATCTTCCTAACCAAACGAGTGTCCTGAAGATCATATTCAGCTCTGCATCCTCATCGGCCTTTGCCTGGGTAGACTGGTATGAGATAATGTATAAGAGGTTGTTCCAATCGGTGAACGACGTTCTAGATTTCTACGCGCCTGACACGAACGCGAGCGTGTACTACTCGATCCGGGGCTTTTCGAGCGACAGCATTAGCGTTTTCGACCTCACGGACTTCTCGAACGTGGCGATGATGCAGCCTGAATCGGCGAACAACGGGACAGTATCGTTCGGCATACAGGCAGCATCCGGCATGAGGAAGCAGTATCTCGCCGTAGGTGCAAGCGGCTATTTGAAAGTGGATAACATTTCGCCCGTTCAGAACTCCAATCTTCACGGAGACGTCACGGGCGAAGATCTGGTAATAGTGACTGCGCCGCAGTTCCTTGATCAAGCGAACCAGCTGGCAAGCTTCAAACAGAGTTTCGATGGGTTGAAAACGAAAGTGGTCACGACGACCGCCATTTATAATGAGTTTGCCTGCGGAATACCTGATCCAACAGCAATTCGCGATTATTTGAAGTACGCGCACGATAACTGGCAGGTTACGCCCTCTTACGTAATTCTGTTCGGGGCCGGGACATATGATTATGAGAACAAGGTGAGCGACGTTCCCGAGTATGTGCCGCCGTATGAATCGGACGAGTCGCTCTCTCAGATCGGGACATATGCCAGCGACGACTATTTCGTCCAGTTCAATGCGCCGCTTATGCAGACGCCGATTTCGATGGTAATAGGAAGGCTTCCGGCGAGGAGCACCGACGATGCGACTGCCATCGTCAACAAGATAATCGGTTACGAATCCAAGCCTGATTACGGAGATTGGAAGGACCTCATCACATTTGTCGGGGACCAGGGCATTACGACCGGAGGAGGAAATGACGGAGATCTGCACACCAACTACGCAGATGATCTAGCCCGATTCTTTACTCCTGCTTCGTTTGACCAGCGGAAGATATACTTGATTTTGTATCCGGTCATCATTTCAACGGAAGGACGGCGCGAGCCGCAGGCAGCGGCGGCAATTGTAAATCAGGTTAACCAGGGGAGCCTTGTGGTCAACTTTGTCGGTCATGGCTCGCCTCTTCTTTGGTCATACACCCACGTGTTCGATAGGGATGTTACGATTCCCCAATTGACAAACATGAACAGGCTGAGTCTCTTCATTGCAGCCACGTGCGACTTCGCTAGAGACGACGATCCCGGGACGGAGAGCGCGGCAGAGGCACTCGTTAATTCTGCGAAGGGCGGCGCCATCGGCGTGGTTAGCTCGACGAGGGTCGTGTACGCCTCGGACAATGCTACGCTCAATCAAGACCTCTTCGGCTATCTTTTTACGAGCGATTCTCTGAGGAACCCGGTAAGAATCGGCAAAGCTTTGTTTGAGACAAAACAGATTCGTTTCGGCCTGAATGACATCAAGTATCAGTATATCGGCGACCCGAGCGTTCGCCTGGGGATGCCAAGATACCGTGCAAGCATCGACAGCCTGAACGGAAAGTCGCTGGTCCAGGTATCTATGATCCGAGCCCTTGACAAGCTGGATATTAAAGGAACGGTTTATCATCCCGACAACAGCGTCTGGAGCGGCCTCGCCTCAACGGGCGTGCTTACGGTATATGATTCCGATCAGCCGGTGTACGTACCGGAGTGGGGTGACACATACAAGTTTCAGGGATCGATCCTGTTTCGAGGTCAGGTCTCGATAGATGGAGGCAGATTCGAGGCCAGGACGGTAATACCTTCGGATATCTCTTACAGCAATCAGAACGGGAAAATTGAGTTGTATTTTCAGGCCGGCGGAACCGATGGATCGGGTTACACGAGAAGCGTAACGGTGGGCGGAACCGACACGAACGTAACGAACAACCATAACGGTCCGGAAATCAGCGTATACTTTGACTCAAGGAATTTCAGGAACGGCGATGTGGTAGCTCAGAATCCGACATTGATTGTAGACTTGCACGCGGAAAACGGGATAAACCTCTCTGATGAAGCCGTAGGCCACAGCCTGCAGGCGACTTTCGACGGGACTCAGTCAGTAGACCTGTCGCCTTATTTTCTGGGAAGCCTGAATTCGTACCAGGACGGCACCGTCACTTATCCGGTGACATCATCGCTTTCATACGGAACTCATTCCGTCACTGTTCAGGCATTCGATGTCTTTAACAATCCCGGTGAGGCAACTGCGTCATTTGACGTGGAATCGTCGGACAAATTGTCGATAAAAGACGTGTACAATTACCCTGATCCGTTCAGCAGCAGCACGTCATTCACGTTCGAGCGGACCGACGTGGGCAACGGTGAACCGGTCGACGTAACGATCAGAGTGTTCACACTCAGTGGCAGGCTGATCAAGACGATCAGAGACTACGGGACGACCGGGACATTCGTAAAGGTCGACTGGAACGGACTCGATGATGACGGCAACAGGCTCGCAAACGGAGTATATCTTTATAAAGTAATAGCGACAACGATCGACGGGGCATTTACGAGCGAAGCAATAGGAAGGATGGCGGTAGTTCGATGAGGCGAAATGGAATATACGTCCCCTTAACTTTTCGGGCGCCGTGTTTGGATAAATGCATAGAAAGTTTTAGTACGAATCTATATAATAGGATTACAAATGAGGAGTAACATTTTATGAAAATAGCAGTTTGCGCCGTGGTTGTGGCAGTCTCTATGCTGACACTGAGCTCTCGTGTGTTCGCACAAGGCGAGACTGCCGTGCCGTTCCTCCTGATATCGCCCGACGCCCGTGCAGGCGGTATGGGAGAGGCGAGCACTGGATTGGCAGACAACAGCTCCGCAGTTTTCTGGAATCCTGGCGGTCTCGGATTTCTGCGAGGTAATCAGATAAGTCTCACGCATGCTCCCTGGCTGCCGGAATTCAGCTCTGACCTGAGCTATGATTTCCTGAGTTTTACACATTACCTGCCCAACTGGGACGGGAACGTATCGGCCAGCATAACTTACTTCAATCTCGGAACTTTCAACAAGACATTGTCGAACGGCCCTGAGGTGGTGAGCACGTGGCACGCCTTCGAGTTCGCTGTCACTCTCGGATATGGAGCGCAGGTTGCGGACGGTCTGGGAGTAGGAGCGAATTTCCGATACATTAGAAGCGAACTGGCACCGTTCGGGACTGAACAGGAGGTGGGCACGGGAATCGCCTCCGATGTGAGTTTCGACCTGGGGCTTTTGTACCGCCCGCAGCATCTGGACATCCCGGTAATCGGAAACTTCGACAACCGGCTTGGTTTGGGCGTTGACCTGAGTAACCTCGGTCCCACTCTCTACTACATCGACCAGGCTCAGGCAGATCCCCTTCCGACAAATCTCAGACTGGGAATTGCGATCCATGCCCTGGAGAGCCATTACAACAACCTTTACCTGGTTTTCGACGCGAGCAGGACTATGGTCCGAGTAAGGACGGATTCAACCATGTATATCGATCCGGCCTCTCAGGATACGACCTATAATATCACTACGTCGGTGGATCCCCTTCCGAAATCGCTTATTACCACCTGGGGGGGCAATGGCGGACTGCAGAGCGTCATCATAAGCATGGGTGCCGAATACTGGTATGGCTATCCCCGCTTGATCGCCCTCCGGATCGGTTATTACAAAGAAAACCCGAATTTCGGCGGCCGCAACTTCATGACTTTCGGGGCAGGTATTCGTTACGGAATCTACGGCTTCGACTTCAGCTATATATCTACGTTCGACCAGAACAATCCTCTCTCGAACCAGCTAAGGTTCTCTTTATCACTAAACCTGGGCGGAAAAACTGAGTTCTAAACTATCGGCACTGGCGGCGGCTGTATCGCTGCACGCCGCCGTGCTACTCGCATCCGGGGGCTACCGAGCACCCGAGCTCAGTCACCCTCTGTCGGCCTTCCAGAGAGTTCAGCCGAAAGTAGCTCTGGCGAACGGAACCGTCAATGTTCTCGCCATAATGGTACAATTTCAAAAAGACAGCGACAGCCTTTCGAGCGGCAACGGGCAGTTCGTAATGACAAACGGCACAGGCCTGGATGCGCCGCCGCACAATAGGAGCTATTTCGAGAACCACATTCTCTTCCTGAAGAACTACTTCTACAAAGTCTCCGGCGGCAGGCTGAACATAAATTATGATGTGCTTGACTCCGTGATAACACTTCCTCATCAGATGAAATATTATTCCCCGCCCGAAGGCGGTCCCGCGAACGCGGACAACCTCGGACTGCTGTACGAAGACTCGTGGCATGCGGCCGATTCGATTTACAAGAATTTCGATTTCAGTCACTACCAATGCTTCGTAATATTTCACGCCGGATCCGGACGCGACATCGATTTTTCCTCCACGTTCGGCTATGACCCGTGGCCGTATAACATCCCGTCCATCTATCTCGGGATGGAGAGCCTGCGTGCAATGCTGGGACAAGGATACGAAGGCCAGCCGGTTGACAACGGCAGCTTCCATATTCCAAACTCGATAATTATGCCTGAGACCGAGGTGTTCGAGACTTACGACGCGAGCGGACAGGTGCAGGATTCACTTCTGCTGGGAACAAACGGAATGATGGCGGCCAACTTCGGGAGTTTTCTCGGTCTGCCGGATTTGTTCGACACAAAGACCGGCATTACCGGGATCGGCGGGTTCGGATTGATGGACGGCCAGTCGATATTTGCCTATGGCGGGATATTTCCTCCGGAGCCGTCGGCGTGGTCGAAAGCCTACCTCGGATGGGTTAAACCCGTCGAAGTTTCCCCGGCAGCAGCTACCACGTTCCAACTGTATGCAAATGAGACGGGTAAGTATTCCGTTCTCAAGGTGCCGATAGACGGGAGCGAGTATTTCCTCCTGGAAAATCGGGAGCGTGATGCGCTCAACAACGGCGAGCTCATAACGACGTTCTACGACGGGAGATTCGATACCACCCGCATGACCTTAGCAACAGACACAACGTATTTCGACGGCGTCGAGGTAAAAGGTATAAACGGCGTGGTTACCGATGCCGATGAATTTGACTGGTCGCTCCCGTCGCCTGGCGATCCGACCGATGACGAGAGGTATCCAGGCGGAATCCTGATCTGGCACATCGACCAGACCGTGATCGACGATAACCTTGCAACCAATACCGTAAATGCGGACCCGTCACTCAGAGGCGTTGCGGTAATGGAAGCCCATGGCGCAAACATGATCGGCTTCCTCGTCCAAACCATTACAGGCTCGTACTATTACTCCGGCTCCCCCTACGATTTCTGGTTCAAGGGCAACCCGGTTCCGAGTTACGGGAATCAATTCACGCCCACATCTTTGCCGAATTCCGGCGGTTACAATGATGCGAACTCACATGTGTACATTACGAACTTCAGTAATCCTGCCGGCATGATGACCATGGACATCAGGGTGGGGGACTCGAATGTCCAGCCCACCGTGGGATTCCCGAAAGACATATACGGCGCGACGACCAACTCGTCTCCCGTTTTCGGGCACATCAGCCCCGATGGGAAGCTCCAGGTAATTGCAAACAACGGCGACTCGCTATTCGCCTTCAACATGGATGGCACTTCAGCCGGGTTCGATTCGACCGGGTCTTTCTCAAACGTCGGCGGCAGGTTCCAGCCTCTCGTCTCTTCTGGGAAGGCGTCTTCGAACACGGTTTACGCGATGGATGATACAGCGCTCTACGGGCTGGTCGACAGAGACAACGATCATCCCGGTACCGCGGATGTGTTGTTTTCAACGCCGGTAGTGTCGGCGGCTTTCAAGACAGGTGAACCTCTGCTCAGGATGGGGACAAAGATAATCGCGTTCGGGAGCACTCCCGCTGCGTGGTCGATATTCTCTACTTCCGGCAAATTCATTGGTTCATACTCGGTACCTATCCAAGATAGGGTGAATACTGCCGGTTCGAACGCCACAGTCTCTGAGATACCCGGCCAATTTGCCGCCCGTGACACGAGTAACGTCTACCTGAATCTGGGTGGAGGACATGTTCTACCCGTAAACATGGACAGCGTTATCCAGACCGGCTCGGTGCCGTACGCGACGACCTCCTTGGGCAACATGGAGGGAATCATAGGGCTAACTTTCGGAAACCTGTCGGCTTCGGGGCAGCCGGATCTTGTCGAACTCACTCCGCAGTCTGTCTACATTGACAGCACAGGCGGGGCACCGCTGAAGATTTTCACTTGTTTCCCAGGCGACACGATAACCACCGGTCCGGTTCTTGCCGACCTGAACGGAACCGGAGACCGCGGGATCGTTTTTGCTACACAGACCAAACTGTACGCCATTTCATATACCGGTGCCGTTTTGAACAACTTCCCGATATCGACGGTGGGAAGCGAGGCTCTCCCATCCGATGCCAACAGGATCATCGGTTCGATAGCCGTCGCGGACCTTGACGGCGATGGGAAGCCATCGGTGATTTTCGGTACGAAGGGCGGGACCATTTATGCGTTTACGGGCGCGACGGGAAAGATCCTGCCGGGATTTCCTCTCAGCGTCGGTGACGGTCTGGCAGGCAGCCCGGCGGTCTCGTACGATGCACAAGCAGGTAACCTGTATCTCGCGGCAATCGGACTCGACGGTTACCTGTACAGCTGGACTTTCAAGGGAAGCTCGGCAAACCAGGTGGCCTGGGGAAACCTGCTCGGCGACAACTATCATACAAACTCCATGACTGAGCCGCTTGCCGTCCAGCCGGTTGCACCGACTGCTACCCTTATGCCCACCGCGCAAGTTTACAACTGGCCGAACCCCGTGACGACCGGCATGACCAAAATACATTTTTATCTCCGTGACAATGCCCGCGTTTCGATAGGAATCTTCAGCTTCGCCGGCAATAAGGTTGCCGATTTCCAGACCGAGGGAACCGGCGGCATGGCAAACGAGGTCAGCTGGAACACAAGCGGCGTACAAAGCGGGGTTTATTTCGCAAGGGTGGAGGCTGTTTCATCGAAAGAGCGGGACGTTGCTATCATTAAGATCGCCGTTGTCAAGTGAGGAGATGCAATTTGTTCCGCAATTTTGTCTATGCTCTTTTAGCTGCCTCCCTGTCGTTTCCCGTTCTCGCACATGCCCAGGACAACTTCATTCAACCGGAACTGAACTGGCGGACAATAGAGACGAAGCATTTCTATGTCGACTATTATGACGGAGAGCAGCGTACCGCCGAGCTGGTTGCCAAGATCGCCGAAGAAATTTATGGTCCGCTCACGGAGCTGTATCACCACAAACCCGACCAGAAGGTGTCTTTTATTATCTGGGACACGGACGACTACTCCAACGGCGAAACATATTTCTACGACAACAAGATAAACATTTGGGCGTCGTCGCTGGATTTCGCGCTTCGCGGAACACACGATTGGCTCCGGAACGTGGTGACACACGAGTTCACGCACGAAATCGAAATGAACACGGCTACCAAGTTCGGCAGGCATGTGCCGGCCATTTACCTGCAATGGCTGGGTTACGAAAACGAACGCAGGCCCGACGTCCTGTACGGTTACCCGAACGTGGTCGTCAGTTATCCGATAAGCGGCATCGTAATTCCCGCATGGTTTGCCGAGGGGGTCGCGCAGTACAACATTCCTCATCTTCATTATGATTACTGGGATACCCACCGCGATATGATTCTTAGGATGTACGTGCTCGATCACAAGATGCTTTCGCTCCAGCAAATTGGCGGCTTCGGCAAAACGAGCCTCGGAAATGAATCGACCTACAACGCGGGCTTCGCGTTTGTTCATTATCTAGCGACCAAGTACAGCCCTGACATCCTGAGAAGGCTGTCGATTGCAATGAGAGCTGTCGATGCGACTTCGATCAACCATGCGTTCGAGCAGGTGTTGGGTAAGTCGGCCCGGACAGTCTACGATGAATGGAAGGTTTTTCTCGAAAAGAGCTATGACTCGAAGATCGCAAAAGTAGTCGAGACGGTACACAAGGGCAAGATCATTCGAGACAAAGGGTTTGCAAACCTGTTCCCCGTCTTCTCACCTGACGGTAAGTCGATCGCTTACTGTTCAAACGAGGGGCGCGACTTCTTCGGCACGTCTTCGATCTATATCTACAATATTGCAGACAGCACGGAGAAGGAGATAACAGACGGTGTCGCAGACGAACTCTCGTGGTCTCCGGATGGGAGGTACCTGCTGTATGCCAAGGAGACGAGATTCAACCATTTCTGGAACAGTCTGGACGATCTTTATCTCTACGATCTGAAGAAAAACAAAGAAACGAGGCTTACCTACAGTCTGAGGGCGAGGTACGCTTCGCTTTCGAGCAACGGCAAGCGGGTGGCTTATGTAGCAGGGAGCGACGGCACATTGAACCTGTACGACGCGGACATAGACCTTTCTGCCGGCAAAATATCGAATATTCATCAGCTGACCCATTTCAAGAACGGTGAACAGATATATGCCACCCGTTGGTCCGGCGACGGGTCAAAGATCACGTTCAGCTATTCGATCAGGGCTTCCAGGCAGATCGGAGTTTACACTCTCGCCGACAGCTCCTACAAGTTTATCACGCCTACCGGCCAGGACTCGAGAAACCCGGTCTTTGCCGACCATGACAGCTGCATCGTCTTTGCTTCCGATCGGAGTGGAATCTTCAATATCTACAAGAATAATCTCTATACCGACTCGACGGTGGCTCTCACAAACGTTGTCGGCGGAGCCTTCATGCCGACTATCTCGAAGGACAACAAGCTAGTATATGCTTCCTACCGGTGGAACGGTTACAAGATCGCGATGCTGAATAATGCGGAGCCCATTCCGGATCCGCCGCATTACACGGTTGATATCAACCCGCCTACTCTCATCGCGAGCACCGACGATGCGCTGCCGGGGGACCTGACTCATTATAATGATTTTAATGTGCCCGACTTCAAGTCGGAGCCTTACACGAGCAGAACGACCAGTATGTCTTTTTATCCGGTTCTTCTCTTCGACGATTATAATCCGCACAACAACTTTCTCGATGAGATGAAAGCCGGCGTCTACTTCAGCTCGTCGGATGTAGTGGGGAAGTACGACATATTCGGAGGCGCGACCATAAACAAACTTCTCGAGCGGGATATTTTCTTCCAGTTCGACTACAACGACAAGATCCCCGGCCTTTCGGCGCTCGGTATCTACCCGCAGTTCACTCTTGCCGCATACAATATTTCACGACAGACAAACGCGAACATAGGTCTCGGAGCGGATACGGTGAGAGGCATTCCGGTGACATACAACCTCCTCGAGGTAGACGCCTCGTTCAGCGGGCCGGTCGTTGTCCCTTCGCTGAATATGTCGGTCGGCTTCACTCTGGACAGCTACGGCGTAACGCAGTCGGGGTTCAGGTATCCGGCGAACGGGCCCTACTGGTCATCGATAGGGTACACCTACTTCATCGGAAGAACCTTTTACAGTCAGTTCGATTTCGACGGAATACTGCCGGCGCGCAACGCCTGGATCAACCCTCTGGGGATACGCTCTATGTTCAGGGTATCGGGGCAGCTGGACAAGCTCAACAACGGCGCCTTCGAGCAGGGGACGAGTCTTATTATCCCTCTATATGAAAATTACAATTTTGTGCAGGCAGAGCTGATGAACTACTTCGCCGTCCCGTTGTTCAGGGTTGACGATGCCCTCGCAACGAAGATCCATATCGGCTATACGTTCGGCCCGGCCATCAACAACTTCTTCGACTTCTATGCCGGAGGGCTGATCGGGATGAGAGGCTATCCATTTTACTCCCTTGGAGGTAACAGGATGTTCACGGCGAACCTGACATACAGGTACCCTATCTTCAGGGATGTGGACAAGCAGTTCATGCAATTTTACCTGAGCGACGTCTATCTTTCGGCGTACGGCGACGTCGGAAATTGCTGGAACGGAGGCGTGATCGGAACGAAGTTCAAGAAGGACGTCGGAGCCGAATTGCGGATGAGCGGCTTTTCTTTCTATAGTTTTCCAACAGCGATCTTCTTCGACGCCGCCTACGGGTTGAACAGGTTCACCACCCGGCTGCGCGACTTCGATACGAGCATAACCTACGGAAAAGAGTGGAAGCTTTACTTCGGACTCACGTTTTCATTTGACATAGTAGATTTCGGGAGACAATGATATGCGCAAAGTTGCTTTGATGATTCTTATGCTCTCGGTAGTCGCTGAAGCGCAGACCCCCTTGAGAGACGGACTTTTCCTGGAATCTCAGGATATAAGTATCAACACGATGCAGAGGCCGATGTTGACCGGAGATCTCTCTGAAGACTTGTTCGCGGTCAGTCCGGCCGTCGCCGCTCAGAAGGCTCTGTATGAGGAAGAAACTCAATCGGCGCTAAGAGCGGGCTTATTTTCTCTTGTTGTTCCCGGAGCCGGACAGGCTATCGAGGAGCATAACTACTGGACCGCCGCCGCTTTTTTTGCAGTTGAGGTTGCGGCATGGACAGTGAATCTGATGTGGACAAGGAAGGCGAATAATCAGGAGGCATATTATAAAATGTACGCGGACGGTACTGCCGCGGACAACTTCCAGAACGCACATTACAGTGTGATTCGTTACGCGAAATGGATACAGACAAACTATCAACAGCTCGAACAGGTGAACGGCACCACAACACAGGGACAGCAGACAATAGCGAAATATATAAACCTACTCATGCCCGACAAAATCAATCCTGCGGTAGCACCCTGGGAACAAGTAAACTGGTATGCCCTTAACCAGGTCGAAGCGGCGATGGGGGGATACTTCACTCATCAACTTTTCCCGCATGGAAACTTCGAATATTACGAGCTGATCGGAAAGTACCCCCAATTCAGACAGGGATGGTACGACTCGCCTTACGCGTTGTGGGTCAAGAACGGGGAAAAAGGGCCGGCGCCTATTGACTATTCGCAGGCAGATACTCCAAGCAGCGGATATTACATGGACCAGCGCGGGTTGGCGAACCACCTATTTGACGTCTCTACTATCGCTCTAGAGGTTGTGCTCGCCAATCATTTTGCCTCAGCTTTAGAGGCGGCTATTGCAGCGCATGTGCACAATAACAATATACACGCGCATGTTTCAATGGCTGCGTTACCGATGGGGATGGGATATCAAGCCCAGCTACAGGTAGGAATAGATTTCTGATGATTTATTCGTGAAACTTCTTATCTGAAGTATGGTAGGAACTTCCGGTGTGCAAAACGGCCAGCCGGCGTTTCTTTAGCTGTATTTCTCCGTTGCTCATTACAGAAAGTTCGTTGAACGTCAGCCGATTTTCATGGCTATCCGTATCCGACTTTCCTCTGGTGACGTTTAGCGCCGTGCTGGAGAACAGAATACCCGACTTATCGTAAATCTCCTCAATGTGAGTGTGGCCGTGTAGGACGGCATCGACCCCGGTTCGTCTGAGAGCCTCTTCCACTCTCGCTCTCCCCTGGAGTTTCAATGTGAAGCCTTCGAACAATGCGTACAGCTTTCTGGCGACAGCTTCGGTATATGGCTCGTATTTCCTGAAATGATGATGGATCAACAAAATCTTTTTCGAGCTGCAGATCGACGGGTGGGATAAAATGCGTTCTGCCGCCTCCAGTTGCTCGGGAGGAACGTAGCCGTTTGACCCGAAACGGTTAAACACGGTGTGAAACCTCCGTATCGAGTTCATGCCGATGAATGCGACGGGCCCCACTACTTTGACAAAGGGAAAGAGCTGCTGGGCATCATAGATTTTCTGGGGGAATGTCTCTCTGAACGCCTGCTCGAAGACCCGGAGTTTCCCGTCATAGTCTACTGTGCGGCAATGTTTCGTGAATGAAAACAGGTCTTCCGCTCTGTGAACCCCGCCGAAAACGTCGTGATTGCCGATAGTGACACTGAGCTTCTTGTAGTTGAGCAGCCCGAAATATTTCAGCAGCCGTCTTACTGACCTGAAGTCGCGCTCTTCACCGTGGCCGGTAATGTCGCCCGTCATGACCACGTGGTCATAACCTTGATCCACGACGTAGGTCAGGAGTCTTCGGAGTCTTACGATGTTGTGCCTGTTGTACTCGGGGCTTATATGTGTGTCGGACAGATGGGCTATTCGGTACATCTCTTTGATGGTGCTTCTGACGGTTATATTTCGACCTTCCATGCGACAATGTAGGCATGGAATGTTAACAAGCTATTTATACAACGTTGCTGTTACGTTAAAGTTCCTGAAGGCGGAGATTTACAGACCGGACGGCGGGGTTACGTCGGCAGCGCGCAAGTCGAATTGGCCGTGCAGGGAGTCGAGAGCGTCTTTCACCAGATTCTCCGTAGCGAAGAATCCATAAACACTGCTTCCGCTTCCTGACATGAGAGAGAATGCAGCACCGAGATCGTACATCCTCGACTTGATTTGTCCTATGACAGGGAATCTGTTGAAGACTGGAAGTTCAAAGTCATTCACCACTGCTCCGGAATATTCGGAATAATCGTTGCCCAATCGGAGTATTACATCGTGGAGCTGTCGATCCTGTTTACCGGAGGGCGTGACCATGGAATAGGCTAGCGGGGTGGGAACCGAAACATCGGGGGTCACGGTAAGTATGTAGCTCTGAATACGGTAGTGAATCGGATCGATTACTTCCCCTTTTCCGGTGGCGTAGGACGGGATCTTCTTGAGGAAGAATGAGACGTCGGCGCCCAGCTGAGTTGCGATGTCGAACAGTTCGATGTCGCTCAGCGGTCTCCCGTAAAGTTCCTGAAGGGCGATCAGAACTGCTGCAGCATCGGAACTCCCTCCTCCCAGGCCGCCTCCGATCGGGATATTCTTGTTCAGCCTCATGCGTACTTCTGCATGTATCCCGGTCCTCTCGCAGAAGAAATGTAGAGCCCTCAGGCAAAGGTTGGCGTCGGCTTCAAGGTTGACGTTGGAAAAAAACTCCAGCTTCGAAGACTTCTCGATTTGCAGCTCGTCGGAAAGGTGGATTGGATAGAAGACCGTTTCAACGTCGTGGTACCTGTCCGAGCGTTTCCGTATTACCCGCAATCCGATGTTGATTTTAGCCGGTGCCAGAATTCTCAACAGCGCCTCCTAATCGGGGTTTTGACCTTGTTTGTTATCTGGTCTAAGATAGGAAATCCATGGCTCACAAGAAACAGGCACTGCGGCAGGCACTGGTCGCAGCCGGAACCACAAATCAGCCGACAAGCTCGAAACATGCCGGCGGGATAGCGCCAGGTGACCGAGGTGAGCCCTGGAAGAAATCCCGCGACGTAAATCGCCCATTGCTTCGGGGCTGGTACTGGCTGAGTTTGATTTAACGCAAAGACAAATAATCGCAGAGACCGCGAAAGAATATAGTTGTTCTGCGTGCTCGCCTTCTTTGCTTCCTCTGCGTTGAATATTTTTGAATTGAGCCAGTACCTCGGGGCTGTGCAAATTGACTGGGAAGTTAAAAAGAACGAAATTGATGTCGGTTTGCTGTGGCTAAACTGCACATTTAATGGAAACGGAACCGGAGGCGAGCGGCTTGTTTACTTCGGACAATCACATGCCATATAATCCTTATGCAAATAAATAAATCACACGGCATCAACGAAGAAGGGGACTGAGGAAATGAGAAATGGTCATGTGTCGTTTGAAGCACCTGTGATCAATTCGATCCAGCAGATGCTTCTCGAATCCGCCCGCATTTACGGGGATAAGCTGGCACTCCGGGATTTGAACGAAACTCCGATTCCGAAAGTGAGTTTCAATTCTCTGGAGGAGAACGTTCTGCGCTTTGGAGCAGCTCTCAGGAAGCTCGGCATTCAGGAGAGAGACCATATAGCCGTAATAGGTGAAAACCGGGTTCAATGGGCAATCAGCTATCTCACCGCTCTGGCTTTCAATCTTGTCGTCGTTCCCGTCGATAAGAATCTCGGAGCAAATGAGATACTGAACATACTCCACGAATCGGAGGCTTCATCCGTAGTGTTTACGAACACCTACGACCCGATGTTCAGGGAGAAAAGGCCGTCACTCAAGCGTCTCAAGCACTACATAAGCATGGATCTGGGTAAGCAGGAAGATGGCATCCATTCAATGGCCGAAATGATCAGCAAGACGCCCGCATTGGACAAGACGAAGCTGCCTGCAATCAATCCCGACGAGATGGCAGTGATAATCTTTACTTCGGGTACGCTCGGACGGGCAAAAGGGGTGATGCTGAGCCAGAAGAACCTTGCATCGAATCTGATGGACATGGTCGGCTTCTTCGGCATCTATCCCACCGACAACTTTCTCTCCGTGCTTCCGATTCACCATACTTACGAATGTACATGCGGGATGCTGTGCCCATTATACGGCGGAGCATCGGTATATTACGCAAGGTCGCTCAAGACAATCGTCGAAGACATGCAGAAGGTCAAACCGACCCTTCTCCTTGCCGTGCCGCTGCTGTACGACAAGATGTTCAAGGCGATATATCGGGGAATTAAGGAGAAGAAGCTCGTCGCGCCTGTAATCGGTCCGATGATCAAGGCGACAAATTTGCTTTCGAGGATCGGGTGGAAAAGCTCCAAGAAGGTGGTCTTCAGGGAGATCCACGATCGGTTCGGCGGTGCGATCCGCTGTTTCATCGCGGGCGGAGCGGCCCCCGACCCGATGGTCGCGAAAGGCCTCCGGGAGTTCGGATTCAGTTTCGTCCAGGGGTACGGGTTAACCGAGACCTCGCCGATCCTGACGCTAAACCGCCTCACCGACTTCAAGGACGACTCAGCCGGGCTTCCTCTTCCGCATGTGCAGATAAAGATCGGGGACGCCGATTCCCATGGCGTGGGTGAGGTATACGCAAAAGGCCCGAACATTATGCTCGGCTACTACAAGAACGAAATGGCCACCGGGGAAACATTCGACGGCGAGTGGTTCAAGACAGGCGACATAGGCTATATAGATAACGACGGATTTCTTCACATCAGCGGGAGAAAGAAAAATGTCATTATTTCGAAGAGCGGTGAGAATGTCTTTCCGGAAGAGATCGAGGATTTCCTGAACAGAAGTCCTTATATTCTCGAAAGTATGGTTTACGCCGAATCGAATGAGAAGGAAGGTGAGATAATCGCAGCTCAGGTTGTCGTTGATGCGGAATCGCTCATCGAGCTCTCCGAAACGAAGAAGATCCAGATTACGCCTGAACTTATCCATGATACGATCGACCAGGAAATCAGACAGATAAACCGCGAATTTCCTGCTTACAAGCAAATCAAGAGATTCGTCGTCAGAGATGAAGAATTTCAAAAGACCACAACGCAAAAGATAAAAAGGTTTGCGGTTAATCACGAATAATACCCCAAAATGCAAACATGAGGTGCAAAATGAAGAGTAAGCCCGTCTCAGCTTCTCTAACATTGAGGAACAAGATGTTGATCCTCCCGATAGTCGTTGCGATTGTCTCATTCGGTATGGTCGGAGGACAATTGCGAGCGCAGCTGAATACCGCCGGATACAGTTCGAACAAGTGGCCGCATATGATCCCCTGCAGAATTCACGAGGGATCGAATCCTGACCTGTTTGTGATGACACTCGGCGATGTGAAAACTCCTCTTGCCGACGGAATGTTCAATCCTGCAAAGGACGAAGTCATCCTCAATGATGGAACCGTCATAAAGAATTATTACCGCGATTCGCTCGGTATAAAATACTATAAGCCGATCGACAAGACTCGTTTTCAGCTTCCGCCTTCCGGGTGGTGCTCGTGGTATTACTACTACCAGGATGTAAATGAAAAAGAGATAGAAAGAAATGCGAAGTGGGTGGCCGACAACCTGAAGCCTTTCGGCGCCAGGTACATCCAGATAGACGACGGCTGGCAGGGAACGGGTCATGGCGCTGGTAGTAACCGTGATTGGACGACCATCAACAACCGCTTCCCCGGCGGAATGAACGGACTCGCGAGTTACATCAAGAGTCTCGGACTTGAACCCGGCCTTTGGCTGGCACCGCAGGGACAGAGCAACCCGAAAGTCGTTGCAGATAACCCGGGCGTCTTCATTTTGAAAAACGACACGTCTGCATCGAAAACCTGGGAAGGGCTTTATCTCGTCGATCCGTCGTCGAAAGCCGGGCTCCAATATCTCAAGAACCTGTTTACCACCCTTTCGGGGTGGGGATACAACTACTTCAAGATCGACGGCCAGCCGCTGGTCATAGACGAGTATCACAGCAAATGGAAATACATGGCACACCCATCCGACAATGCTGATTCCTTATATCGTGCGACCATTAAGGCGATACGCAGCGCAATCGGCAATAAGAGATACCTCCTCGGATGCTGGGGAATTCCTTTCGACGGCATCGGGATAATGAACGGCTCACGTACCGGCGGAGACGTCGAGCTTGGTTGGACAGGGTTCAAGACTGCTCTCGACGCCACCATGCAATATTATTTCCTCAACAACATAGTCTGGTACTGCGATCCGGATGTCATGCTCCTGCGGTATCCGTTGACGCTGGACCAGGCTCGTGCATGGGCGACTCTCCAGGGGTTAACCGGCGAGGCTCTCATGGCAAGCGACCGGATGATGGACCTCTCGAGCGACCGTGTCCGGATCCTGAAGAGCGTTTTCCCGGCGCTCAACATAAGACCGCTCGATCTTTTCCCTTCAAAGACCTACAAGCACATCTGGGATCTCAAAATAAATCACCTCGGGAAAAGCTATGATGTCGTCGGGCTGTTCAACTACAATGAGACCAAAACGAAGACGATCTTTCTGAAGTGGAGCGACCTCGGATACAACGGCTCCTCTCTGATTAAAGTGTTCGATTTCTGGAACAAGGAGTATCTCGGAACCTGGAAGAAAGGAATGTCTGTAACTATCGATCCCACAAGCTGCCGGGTACTGACTCTTCTCAAGGACGACGGCAACATTCAGCTCATCTCGACGAACCGTCATATCACACAGGGATACCTCAGCCTGAAATCCGTGAAGTATGATGAAAACACTAAGACATTTCGGGGTGTAAGCGAGGTAGTTGGCGGCAATCCGTACGAGATCTTCTTCGCTTTCCCGAGAGGTAAGAATTTCAAAGTCTCATCCGCGAAGGCCGGAAACCTGACGGTAAAGGTCTACAATCACCAGGGATGGGCGGAAGTGAAGGTCACTCCCAACCATAGCGGTGCTATCCATTGGGAGGTCTCCTTTGTCCCCACATATTTCTACAGCTACAATGTGCAGGCACCTTCCGGGGTGTCGGTCGCGATCACCGGTCTCAGTTCGGTGAATGTTCACTGGCCGGACCAGTATGAACTGAATGATGGGTTCGAAGTCTATCTGGATAACGGGCTTGTCGGCTATACGCCGACAACCCATTTCCTCCTGACGAACCTTGACCCGCGTGCTTCATATAAGGTCAATGTGTATACCGTCTGGGAGAACGGACACCGCAGCAGCGAGTCTAAGAGGGAGAGCTTCAATATCTCGAAGCTCCTGCCCGATCAAATTCCTCTCAGCAACTTGGAACCAGATGTGGCTACTTCTGGTTGGGGTAGTGTGCAGATGAACAAATCGGTATCGGGAAGCCCGATCACAATTGCAGGAAAGCAATATGAGTCAGGCATCGGGACTCACGCAAATTCGGAGATCGAATACGATCTCGAAGGCCTCTACCAAAAATTCTCTGCCGTTGTCGGTCTGGATGACAACAGCGGCGGCGGTGAAGGGAGCGTCCTGTTTTCTGTCTACGGCGACGGAAACGAGTTGTGGCACAGCGGCGTGATGGCGAAATCGAGCGGCTCGCTTCCCGTGTCGGTCGACATAAAAGGAATCAAGAATCTTGTGCTTAAAGTGAAGGCTGCGACTGAAAGCATAAATTACGATCATGCAGACTGGGCAGATGCGAAACTCGAGGATTTGATTAGACAATGAAAGCCATATCGATTAAACCGGGAACCACGTCGATTCAACTTGTTGAAAGGCCTGAGCCGAAAATCGGCGCACCCGATGATGTGAAGGTAAAGATCGTACGCGTAGGCATTTGCGGTACCGACCGTGAGGAAACGGCCGGCGGCAGGTCGCTCGCGCCGAAAGGGAGCAGCGATCTCGTGATCGGCCATGAGATGTTCGGAAAAGTTGTGGAGGTCGGCAAATCCGTAACCAGGGTGAAGCCCGGAGACTTTATGGCATTCACCGTCAGGCGCGGGTGCGGGAAGTGCCTGCCATGCCTGATGAACCGGTCCGACATGTGCCTGACCGGAGACTACCATGAAAGAGGCATCTGGGGACTCGACGGATACCAGACAGAGTATGTGGTGGACAAGGAGCAGTACGCCGTTCACATTCCGGCAGAGCTGGAAGCAATAGGCGTGCTTTCGGAGCCTACTTCTGTTGCAGAAAAGGCGATTGACGAAGCGGTCAGGGTTCAGACCTCAAGGCTCCCGGATGCCGGTGCGACGCCCGAGTGGTTATACGGAAGGAAGTGCCTGGTCGCGGGGCTCGGACCTATCGGCCTCCTGGCAGCCGTGATCCTGACTATCCGTGGTGCGGACGTATACGGCCTGGATATCGTGGACGAGGGGAGCAGCCGCCCGCAATGGCTGAAGTCGATCGGCGGAAAATACGTAGACGGAAGGAAAGTGCCGGCAGCTAAAGTGGGTGATTCCATTTCTCCTATGGATGTAATTGTCGACGCGACCGGTATTGCCCCGGTGGAGTTCAACTTACTCGAAGCACTTGCACTGAACGGGGTTTACGTCCTGACGGGAGTTCCCGGCGGTGACCGGGCGATCCAGATAGACGGGGCGGACTTGATTCGCCGCCTGGTGCTCAAGAACCAGTTGATGATCGGCAGTGTGAATGCCGCACGGGACCATTTCCAGATGGCGGTCGACGATCTTTCGCACGCCAAGCTCCTCTGGGGGGACCATCTGACCAAGCTCGTTACAAACAAACATCGATTCGACGATTTCGCATCGGCGTTCCAGCATCACGCCGATAACGAGATCAAAGCCGTGATCGAGTGGTAGAGGGATTTTGATTGCCGTTTCCGCAGGGAGAAACCTCAATCCCAGACCGGGGGACAATAGCCGAAATCCGTATTGTACTGAAGCTAACCCCGCGAACCGGAAAAAGGAACCCGGCGGAAAGCGCCATTCTCTTCTTTCTTTTAGCTCGACTTGTTTCGGAATGACTACAGTTTAGTTTTTGGTTGGCGAGGCTGTCATTGGTGGAGGGGTGCGATGAGTGTACCATGAATGGTTTTACTGTGGATCTTCCAATCTTATTTTGAAGTTTCGCATCTAAGATGCTGAGAATTTATTTAAGATCCTCTTGACAAGACTTAAGATTGTCCTTATACTTAATCGATCTTACAATCAGGAGGACGATATGCAGCGAAAGGTACCGACAAGATCCCCCAGTTTTGATTCTCTCATCGAGATTAATCCCAAAATCTTTTTGATTCTAAGCCCTTAGCGAAGCTGAGTTAAGAAGGCTACTAAAGGGGCAAATTGTATAGTTGTATTTACCTCTGATGTAGGTGCTGGCAAGAAACTACAAGTACAGAAGGGCCGACCGGTCGAGTATAGCGGAGTAAGCTGAAGCTTGAGCAGAAACTCAAGGCCGGTAACGATGCGGTGGCGGACCACTATGGCCCGGCACGTCAGAATACTAAGAGGAGGTGTAAATCGAGAAGTACAATTTGTGTTCTCATGCTCTTCTTTGGGATTGCCATCCCATTTCAGGTCTACGCTCAAAGTCGCGTGAAAACGGGTGCCGAAGTCCTTATTGAAAAGGACCTCAGCCTGATAAAGGGCAAAAGAGTCGGAATCATCACAAACCAGAGCGGTACACTTCAGGACGGGCGGTACATAGCGGATGTCCTGTCAGAAGTACCAGGCGTCAAAGCAGTAGCTCTCTTCGGCCCCGAACACGGAATTAGGGGAATAGCTGCCGACGGCAAACCGATCTCGAACAGCGTCGACAAGAAAACCGGCATCCGCGTCTATTCATTGTTCGGCAAGGCGTACAAACCTACTGCCGGGATGCTGAAAGGAATAGACGTCCTGATATACGACATTCAGGATGTAGGGGTTAGGTTCTACACTTTCATCAGCACCCTCGATTTGACTCTCGAAGCCGCAGCCGAAAACCACATTCAGTATTTCGTCCTTGACAAGCCTGATATGCTCCGGTCCGACATGATAGACGGTCCGGTGCTTGTCGATTCCCTTCGCTCTTTTGTGGGAATTCAGCCTATTCCTAGCGTTTATGGGATGACTCCTGGAGAGTTTGCCACGATGATTAATGACGGCCACATGTTGAATGGAGGAGTCAAAGCCGATCTCAGAGTCATCAAAATGGAAAACTACAAGAGAAGGATGTGGTACGATCAGACCGGCCTGAAGTGGTTCAAGCCCTCGCCGAATCTCTCGGACATGAACGCGGTGGAAGTATATCCGGGCAACGTGCTCTTCGAGGCGACGAACGTTTCGGAAGGGCGGGGGACCGACCATCCTTTTGAGAACATCGGCGCTCCGTTCATCGACGGAAAGAAACTTGCTGCCCTGATGAATGCGCAGCATATCCCGGGTGTGAAGTACGAGCCGATCGAGTTTACACCGCATCCCTATCCGTGGGCGTCGAAGCCGAAGTACGACGGCGTACTGTGCCACGGAGTCAAAATCACAGTGACGGACAGAGATGCCTATAAGCCGGTAGAAGCCGGGGTTTACCTGGTGTGGGCAATAAAGAAGCTGGCGCCCAGGCATTTCAAAATCATGGCGGCCAGATTCGATGAGCGTGCCGGAACGCCCGATGTCCGGCTCGAACTCGAAGCCGGGAAGTTGCCAAAAGAAATCGTCTCCGGATGGGCAAAGCAGCTGAAGAAGTTCGGGAATGTCAGGACGAAGTATCTTCTCTACAAATGACATTCACCACCTTCTTAGGCATGGAGGATAATATGAGTACAGCTTCTGCGTTGGCTTTCAGGAAGCTCGGCTTCCGGTATAGCCTCTCAATTTTCATGGTGGCGGGCCTGATTTGCTCGCTGGCGGGCGCGGCGAATTCGACACCTGTAGGTAAAACGGTAGAACTGGGCAGGAAGAGCCTCCAGATTGTATTCAGCGGCAGAGACGGCTCGCTGGTCGGCATTAATGATATCATAAGCGGGCAGCAGTTTATTGAAGCTCAACAGCCTCCAGCGAATCTGTGGAAGCTGAGACTGGTTTCGGACGGTGATACCGTAGTCATCGGTCCGGAGTCCGCGCGGAACTTCGCATACAGGTTCAACAACGGTGACAGCACGAGAGTGGAACTCGAGTGGCGCGACTTCGATTCCTATAATCTCCGCCTGATGACGGTCCGCGTCTCAGTCTCTCTCACAAACCATGCGACGATGAGTCACTGGAATATTTCGGTCAACGATTTCAAGGGTTACGTTCTTGATAGGATCTGGTTTCCTCAGATTGGCCGGATAGTGCCGTTGGAGGATGAGAGGCTTTTGGTGCCGCAGTGGATGGGTGTGCTTGCTAGGCAGCCGCGGAAGGTCTTTCAGGGAGCGTCCGGTTACACAAAGCTTGAGTGGTCATATCCCGGCGAGATGTCGGAGCAGTGCGTCTCCGTCTACTCCGGCAAAGGCCCCGGCCTCTACCTTGCCTGCGACGATACATCCGGCTACAGGAAGTCGTTTCTTTTGAAGGACGATGCGTCGGGTGAAATTTCATACGGAGTTGAGAATTTACCCGTGAGTGGCGCTGTGGGGAAAGGGAGCTACGCGCTTCCGTATGACGGGGTCGTCGGGACGTTCACCGGCGATTGGTTTACAGTTGCCCAAATCTATCGCAAATGGGCGACTTCCCAGATCTGGTGCAGGGAGAGCCGGTTCCGTAAGGGCAAGGTCCCCGATTGGCTGCTGAAAACCGGGATGTGGGAATGGAATCGCGGGAGGTCCGATGTCGTGCTCAAGCCGGCTGCTGTGCTTCAGGACAAGCTCGGTCTTCCGGTCGATGTCTTCTGGCACTGGTGGCACGGCTGCCCGTACGATGCCGGCTTTCCGGAGTACTTTCCGCCGCGGGAAGGGTCGAAGAGCTTTCTCGATGCAATTTCAAAAGCCCACACTGAAGGGCTGCACGCTATCCTGTACATGAACCAGAGGCTCTGGGGAATGACCACCAAGAGCTGGAACGCAGATGATGCCGCCAGGTACGCTGTCAGGAACTCGGACGGGAAGATCGAGTCACACGTCTACAACATATTCACCGACCAGCCGATGGCATCCATGTGCATTGCGACATCGTTCTGGCGAAACACTTATTCGGGGCTCGCTGCCAGAGGTATAAACAAGTATGACGCGGACGGGATCTACATGGACCAGGCCTGCACAAGCCTTGTATGCTACGACTCGACGCACGGCCATCCCGTAGGCGGAGGCAACTATTGGATCAGCGGGTTCGATAGTTTGACGGCACAAATCAGGGAGCGCAACAAATCCGGGAGAGACATACTTCTGGCAGGCGAAGGCTGCGGCGAGAACTGGCTTCCGTATCTCGACCTATTTCTGACATTGCAGGTGAGCAGGGAGCGGTATGCCCGCCCGGACGATGGGTGGGATGTCATCCCATTTTTCCAGGCTGTCTATCATCCCTACGCCGTCACATATGGGAATTATTCCTCCCTTGCATACCCGCCGTATGATAACCTTTGGCCCAAAAAGTTCAGACCCCGCACAACAGGCAAGCTTCTCAGTAAGAAATTCGACACTCAATTCTATTTGGAGCAGGCGCGCTCATTTGTTTGGGGGATGGAGCCTACTATAGCGAATTTCTCCCCCTTCCAGTTGAAGGCAAGGTCAAAGGAAATGGCATATCTATTCAGGATTGCAAGGACGAGGATTGGTGCGCTTAAGTATTTACTGTCAGGAACTATGGAGCGACCGCCTCAGATTAGTAAAGACAGTCTCAGCGTGCCTTTCTCCAGAGTGTCCATCTATGCCGGTCAGGAAGGTGCAAAGCAGAGCTTTGTGAAGGCCGTGCCGGATGTAATGATCGGTGCGTGGAAGGCGGAAGACGGATCGATGGCATTCCCCATAGCGAGTGTTACCGGCACCAGGAATAATCTTAATCTGCATTTCACCTCTCAAACTTACGGCCTCCCCGATGCCGGAAGGATTTTCGTGTTGAGAGGTAGCGAGAAGTTACCCTTCGGCACTTATGACCACGGCTACGTCACGGTGGATCTGCACCTGGCGCCGTTGGAGGTGGTCGTCGTGGAAGTTGAGTCAGAAGATGGCAACTGATCTTTGTGCACATTCCGAAAGAAACAATAGAAAGGAGAATCTCTTTTCAGACATCCTGTCAACAAGTGAGTCGCGGTCGGTGCCAGACACCTGCCGTGGTCTCAAGTCAGTTGCCGCATGATGCGAAAGATATGACGTGCATTTCAAGATATGAAAATCGAAATCGCCTTGATTTGCAGGATCATGAATGAGTACTCACGCAGATTCTCAAATTACTCCTCTTTTCCCGAATACGATCAAAAAAATAAAAAGGAGATACAAGATGAAGCGATTGGTACTGCTATTGGGGGTTATGGCCACCCTGGCGGCCGGAACCAGGAGCTATGCTCAGGTTACGACGGCCGCCGTGGAAGGCTATATCCACGATGCACAAGGCAAGACAATGGGAAATGTCACTGTGATAGTTCAGAATCACCAGACCGGCATTACCCGCGGAGCTTATACATCGTCCGACGGATACTATAACGTCAGCGCCCTCCAGCCGGGCACCTATGACATAACAGTTGAACATGTCGGGTATCATCCCAGCGTTCAGAAAGGGGTCAAGTTGCTGATGGGACAGGTAGCCAGAATGAATTTTACGCTGCAGGAAACGGGCGTGCAGATGAAGGCAGTCGAGGTGACGGCAAATGCTCAGCAGGCTGTGGAAATGAAGCGTGTCAGCATATCGATGCCGGTGCTCAACTCCCAGATTACGAGTCTTCCGCTTAATTCGAGAAGCGTGCTCGACCTAGCGCAGGTTGCGCCGGGGGTGAGATACTATGCTCCGATAGGCGGGCAGTCCCTGCCGGGTTCTGGTGCGACGCTCGCTAATATTTCGACGAATATGTATGTGGATGGAATGGAATGGAAGGACTTCTTCGTAGGGAATATCGTCGGGCTGGGACAAATAGCTTCGCCGGTTCCGGAGGATGCGATCCAGGAATTCAGAGTCATACTTGACTCGTATGATGCCGAGTATGCCAGAATTGGCGTCTTGACTACATCCATGGTGATCAAACGGGGTACAAACCAATTCAGAGGGACGGCATTCGGGACGTTCGAGAACAAGGGTCTGACTTCGCGTGGACCCTTCCAGAAGACAAAGCCGGATTTCAACCGTGAGCAGTCGGGGTTCTCGATTTCCGGGCCGATTGTCATGGACAAATTATTCTACTCAGCCACCTACGAGCTGGACAACAATATTAGCTATCTTGACATTGTCCCCGGTCGGCCGTCTTACGACCCGAACATCTGGTCGAAGTATGCGGGTACGTTTAAGTCTCCATTGACCACCCATCTGGGGACAATAAAGTTTACATATCAGCCGAGCAACAGAAACACAATGGACCTGATGTGGAACACCCATTATACCTACGGAGTCGATAACTATCTGACGGGTTTGAACAGGCAGTATCATGTGAACAATGTCATGTTCGAGGACACGTACGTTTTGAGCGACAGAGCGGTTAACGAGCTGACTCTTCAGTTTCTAAGTTGGAGACACCACGAGTCTCCGGTATATGTCGGGCAACTTTCTTACCCCAGCATTACTTTTGGGAGGGGGACTTACCCTATACGTGTCAGCGAAGACCGCTACACTCTGGCTGACAGATTTAGTTACAACATACCGAAGTTCTACGGCGAACACAATCTGAAGGCTGGAATCGAGCTGTCGTACGACAAGGTCAATCCGTGGTATCCTTTTTACAGCAATGGTGCCTTCTTCTTTAAGACCGATACGAGCTCCATGCCTTACCTTGCAGACATCGGCATCGGTTACTACAATCCGAATTCCACCAGCGATGCCTACGGCAATACGAACGGCTACGTGCTGGGCGCCTATGTGCAGGACAGGTGGAATGTCAACGAACGTCTGACCCTGAACCTTGGACTTCGGTGGGACGGCGAGATTGACATGCTGGACAACACATTCACTGTGCCATGGGCTTCGGACCCCGTCATCACCAACGACATACCGTCGCAGTACATAAACCGGGGCAACCGGAAGAATCCGCTCTTGAATTTCGGACCTCGCATTAGCTTCAGTTATGATATCTCGGGCGACGGGATGACGATGGTTCATGGAGGGTTCGGCATCACTTACGACCAAACCCTTAACAAGTGGGCTTATCTTGAGAGGTCCGACGCAAGCTGGCGTGTTTACAGCATCGAGAATCCGGGAACGACGGATCCGGCCGTCCTGCGGCAGATGGTAATGTCAGGTCAGGGGAATGCCGCGCCGTCGATCGACCTTCTCGACACAAACCTGCCGCTGCCAAGATATACCCAGTGGTCCGTTGGCATCAGCCATCAGTTTAATGATCGATTTGCCGGAAGCCTCGACTTCGTGAATTCCTACACAAGCAAGATAACTCAGGCGTACGACGCCAACTATTATGACCCGATCACGAAAAGCAGGATACTTACAAACAAATACGGAGACATCTGGCTCTGGAGCGCATTCGGAAATGCTTCCTATGAAGCATTCCTTACCAGTCTGACGTACAGAGACAATACGCTGTTCGCACAGCTTTCGTACACCCTCTCATGGTCCTACGCGACCAACGGCGGGTATCCCGCGGAGTATGTCCTGAAAAGCCTCTTCTATTCTCAGCGCAGCAACTATGACGAGAGGCACCGTGTCGTCGTAAACTGGACATGGACTCTTCCTGCAGGCTTCCAGCTGAGCGGCATTGCCACGCTTGCCAGCCCGACTCCATTTGCGGTCTCAATCGGGCAGGATCTCAACAACGACAATAACTACGGAGACGACTGGCCGAGCGGTCAGAGAAATATGTTCCCTGATTATAGCAAGATCAGGAACTGGTACAAGGACCTTGATCTCAGAGTTACGAAGTTCTTTAACCTTGAGAGCATGAGACTTGGCATATGGCTCGACGCATTCAACGCTGGCAACTGGTTCAACGCTTCCGGATATTTCGGCAGAATGCACGACGCTAGTGGTAATCCATTGACCAATTTTGGAGACCCAAGCGGTTCGTACGCACCGCGGACTGTCCAAATTGGCGCAAGGGTCTATTTCTAGAATATTCCATCATAGCCGGGATTGGCTCGCTTAAAATGCAATCCCGGCTTAATATTCCTCAATTGCTGAAAAGGGAAGGATCATGTCATAATAATTATGCAGGAGAACCGCTCATTCGATTCCTACTTCGGAACGTACCCGGGTGCGGATGGTATACCGATGAAGAACGGCGTCCCGACGGTGTCCGTCCCGGATACCAACACGGAAAAGAGAGTCAAGCCATTTCACGATCCCGACGACGCTAATTACGACGGACCGCATATGGTTTTGAACGCGTTTGCGGATGTGGACGGCGGAAAGATGGATGGCTTCCTTGCCCAGGCGGAGAGATCATACAGAAGGCTCATGCGGATACCGGGCCTTGCGGACCGCTACAAAAAGCTGCTATATACTGACGACAACAGAGTACAACCGAGAGTGCCTTACCTTGACGTGATGGGATACCACGACCAGCGGGAGATACCTAACTACTGGACCTATGCGAAGGACTATGTGTTGCAGGACCACATGTTCGAGCAGATGATGTCGTGGAGCTTCCCTCAGCATCTTTTCATGGTGTCCGCATGGTCCGCCGTCGCTACTGTACCGGGCGACCCGATGACCTGCATTAACAGCCTCAACCCGCCAGACCGCAGTGCGTCCAACCCGGAACCGTTCGCATGGACGGACATAACATATCTTCTCCATAAGTATCATGTGAGCTGGGCCTATTATCTTGACGAAGGTGCCGTAGTCGACACCGACATGAGTCAGAATTGGTTCAAAATAGACACTGGAGCGGTCCCGGTTATCTGGAATGTCCTCCCCGGTTTTGTTACAGTTCACCGGGACAGCCAGATTGACAACATTCAGCCGATCAGCAGCTTCTTCAAAGCAGCCAAGGAAGGAACCTTGCCTAAGGTATCGTGGGTGATACCGAATATCAAGGACTCCGAGCATCCGCCGGCGCTCGTAAGCGTTGGGCAGGCGTATGTCACAAGCGTAATCAAAGCTGTAATGAAGAGCCCTGATTGGAGTAGTACGGCGATATTCTTGACATGGGATGATTGGGGCGGATTTTACGACCACGTGGTCCCACCGAAAGTGGATGAGCTTGGATACGGGATGCGCGTTCCCGGTATTGTGATAAGCCCGTATGCGAAGAAGGGCTACGTCGATCACCAGATACTGAGTCACGATGCTTATCTGAAATGCGTCGAGGACGATTTCCTCGGCGGCCAGCGCCTTGACCCGAAGACGGACGGCAGGCCGGACTCGCGTCCTGATGTTCGGGAGAACAAAAAGCAGCTCGGCGATCTTGTCAAGGACTTCGACTTCTCTCAGCCGCCAGGGCCGCCGACAATCTTGCCGTTATATCCGCATTCCCCTGGACTACCCGGGAAAAAGTAGATCCTGTGACGACAAAGAAACATGGGGAGAAATTGATCTAATTGGACTAAATTCGACAATCGAATGAACCGTCACTGTGTTGCACGATAGCCCGGTGGCAGCATGTCATGCACGAATTTAGTCCGAAGTAGAAACCCACTGCCTGAGGCAGTGGTAATGTATGGATGGCTTCGCCGGGGCCAGTTGGCCCAGAAGTCAGGCTCAGAGTCAGCCATGCAATAAATTGGACGGCTCGCGGATGCGCAAAACCCTTTTGGGTTTCGTGCTTTTTGAAGGCGTCGATTTCAATCGATGCCT
>JBJKQU010000055.1:0-15138 GCA_046705025.1 Candidatus Kryptoniota bacterium | reverse complement strand
TAGTACGAATTAGTTATACTTGAATTCGTAAGATTTGAATTAGGAATTTTAAAGATGACAACGACAAGGAAATATGGCAAGAAAGCCGACCTGGCCCTGGGTCTTTGGGTGAAGCTGGCAAGGGCTTCGAACACCATGTCGACCCTGACGGTGCGCGATATTGCCAAATACGGTCTCACGGAAGCACAGTTCGGCGTCATCGAGGCGCTTGGCCACCTCGGTCCGATGAAAGTCGGGGAACTCTGCTCTAAGAACCTCTCTTCCGGAGGAAACATGACTGTGGTAGTCGACAACCTCGTCAAGGAAGGGCTGGTAGAGAGGGTGCAGAGTCCGGAAGACAGGCGCGCCTACATAATAAAGCTTACGGAGAAAGGTGCGAAGCTGTTTGACGATATTTTCGTGCAGCACGCGAAGTTCATAAGAGAGCTCGTCTATTCGGCCTTGTCGGAGGAGGAAGTAGCAGCATTAGCTGCGCTCCTGAAAAAGCTCGGACTTACGCTGAAGAAAAGACTCTAGTTCTCGAGGAGCATAAGGAAGGATCAAAGCATTATGAAAGATCAAATATATTTGGTTGGAATGTCGGGAAGCCTGAGAAAAGGCTCGTATAATACCCGGCTCTTGAACTCCCTGCCGGGTCTACTGCCGGAAGGGGTAACAATGGAGATTGTGGAAATCGGAAACCTCCCGTTATACAATGCCGATCTGGAGACGGAAGGATTACCCGAATCGGTCAGGGAATTCCGGGAAGCTCTTACCCGCGCCGACGCATTCGTTCTTGTTTCGCCGGAATATAATTACTCCGTTCCGGGTACGCTCAAGAACGCGATTGACTGGGGCTCACGCGCCAAAGATTCGCCCTTCGCCGGCAAGCCGGTCGCGCTGATGGGAGCGACTCAAGGGATATGGGGCACGGTTCGAATGCAGATTGCATTTCGCCCGATATTCCAGTTCCTCAACATGACTCCTGTAAACAAGCCGGAGGTTCTCGTCGCGAAGGCGCCCGCGAAATTCGGCGCGGACGGCAAACTGAGCGACGAAGCAACGATCTTGATCGTTCGCCAGCAGCTGGTTGAATTGCAGAAACTGGCGCATCAGTCTCAAGTAATAAAAGAAATGACAACACAAACAGTTTAAACAGAGAAAGGATTAACACAATGGCAGTCTGGAAGATAGATCCGGTTCATTCCGAGATAAAATTCAAAGTAAGACACCTTGTTGTCTCCAGTGTCACGGGACAGTTCAACAGTTTCGACGCTACCGTGGAAGCGGACAAACCCGACTTCACCGACGCGAAGATAAGATTCGAAGCGGATGTCAACAGCATAAGCACCAAAAACGACCAGAGGGACGGCCACCTGAAGTCGGCGGATTTCTTCGACGCCGAAAATCATCCTAAAGTGACTTTCGTTTCTCAATCGGTCACGAAGAAGAGCGACAATGAATTAGAGATCGTAGGCGCCCTGACAATGCGCGGAGTGACCAAGTCGATCAAGCTGGCTGCCGCTTACAACGGAACGGTGAAGGGTTTCGGCGGTACGGAAGTTTCGGGTTTCGAGATGAGGGGAAAGGTGAATCGGTTCGACTACGGCCTTCACTGGAACGGACTGACTGAAGCCGGCGGTGTAGTGGTCGGCGACGAAGTGAAGATTGAAATCGAAGCCGAACTCGACCGTGCAGAGGAAGCGAAGCAAGCCGCGTAGAGCGTATGCCCATCTTCTGCTCGTGGAGATAGAACACGGGTCACCCTGACGATACCAATGCGCACTGATTTGAATGATATGCTTGGTTAAGGAAACTGACTGGAATTGAGTGCCCCGTGTTCGCTCCGGTTTCCTTCTGCGTTGGAGAGGAAAGACACCGGATTTCACCGGGCCTGCTTGTACGGGGAGAACTCGGTGATTTTATTCGCTACGGCGTAAAGTTTTTCCACTCCTGGGACTTCAGCTCCGGATTCGAAACGTATAGAAACAGGTCTGGCTCCTTTTCGAAAGCGGCGTAGATTGACAGTCCGGCTTTGATCCCGAGAAGGCTGTAGCCTGCCGGCTTCTTTGTGACCAGTTCCCGCCGAATGTAATTCTCGTTGGGCAGCCAATCGATCCTCCCGCTCTCATCCAGGACCGGGAACCACGCCAGACCTTTATGGGCTCTCACCCTTCCATACTCGAAACCGTATTCGCGGTCGCACCACGCGCCGAACGTCAAGGGCTCGTTTGGGTCGGCGCTGACGGTCGCGTGTGCCCAGTCCGGAGGCACGATTACCACCTCGCCGGGTCCCGCCTCAACCGCGAAGCATCTTCCGGGATCGTCGTCGGCCGATTCCTGCATATAGACGATCGCCTTGCCGGACCATATCTCGTAAATCTCGGGAGGGGCAAGCTTGTTTCCGCGCACTTTCTTGTGGACGTGTCCCTGGCTGCGCACCGGCTCTCGTCCCAGCCTTCCGGCGGCGTACGTGACTACGCCGAAGAGAAGGCCGAGCTCCTTTAGCGGCAGCCGGTCCTTTTCCTTCCCGGCATCCATTGCGATTGCGTAGACCGGGTCGGGTCCTGTACATTCCGGGTCCAGGAGACTCCGGCGGATGGAGTCGAGCGAGCGGTTTTCCACTTCCGGTCCGAAAACACCGGCCCCATAGGTGAAGCCGAGCGGGGAAGACGTCGGTCTTATGTCTATTCCGGGGGAGAATTTCATCTTAGGCAAGTTGCCGACTTATCAGATCCCGGGCAAATATACACGCCATTCTCATCCGGATTCCCATCTGGAATACTATCTTTTCTTCAGGAGGACTCTTTCAAGCTCCTCCAGGCTCTTTCCCTTCGTCTCCGGCAGCTTGAAAATCACATAGAAGAGCAAGAGGAGACACATAACGCCGAATATGGCGAAGGCGGCCCCTCCGCCGAGTCTGTCAAGGATGATAGGGAAAGTAAGCGAGACCAGGAAAGTGAAAGTCCACAATGTGACAATCGCGACGGACATTGCCTTGCTTCGGAGCTTGTTCGGGAAGATCTCCGCTATGACAACCCACGCGACCGGTCCGATGGAAACGGCGAAAGAGGCGATGAAGAGAAGGATAAACACGAGAATCAGATATCCTTCGTAATGATGCATGAAGAAGGCGATTGATATCACTCCGAGCGATATCACCATTCCTATAGCTCCGACAATGAGAAGCGGTTTGCGTCCCCACCTGTCTATCAGTTTGAGAGATACGATTGTGAATGTAAGATTGACGGCGCCGACGGCGATGGTCTGCATCAATGCCGAACTCGTGCCGTTCCCGATCTTCTGGAAGATTATTGGGGCATAATACATTATGGAATTGATGCCCGTCATCTGCTGGAAGATTGCCAGAAGAACTCCTATGAGAAGGATGGGCCGCAGCTCCTTGGAGAAGACCTCCCGATACGTGCCGACTTCCTTCGCAATGCTCTCTTCTATGTCTTTCAATTCCAGCTTTGCCTGGTCCTCACCGTTTATCCTGCTGAGTACATCGAAGGCTTCTTTGGTTTTGCCTTTCTGGACAAGCCATCTCGGGCTGGCGGGGACGAAAAGAAGGGAAAAGAAGAACAGGAGGGCAGGGAGTCCCATGACTGAAAGCATCCAGCGCCAATTGTCAACCCCAACCCCGACCAGGAGGTAGTTGGAAAAGAAGGCGATCAGTATGCCGATTACTATGGCAAGCTGGTTTAGCGACACGAGCGCACCGCGTCTCGCGCCCGGCGAGATCTCTGAAATATACATCGGCGAAAGCATCGAGGCTGTGCCTACCGCTATGCCGCCGAAGAACCTGAAAGTAATGAAGACCCACAGCTCGCCCGACAGAGCCGAGCCGATGGCGGATACGACAAAGAGCAGCGCTGCCACCATGAGCGTGCGCCGTCTCCCGAAGAGATCGCCCGGCCTGCCCGCAATCATCACGCCGACTATGCAGCCAATCAGGAGGCTGCTTACCGTCCAGCCGAGCCCGACATCGTTCAGATGAAAAAAAGGCTGGATAAACGGCGTCGTGCCTGAAATCACTGCGGTGTCAAATCCGAAGAGCAATCCGCCGAGGGCGGCCACTACGGATGCAAGGATGAGAAACGCACTGTTCTTTTCTTTCATATTTCCTTCCTTTTCTCAGAATAAGTGCAAATTAAGATTTGCTGCGGACGTATGCTTTTATGGTTGCGCACACCTTCCCCTCGCTTCTTCCGTAAGGCTCGATCATATAGTCATCAACAGAAGCAGGGACGATAAAAGTTTCAGCATAGTGAACCACGAAGGGAGTGAAGCTTCCGGAAGGGCTTGTGACAACGACTTCCTCCCCCTCGACAAGGTTCAGAACGTTGACGCTGCCTCCGGTTTCATGCCGGACCGGCTTGCGGAACCAGTGCCGCCTGGTTTCTATGAACTCGGACTCATGCAGACCAGTCCGCTCTTCCTTCCAGCCGTCACCCTCCGCTACCGTCTCGACCCGGTTGACGAGGTTTTTCTCCGTCCAGGATTTCGTGCGGTTCCATTGAATCACTTTTTTGCCGTGCTCGATATTGATCGGACGGGGTCTGCCGTCGAGTCCAAGCCTTCCCCAGTCCCAAAGCTTGAATGTGAAAATATATGGAGTGGCGCTTATTTCAAGCACCATGCTGTTCTTGCCGGAGCAGTGAACGGTTCCGGCGGGTATCAGAAAGTGGTCGTGCTTCCTTGCGGGCCAAGTCTGTACATGCTTCTCTGCTTCGAATGCTGCCCCGTCGTGCTGCGCCGCCTCAAGCTCCGTGAGCGTTCGCTCCGGGTCGACGCCGTCTCTCAGGCCGAGATAGACGACGGCTCCCGGCTTCGCGTCCATCATGTAATAGCTCTCGTCCTGAGTATACGGGACGCCGAATTGCTCGCGGATGTACTCCGTGAGGGGATGGACCTGGAGGCTGAGATTGCCGCCGTCGAATGTGTCGAGGTAGTCGAACCGGATGGGAAACTCCTCGCCGAATCGTCTGTACACATAATCTCCAAGAAGGCTCCTCGGATCGTGAAAAACCAAGTTTATGGAGGGTATTTCGACTATCGTCTCCCGGAATTTCATCAAAAGACTGTTCTCTTCCGGGACACAGTTGAAGCACCACGCGTAGTTCTCGACGTCCGGGTCGAGTCCGAGGTGTTCCTTCATCCACTGACCGCCCCACGGGCCGGGATCGAAGAACGGGACGACACTGAAGGGGCGCTTCAGTGTCTGCGACAGCCCCTCCGTAACGGCTCTACCTTCGACCATCTTGGGGCTGCGCCTGTCGTTTGTATCCAGGACGTAGTCCCACTTCTTCATAAGCTTCTTCTTCAGCCGGTCGCATACCCGCCAATCGACGAAGTAGCTCTGCTTGTACAGAAGCGACCAGTCCTCGGTGTCTCGGTTTCTGAGACCGATGTTGTCCACCAGATGCTTCCTCATGCGGAGCTGGATCTCCCACCTTGCCATGTCGGCATATACGAGGAGATCATATTGATCGGCGACGCGAGCCGCTCCCGTCCCGACGACTAGAACAACCCCGCTTGAGACTGACTCTATTCTCTTTCGCGCACTTGCGACCTTCTCAGGATCGAAATAAGAATCGATCTCAAGCTTCGTCATATACCCGAAGATCCTGTCGTCAGTGACATCGGGGTAAACCATCTCTTTTATCTTGTCTTCCCGCCACATGCAGTTGTTCGACAGAACTACCAGGTCCGGACTGATTCCGCTTACAAGTCTTGAAGTCGTTTCTTCTTCCAGCACTCCCTGATAATACTCGACGACTACGACTTTCCTTTTGCCTTTGACAACAGAAAGGCTGTTGTGAATCCGTGAAGAAATCTCTTCCCAGCCGACTGCCACCCGGAAATCGCCGCTTATTTGTACGAATGGAAATTTTGTGAACTCACTCATGGTTGAAGTACTCTGCAAACACGCTATTTGATTGAAGAATTCTGTTCGATAAGCCAGCTTACTCCCAGCAGGGCGGCAAAGTCCATCTGCTCGGCCTGAACGATCTGCACTTTTCCCCAGGGCGTCCAGGCATTTTCGTATACCCTTGAGGAGATTTCTTGAAGGATCCTCGATCCGCTGCGCATGATGCCTCCGCCGATGATCACGAGTTCCGGATCATATGCATGGATGAGGTTGACTACGCACGCGCTCCAGGCATCGACGCTGTGCCTGACAAGTTCCTCGGACAACCTGTCGCCCTTCTCGGCAAGCTCAAATACCTCCTTATAGTCAATCACCTGCAGTTTGGAGAGCTGGCTCGATTTGAACAGCGGATTCCGCCTTGCGAGGTTGGGAAGGCGCCAGGATGAAGCCTCCGACTCGACGCATCCGACGTTTCCGCAGTTGCAGTTATCACCGTGGTAGTTGATCGTGAAGTGTCCCGGCAGAATACCAGCCTGGAAGTGCGTCCCGCGAAGTACTTTCCCTTCGACGATCGCGGCACCGCCGATCCCGGTGCCGAGCGTAACCATCACCAGGTTGTCGCACCCTTTTCCGGCACCGTACTGCCACTCCCCTATTACTGCAGCGCGGGCGTCATTCTCGAGAACCAGCGGCAGGTCCCAGTTCTCCTTCGCCCATCTTTGAAAATCAAACCCGACGGCGTCGCGATATTTCTCGTTCACCGAAAGGAGCTTCATCTCATTTGAATCGACGATGCCCGGAATCGATATTCCGACACCGGCGGCGTCGTTTGTCCGAAGGCCGGCCTTCAGGAGAAGGGAAGACACCTCGGCCTCGATAGCATGCAGTCTGGGGACAAGACCGCCGCTTGAATAGGCGTCGATGACGCTGTTTGCCAGGAGTCTGCCGCCGTCGGTGATTCCAACTTTAATCCGAGTTCCGCCGAGGTCGAGCGCGATAGCCTTCAAGCTCACCTGCAAACCTCGACGAGTCTTGGCGAGCCTTCCACTTCGTAGAGCCTCGCTGAGAAGCCGTTCATATCGATTTCGTCGTAATTATGGCCCGCATCAGAATGCCAGCAGGCGCCGACGGTCAACGGAATTGGGCCGGTGTTGGCCAGCCGGTGAGCTACGTTTCCCGGGATGTAGTGAAGACTTCCCGGGAACACCCTTTCGCCCCATGTCTTGCGATCAAGGTCCATCAAAATGAGGATCCCTTCGCCCTTCACTCCCCAGTAGTACTCGGCTCTGTCGGCATTTGCGTGGAAGTGGCCGTGCGTTATGAAGTATTCATTTCCTACTTTGCCGGGCTCTACGATCGTATTGCCGAAGAACAGTCCCCCGGGTGTTCCTTCGTCGACAGGCATATGAGCCTGCACGCTGTACACGAGTGTCTCGGGATCCAGGAGTGTGTACGCGTTCCTGTCGGCGAACAGGCCTTGGAGGTCCTTCAGCTTCTTCCGGCTCACGACGACACTCACGCCGCCGATCAGACCCGTCTCACGTTCCAACGTTTGGGGAGGATCAGTTATGGTGAGATGCAGACCGGTACTGTTCGTAATCATATCGAAGCCCGGTTTATCATTGCGAAGGGATTGTCGATGTGTTTGCGCTTACCGTTGATTACCATTCGGGCGATTGATTTTCCCATTTGAGCGAAGTCCGTCGAGATAGTGGCGATTCCGTTACCGATTACCTCCTTCAGGGGAGACTCGTTGTACGAAATCACCCCGACATCGGAGCCCAGTTTCATTTCGCACGCGGCTGTCTTCTTCACGATTGTGACCAGGTCTCTGTCGTCGACCACGAGGTACAGGCTGCCGCGTTCCGGACATAAGGAGCCTGCGTTGCTTTCAACCGCCATTTGAATCGAGTGCTCGCCGCAAAATTTCCTCAGGCCGGCGACAATTTCGCCGTAATGTCCCCGCTGCTCTCTGATCACGATTACCGCCCTGTCATATTTGTCAACGAGGTCAATGTTGTCCGTGAATACATCGTGAACATCCTTCTCGAAATTCTGATAAACTCCGGGGTATTGGTTGCCGAACCGTGAGCGACCCTGGTCTAGGATATACACTCTGTCCTGGTTCAGCATCTTAAGGGCCGTGAGCGCGTCTTCGTCCGCTATCGGCATGACTATGTAATCGGTAAACTGTCCGAGCGAAGTCTCGATGAGCGTCCTGAATATCTGCGGGTTGTTGTGATGGAAGAAGATTCGCTCGGTCGCTTCGCCCTTCAACGCCTCTTTAAAGGAGCCGTAGAGAATCTCCTTGTATGCAGTAAGCTTGTCGAAGAGGAGGAAGACTCTGTGTTGGGCATCAAGACGGTCGTCGAGGATGTAATACCCTTTGCCTACTGTTGAAGTCACGATGCCTCTCTTCTTCAGCTCATTATATGCGACGATGACGGTGTCTTGAGAGAGGCCGTGCTCTTTGCAGAGTTCGTTCAGGGAAGGGATGCGGTCACCTCTTTTGAGCTCACCGTTTCGGAGCGACAGTTCGATCGAGTTTATGATCTGGCGGTATTTCGGGATGGAGGGGGCTCCGCCGAGTTCTATTCTGACCTTGCTTTTCAAGCCAAACCTCTAGGTGGTTCTGGGTATAATTATATGGAAATTTTGTTTACAGATCAAGAAATTGGGTACTGGCTCATTTTAGAAATATTCGACGCAGAGGACGCAAAGAAGGCGCAAAGGACGCAGAACAGCTATATTCTTTCGCGCTCTCTGTGATTATTTGTCTTTGCGTTAAATCAAACTGAGACACTACCAGAAATTGGTAGCGGCGGAGTTCGGCGAGCCTGAGTTACCTTGCCGCGAAGCGGTACCTTCTCCGTGCCGGAGGCATTGCTTCCCGAAAGTGGTCCTGCAGACGGGGCGAAGGTCCCGAAGGATTTGCCTTGCGACCTCGCAAGGTTCCTGGTTCATCTCCCGGTGAAGATGTCTCTGATGACATAGTCGTTTCTTATCCCGTACTTGAGAGCGTTGACCTGTTGGTGGCCGGCTCCTGGGAGGCCATAGATCGCTTCGATGGTGCGGAGGAGGTTAACGTGAGTGACCCCGATGCCTTCCGGGTAGTTGCCGGGTTTGATGTGTGCGCCGGCGATTATCGTGGGTATTCTGTTTCTTATGTCTCGCTGCTCGCTCGCAGGGTTAGTCAATCCGGTATAGTGCGACCGGTCGCTGTTCTCGTCGAACGTAACGATCAGCAGGCTGTTGTGTGTCTTTGCCCACCTGTAGTAGCCGCCAAGGTTTTTCTGCAGCCATTGGTCTCCGTCCTTGACTCTCATCGACCACTCGCCGCTGTGCATGTCGTCGATCAGGTTTGGGATAACGATGCTGACGGTGGGGAGTTTATTGAAATCCTTCGGGAACTGTTTGAACTGCAAATTGACCGTGGTCTCTTCGGTTTTGCCGTCCGGGATATTCCCGAAACTTATCCATGGCACGTGCTTTCTCGCGTAGTCGCCGGTTCGGTCGACTTTGTCGCCGATGTGGGGGAGGCTTTCAGCGTATCCCTTGAACGTGTAGCCCGCTTTGATCAGCTCTTCGGCGAGGTTAGGAGATTCGAAAGGATATTTCGGGTTGTTCTGTTGCGTCGGAATGACGTCATGGTACCCGACATTCTGGTTGCTGCCCGAGAAGAGCCAGAAGTAATTGCCTTCGCTGTTGTGTTCATCGGCTAACATGCGCGTCAGGTTGGCTCCTTGTTTCACCAGGACGCTGTTGATGAACGGGGCATTCTTGTTCCCGATTACTCTGGAATAGTATTTGTTCTCTTCTATGACGATCACGATGTGAGAGTATTTGGGGAGAAATTCGGACTTTCTGGCCGCGCTATCCTTCGGCGGCATCGCATAAAACCCGGACGCGAAAGCGGCAATCAAGACAAACGGCAAGACCTTCTTCATAATTGTCCTCGTATTGAAAGTTCTCTGTTGATAAATAATCGAAAAGAAGTGCTCTTGATGCAAATTAAGAAATCGTTAATCTAAGTGACCCTGGGAATGTGGTCACGATATCCCTCGGTGACCTTCCCGGGGTGCCCTGGAAGCCTTGGCAAGGCTACTCAGTATCCTCCTTCAACTCGATCCACCTTCCGTTTGTGAGGCGGTCGAGGTCCGTCGGTTTCAACTGGAAGACGGCATTTGGAGTTCCGGCCGCCGCCCATATCGTGTCGTAACTTTTTAAATCCGGATCGAGCAGGGTTTCCAGCTGCTCATTGTGTCCGACCGGCGGCACGCCCCCTATGGCGTACCCGACTCTTTCCTTCACGTATTTTCCATCAGCTTTGCCGAGCTTCAACCCGGTGGCCTTCCAGATTTTCCCCACGTCAACCCGGTTTGTTCCCGATGCTATCACCAGTACCGGCCGATCTGTTCCCGTATCTCTGAACACGAGCGACTTCGCTATCTGTGAAGTGTTGCACCCGATACTGTCGGCCGCCTCTTGAGCGGTCCTGGTGGAGGCGGGCAGTTCCTTCACCTCGAAAGTAAAACCTCTGGCGCTTAAGAAATCCTGCACACGCTTTGCTCTCTCGCTTAGTTCGGATGTCATTTGTCCCCTCCTTGAGAAGGCGGTTGGTATGAAACCATATCGTTTACTTTCGTTTATAGTATTCCTAAGCGGGGAAATCTTCAAGAGGATAATGATGGCATCAACAGAGTTCGCGGCTTCGGTGAATGTTCCCGGTCAGCTTGACATTTCACCCGACGGGAATTAGATTCTCGCGAAGGGCGGCGAGAAAAAGCATGAATGGGAGGCTGTTTTTCGGAACGCTAACGGCAAAGACAAACCTTGTGGAATGTTCCGATCCGTTTTCACCCGGCGGAGGGAATTCCCGACAGAATGTAATTTGGTGCGTTTTTCTGCGGGCTTTTGCGCTTTTGAACTCCAGACCCTGACCGTAATCAAATAGCCGTTTGCGGGAGAAATCTGCCCCTCGACCCGCCCACTGACCTGCTCACGGCTCGAGAATAGGAGGTAAGCATGCATCACGGAGATGTCTCTCCACAGATAGCACGAGGGCTTCTGTCATTGAAGAAACAGATCAATCGTGCAAAGGTTACCTCATCGAAGCTGGATGAATCCATCAACGTCGCAGTCTGGAATATCAGGGAGTTCGGAAAGTCGGACCGCACCCCGGCAGCGATTCATTATATAGCGGAGATTCTCGGTCAGTTTGATCTCGTAGCCCTCGTCGAGCTGAGGGACGACCTGACGGACCTCGGCCGGGTCCTGCCGTACCTCGGAGTGACCTGGGATGTTGTTTACTCGGATTGGATAGAAGACTACGGCGGGAACAAGGAACGGATCGCTTTCCTGTTCGACAGGCGGGCGGTTACGTTCAACGGTCTGGCCGCGGAGGTCGACGCGCCGCGGAAGAAAGTGGGAAAGGAGTATCTCGCCGCTCGATCCTTCTGGCGCGCCCCGTACATGTGCTCGTTCCGGGCAGGCAACTTCGACTTCATTGCCATAGCCACACATGCACGGTGGGGAAATGTCGCCGGGAGAAAGGCGGAGCTGCAGATGCTTTCGGATTGGATCGGCACGAGATTCAACGACAAGTACGTCGAGGACCACGACCTGATCGTGATGGGCGACTTCAACGTTCCCAAGATCGGTGACAAACTATTCAAGGCTCTCACAAGCTGTGGGCTTCAGATTCCCGATGTGCTGGTAGACCTCGAAGAAGGGGACAGAATTATCGGCGGCTCTAATCTTAAAGAGACCGCCCGGTATGATCAGATCCTGCATCTCCCCACCAGGGACAAGACCGAACCTGCACAGGATCTTAACAAACGCAGGATAACAGCCGGCGGTACAATAAACTTCTTCGACCGCGGCAAGTGTATCAAGGAACTGTTCCCCGACGAGAATTACACAAAGCAGCAATTCAGTTTCCAGATGTCGGACCACTTCCCGGTATGGGTTCAGGTCAAGACAGATATCGAAGGCGACCGGTTCGAACAGATCATTCGGAACAGTAAGAAGGCATAGCCCGCCAAGAAACAAAGGAAACGGTGCAAGCAGTTGCACACGGTGAAAGGAGGAAGACTCATGAAAAGATACAGACTTCGCGCCGCACCTCTCGCGCTTTTGTGGTTCATGTCAGCAGCGGCAGCTGTCTTTGCCCAGGATTTCTCCCTTCTGACCGATAGGGTATCGATTGAAGGCCAGCACTTCAGGTATTACGTGTACTACGACATGTTCGGCAACTCACCCGGAAAAAGGGGGCCGGGCAGGCTCTCAAATACGATTCTGCCGGGCGATCAGATCGCGATCAGGTTCTACCCCAATACCCTGTTTTCATTCGATACAGACAAGATAGTCGACAACGATTTCAGGAAGAAGAGCATGCGAGGCGGGTTCATTGTCTTTCCTTTCTCCACTCCAGGCCCAGACACCTTCACGGTTCAGACGGGGTACGGGGGCGTGTACTTTGCGACAAACAAGGCCGGAGGCAGTTACCGGATCAGGGTGGCGCATGATTCGACGGCCTTGGCCATTGATGCCCAGATGCCGAGGAGCAAGCTGGACAGTGTTTACGACGTGTCATCCGTGAAGCTGGATGAGTTCACAAAGAAGCTTCAGGCAATCAACGGCTTCGAAAAGACTGTCGTGAGAGGGTTCGAAAACGTCCCGTTCGGTGCAGGAAGCTACACGTTGGAGCTGTTCCTCGTGACGCCGAACGTCGTGCAGCTGCTGGACAGGATCCGCATAAAGGTCATGGATGTCTATTCTAACGTTACAGTTTTTTATTCCAGGGACCTGTCCGGTACGAAGAAAATTCCGATGGAGATGCCGCCTCTATCTGCATTCTTCGAAGGTCTGCTGAATTCATCGGAGACAACGGTCGGTATAGTCAGCGTCAATGTGGTTTACGATTACGCAAAGGGGGCGTGGTTCTACGAGCAGGCGCCCTCGGTTGCTACGAACAGAAAGCTAAAAATCTACGACGACAAGATTGCGATTGTTGCCGCGCCGGAGCTGCCGAGCAGTCTCAGGGCTCGTGCCGGCTTTGGCGTCTTCAACTACGGTCGGGAGGCCAGGCTGATAACCAATTTCGTCCTGGTGCTGTCCCCGAAAGATTACTTCATCGATTCGACACCTTTCTTCAAGAGATTCAACCCGACGATGGGAATACAAATCGGAGGTACCGGGACGCAGGATGCGGTCTTCCTTATCGGTACCAGTTTCAAACTGATTACGCAGGGAGATCTTATCGCAGGTCTCCGTTTTGGATTGGATCCAGCCCAGCCGTGGACCTTCCGCTCGAATTTCTATTTCGGGATGTCGCTTGACCCCGGACTTTTTGGTCAATTGAAGAGCAGCCGCTAGAAAGGAGACGGAGATGAAAGCTATTTTGGTAAAGGTGAACAGCGTTACGCAGACAAGGGCCAAGCTCCCTTCGTGGACCGATGACGATTACGATCAGATCATCAGGGATGTTCAAAACGGCATCAGGCGGGTGATAACCGAACTAGATTGCGAAGACTGCAAAAAGGATTTGGAGCAAAACGGCGGAGCCGAGGTAGAGCTGAGTTTGTAATTGATGCTCGGCTACATCAACTGAGAAAAACCGAGTGAATTCAAGCTTGATTCCTTCCTTGGTGGGACCCCATGTACTGAATCTCGCTCACGCGAAGTCTGGGTGAGCGTGATCCGAATCCTTGCAATTGTGCATCAGTATTCATCAAATTAGCCATCAGCTGGTCAGATACAGTAACGCACGAGGGGGTACGGAAAAGTCTTCGGATTGCTGCCGTTCCAGGCCCAATCTAGTATGGAGAGTATTCTTACGACTGCAACAATAGTCCCCAACTCCACCTCATGCACGAGCGGCATACAGTCTGGCAAGCCGGTTATCCTACGATCGGGGACGGCTGTGGTACAGAATGTGATCGAAGTAGACAACGAAGGGAGGCCATTTAGAGAACATGAAATTGTTGCCGAAGCACCATAGGGGGTCATATTTGGTCGCTGTAATTTCCCTCGCGTTCTTTCTTGTCGCAAGCATCCTCTTCATTTCATTCGCGGCCGAAGCGCGGCCGGCAGAGCCTTCGGTCTGGGTGGTGTCCTTATCGCTGCTGTCATCGCTCTTTGCGCTGGCGTGTCTCTATTTCGACAAACGATCGCAGCGGAGGTCAAGCGCCTATCCACAGAGCGATGGATCTCTTGCCCGGGTCGCACAAACCATGGAGATCATGACCGAGCGGATCGAGAATCAGGTGACTCTCGACAAACGGGTGACTGAGTTGCGGGAACAAGTGAGGGTCTTTGTTTTGAAAATCCAGACCGCGAGGGAGGAAGAACGAGCCTCGATAGCCCGTGAGATTCATGACGAGCTGGGCCAGAAAATGACCCGCCTGAAAATAGGCCTGTCCATCACACGAGACAACCTCAAGAAACGCCGCTCGCGCGAGAGCATCTCAAAGGATATCAGCGAGTTGGAACGCTCTCTGGCTCTCGTGGACGGCCTGATGCGCGATGTGCGCAGAATCGCGACAGAATTGAGGCCGGAGGAGCTGGACGAGCTGGGCCTTGTAGACGCCGTGCGCAGGTCGGTGGATCAATACGTCGAACAAACAGGTCTATACTGTCGCTTCCGCGCCGGGGGACGCATCGCCGGTATGGACAAGCAGAAGTCGTCCGCACTATTCAGGATATTCCAGGAAGCTATGACAAACGTTGTGAAGCATTCCGGAGCCTCAGTGGTTGATGTCCGCCTCAGCAAGTACGGGGGCAGGGTAACACTTGAGGTAGCAGACAACGGCCGTGGCATCGGAGAGGGCGAGACCGGGAAGGAAAAAGGACTCGGGATCCTCGGTATGAGAGAGCGGGCTCTCAGCGTTGGCGGAACGTTCACGATTGGCAGAGCGGGATCCGGAGGTACGGCAGTAAAAGTAGAGGTCGATGCCTGAATCGGGCATTGAGCGGAGACGAAAGTCGGTAAGGGGTGTTGGCGCTGCCATACTGGCTGACCTCTCTGTAATCGGGATTATGACGTGAATGTCATCCGCGCAAGGACGGAATGTTCATAACCGTTTCTATCAAGTTTGGAAAGAGTATGTACGATACTACATGAAAAGGGGTGAGTGACTTGTCGTGCAAGCCTCACCTAGTGTTGTGTCTCGGAAATAAATTGACAAACTCTTCTGATCTTGTCCAGTATTGAATCGGGAGTTGCAGTCCAAGAGAATGGATGAGGATGCTTGTTATAGGACTTGACATACAACTCGATTTTA
>JBJKQU010000054.1:0-15135 GCA_046705025.1 Candidatus Kryptoniota bacterium | reverse complement strand
GGAAAAGGAAATATAGAAACGGCTTCGCTCCAATCGAGTTGTGCAACGTGAAATTACACTCTCGCGATTGGATCAAAAACTCTCTAAATTTACCAAAACCACCAACCGCAAATTGATACGCTTACCGGACTATCAAACTGTACCCAATTTTGTGTCTAGACGACGCGAAATATATAGTCGAGGTATGTGTTCTATACGGGAAAGTCTTCGAATCCGGGGGATTTTGGATGGGCAGACGAATTGCGACTCACCGGTATAGCCATCACGATTTCAAGGTGAGTCGCAATTGCACGCGGCTCCCTAAATCGCGATCCCGCTTCCGGGCCCGGGTCAACGATGAATCAAATCGGTAATACCGCCGACGGCGATCTGTAAGCCGACGCAAAAAATCAGGAAGGCCATCAGGCGGTTTACGATCTTCTCATTGTGAGAGCCCATGTATTTGATCAGACGACCGGCATTCACATAGAAAATGAAAATCAGGATACAGATTCCAAGGATAGAAAACAAAAGAGCTGCGTTATTGAGCATATAACCGGAGAACGTCTTTTCCTGTACGTGGGCACTCAGCGTGAAGAGCACGGCGATGGTTCCGGCACCTGTGGTAATTGGAAACGTAATAGGGTAGAACAGCTTGCTTTCCAGCTGAGTCAGCTCTTTTTCGCCTGAATCCCGAGGGACCGGACTGGATGGATCGTTGGATTTATCGGTGGTAAGGAACTCCCAACCGATTTTACAGATCATGATTCCGCCGCCCAACTGGATTATCGGGACAGACAGCCCAAACAACTGCAGTACCCAGTGACCGACAAGCAAGGTGAAGACACAGATTCCGAGCGCATAGATGGAAATTTTTCTGGCCGCGCTTACCCTTTCGCTTCTCGATAGGCCCGAAAAATACGGGTCAACCATAAGCGCCGTGCCGATCGGATTAACCACCGGAAACAACGCAATGAAACCCAGGAAGACTATTTCCAGAAAAGATTGGATATGTATGAGCATGGATCAGCCAATTTTTCCCAAGTTAACGAGAAGCCGGCATAGTCTACAAGCCACAGCGGACTTTCCCGGATAGTTCGCCGGGATGGGAAACCCGCGATACAATCAAGAGCGGTTGGCAGCCCCTGGTGAGAATGAGAATAAATAGAACTGAGACTCCTTCCTCCTTACTCCCTGAAGTCACTCTAAAGTCTGTTTAATTCTGTCCGATATTCATAATGTAACAGCGAAAGCGCAGCACAAGAGAAATTCAATACTGTATGACTAGCACCGTTGGGAAAACAGCAGACTTTTTAAACATACCTCGATTCACCGAGGTAAGCCCGGAACTTTTCGCGCAGCACAACGGACCCCGCTACCGAACGCCCATCGATCTCCAAACGACCCCGGACCAGCCATTGCGATTTCTGGTCGTTGGGGCTTGCCTTGCGGAGCCGTTTCCTGAGGTCGCCTCAATGATCAATCCTGGTTTCAAAGGCGACTTTGTTCTGCTGAACAATTTCGAGACATTTCCCGAAATTTCACCGGAAAAAGTATCCCTATATGATTTTCAGATCATCCACCTCCCTCTGCGGTCTATCCTTGGAAATGCGTACTTCCAATTGCCCGATGACGTCCGGAGCCACGAAGAATTCCTGACGCAGACTCAGGATTATCTGGCCCGCTATTTGGACAACATCATGAAGCTGAACGCCGAAAACAAACTTTTGACTTTCGTCCTTGGCTTCATGGTACCACAGCAGAATCCGCTCGGCCGATTGCAGCCGCGTTACGATATCCGGAACATCCAGCACTTCATGGAACGGCTTAACATGTTCCTGGCTTCAGAACTTGCCAAGAGAGAAAACGCGTACTTTGTCGACGTCGACCAGATTTCAAGCGGCATCGGCAAGAAAGCCGTCCAGGACGATGCGGTGTGGTCATTCAGACATGGAACGTCGCTAAGCGACGGCGACCACGAGTACGACCTGAACCGCCTTCAGCCACCGTTACCAATGCAGCATCATTATTATGCGCGCTGGCTCGAATTTTTCGAGGCTTTGCTTTATGAGATCTTTGCAATGCATCGTACGCTCAAACAGCAAGACATCGTTAAGTTGGTAGCGGTGGATCTCGATGATACTCTATGGCGGGGAGTAGCAGCTGACGGAACTGTGGGAGCCATGGAGGGATGGCCTATGGGATTTATGGAAACCCTTCTCTATCTGAAAAAGCGCGGCATTCTGCTGGTGATCGTCAGCAAGAACGACGAACAATTTATCCGCGAGAAGTGGAACGACATAGTCCAGGGCCACATCGCTCTTTCGGATTTTGCGATTCACAGGATAAATTTTCGAAGCAAAGTCGAGAACCTTGCCGAAATTCTTCGGGAAGTGAACCTCCTCCCGAGGAATGTTGTAATGATTGACGACAACCCCGTGGAACGCGCATCGGTTCAGGCGGGACTGCCGGGCGTGCGCGTGCTGGGAAGTCATCCTTACTATTTGAAACGAATTCTTCTATGGGCCCCGGAGACTCAACTGCCAGTAATCACACATGAATCCAGCCGGAGAACTGAGATGGTGAAGGGTCAATTGGAGCGTGAATCTGTCCGCCGAGCACTTTCGCATGAAGAGTTCCTACAATCCCTCCATCTTCAAGTAGCTGTGTCGATCGTTTATGATACCAATGACCTGCATATGAACCGGGCCCTTGAACTGCTTAATAAAACCAACCAGTTCAACACAACGGGCGAGCGCTACACATTAGAGCAGTGCCAAAAGATCTTCGCCGCCGGCGCGCGTCTCTATGTCCTCCGTGCAGAGGACCGCTTCACGCAATACGGCTTGATCGGCGCGGCGTGGGTAAACCGAAACCGTATCGAACACATGGTAATGAGCTGCCGGGCTCTCGGTTTGGACATCGAGGAATCCTTCCTGGCCTATCTGGCAAACCAGCTTGACCTGGAACATGAATCGACAATGGACGGGGTATTACGACTTACGGACGCGAATGTTGCTTGTCGTCAGCTTTTCGCCGTTAACGGGTTCACGAACACGCCGGACAACCCATCAATCTGGTCGCGACCGCTTGAAGTACCGCTTCCCTTCCCGGCTCACATCTCTTTCACTGCACCCGAGATAAAGGAAAACGTTCTTCTTCGCTAAAGAGCACCGAAGAATCGCAGCATGGAGCATCATTAATCATAACAAGAATGCTCATCGACTCCCCTTAGTTTATCTAATGGTTTTAAACAGCTGCATACCCCAATGGTAGGGTTCTAGAATCCTGCTGTTGCCTCCGAAAGACAAATCAAGACCGGCGGCGGAATCTAGGATTATGTGTTTGTCGGGGCGCGATTGAACTTCCGGACCTCGAGGTGTCTCGATATCCTTCCGCCAGTGTATTATCGCAACGACGCCTCCCGGCCTCAGTATCCGGCATGCCTCTTCGAGTAAAACCCTCCTTTTGTGAAAATGCAGGATATTGAAGAGGAGGACCATGCCGACACTGTTCGATCTAAGGCCCGTGCCCGGATCAAGAACATCGCGAAGATAGAATTCAACATTATTAATGCCGGCTCCTTGCACATTCTTTTTCGCAACTTCAATCATGGAGAAATCGATGTCAAAAGCGTAGACACCGAATCTTGCTTCTCTCGCGATTGGAACCGTGAATGTGCCATAGCCGCAGCCGATTTCGACGACCGGACCGCCAGCTTCCTTTGCATTGAGCCAATCGACTATGAGAGGAATATCGAATAAGCTGTTCCAGTATGCCTCGACGGGCATTCCGCTGTCAAATACTTTCATCGGTTCCCTGCAGTTCCTTCCATGAGCTCCGTTGCCTACACGGGACAATTCCTACTGTCAAATATTATTCTTCCAAATGACAATTTCACGTCTTCTGGAAATGTTCCACTGAAAGGAGAATGTGCTCACCTGTGAGGAAAATACTAGATCTAAGTATGGGCCCTTATGTCTGTTAATTTCATCAAGCCGGTTCAACACGATTCTTCTTCTCAGAAAATCGTGTATGTGAGTCCCATCTGGAGACCTTCCTTCATCTGAGTGCGTAACGACTGATCTTTCTGGTATACGAGTTCGTAAGTGAAGCTGACATTTATAAATGAGTTGACCTTCGCGGCGATAAGGTTGTCCCACCTCACGTCCCACACATCGAGATGGTTGAACCTCGTGAAGAGGCGGAGTCCGCTTGTCAGGAGCATGTTTTCGGCGATATGGACTTTGCCGCGGGTCACGGATTCAAAACCCGTTTCAAGTTTGAAAGCCTCCATTTTGTTCAACGTAGTCGGATTGTCGGTGTATTGACGGTACTTATTCGCGAAAACTTCCTGTGAGGCGATTCCCAGCCGCGTCGTGAAGACGCTCGATTTGCTGTAGTCGAATCCAAGACTTTGTGTCACATAGCCAGGGTCGAAGAAGTTAGCTATCGGAACCGGTACGCTCGCGGCATAAGAATACCCTTCAGCGATGGTGGTGATCACCGTGTTGCTGAAGAAAGGATTCGTCGCCCAGCCGACATTATACGTCAGCACGTTCTCGAACAGAAGATTGTTGTCGGTAACTATCGAGTTCTGGCTTCCGATCTTGCTTCTCCCGTACGAAGCACGAAGATGGTTCTGCAGGCCCCATGTCGCGCCTTTATAGTTATAACCGACGTTCGCCGTTGCGGTCCACGCCAGGGCGTTCGAGCCGCCCTGAGTCCAGTTGTTGAACGCAATCTGACTTATATTCAAGGCGGTAACCACAGTTGGTATCCACACATTCAGTGAATCGGCCTTCGAAGGTGCCGGTTTTGCATCCTTCGCTTCCGTGCTTCCGCGTGCGACAAGTGGAATTAGACACGCCCCTAAAACAGTTAATAGGATCGCCTTCATGAAGAGCCTCTTCTTTTTTGCAGTATAGATATGCATCATTGTAATAAGCCGAATACCAATGGATCGGCTTAAAGACGTCTTCCCTCTCGGCCGGAAAAATAGCGCCTTCTCTTCAGCAAAGCAATCAGGCAGCCCATGCTCCACGATATTTCAGGAATTCGAAGAGAGCACCCTTAAGGGTGGATCACTGTTCTACCTTGGTCCGCGTCGGCGTACCCCAAAAGAGCGGTCCGGTGTAATACCAGCAAAACAAGCAGCGGAAGGAGCGTAGCAAACAGAATCGGGAAGTAACATGAAACTGTGGGATTATTTAATCGAGAGATGTCTGAGGCGCTCCTGGAAGCAAGAGTGGCCGGTGAAGAGAGTGTAGATATCACAACATGATGAGACCGGGTGAATCGGGCGGTCACGTGGATATGGATGCTAGTCCACTGTGTAGCCGGTCAACTGCTGGATCCTTCTTTCTCGACGGGCGAGCTGTGGGTCTTGGTAACCGAAATAATTGACAACCTTTATAATCCCCACATCCTCACAGACGAAGTAATCAGCCATCAAAGAATTCTGGCAGTAGTACCGGTACTGGGCACAATGGAAAGAGCCCGACGGCACTACTATCAATGAATCCGGAGAACCAACGACTACATCCGAGGTATCGGATTTGTAAGCTTCACCCCGCACAGGAGGAAACCTGAAGAGTACAATGTAGTTTATGAAGTTGTCGTCTGTGGAACTGTAGAACCGAACAAAGCCGCCCTCCACATTTTCGCACAATCCGTAGTCCCAAAAATCAAACATGTGCCTGCCCAAAACGCTGGTGTCCTTGTTAACCACGACCCTGAAAGTGGAGTCGCTTTGGACAGAATGTGAGGAATCGTAAGTTATACTCTCGTAGGCCCATGAATTGCCCAGAGACATCGGGACCAAATTAGGTTGAGCCGGGGCGACTACAATGCGGTTGCTCTTCGTACACGCGCTAAGCACCATCGCCGCAATTAACACGCCCGAGCCGGCTTCCACGAATTTGTGCGCAAATCCCTGTCGTTTCATTTAGCCTCCCTATGCTGGCCGCTGCGAGACCATCATGGCTTGAATTTATTGCGCGGGTACCTTCTTGTCAAGTCCCGGTACTGGCTCAGTTTAAAAATATTCAACGCAGAGGACGCAAAGAAGGCGCAAAGCACGCAGAACAACTATATTCTTTCGCGGTCTCTGCGATTATTTGTCTTTGCGAACTTTGCGTTAAATCAAACTGAGACACTACCCAAGTCCCCATCTTGTCCCACTTCAGGCTGTCCGCAGACATCGGGCTTGCTTGTCAGGCAAGCCAAGGAGCCAGTCAGCCGTGCGGAGGGTCAGTCCCGGTCTCAGAAGGAGCCATGACAGTCCGGCGGTCCTTAGCGCCCTTCCCACACCCGAGTGAGCTCGAATAACGTCGGCAGCCGCGGAGCGATTGGACACCCGGCGCGTCATCGCTTGGCCGACGATCTGCCAGTCAGACTTCATGTCACCGGATGCGATCTACACCTTTGCGCCTGCGCCTGCCCTCTGGCGTATCTCTCGACTCACGAGACCGATGATTATTCCCAGGCCAAGCGCTGTCAGCGAAGACGACACGGAGAAAAGGGAATGGCATGTTAGCACCTCCTGTAAGTTGACATTGTCTGCGAAGAACTGGTCGGTCCGTTTTCTGGCATGACGCCCAGGTCTACCGCAATCACGAACAGATGTATGTCTATTTAGATCTTGTCATCCTTTTCGGGCCCCCTTCGGCACATAGTCGAAGAACCGCTCCGTCAGGCCGTTATTTGTCCATTCTGCTCTGAGCGTAGTCCTCTTGGAAACCCGCCTCAGTGCGGACAACAGGCCGCGGTTGAGTTCGCGGGCAGTTTCTCCTTCCATCGTCGCTCTGACCCGGAATCCGTGGTCAATTCTCAGTATTGCGTCTGCCCCCACAAGCTCCGTCAGGACCGGCTCGATCTCCTTCGGAGCGTCGGTGATTATGTCTGCAGCAAGTGTGAATTTTTTGACTCCCATGCGCCACCCGTTATTTGCATAAGGTTAGCAATTTCCAGAAGAAATAGCAACATGAGGACCCCTGGGAGGGAGACGACTCGCACCATGCTTGCAAATGGCTGGTGCTGAGGGCCCTGATTACAATTCGCGCCGGTCCGCCGGTTGGGGAATCGTATCCGGTTTATTCTTGATCCTTTGCTAATTCTGGAAATTCATGCCACCTCCCAGGCTTTTGGTTTTTGCTCTTTTCTACTCACGGCCTGAACTCTCGGTGAATCCATTGTGAAACGCTTGTAGCCGCGGGCGCGATGGAACTTCGGGACTACTCCTGCAGGGCAAAATCCTGCCCGTTGAGAAATTCCCAGCTTTGGTTGCGCTTGGCGACATATGGGTACAAACAGAGAAACGACCCGGCCTGACCACCAAGCATCAGCCGGCATTCAAACTCATTCGCTTTCATGCCTAGCCTGAAAAAAGTGGAGAATGGCCGCGATTTGCTCCACACCACTATAAACTCCCCAACGAACAAATCGCAGTGCCCGTCATTCTCCACTCCTGTACCTCCCAGAGCCGCTGCCCTGAAAGCAGCAGCCGGTTTTGATCCCCCGATGCGGTCTTCCCCCGGTTTTCGATTTCTACATTGATCCTTTCAACTCGTGGATTTCGGAAATTCCCACGTCCAATCCTCCCGACATTTGCAGGTAAATTATGCGATCTTCAGGATTTTGTATTGGAAAAAAGCGACAGTTTACTCTATGCCTTCTGTCGGTCCGTAAGATCATGATTGTCGTAAACCGGCAAAGAGGCTCGAAACCACGTTTCACCCCAAGTCTCCGAAGGCACAGTGTCATGTGCCTTCATAGGTGGCTACTTGTTTCTTCTGTAGTCCGGCGATTTACTCATCCTGCCGGTTCCGTTCCGGATCTCATTCTCGAACGTTTCCTTCATGATTTCCCTGTATGCGGTCGGCTGTGTGTCGAGTGGCCTGGTAAGAAAGATCCCCGTCTTGTACTTGATAACGGTATTCCCTTTTTGCCTCAGGAAAAGTTCGGGCGGAAAAGTCGTGGCACGCCTGAACTCGTTTATCAGATGTGACTGGTCGTAATACCCGTAAGCGTCCACCAGTTCTTGCCAATCCACGGATGATGTCGAAAGGATCGTGTTCAGTACCACCTTGAAGCGGACAACTCTAGCGAACTCCTTGGGTGTAAGACCGAAACGGCTCGTGAAGTGGCGTTCGAGTGTCCGTTTGCTTACGCTCATATGATCCAAAAGAGTGGCGACCTTCAAGGTACCCCGGCTCTCGATTATCCATTTAACGGCCGAGTCATTCTGGTCCGCCCGCTTTTCCTTCCGGGCATTGCTTAGTCTCCCCGTAAGAAACCGATCAAGTATGTCTACCCTCTCCTGCGTTGAACAAGCATTGTTGAGATTGTCCTCCAGCAGTCCGGCATCGTTACCCAGCACCATATCTGTGGTCATGAAAGAATCACGAATCTCGATTTCGGGTATTCCCAGAAGTTCGCAGAAGCCGCCCGGCTTAAACTTAACGTGTATCTGTTTCGCGACTTCCCTGAAATTGTTGACGATGTGATGAGTATGAATGTCGTGCCCGCCGACAATCAGGCTACGAAACTGGGATCCGTTTCTCTTGCCGCTTATGAACAGCGATGTGTCGTAGTAACAGAAGTGCATTTCGACGCACGCCAGAGGCAGGAGTATCAAATGGTGGGGTACTTGCGGGGTTTTGTACTCCCTAATGATCGTCTCCTCGCCGTAGTAGCACTCGATGTACTTCCTCAGCGGCGGTGCAGGCTGCACCGTGAACATCCTGAGGGATGACCCACTGCGGCTGTCTGATATTTGACACGGCTCTTCCACAAGCGCAAACCCACTCACACCGCCAGCTGAAGTCTTCTATGCAGCGTGCGATGAAGCTTCAGCAGCAAATCTTCCATGAAATATGGTTTTGGAAGGTAATCCACGGCACCGTTTCGGAGAGCCCCGGCCCGCACTTCCGGTTCAATGTATCCGCTCACCGAAATGACTTTTGCCTTGGGGTTCGAGGAGAGAATCCCCGACAGGACGTCCTCCCCGCTCATACCGGGAAGCCCCATGTCCAATAGGACCAGATCTATTTCATTCTTCCTCTTCATATAAGTCTGAAAACCTTCCGTGCCATCCGCCGCAAGAATCACCTTGTACCCGCCTTCTCCGAGTACCGTATGCAGGAAATCCCTCAACATCTCTTCATCTTCGATAGCGAGAATCACTTCGCCGTGACCTTTGATCAGCTCCAGCCCCCTGCTCCCTTGCAATACCTCTTGTATCGCGTTCTTCACAAAATACCTCCCGAGATCGTCCATCTGGCATTTTCCTGTTATTGTCAAATTCATATCTACTTCTACAAGGTTCATGCCGACCGCTAAAACGCGAAAAAACGCCAACAACGCGGGAAAGGAGCCAATCAGATGTGCGGTTTTGATACTGCGGACGTTCGTTTTCGATACACGCCGCACATTCGACGCAGGGGTTGCGACGAATTAGGAAAGACATCCTGCAAAGAAGCCAGGGAAAAAGAGAACTCGAACGCAAAGCAGGCTCAACATCCCGTTGCATTTTCCCCGTGGCCGAAGACTCTCTATTGTAAGATTAAGATAACGCTAAACAAACGGATAGCAGAAGCGTCCTTACGGCGACCGAAAGAACGGACGTATTCCGACAGCGCATCTCTCCATTAATCGCCGGCATGTCACGATTTATTCGGACAGATTTGCGAGGTCAGTGTAACCCTGACTTGGAAAACGATGCCACCCCTACTGTTTGGACCAGAACTCCTTCCACTTTTCGCTCTCAGTCCGGTAATCTATACCTTTGAGGATCGTCGGGAAATATTCGGCAAACGTCATCCCCGATTCCTCGTACTTCTTCAGGCTCTCGTATATAGTCGGCGAGAGTATAAAGCCGAACTTGTATTCAGCCGTAAGCGCTGCATGCACTTGAGAGCTGTCCAAATCGTAAAGCTTTTTCTCGAGCCTCATATCCATCGCCTCCGCGAAACACTCCGCGACCAGGATGTTCCAGTTGCCGCGTTTCATGTCGATATTCTCCTTCACCTCATCGAAAAGCCCATGAAGCCGTTCCACATCTGCCGAATCGCTCCTCACCAAAGGCAGCGCCACCCTGGTAAGCAGATGGTAATAGAATATGGACCTGTCGGGCTTTTCTTGCTGGGGACCGACGATGATGTAGATGTCACCGTTCACCCTTGCAGTGAGCGATGTGAAATATGGCAGGAGCGGCATGAACTGAAAGTGAATCGTTCTGCTGGCTCGGTAGAAGTAACTGGTGTCAAGACGGCAATATGAATCGACGTCCTCCATGGCTGCGTCAGCGAACTGATTGTACTTATCGTTCTCTGCCTGTATCAGCGGACCGTATTTGGCCCAGAGGACCGGAATGTCAGCCTTCTTATAGAACTCGGCAAGGAGTCCCACGAAACCGGAATCAGGTTGGAGGCTCTCCGCTAAATCGCCAGTGGTTTTCGGATCGTAACTCAAACGAAAATCAGGAGGACCTGCCGTCAGCAGAGCGAGCTCGTAAGTCTCCAGAATCCGTCCGTGACTTCGGTTGAACTCTCTTATTCTGTTCCGAAAGTTTGTGTCGAGGCGCGCAGCGAGATCGGCACGGAGCTCACTTCGGATTGGATACATTGCTCCCTTGTGCCACTCGCCGCCGCTTCCTGCCGCGTTCATCATTGCATACGCGGTAAAAATCCTGATATCGCTGGAAAAATCAAAAAGCGGGTGGGATGTCTGTCCAAAAACTGTGTTTGATCCGGATGTAGTAAGTACGGAAAGGGAAAATACAGCAAAGATCCCGATCGATTTTAAACCTCTGCGTCGTGAATCCATATATCCTCCTGACGAAATTAATCCTGTTTTATTTCGAGCAATCAGTGCGGTTTGTCCCGCTCTAGTACTGTTTCAGCGCCTTCATTTGTTCGCTTTCCTCGTGGTTCCCGTTTAACGGGGAATAATGCGTAGAATGTCCCGAACACAACAAAATGTTCAATGCGGCTGCCGCAGCAATGTCCGTCATCTTTTGATCCAGTCCTGGATCATGATCGGCCGTGGCTTACTCCGTCGTTATGACTCCAAAGATTGGAGGCCACATCACCGTGCCGCACGCGGGGTGCCGGTTTCTGAGGCGGCGGGCTGCTCGGAGACTTTGCCGGAACGCGTGGGCGCGCCTGCGTAGCCGGCTTCGGAGTGGGCGCCGGTTGAGGCGGCGGCACGTAGCTAGGAATTGTTTCTCTCACGTGCTGCTGCAAGCTGTGTGCGGGCTCTGGCGCTATTCCAGGAGGGGGAGCGGGTATGGGTGCGCGGTCTCCCCGCCGATGATGATCGGCATTCCTCATCGGTGGATTGTACGTGCTTCCGGAATCCCCGGGGATAGTGTAACAACTCGCTAAACCGAAGGTAAAGGCTAGCGACGTTACTAAGGCAGCCAATTTCATTTTCATTGCATACACCTCCGCAAAATCTATTAGAAACCTCTTTTACATTGCCTGAGCTCCGACCTTCGGAATCAAGGTACCCTTCCGGATCGTCTCCGGCATATACTCTATAGACTCGCCAACCCGTTACAAGTTGCAAAGCAGTCGAGTGCAAATGAGGGGTAAACTTGAGACCTAAGCACTACATGCCTCTAATATCGAAGATTTAAGCGGTTGCCGCAGTACGCCTTTGCCAGCCGCGTAAACTGGACGACCTGTTCCTGCCGCCACTCCTTGTTCCGCCTCAGCTCGCCGGCCATCAATTCCGCTACGACCGGTGCCGCCTCGATGCTTGCCCTCGCATCAAGGAAGAGTGCACGAGTCCTTCTGGCCAAAACATCTTCGACCGTCCGGGCCATCTCATTACGGACGTGCCATATCACTTCCCCTCTGGTGTATGGCAAAGCGGGATGAATGCGTTCGTTGAGCGACGGATCCGCCGACATCAAATTCTCTATCTCAGAAGCATCGCTTCCGTAGACGTAGAGATGGTTCTGCCGCTCGCTGACATCAGTTCCCCCGTGGACTCTCAACCCTGCGGTCACGCTTGGCCGCTCTTCGAGTCCTGCGACAATAATCGCCTGATCGACGGCGTCCTCTCCCATCCTGCGGTAAGTCGTCCACTTCCCTCCCGTGATCGTAACCAATCCGGAATGCGACACCGATACCACGTGATCTCTGGAAATCTCCGAAGTCTTTTTCCCGTGGGACGCGGCCTTAGCCAGCGGTCTGAGGCCGGCGAAGACGCTTTTCACATCGCTCCGGGAGGGATCCTTTGCCATATATTTCGCCGCGTTATGGAGTATGAATTCGATTTCTTCTTCGAGAGGTCCGGGCTCAAGAGCAGCCTGCTTCATTGGCGTATCCGTAGTGCCAATCAGGACCCGGTTATGCCACGGCACTGCAAACAGAACCCGGCCGTCGTCGGTCTGCGGCACCATGATCGCCGAATCGCCCCGAAGAAACTTCTTGTCCAGGACGACATGAACGCCCTGACTGATCGTGATCATTTTGGCTGCCCTGGGCTCGTCCATTCTCCGAATCTGATCGGTGAATACACCGGTGGCGTTGACAACGACACGGGCACGCAGCTTGTATTCCCTCTCCGTTTCCTGATCCACTGCCACTACTCCATTCACCATTCCGTTGCTCTTCAACAGAGTTGTCACCTTCATATAGTTGACTGCCGTTCCGCCGAGGTCGTGAACAGTCTGCGCGAGGTTCACGGCAAGCCGCGAGTCATCGAATTGCCCGTCGTAGTAAATTATCCCGCCGCGTAACCCTTCTCGCTCAACGTTCGGTATCCGCTCGATAGTTTCATCTCTCGATATGAATTTGGAGGGGCCTAGACCGAGTCTGCCGGCAAGAAGATCGTAAACTTTCAGGCCCACTCCGTAGAAAGGGCCTCTCCACCAATCATAATTCGGAACGACAAATGACTGGTTCCGGACCAGATGCGGAGCGTTTTGTATCAGCAAGCCCCTTTCATGAAGCGCTTCTATGACAAGCGAGATATTTCCCTGTTGCAGATACCTGACGCCGCCGTGAACCAGCTTGGTGCTCCGGCTGGATGTGCCTTTCGCGAAATCGTGCTGCTCCAGCAGAAGCGTCTTGTAGCCCCTCGACGCCGATTCCACTGCCGTTCCCAGTCCGGTCGCGCCGCCTCCGATGATCACGATGTCCCATTGCCCGGCCTCTGACTCGATTTTCGCTATGTCATCTTCTCTGGTCATTGCATATTCCAAAAGCCTCATCTTTCTGCCGAAGACGCTGATAACAATATAAGGAACGTCACTACTGCGAATCCGTTTAAGATTGAATAAAAAAAGGGTCAAACGACAAATGAAGAAACTCACATGGGGTGTCCTCGGCACATCGAAGTTTGCCGGGCGGTCGACCATTCCCGCAACGCAGAAAAGCAGATACTCTGAAGTCATCGCCGTCGCCTCACGCGACAGGGAGCGTGCGACGGCATTCGCCGCCCAACCCGGTATCCCAAAAGCCTACGGTTCGTATGAGGCTCTTCTATCCGATCCGGAAATTGAAGTGGTCTACATCCCGCTTCCCAACAACATGCACGTGGATTGGACGCTCAAGGCTCTAAAGGCCGGCAAACATGTCCTTTGCGAGAAACCCATCGGCCTGAATTATTCCGACGCGCAGCGCCTGGAGAAGGCCGCGGCCGACTATCCCGGCCTCAAGGTAATGGAAGCCTACATGTACCGGCACCATCCGCAGTGGAGAAAAGTCAGGGAGCTCGCCGAGGATAAAGCCGTCGGGGAAGTCAAAGCAGTTCACTCGACCTTCTCATACTACAACGAAGACACCTCCAACATCCGGAACATCGCGGAAACCGGAGGTGGAGCCATGCTGGATATCGGCTGCTATTGTGTTTCCCTGTCGAGGTTCGTCTTCGGGCGCGAGCCGGAGCGGGTGGCCGGGCGGGTAGAGAGAGATCCCGGTACGAAAATCGACCGGTTCTCGTCCGGCATGCTCGACTTTGGGAGCGGGATAGCCACTTTCTCGTGCGGCACCCAGTTGCAGCCTTACCAGAGGGTAAACATACTCGGGACCAAAGGCCGGATAGAGATTGAAATACCCTTCAACGCCCCGAACGACCGGCCGAGCAGGATCTGGCTGCAAAGAGGCGGACCTGTCGAGGAAATAACCTTCGACGTTTGCGATCAGTACACGATTCAGGCCGATCTGTTCGCCGAAGCCATTATGAACGACACTGCCGTGCCCACTCCCATCGAAGACGGCATATCGAACATGAAGGTGATAGATGCGGTCTTCGAGAGCTCGGCGCGGGAAGGATGGATTGAGCTTTGACCGTTGCCCCGAATAAAATGACGAGCGTCGTGACGCGGCCTGTTATGCGCAGGGCTGCAACTCATTGAACAACCTGGACATTGTTGTCAACTAGAGCCTGGTTTGACCGTGGGTCAATTCGGCCAGATAAGGTAATCTGTAACTTAAAGATGTCTTCGCGCAAAAGAGTTGCCACCATGCGAATAGCATATGTGCTCGTGACGTGTATCAAGCCGCCACTTGAGGTGGTATCCGAACTTTGGAGTTGAACCCGTTCGACCTTGGAGAAGTTGTGAGTTTTCTGTGCTTCCTGAATTGCGCGTCCCCTCATGAGCGAGGATAGCCTGTCCAAGAGCGACCGAAGTTCCTGAAGGAACGCCCCTCTTCTAGATTCCCAAGACATCAAAGCGGTCTGTGCTGAAGAGCTCCATTCCCCTGTCGGATGTTTGGTCAAATAGTCCTGAAGAGCACCTATCATGTCGGAACAGCTCTTAAGCCTGACTGCGTAGTCGAATGAGTGCTGGACGACCTCTTCAGCGGCATTTTGAAGCTCTTCAACCTTTTGGAAGTCCGTGGCACGGGTGGGAATTTCCTGTAACGAGTCCTTTGCGAGTTGCCGATCATGGAACAAGGAATCCCTCTTTGTCCGCCATGCTGTCAAGGGACTCGTCAAAGAGTTTGATGAATGCTGCCAAATAATGAGTAGGCACATTAGCCAAAATCCCACCGACCACCCAACAACAAACGGCGATGAAAAGAACCGTCCATCCTTTGCCGAACAAACCTGCGAGCAAACCCACAATCAACAAAACCATACCGATTCTAAGTACGAGCGTGCCAAGTCGGAACAATGGCTTACATATTTTCGCAAATG
>JBJKQU010000053.1:0-32015 GCA_046705025.1 Candidatus Kryptoniota bacterium | reverse complement strand
AGAGAGAAGGGAATGAAGGGTGCCATCGAGCGCGCGGAGGAGCTGGTGAAGAAGACACCTCATGCCTGGATGCCGCAGCAGTTCGAGAATCCGTCGAATATCGAGGCTCACGAGAAGACGACCGCGCTTGAGATCATACGCGACTTTCCTGACGGCGTCGACTATCTCATAACAGGCGTAGGAACCGGCGGTCACCTCACGGGATGCGCTAATATTCTGAAGAAGAAATTTCCGAAAACGAAAGTCTTCGCCGTCGAGCCGGAACAATCTGCAGTTATAAGCGGCGGCTCTCCCGGCCCTCATCCTCTTCAGGGAATTGGCGCCGGCTTCGTCCCGAGGAACCTGCATACAGATATCCTGGACGGAGTCATACGCGTTTCCAGCGAAGATGCCTTCCAGTTTGCAGTCCGGGCAGCGAAAGAGGAAGGAATCCTTGTCGGGATCTCATCGGGTGCCGCGCTGGCGGCAGTTTCGAAAAAGCTGCCGGAGATACCAGCCGGGAGCACAGTCCTCACTTTCTGCTACGATACAGGCGAGCGATACCTCTCAGTCGAAGGACTGTTTAAATAGGGGATGATTCCGCCCGGATCCTCTCAAAGAGGCTTCACGTCGCTTTTGGGATCGATATAGAACCTTAATATTCTGGTCTTGCAGAAGAACTCGTCTTCATCTGTTCTGAAGTCACCGGGGTCAAAGTTCTTTAGCCTGATGGTTTGCCACTTCTCGGTCGGATAGACGAACTCAAAACGGCCTTTGGCGGTCGTGACCTTGATGGGCATACGGAAGCTGTCGACATCTGCCTGCCACCTGTAGCGCACGACGGTTTCATCGCCCTTTTTTGTTACGAATGCGACAAACTCGGGAAGATCCGGGTAGCGCAGATACTGGTTGAAGAAGTAATCGTAATTTGTCCCGGTCTTTTGGTTTATGTAATCGGTAATATCGTCCGCGTCGACTGTCTTGTAGGCGAATTTCCCCTGGATGCCTCTCAGGATCGAGAACCAGAGTGTATCGTTGTTGATGACGTCCCGGAGCGTGTTGAGTACCAGCTGCCCTTTGTCGTACATGTCGCCGGAGCCTTCCTGGTTGACATTGTAGGGGCCGATAATGGGTTTGTCGTTTCGCACTGTCTGTTTCTTGGCGTTTATGTATTCGAGAGCGGACTTGTGCCCATAGTTGTATTCGACGTAGAGGGCCTCCGCGTAAGCTCCGAAGCTTTCGTGAATCCACATGTCGGCGAGGTCCTTCGAAGTCACACTGTTTCCCCACCACTCATGTGCGCTCTCGTGTATGATAATAAAATCGAATTTCAGCCCGACCGCGGAGCTCGCTCTTCCTTCGTAGCCGAACCTGTAGTGGTTTCCGTATGCGACCGCGCTCTGGTGCTCCATCCCGTTGTGCGATGACTCGATGAGCTTGTAGCCGTCCCGGTAGAACGGATATTTTCCGAAATACCTTTCGTAGCAGGCGAGCATTGTCTTCACTTCTCCCACCTTGCGGGATCCCGCAATTCCATTTCCAATAAATGAGCGGGACTTGAAGTGCTTCATCGCCTTCCGGATGTTTTCGGGCATTACATAATAGTCCAGCGTCAGTTTGCTGCCGTCCCGGCTTGTGTAGACGTCGCTGAAGTGAGTGTATTTGCCGATATTTATCGTGACATCATAATTGTTTATCGGGTAACTGATGAACCAGTTGTACTGCGTTTTGCCGCCGGGCAAATCGACCTTGCTTCTCAGCCGTCCGTTGGAAATATCTTCAAGTCCTTTGGGGACGGTCACGCTCAGAAGCATGCTGTCAGGTTCGTCGGACTGATGGTCCTTGTTGGGCCACCAGAGGCTGGCTCCGGTGCCCTGGCAGGTTACCATGATCCATGGATTGCCGTGTTTGTCCCTTTTCCAGATGAAGCCCCCATCCCAGGGCGGATTCACCGCTACCTGCGGCGTCCCGGAGTAATAGAAGACTATTTGATGCTGCGTTCCCCCGGCAAGCTCGTGCGGGAGGTCTATGAAGACGGCGCCGAACTCACGTGTGTAGCAGAGAGGTGTCCCGTCTTCGGACAGAATGCTGTCTACTTTCATGTTCGCGAACAGGTCGACCTGCATTTTCTTGAACGGAGTCACGACCTTGAAAGCGATAGTGTTTGACCCGGAAATAGAGCGGGAAGTCGTATCCACGGCGATGCTCAAATGGTAGTAGGTGACATTATAGCAGGTCCGGAGCGGGGACAGGTAGCCTCGCAGAGAGTCGGCCTGCGTAAACGGTCCCCAGTTGTAGTGAGACGGTTCTTGAGCGAAGAGGCCTTGACTCAAGAGAAGAGTGGTGAGGAGAAAAAACGGAATAAGCCTTTTCATCGGATTCACAGCCCTAATTTTGTGAGAGAGGTAATTGCAGAATTTAATATCCGATGCCTGACCTTGCAATATTCTCAGACGCTTGGAATGGCAGGTCGCAGAAGACGGCCGCCGCGCACGGCACTCTGCGGCGAGAGGAGTATACGTTCGGCTGTTCTTCTAAAATTCGTACGATTTCATTACAAGCGAAGCATCGGTCGTGACGAATGGCCGCGGCATTATGGAACCCGGGCGTGGACGCGATGGGAGGCCCCCAGCCTCACGAAGTCCGGGGACAGTTTCGACCGTAGTAAGTCTCACCATCTCCCCGACGGGAATTACAAGTGTGATTGTGCTACCGCTGGCGGGAAGGCCGTAGTAGTAAAGGGTCCACCGGCTCAGTTTTCCTGTCGGGAAGATGGCTACGGAATCTTGAATGAAGTGACCGTCAACCTTTGCAGAAAGCACCTGAGTACCCGAATCAGCGATTATCGTGACCGGGCTTCCGTGGAGCGGTGACTTGACGAGGAGGTTCACAAACTGTGCGCCGTGCGAAGCCGTGTCGCTTAAGAGAGTGACCGCAACCGGGGAAACGGATGCCCGCGAGGCCTTCGCTGCCATGCGGGGTTCAGCCGTGCCCGGGAAGAAGTTCGGTACTGAATCCATCGGTACGAGTTCCCTCATGAATTGCGATGTCCACACGTCGGTCGAATCATCGAACGAAATCCAATAGTAAGTGGAGTCATCCAGGTTTGCCGCGTAGTCGATGCTGTCGGTCGTGGGGTGGTGGAGACCAATATGGTGAGAAAGGACCGCAATCGTGCCGAAGACGAGAGCCGCAGCCAATGTCATGATGGGAATGAGCCACTTTTGCCAGGCGGACATAATCGCAAGATGAGGCAGAATCGTCGACAGTCCGAGTATGACGAGAACGACGATCGCGGCGGCCAGCGCCGGCAGGAGCCCCGTCAGATAAACGAGATATGAAGTCTGAGAAGTCAGATATATCCCCGGAATGCTGCACGCGAGAAATATCAGCATCATCACCGGCGACCTGAAGTCTGATTTTGCCGACAGGAAGTATATGATGAACGCGAGCGAGCTGAAGATAACCGGCCACTGAAATATGTAGGAGCCGTACTGAAGGTACTCAGTCGAGAGCACGCCGAGCACCAGCCACCAGAACAGGGAGCCGACTGCCATTTCGGACGATCGGAGGTACTTACGCATGAAGACATATATGGCCGAGGCGAGCGCTACGGCGGTCATTATGAATGCGCACAGGAAGATTCCGTCATGATAGAAGGCGCCGAAAAGAAAGTAGCGGGATTCCGGATAAGAATTCCGGAGGGCTTTCCAGAGAAAGAATGTCACAGCGCCAAGCAAGAGGAGGACAATCAGCGTAAGCAAAGAGCCTGCAACTGTCTTTACAGGTTTGATGGTCCTTTTTTTAAAGCCGATATACACTGTCAACAGGTACAGGAAGGCTGCCAATATCGTTATCGGAATGGCGAGTGAAGAGCGGTAATAGACAAGCGACGGCCAGATGAAATTGAAATAGATGTAGTCGACAGACTCTGGGCCGGGAAGAGACATGTTTCCAAGGCGCTTCGTGAGCGAAAGCGCGTAAGCTCCGTCCTGCTGGATGCTGCTCTCGTCAAGATTGGAGTAGTTGTCGAGCTCGCTGTGGTAGTGCTCTAGATCACCGATGAAAGCGAAGTTCATCCCGGCAGCCCCTTGAGCCTTCAGCCACGAGAAATCGGTATTGTTCGGCAGGTGTTTGTAAACATCGCTGGAAAGCGAGGTCGCCACCGGATTGTGGACTGCTTCTGCAAGTTGCTTGATGAGCCAGCCGTTTCCGCTGCTTGTCTCGAACATGATCGACGGACCGCTTGTACCCCGCGCCTCGAAGTTCAGAGCCACCCCGATTTTCTTCATCAGGCCGCTGTTTTGCGCTAGCGCCTGGCCGCCCATCATGCCTTCTTCCTCGCCGTCGGTGAAAATCGCTGTGACATCATTCCTGATAGGGCGCGAGGCCTTCAAAGCTCTGAGTGTCTCAAGTATGGTCGCCACGCCGGAGCCGTCATCGCTGGCACCCGGACCGCTGGGAACCGTATCCAAATCCGCCATCAGCAACACGGCCTTCGAGTTAACTCGGCCGGGTAGTGTTGTGATAATGTTTATAACGGAAGCAGCGTAGTGGAGTCCTTTGTAGGAGCCTGTGACCACGGCCGTGTCGAGGCGGGGCAGCAAGCCCATTGCACTGAGCTGTCGCACAATGTAGCTGCGTACCTTCGCATTTGCCCTTGAGCCTAACGGGTGTGGCTCTCGGGCAATCTCTCTAATGTACCCCGCAGCTCTGGCTGCAGAGAAGAGGGAGTCGGGGGCGGTCGCCGGAAGCGGTCCCGGAGGCTGAACGTCCCACAGGACTGCTGCTGCAACAGCGAGGACGAAGAGGGATGTTATTATCGCGGCTGTAGATGGTCTGAAGTCATGCATGCTGAAATCCCACTATTTTAGCAAAAAACGGCGTGATATCACAATCCGGCATTGGGCTTTGCCTCGGGGCGCTCTTTGCGTTTGCAGCATCGTTTCGAAAATCGGGAAGGCCCATTACGCAGTTTGCGGTTTGAATAGATCCTCAATCGAAGTCGGTCGGGAGGTTGGGGCTGCGGTGGTGCTCGAATAATCTCCTTAGCTGCGATGCGGTCGTTCGTGAGGTGGAAAGGGACGGAATGCTGTCCTCTGCGAAGAAGTCCACGGCATCGGTCTCAATGCTCGTGGTCTTCTTCCCGCCTTTCAGTTCGCAAAGGAAGAAGAGTTTGTAGATATGATATGGATAAGGAGGCATGTGACCTTGTTTTGCGCGGTCGAAAACCGCGAGGACTTTTGTTGCCTCGACTTCGAACCCTGACTCCTCGAACACCTCTCGCGCGACCGAATCTCCGGGAGTCTCGTTCGGATCAGCCCATCCTCCGGGAAGGGTCCATCCGCCGTCCGATTTTTCCTTGACGAGCAGAACCCTGTCGTCCTTGAAGACGACGCCTCGGACATCGACCCGCGGTGTCATGTAGCCTCTGACATCTTCGAAGAGGTTTCTGACGTAGGTGAAGTCAGCGTCCGAGTTGGAGGCCATCATCTCCGCGGCGATGTCCATTATGTGTTGATATCTCTCCCTTTCAGACTCACTCTGAGTGAAGGTCAATCCGTTCTGGGCTTCCGCCTGCAGGCTCTTCGCCCATTCCAGCCATTTAGGTACCAAGTCGTTCCTCAAACCTATTTTGTCTCGAAAATTCTATCGTCGACTTCAAGCTCGTTGCTGCACCAAATTAGCAAATTTTCTCCGATAAGATTCCCAGAAATAAGCCGATTTCGGGGAGAGCGACTCCCTGAAATAGCACAATTTCAGGGAGTTCGCATGATTTCGGCCGAATTTCGATGTTTGTTACTAAGCCAAAGATGACGGCGAGACTATTTCACCAAATGAACGGGATGAGCGCCTTCGTCCTGGTCTTGTACACAGGGTATGTGTCCGGGAAGGTGCGCAACATGATCCCTTCTTCGATCGATCCGCAATTCCGTAATTCCAAATTTCCAACATTCCCTTATTTACGCTTGTATTCTCTCGAACAGCTGGCTCCCCAACCCGAGCAGAAGGATGGTCAGGATACCGAGCACAAGCATGTCGGTCGTCATTCCAAATACCGACTGCGAGCCGATGAATGAGAACCTTAAGCCGTCGACGCCGTAGCTGAGCGGGTCGAGGGCGGCAATTATGTCCATAATTTTCGGGAGACCTTCAAGCGGGAACAGCGCGCCGGAAAGGAAGAAGATCGGCATGACAAGGAAGTTCATGATGAGCTGGAACCCTTGCATATCTTCCATCGTCGAGGCGAGCGCGATACCAAGTGAGGTGAAAAGGATAGCTACTAGTAGAATGACTATCGCGCCGATGGGGAGGAGAATCAGGTCGTGCGGCCTGAAGCCCACAAAGAGCGTCAGAATGAATACTATCACTCCCTGTATTGCCGCGACCGTCGCGCCCCCGAGCGTCTTTCCGAGCATGATCTGCAGCCTAGAAACAGGGGCGACCATCGTCTCTTTAAGGAAACCGAATTGCCTGTCCCAGATGAGATCGATCCCCGAGAATATTGCCGTGAACAGCACGCTCATGAGGATTATTCCCGGTGCGAGAAACTGTATGTAATTTCCGGCACCGGCCTTCTTGAATATCGCGCCGAAGCCGAACCCGAAGGCAAGAAGAAAAAGGAGCGGCTGTCCGAGCGATCCAATAATCCTCGACTTCGACCTGAAGTACTTTTTCAGCTGCCTCAACCACATTATGTAAATGACATTCATCTTCTTCTTCCTCTCCACATTTGTCCCCTTATCCTCATCCGGTCGAGTCCGTTCACTTCTTCCTCGCGGATCTTATGTCCGGTGAGATTGAGAAATGCGTCCTCCAGCGTATCGGTATTCGTTTGTCTCTTGAGGTCGTCGCCGGTGCCCATCGCAATGATCTTGCCGCGGTCGACAATGGCGATACGCTCCGCGACCCTGTCTGCTTCTTCCATGTAATGAGTCGTGAAAAAGACGGTCATGCCTTCCTTCTCGTTGATGTCTTTCACGTAGCTCCACATATGGTTCCTGGTCTGCGGGTCGAGGCCAAGCGTGGGTTCGTCGAGGAAAAGGATCGTCGGATGATGCAGCAAGCCTCTAGCTATTTCAAGCCGCCGTTTCATTCCGCCGGAAAATGTCTTCACAAGGTCGCTTTTCCGGTCCCAGAGTTCGACGAATCTGAGCAGCTCTTCGATGCGACTGCTCCGGATGTTGGCGGGAACCTTGTAGCAAATCGCGTGGAACTGCATGTTTTCGAATGCGGTAAGGTCGTCGTCGAGACTGGGGTCCTGGAACACTATGCCGAGGGATTTCCTCACGCCGTCCTTGTTGCGCGCCGGGTCGAAACCGTTCAGTATAATCTTGCCGCTTGTCGGATGGAGAAGCGTAGTGAGCATCTTTATTGTAGTGGACTTTCCGGCGCCGTTGGGACCGAGAAATGCGAATATTTCCCCCCTCTTCACCTCGAAGGAAAGGTTGTCAACCGCCGTAAAATCGTTGAATCTCTTTACCAAATCGGAAACTATGATGATGTTGTTGATATCTTGAATCACTTTCAACTTCTACTCCTTTTGACTCATTTCTACTTATTAGACACTTCTCGGGGGAATTAGGTTCGGGTGTTCGACGCACCGTTCATTGCCAATCAATCCACTATTCCACTATTCCATTATTTCCCTTCTCTCATTTCGCGAACCCACAACTCCGCCATCCAGTATTCCCACGAAGTGGTCTCGCGGACATTATTCCACCATTCCACCTATTCTCCCCTGAGAGCGGTCACGATATTCAACCTTGCAGCGCGTGCGGAGGGGAGAAATCCGCCGACAAATCCCATCACGATTGCGAAGATAATGGAAGCCTGGACGGTCGATGGATTCATGGCAAATGAAAATGTCAGATCCGAGAAGCTCGAGTAGTTCAAAGTCGTGATCGAAATGAACTGCAGGAATGAAGCGAGTGTAATGCCGATGACTCCTCCAATTAGCGATATCAAGACTGCCTCTAGCAGGAAGACGGTGAGTACACTCCTTCTTCTGAAACCGAGTGCGCGCATTGTACCTATTTCAACGGTGCGGTTGGCAACTTCTGCGTACATAGTTATCATTGCACCGATCGCCGCACCGATGCTGAAAATGATCGTCACAAAAATCCCGAGCACTTTGATAAACGTCGTAAGCGATTGTGATTGTTCCGCGAAATATTCGGGCTCACGCATAACGTCGAACTCGCTCAATCTTTTATCCATAGAGAACGCTCTTTTAAACTTTTGAAAATCGGATGTGTTATCCAATCTCAAGGTGATCGAAGAGACATAGTTGCCGCGATTAAAAGCGTCCTGCACCTGTCGATAGTCGCCCCATATCTCCGAATCGAAGCCGCTTCCGTTTGCATCGAAGACACCGGCCACTTTCCAGTAATCTCCCGCCAGCTTAATGGAGCCGCCGAGTCGTGCTTCAGGATATCTTTTTGCAACCGCCTGCCCCACGATCACCTGGCGCAGCGAAGGATTGAACATCCGTCCCCGAACGATCTTTACATTCGGATGCAGCTCGAATATTGTCAGAGCGTTCACTCCGCGCACCGTAACGTTGTTCAGCGCTCCATCGGGCGAGCTGAGATTGATAACTACAACGGGCTGGTCCGAAATGATCGAGGATCCGGAAGAATCCTTTGCGATGTAGGGAAGTGCCGCAACTACATCCTGGACATCCCCGCTTATAATGCTTGATATTTCTCCGTTTGCTCCTTTCCTGCTAACCACGACGTTGTCACGCGATCCGGTTGACACAAGAGTCTTCCTGACTCCATTTGCAAGCATAAGCACGGCGGAGAAAACGAAGATCACCAGGGTAATTCCTGCGATAGTTATTATGGTGGAAATTTTCCTGTTCATGAAATTCTTGATCATGTACTTCAAAGGGACCTTCACAGTTTCAGCTCCTCAGTATAATTTCGAAATCATTTACAGGTAAAGGCATAGCGCGAAGGGTAAAGCGCACAGCGATATGAGAACTCGCCGCTGGGCCAACGTGCGAGTGATTTTGCTCGATAAGCCTCTTGTTTTCCGCCATATGCCCTATGCACTTTGCTCTATTTGTGCTCATCCGACAAACCTGATTCCGTCGGCAATTCTTGTGTTCATGGCACGCTGTATCGGGAAGACAGCCGCGGCGATTCCGACAAAGACGACCGCTGCGGATGCCGTTATGAGTGTAATCGACTGCACGGACAGTTCCGCACCGAGGAAACTCGCGAAACTCGCAAATGAATTTACGACCGGATACGTCAGAAAAATCCCGAGGATTCCTCCAAGTAGGGAAACAAGCAGCGATTCACCGAGTATCATTCCGACAAGATGTCTTCCTGAAAATCCGATCGCCTTTAGGACCGCATATTCTCTCGTCCTCTCTCGCGCCGACATTATCATGGTATTCGCGAGGACAAGCATAATTATTCCGACGATCACGAACGATACGTAGTTCATTGCAGAGATAATTGCACCCGCTGATGCAAGGAATCCCTGCTGAAACTGCCGCTCCGATTCCGTCTTTGTCTCGGCCGATGAGTTTGCAAAAAGGGCATCGACCTTCCTGCTTATCTCTCCTGAGTTTGCCCCGTTGTCGATTTGCTCGACGTACCAACCTACCTCGTCAGCCCTGCCGGGGAAAGTCTGCTTGACTTCCTCATTCAGGTAATTCCAGTTTAAGAACATCGACATAGCATCTGTGCTCTTGAACTCCGGCTTGTAAATCCCAATCACGTGGAATTCCCATGTGCCGGGATATATGTCGCCGTTAATCGTTATGATGTCTCCGACCTTGAAATTGTAGTGTTGTGCCAGGGCGCTCCCGACGATGCACGAGTTCGGCTGGTTCTGAAATTCGGCAAGTGTCTTCTTGTCGATTATGTATTCAGGATAGACGGAGAAAAAAGTATTAGGATCGACTGCGTATCGGGCGAAGAAATGGTTTTGATCGACATATGTACCACCAAACCAATTCATGTAGGTTACTTGTTCAACTCCGGACACTTCCTTTATCTGATTGAAATACGAAAGCGGGAGCGGGTTTATGAATGTCACTGCGTCTCGCGTGACCAGTCTGTCGGCGGATGATGCCTGCACCCCGGAACCAAAAGCGGTTACCACGGTGCGCAGCAGTCCGAATGCCATCACTGCAACTCCAATTCCCAATATCGTGAGGAATGTGCGGAGTTTATGCCTAAAGGTATTTTTGAAAATTAATTTCAATACTTTCATTTCCTCACCTCCGGGTTAAGCTGTCTGCGCTTCGACCGGCAGAAGATCGCCTTTCTCGAGATGGCGCAGTACTTTTGCTTTCGAAGCAGTGTGAGCATCATGTGTTACCAAAACGATGGTCTTCTTGAACTCTGCATTAAGTCTTTGCATCAGCGTCATGATCTCTTCGGCGGAAATCTTGTCAAGGTCGCCGGTCGGCTCGTCCGCAATGAGAATGAGCGGGTCGGTCACTATCGCGCGTGCGATGGCGACCCTTTGTTCCTGACCGCCGGATAGCTGCTTCGGATAGTAGCTCATCCTGTCCGGGAGCCCGACGATAGTCAGAGCAGCCTCCACATGCTTCCTCCGTTCCGATTTCGACAGCTTTGTCAGCAAAAGCGGCAGCTCGACATTCTCGTATGCAGTGAGAACGGGGATCAAATTGTAAAACTGAAACACGAAGCCGATGTTGGTGGAACGCCACTTTGCAAGAGCGGACTCGCCCAGCTTCGCAATATTCGTTCCGCTCACCGTTATCGATCCGGCAGTCGGCTTGTCTATCCCTGCGATCATGTTCAGCAGCGTCGTTTTTCCGGAACCGGACGGTCCCATAAGCGCCAGGAACTCGCCTTCCTCAACACTCAAATTTATCCCGCTCAGTACAGGCGTCTCGATGCTGTCACGGCGATAAACTTTTGCTACGTCTCTTATCTCAATGAGATTTGACATTGTTTCTCCTGTTTTTTGCTGTCAGCTTTTGCCGAAGGCACCCCTTCCGGACAGCGCTCAGGTATCAGCTTTTTACTTCTGGTTACTTGTTTCCGCCTTTTTTTCTTTCGCATCTTCTTGAATCCAATAATCCATGAATCCAGCATTCCATTATTCCGAAATTCCCTTGTCCAGTTACACCCGCCTCACTGTTCAACACTTACTTTCACGCCGTCCTTCACCTGATCAGTAGGGGAGTCCACCACCTGCTCGCCGTCGGACAAACCGGACTTCACTTCAACGTAGCCGCCGAACGATTGGCCCAGCAAAACGCGCGTCTCTACCGCTCTCTCATTCCGTATTTTGAACACGACTTTCTTGTCGCCTCTGGTCACTACTGCAGTGTTCGGGATTACCAAAACTCTGGATCCCGGATTATTATCAGAATTCTTCTCTTCTCTTAAGAACAGCACCTTCGCGCTCATTTCGGGGAGGACACGGCTGTCGTATTTCTTGAACTTCACCTTTACGGTAACAGTGCCTTTCGCACGATCTGCAGTCGGAATTATCTTCGAGACGTAGCCCTGATACTGGACATCCGGGTAAGCATCGAGCGTTATTATACAAGGCTGGCCGGGCGTTACTTTTTCGATATTTGATTCGGACACGTCCGGCTCGACTTCGAGTGAACTCATGTCGGCTATCGTAACCACGGTACCTCTTGCATTTATGCTACCTGCCATCGGAGCTACAATTTCGCCGACATCTGCATTCTTGGTGAGCACAGTTCCGTTGAAGGGTGCCCGGACATAGGTGTTTTCGACCGCAACGTCCGCCGCCTGGACGGTCGCCTTGGCGACATCAACCGAAGCCTTGGCTTTCAAGTACTGGGCCTTTGCACTTTCAAAAGCCGACTCGGTAATGGAGCCTGATTTTAACAGGGAAGTATCCCTGTCGTAATTCCATTTGGCATCGGAAAGGTTCGCCTCGTTCAATTCCAGATTTGCCTTCGCCTCCGCAAGTTGAGCCTCCACATCGTTATCCTCAAGCCTGGCAATGACCTCGCCCTTTGTAACTTTGTCACCCTCAGTTACGCCGAGGTAGATCAGGCGCCCGGTGGCTTTCGAGGCGACAGCGGCTTTTCTTTCCGCGACAACATAGCCCGAAGCTGTAAGAAGTGCTTCCGACTGAGCGGGGGATTGAAGAGTAGCAGTTGCCGCCTTCACCTTGAGCGTCGAACTACCGGCCGCAATCAAAGCTGCGACCGCTCCCAGCGCAACGAGGACTACCGGTATCCCGATCGTGAAGACTCTCTTGTTCTTCAGGCCTGCGCCCGGAGTCGATTCACGCTTCGACCCGTCTATCCTGAGCGACGACAAATCTACATTCTTAGCTTCCACAATCACCTCTTTAACATTATTTACTAATCTGCCAATTCTTCGCAGAAGAACCCATGTCTGACAACCTCCTCAACAACAGCTTCCATAGGAATGTTCTCGCAGCCGACTCGCAGCACCTTGTCGCTGTCGTCTAAATCTATAGTGCAAACTTGAAACCCGGGTATTTTTTCCAAATCATTTCTCAAGCGTGAGAAGTCAGAGTGGCTCTCTATGTTCGTGCGGAAAATGAATAGGTCCATCACCTGGTTCTCCAATTTCTTGTTTTCGCTGACGTTTTCCATAGTATCCTCCTACGATGAAGCATTGTTGGTTTCGTAAGTCCTCTCTGTTTTGAATGAGCCGAATTTCAGGAAGGATTTCCTTTCGAGCAGCTCATCGGCACACTCTGTATGACGAGGAAACCGTGTCAATATTGTCGCCAGCCATTACGTTGTCTTCTTATCAACTTCCGGGGACTGTCTTAGAAACTCGTCCAATCTTTGCACATACGCCTCAAATGCTTTTCGACCTTTGGAGGTGAGCTTCGAACGGGTAATAGGCTTTCTCTGGATGAAGCTCTTGACGGTAGATACGTAACCTGCCTCTTCAAGTTTCCTCAGTTGAATGCTGAGATTCCCGTCCGTTGTTTTTATCGTATCGCGAAGAAAAGTGAAATCGGCTTCGTCGACGCTCAGAAGCGCCGCCATTATCGCCAGCCTTATTCGTGAATGTATTACTTCGTCCAGTTTTTGGTAGTCAAGATCGGACATCAGATCGCGATTCCCATTTCTCTTTTCCACTTTCTGTAGAGCACAACGCCGGGCAGAATCTGGAAAGCGATCATCATTCCGGCGAAAAGTAGAATTTCGTAGTCGCCGGGGAATAGCATGGTGAAGATACCTCCTATCCACCAGCCGACTGCAGCGAAACCCCGGAGGCGTTCCTGGTGTACCGTGCCGGTGGCGAACAAACCTGCTCCGAGAATCAGTGAAAAGAGGGGTATGGTCCCCCAGGTTGAGATTGCGCCGGTGGCCGGACCGATGAAGCCGACTAATGTCATTACGATGCCGAGTCCGAACCAGAGAGAAGCGAGTACTTTCTGCACAAATGTTCTTGTGCGGGCCCGCGTCATTTTTATCCAACCATCCCAGATTGTTAGTATCCAGCCGAGGCTTATGAGGACGATCCAATTCCACAGTATCGGCAGATTCAACTTGAAGTGCTCGGAAATGTAAGTGAATATCATGCCTATGACTACAAGTACGCCCCAAGCGAGAAGGTGAACTCCGTTGTCAATCACCACTCGTCTGCTGTCTTCAACCACCTGTCTCAGAAAGGCTATGTCTTCGAAAACCCGGGAATCGTCTGTCATGATCGTCGCTCCTTAAAGTACTTTATATTATAAAGTAATCTAATAGCCTTTGAAGCTCTTGTCAAGTTCTAACTGCAATTTCTTTGGAGATCTTTTTTTCAAATAAGTTGAAAGAGTTGCAATGCCTTCTTCGACCTCGTATTCTGCTACTCCTGTTCGCAAGGCCATCTCGCCCATCTCTTGCTTTGTGTAAGCTCCTTTGCGGAGGAAGTACTTCAAAGTCAATTTCATGAAGAGCGCTTCGAGTCCTTTAACTTTCATGTCTCTTGCAAGGTTGTCGAGGTTGCGGTTAGAGACGTTCCTTTTCAAATCTACAATCAGAACGGTGCCGTCCGGTTTCAATACTCTGCACATTTCGTCAAGGGCTCTACCCGGTTCTTTGAAATTTTTGAACGCTGCGGTGCAGGCGATGAAGTCGAACGAGCAATCGGGGAAGGGGATATCCGACACATTGCCCTGGCGAAAATCGATCTTCACGCCGGCTTCTTCAGCATTGAGTCTCGCGATATCGACAAAGTCCTTGCTGATGTCCAGGCCGAATATATTGTAATCTCCCATCCTTGCGAGTTCGATTGCCAGGTAGCCGGGACCGGTTGCAACGTCGAGGACGGCGCTCCCTTCCTTTATTTGTCCGGCGACTTCTTCCGCGTACGCTCTCATCTCGCCGATCCTGTGTTTGCGGGAATTGCCGTCGTACCAGCGGGCCGCAACGCCGTTTATTCCCAGGTCGCCGAAGCGTCTTATGAATTTCATCATGTGTAATCTTCATCCTTTTTCTGAGTCAAACTTTTCGAATATGTAGCGAAGCTTCGCCTCAGGCCTCCAAGCCGCGCGCTTGAGAGACGCCATGCCTCTCGATCCGCGACGGTTCCACAATCGGCCTGAGAAAAAATGGCGTTAAGTCCCGATTGCACTGAGTGCAATCGAGGATCCCGCATCATTAAAGGAACTTAATGATGGAGCGGGAAAAATTTCGGAGCGGAGCGTCAAGAAAAGAATATTTGTTTCCGGTGACCTTTAAGGTTGAGACGTATTTTATTCGTTTTAGCTCCGCGAAGAAATTATTAGCCATTTTTTCTCCAGCCTTGACGTTCTCTTTGGTTCTTTCTCTTGTGTCAAGACAAGAGAAAGAACGCTCCTCAAATATGGAGTCACTACCAAACCTTCAGTATGGATGTTTGGTTATGCCTGTCCCTTTTCTCTTGCTCGCCCAAGAGAAAAGGGACCAAAAGGCCGCCATAGGCGGATGCGCCACATTTATATAATTGTCGAGGCGCAAGAAGGGCGCCCCGGGAAAATGGTTCCGGTTCGCCACAGGCGAATCGGAACCGTCCCGTCCCCCTGTACGGGAGGCGATCTTAATATACCGTAGTTCGTATATCATGAGGGTACCTAGTAGTGTCTGTTGATCTTTCGGTGGTTGATCTGCCACAAGCGATTATTATTGCATGACTGCAATTCCGATTCGCTCGTACCACTGCATTCCGACCTTGCGTTCGGTTAGATTCAGATTCGGGTTTAGCTCTTGTTTCCAGTCTTCGATTCCTGTGTCATCAGCTAGATCCCAGCCGGATTCAAGAGCTAATCCGGCTATCTCGTCCTTGGTAAATCCGGAACGGATAGGTTCACCCATAAGGCGAAGGAACAAGCTGCCCTGCACTTTCCCATCTCTCTTTCCCATGTATGTGAACGCTATTCTGCTTTCCGGGCCGGACAGTTCTGCAATCGAAGTGAGTGTGGCGGCGACTTCTTTGGGCGTGAGATACATGGTTACGCCTTCCCACAGCCAAAACGTCTTCGCGTTGCGTTTGAATCCCGCCTCGTCAAGCTTGGTCGGCAAATGATCGACTGTGAAGTCCATCCCGACGAAATGTATTTCCTTCGCTTTTATTCTTTGCAGTGTTGCTTGTTCCCTCTTGAGCGTGTTGGGAAAGGGATACTCAGTCATCCTGAGCGAACGGAGTGAGTCTCGGCCGAAGGCTGATCCGCCTCTGGCGGAGAAGGATGGGTACTCTTCGACTCGTCCCGATTTCATCGGGACTCGCTCAGAGTGACTACTCGTAGTGGAGTTTGTCAACATCCGTGTTTTTAGGGATTGGGTAGCAGGATGGTCCACTTCAAATATGTCTGTGTTCTCAAGTCCCGGCAAGCGCCATGCGCGTCCGTCCAGGCCGGCGCCTAATATCACCAGCTGTTCATATGGCAATGCGGAACTGATTGCCTTATCGAGAACCACGGTCCGAAACTGGTTGAAAATACCCATTCCGCGAAACCAGAAAGGGAAGGGCGAAGTGGGAAGCTTGGCTCTCACTTTCCCGACTTTCTTCTTCCACTTCTCCTGCAACAATTGCTCGGCTACCGGATCAAAAAAACCCGGAACGGCGGGCATAAGGTTTCCCAACGCTCTTTGATACGCGACCATTTGTGCCGTACCGCTTGCTCTCTGCTTCCTCATTGGTTGTCCTTCGTTCCTAACTTCTCAACTTCATATCTTTTTCTCTTCTCTCACAGAGGCGCTCCGGTGGACGCGCAGATTGTCCTTGTACTCCACCAGATCGATGTCGCAGCCATCTTCTATTATCACATTGTTCCCCCGGACCACTTTAGCCTTCGTACTCGAAAGGCGAATGTCGTCCCCTTCGATCGTGTTTACGGTAATCATTGCTTTCCCCCAGTTCGATGGTACGAAGAGGAACTCAATCATTTTTCCCAGGCTCGAAACTGATCCTCTCCTGATGACGATCCTGTCCCCGCCGATCTCCGAAATTCTGGACGCACCGTAGGTCTTTATGTCGATATCATCTGCAGTAAGCAGCCCGTCGATCTTGATCTGCCCGTCAGCCTTGAACGTTTCGGCTTCGCAATTCTTTTTCACAGTAACGTAACCCATCAGATAAAGATCGTCGGCTTTGATACCGCTCTTGGTCGAGATTCCTCCGCGGAGGTGACACTGTCCCGCGTGAAAATCGCCTCCGATGCTCAGATCTCCGGTGACGCGAATGTCGTCGGCCGTTGTCTTTCCTTCGATGCGAATCGAACCTGTTATCTTTACAGTCCCCGCCTTCAGATTTCCTTCGAGCCTGGAGTCGCCCACGCTCCTGAACGTAACGCACTCGAGGTCTCCCTTAATTACGCCATTGCCGACTATCTTCGCGTCGTTGTAATGCCCGCCGGAGGCGCTGCTGTCTCCGATAATCTTCATGTTCGGTATCTTGCCGCTTTTCATGTTATATCTTCCTGGATTCTTTCACCGCAATGCCGGGGTCGGCATCGTTGTAATAACTATTCTTGTATTCCACAACGTCGATATGGCATCCCGGGCCAATTTTGACATCCTGCCCGCGCACCATCTTTGCCGTGGTGTTTTCTAGATAGATGTTGTCGCCTTCGATGGTGTCTGCGGTGAGAACCGGGTTAAGCGGCAGGCCGGGGAAGAGAGACCCGATGAACTTGCGGAAGCCGAGGCCGCCGCCAATCTTCACCTGTATGTCTTCACCGCCGATCTCTCTTGCTTTGCACTGGGCATAAACTGATATGTCTATCCTGCCCGCGTTCAAGAGTCCGCCTACCGTGAATCCTCCCTGAGAGGTGAAAGCTTCGGAGCCGCAGTCCTTCTCGACTTTGAGCACGCCGCGGTTCTCGACGGTCTCGACGGCGATCTCACCGGCTACGTCAGCCATTCCGTCAATGATCAATTGCCGCCCCGAGACCGCTCCCTTGAAACTGGACTTCCCCGATACCCTTATTACGTCCGCTTTAATGCTGCCGTCCACATTGGCAAGGCCGTTGATCTGAAGCTCGCGGCACTCGAGGTCGCCGTTAATGTCGCCCTTGCCGTTTATCTGGACGAAATTGAACTTGCCCCCGGATGAACTTCCGAGACCGTTAATCCGCAGATCGTTATTCGTTTCCATCTTGTTACCTCGTGTTTGTGATTTGACCGACGGGACCTGCATCCACTAATCCGTGAATCCATCGATCTGTTGTGTCTCCGTTCCATCATTCCACGATTCCATTGTTCCTGTTTCTCACGCAATCCCTGCGTTTGCCAGTTTGGTCTTCAGTTCCTCGATGCAGCTCGAAACATTCAAGCGAGCGGCAACTTTGGTGGTATTATCGAAGTAAACCTGGCCGGGGACGGAGTGGAGAAGACATATCGACACGCCGAGCTTGCGAATGAATAAGAGATCGCCATTGTGCCCCTCCATCTTCGTGAAGTTCTCGGCGAGTGTGTCCAGCAATATCCTCCCCTCTTCTCTGCTGATCTCTCCTGACTGGAGCATCTTGTCGAGGAGGTACATGTGCAGGATGGGGACGAATGAGAAGCTGTCATGGCTCCCGGAAACCTGCTCGAAGATCTCGAGCGAAGCGGGAGAGAGTATCGAAGCTGAAGCAAGTACTTGCCTTGTGATATTGATGTCGGCCGGATTGGGGGAGAGGATGTCGGCGAGCTCGTCGAGCGAAGCCTCGTCCTTCATGTTTTTGATCTTCTCTATCCTGGCAAGGATCTTGTCGCGCGGGAAGAAGGTCTCCTGTCCGGTGAACGTCGATTTTCTGACGAACCACTCTTCCGGAATAAGCGCCTTTCGCTTCCACCTGTACAACTGGCCGTAGGATATCCCCGTCAGTTCGAGGAGTTCTTTCTTTGAAAGTAAATCGTTTTCCATATCATTAACCTCGGGGTTAATATAACATAACACTGTTACGTTGTCAAGAGGCAAATAGAAGCGGAATTCGCCGGGTTAGTGAACCGCCACCGATTGAGTGCGAAACAAAGTGCGGGACCGTGGCGTTTCCTCTTCCTTTTTCTTCAGAGTTCAACGGGAATGCTATTGACCAAGCCTTCGGTATCGATTACCTTTCAAATGACCAAGAAGGGCTGCTGAATGAACATTCTTCTAGTATATCCGAAATATCCTGATACTTTCTGGAGTTTCAGGCACGCGCTGAGATTCATCTCAAAGAAAGCTGCCTTCCCGCCTCTAGGACTCATGACGATCGCCGCTATGCTACCGTCCGACTGGGAGAAGAAGCTCGTCGATTTGAATGTCAGACCGCTGACGGACGAGGAAATTCTTTGGGCCGACTATGTTTTTGTAAGCGCGATGTCGGTTCAGAAACAGTCTTCGAAAGAAGTCATCGCCAGGTGCAAGGGACTCCAGAGGAAGGTCGTGGCTGGTGGACCGCTATTCACTTCGCTTCCGGAACAATTCGACGAAGTGGACCATCTGGTCCTCAACGAGGCAGAGATCACACTGCAGCCGTTTCTCGAAGACCTGAAGGCGGGCAGGCCGCAGCACGTCTACTCGACTGAAAAATGGGCGGACATTTCTCAGACCCCGATTCCACAATGGGATTTGATCAACCTCAAGCAGTACGCGTCGATGAACGTCCAGTATTCCCGCGGTTGTCCTTACGATTGCGAATTCTGTGACATCACGGTTCTGTACGGGCGGGTGCCGAGAACGAAAACGAGAGAACAGGTCCTCGCCGAGCTCGACAGCTTGTACAAACACGGCTGGAAAGGAAGTGTATTCTTCGTAGACGATAACTTTATCGGCAACAAGAATAAGCTGAAAAAGGAAATATTGCCGGCGATAATCGATTGGATGCGAAGGAAGAAGAATCCTTTCTATTTCAATACGGAAGTGTCGCTGAACTCAGCCGATGATGAGGAGCTGATGACGCTCATGGTCCGCGCCGGCTTCAATGCGGTTTTTGTAGGGATCGAGTCGCCCAACGAGGAGAGCTTGGAAGAATGCAAGAAGATTCCGAACAAACGCCGCGACCTCGCCGCGAGCGTGAGGAAGATTCAGCATTTCGGCATGCAAGTACAGGGTGGATTCATCCTGGGGTTTGACATGGATCCGGCTTCCATTTTTGACCGGCTTACAAATTTCATACAGGAGACCGGGATAGTCACGGCCATGGTCGGTCTGCTCAATGCTCCTCACGGCACAAAGCTGTATAAGAGGTTGATGAGCGAAGGGCGCCTCCTTCATGTATTTTCCGGCGATAACACCGATTTTTCGATGAACTTCATACCCAAGATGAACCGGGAGACTCTTGTCAAGGGCTACCAGAGCGTAGTAAGGACGATCTATTCGCCAAACGAATATTACAAGCGGGTAAAGCAATTCATGAGGGAATTCAAACCGCCGGAGATCAAGACTTCTCGCGTGAAATTCAGCGACATTAAAGCTCTCTTCAAATCCATCGTCCGACTGGGAGTATTAGAAAAAGAGCGCGTCTACTACTGGCGCTTATTCTTCTGGTCGCTGTTTACCCGGCCTAAACTTTTCCCGTTGGCAATCACATTCTCCATTTACGGATTCCACTTCAGAAGAATTTTCGAAGACCAGATAATGAATTTGAGATAGCCGAACAAGCGCCGTCGGCTGCCGCGCGCTTAATCATCAAATGAACTTTGCGGCCCTCGACAAAGCGGAGCGAAAGGCTCCCATAGTGCTTCGCCTATTTCCTGCCGAGCCGTTCTCTCACTTCCAGTATCCTGATAGCAATTCCGTTTCGAACTTCCGTTGCCTGCCGAATAAGCTGAAGCAGGGGCCCTTCCTCCGCAACTTCTCTTCTCAGAAGCCTGTTCATCGATTCCAGTGCCTTATTGGCTGAGGCAAGTCCTCGTTTATATACTGCAATACGAAAGCCGAGCACATCCTGATCCTCGTCATCGTCATCCCATGCACTGACAATCTTGGCCGCGGGTATGGTCGCGTGTGATAGTATTTCGATGACATCAGCATCATCTCGCAGCCCCTGGGGAAGCTGGTTCAGCCATTCTCTCGAATTGACCGCAAATGCATACGCCTTTCTGTAGAGATTATCTTCATGTGGACTGTGGTCCGGTTCGGCGTATCCGGCGTCGGTCGTCTCAGATAAGCCATTCGGTCCGAGTCCCGCAGCTGCTTTCCATTCCTCACCCTCGCTGTCCGTCCCGTCGTCGAATGCAGAATCGGACCCTTCAAAATCGGCCGGGTTTACATCCCATCCCATCTCATGGGCCAGGATCGATTCGAGATCCGGGTCGTTCCCGTATTTCTCCACGATCCGGGCGAATCTATCCGCCCGCTCGTCATTTTCCTTCAGAAATTCTTCCCATTTAAATTCATCCCATTGCTCATTTTTTTCTTCCATGTACCATGCTCCTCTTCTGTGCGGTTTCTTCCAGTCGAAGCCGATTGTAAACGCGACGTTGTGATTTACGGAAATTGCCCGACTATGTCAAGCAACCAAGTGGTGCGTGGTAAGCAGCCCCCGGCTTACGGATTGTTATCGAGGTTTCTCTCCGGATTGCTTTTGTGCCGCCTCTCCGATAAATTTGCAGCAGTTCGGAGTCGAGAAAACAGAGGGGCAGCCCAAATCAAGACATCACAGGTTATGTATAGGAGAACGAACATCCGTGGCGTCCGGTGATGCGAATGCGGTACAATGCCGGTGGTTTTCGCAGTAGATGTTCAAAAGGCTATCAGGGTGTCGTTGTCTGGTAACTACTGTTGATCTCACTTTCCGGAAAAGTGAAGGGTCTTAGACCCATTCCCTATGAATGAAGTCGGGGAATGGGAAAGTATACTCACTGTGCATTCTTGAAAGGATTGCAGAAGAGTGTGCCCGATTGCCGAAAGAATTCAATCATTCGCTGAAAATGCCGATAAAGAAGACAGGGAAGTCTGTGAAGAGCCGATCTTCAGCTAACTAATAGGTGAGTTAAAGAGTCTTCGATCATGGCGGTTGAGAACAATTCTTCGGAACTGCGACATTATGTCGGAATCGGGAATCCGACCCCATTCTCTATAAAGGTTTTCAGGAACATAATTCTGGGTGTCCTAGCCATTCTGGGTGCACTAACCGCCTTTCTGGCCCTCACCGGAGGATTCCCCGATTATTTTCAGCCGATAGATTTCTCTTCACTCCCGACAGGGGGCCTTGCCGAATCAGCTAACGTGATGCACTACGGGTTCGGTGCTGACAATCTCGTACCCACCGTCAAAAGAATTCCATACACGAAGCGCAAGGCGGTCTACCTCACTGTCAATAACGGTCCGAAGGATTGGTCAGGGATTACCTTCAGCTGGGAGGAGAACGACCTGATACCGCCGAACGGGGCATTCAGGATCCGTTGGCGGGGCAACAATGACAAATATAAAATTCTGGTCGACTTGACAGTTGGCGGCGGCGCGGACGACACTCTGAACAGTGAGGGTACAAACTATTACGTCTATCTGGCCGCGCCGGGGGACAAGTGGACGACGGTTTCGGTTCCTTTAAGTGAGTTTCAGCTCAATCCGGTCCAGCGGCCGGGAGCAAAGAACACTGAGAAATTCGATCCGGCGCGGCTCAGAGAGGTAAGCTTCACTTTCTTTCCCGATACAAAGGCAACTTTTCAAATCGAAACTGTACGTTTTTCATGGGATTCATCAAAATTGTCGTCACTGATCATCCTTGGGATCCTTCTCCTCTTTGGCCTGGTGCTCTGGCGCAGAACTACCGAGTCTAACATCCTTTTCAGGGGGAAAATGGAGTGGAGCTCGAGCACGGTTTTGGCACGGCTCGTCTACATCCTCTTTGCATTTGCTCTGGTTGCAAAGATTGTGTCATTCTCTTCGGCGGACTTCACTGTTGAATCTCAAATTATCTATTCCCTTCTTTTCCTTTCTATCGCGGCTGACGAGTTTTTCAAGGATTTCATGTCCGACAAGCCGATCCTCACGATAAGATACGGTGTAATCCTGGCGGCCGGCTGGTTTTTGAACTTCACGCTTGAACCGGTGGAACTACTGCTGCTGCTCGCTATCACGTTCATTCCCATGGTCTTATACAAGTCGCGTTTTCTTTTCATCGGCTTACCCGTAGCTGCGTTTCTGATCCTCTTCATCCACCCTGTCCTGGGTATAGCCGACACGGTTGTGCCGGGCGGCATCATGATTGGAAGTCTCGCTTTCCTGGCTGCATTTGTCCGCGGGACGCTGGAGCATGGGGACGCTGTCAGAGAGGCCGGCTATGTCTACTCACTTTACGCCGAAGTACTGGAAAGCACTTCGGACGCAGTTTTCCTCATGGACGATACGGGAAGAGTTGACCGCGTCAACAAGGGTTTTGAACTGCTGACCGGGTACGCAGCGATTGAAGGAGTCGGCAGGAACATTGCCAGTTTCATATATCCCGATGACGTGAGCTTGCTTACGCTGAACCGCCCCCCGAATACCGGTACCGAGTCGAGAACATATGATGCGCGGATGGTCACCAAGGGCGGTCAAATACGTTCCGTACTTATGAGAGAAATCCCGATCAGTAGAGAAGGAAGGCGAATCGGATACCAGATCGTGGCAACAGATATTTCGGAGCGGAAGTTAGCGGAAGAGGCATTGCGCGAGAGTGAAGAACGTTTTCACAGCCTCTTTGATAATGCGACGATAGGGATATATCGCACGACCCCGGACGGCAGAATACTTATGGTAAATCCAGCGGTCATTCGTATGCTTGGCTACTCCTCTTTGGAAGAACTCGCCCAGAGGAACCTCGAAACCTCCGGTTTCGAACCGGAGTATTCGCGCAGGGAATTCCGCGAGCGCCTTGAACGGGAAGGGGTCATTTCCGGCCTTGAGAGCGCCTGGACAAGAAAAGACGGCTCCATAATGTTCGTGCGCGAGAGCGCCAGGGCTATCAAGGACTCAGCGGGCATAGTCTATTATGACGGTACCTTTGAAGATATTACGGAGCAAAAAGTCGCTGAGGAAGCCCTGCGGTTGACCAGTTTCACCGTCGAGCGTGCCTCGGATTCCGTGTATTGGATGGATCCGGACGGACGGTTCATAGACGTCAACATGGCCGCATGCGAATCGCTCGGATACACTCGAGAGGAACTGTTAAGCCTGCGAATAGAAGACATTGATCCGAACATATCGAGCGATAATTGGCCCGATTTCTGGGAATCGTTAAAGGCGGCCCGCTCACGGATTCATGAAGTAACACATCGGGCTAAGGACGGTAGAACTTTCCCTGTCGAGATCAGGTCTAATTATATGAAATTCGGCGGCCGCGAGCTTATCTGTGCTTTCGGACGCGACATAACGGAACGTAAGCGGTCGGAGGAGGCGAGCGCACATCTTGCTGCTATAGTAGACTCCTCCAGCGACGCAATCATCGGAAAGGATCTTGACGGAATCATAACGTCGTGGAACATGGGAGCCCAGAGGACCTACGGCTATTCGCCGGATGAAGCGATCGGGCGGTCAATCTCGATACTTGCACCTGACGGCTATAAGGATGAGATCCCACGGCTTATGGAGAAGATCAAACAGGGTGGTGAAATAGCCCACTATGACACGGTGCGAGCAAGAAAAGACGGTAAGCTAATCGATGTCTCCATCACTTTGTCTCCGATAAAGAACACCTCGGGTGAGATAAGCGGCGTCTCAACTGTTGCGCGTGACGTTTCCGACAACAAAAGAATAGAAAGGGCGCTCCGGGAAAGCGAGGAGCAGAACCGTGCCATCATCAATGCTGTCCCGGACATTCTCTTCCGTGTGAGCAGGGAGGGAGTCTTGCTGGACTTTCGTGCCCCTGATGAATCCGTCCTTTACCTGCAACCCGGGGCTTTTCTCGGAAAGAGTATCGTGGAGGTGATGCCTTCCAATGTGTGGGAGCCTGCACTGAAGGCCATCGGGAAGGCAATAGAGACGGATATGATCCAGACGTTTGAGTACGAGCTCCCGATGGCAGGGGAAGGGATCAAGTTTTATGAAGACCGGACGGTGAAACTCTCCGAAAATGAGGCTCTTTCTGTTATTCGCGACATAACCGAACGGAAACAGGCGGAGAAGGCACTGACGGAGAGCGAGATGAAATACCGAAGCCTGTTCACCTCTTCTCCTGAAACGATCTTCATTATCAACCCGGCCGGAGTGATAATAGACTGCAACCCTGCGGCAGAGACAGTCTCGGGTAGAAAGAGGGATGAATTGGTGGGAAAGAAATTCAGGGAACTGAATTTTGCCTTTCTCGGCAATTCGCTCGAGCGGCTCGAACGGGCATTCACCGATATCATGTCGGAGAGACATGTTGCTCCTTTCGAAATAGAGCTTCAACGCGATGACAACAATGTATTCTGGTTTTCATTGTCCGCTTCGCTCCTGAGGAGGGACGGCAAGGTCCATGCAGTGCAGGTGATAATAAGCAACATCACGAAACGTAAGCAGGCCGAGGAATCCCTCAGACAGATGAACTCATTCAACGAGATGCTGATAAAGACCCTCCCATTCGGCATCTCCATCGTGGACGGCAGCGGCAACATTCTGTTCATGAGCGACAAATTGAAGGAGAATTTTGGCGCCGACATGCTGGGGAAGAAATGCTGGATTGCATACAAGGATGATATGAAGCAGTGCCGCGGGTGTCCACTGCTGGATGAAATAGGAATCGGGAAATCGAAAGTCATCGAGTCGGATGGAGTTCTGGGAGGCCGGACTTTTCAGATCAGCCATACCGGCTTGATTTACAACGAACAGAAAGCAGTTCTCGAGGTTTTCGAAGATGTTACTGAAAGGAAGCAACTTCAAATTCAATTTCTGCAGGCTCAAAAGATGGAGAGTCTCGGAACACTGGCAAGCGGAATAGCCCACGACTTCAACAACATTCTCGGGATAATATTAGGCCATTCCTCTCTCATCGAAGAGAAGCTGGGCGAGGGAGATGAACTTTCCAAGAGCTTCAGCTCGATAGTGAAAGCAGCGGACCGAGGCGCTGCGCTGGTTCGCCAGATGCTGACATTTGCCAGAAAGACAAACATAAGCTTCTCTTCAATTTCGATAAACGAGTCCGTCAAGGAAATACAGGAACTCTTCGATGAGGCTTTCCCGAAGACGATGACCCTGTCTTGTCGCTTCTCTCCTGATCTTCCGGAAATCAGGGGAGACTCCACGCAGATTCACCAGGCTCTCTTGAACCTCTGCGTGAACGCACGCGATGCAATGTCCGGGAGCGGCATGCTGAATATCTCGACACGGCTGATATCCGGGTCCTCTCTTCGCGCCCGACACCATAATGCGGCCTTTGCGCAATATGTTTTGCTTGAAGTCATGGATACCGGAGTCGGAATGGATGAGGAGACGCTGCAGCATATTTTTGAGCCCTTTTTTACCACTAAGGAGCTTGGGAAAGGGACCGGACTCGGGTTGTCTGTAGCCTTCGGCATAATGGAGAATCACGATGGCTTTATCGATGTACAAAGCGAAATCGGCAAGGGGACGACATTTTATCTCTACTTCCCTGTTAAGTCGTCTCATCCGGAACTAAATGGAGAAGACATGACTGACAAAGAAACGACGGGTGGCAAGGAGAAGATCCTCATAATTGAGGATGAAGAAATGCTTCGCGACCTCGCACGAGAAGTGCTGGCTTCCAAGGGCTACGAGGTAATAACTGCTGTGGATGGAGAAGAGGGGATCAATGTCTTTACGAAGAACCAGCACGACATTAAACTTGTGGTATCCGATCTCGGCCTGCCGAAGCTCTCCGGCAAGGACGTCCTCAAGAAAGTCAAATCGATCAATCCCGCGGTCAAGTTTATCGTCGCTACCGGCTTCATCGACCCGGAGGAGAAATCCGACATATTCAGAAGCGGTGCTTCGGATATCGTTCCGAAGCCTTATACTCCAAAGGATCTTTCGATGAAAGTGCGCGAAGTCCTCGACGCCTAACATCTTTCGGGAAGGCGGAACCTTTCCAACAGCCGGTTCGTCTATTAAGCGTAGGCTAAGTTTGCTATACCCGGCCTTTGCACATATTAGTTTCTTCCACAATTTTCCTTAGACATGGCGCAGCACCTTCTATGAGACAAAAGCCCCTTATTTTTGTTCCGCTTCTTGCAGCTTGCTTTTTCATTCTGGCAAATTCGAATCAAGGGTTTTCCCGCCAAGTCGTCGCGCCGGGACCAGCCGCTCAATCGGTAAACCTACCAAGAGGACAAACGCGGTCATCAATCGCTGCATCCCGGTCTACCGGCGGTGCACTTGGGAATGCCATCACAGGTGACATTCACGGAATTGTGGAAAGTGGAACCAAGCCGGTGGTCGGCGCCACAGTGCGGCTGCTCGGTTTGGATCGGGCGACATACACCGATGGTAAAGGAGCATTTACTTTTTCTAATGTTCCCGAAGGGACCTACAACATATACGTTCGATGTATAGGTTATGCATCGAAGACCCGGACCGTTCACGTGATCGCGAACACCGCTCAAGTTTCCTTCAAGTTGCGGCAGTCGGCAATCAGAGCGGAAGGGGTCGTGGTTTCTGCATCACCGTTCGCCGGACCGGCAAATGAACAGTACCAGCCCGCAGAGTCCATGTCGAGAGTGGAACTGCAGAACAGCCCGGGCCAGAGTTTCGCCCAGGAAATATCCGACTTGCCGGGCGTGTCTGTCCGCTATAATGGGGCAGCCCCTTCGCGCCCGATGATCCGGGGCCTCTCTGACAATAACGTGCTGATCCTCGAAGACGGGCTGCGCTCGGGCGACGTTTCCACGTACGACCCTGCGCACTCGGTGCCGGTATTGCCGATCAGTATTTCGCGAATCGATGTCGTCAGAGGCCCGGCGAGCATCATGTACGGCCCGAACGCTATCGGCGGCTTGATTAACATCATTACCAACATTGTTCCCAGTGTATCCGCCAGGCCGTTTTCGGGAACCTTATCGCTGGCGGGAAACACGGTTAGCGATGAGTATACCGGTTACTTCAATGGGGTGTATAGCGACGGCGGCAATGCTTTCAGTGTTTCCGCCGGCGGCCTTCATGCGCAGGATACCCGCATCCCCGCCGGCAACTATTTCGACGGAATCCAGACGTTCCACCTTAATCGGATGCCGCATTCCTTCGACCGGAGTCAGGAAGATGGTGTCGGCTATTCCTATCAGAGTGATTTCGGTATGGTGGGCGTAGGATACCAGCACTATCAAATGACCTACGGCATCCCAGGAACGCCGCCGAATCCCAATTGGCTGATTGACCCCCCGACGACTTCCTTGATATCCCAGACCCGGAATATGGTCGAAATGCGCGGACTTTGGGCGGTGGGATCACCTCTGGTCAAACAAATCAGGTTGAACGCAGATTATGTCGATTATAACCATTCGGAATTTCCGACACTCCAGGACTCGACGGGCGTGTCCGATCCGCAGGCAAATCACTTTCACAAGCAGACATTCAACGCAACTTTGCAGTTCGACCACCCACGGATAGGCGATTTCCGCGGAACCGTTGGATTGTGGGCCAACATAGAGAACCTAAGCATTGAAGGAGAACAGCCGCTGGGGCCGAATTCTGTAACCACGGGGCTCGCAGGATATATTTACGAGGAGTATCTGTTGAACAGCGTCACCCGGTTTCAGGCGGGACTTCGCTACGATTACAACCATATCCATACCTTGCCGTATGCAGCATCTCAGGATCCAGTGTTCCGGATTTTAGATGTCTCTCAGTCGCACGATGCACTGACAGCATCCATCGGAGCAATTCAAAATATCTCGCAGGACATGACTTTCTCTCTCAGTATCGGCCGATCTTTCCGGGCACCGACCGTCCAGGAGCTCTTCGCTAAAGGAGCAGACGCGGCAAGCAACACTTACTCAGTTGGAGACCCGAACCTCGGACCGGAAACCGCTCTCGGAATCGACGCGTCCCTGAAAGGCCGTTTCACCCGGGCGTCGTTCGAGGTTTCCCCCTACGTGAATTTCATCAACCACTACATTTATGCCTACCTTACAGGCGACACATTGGAAGCATTGCCTATCCGGCAGTTTTCTGCCACCGCTGCCCGTCTGACGGGATTCGAAGCGAGCGCCACGGTGGAGCCCGTGCAGTATGTCGCTCTCGAAGCGAGTGCAAGCTATGTGAATGCGGAAGACACGGAGAATCACATTCCCCTTCCGTTCATACCGCCCCTCCATGGATTCCTGAGGCTGACATACCAGGATGCGACATATTCCGGCATCATAGAGTGGCGGCTGACAGCGAGTCAGACCCGCCTCGGCGTAGGTGATACGTATACTGCGGGATATGGAGTTGTTGATCTCGGCTTCGGAATCCGTTTTGTCTCGGCAGGAATCGTCAGCAACATCGGTCTCCATTGCGACAACCTCTTCAACCAGGTCTATCGAGACAACCTCTCTGTGATTAAAGATTTCCTGCCGCAGCCGGCGAGAGGTTTCCGTCTGAGTTACGATCTCCTTTTCTGAAAAAAGATGAGAGTCGGGCGCGGGAAGTACACGCCCTGACTCCTTTTGTGCTTTCCTGCCGATCCTTTCCACAGTCGAAGGAGCATCAAGGAACTTACTTCTTCTCGTCCCGTTGTCATCTGTGAAAGTTTCAGAAGTCAAATGAGAAGGTAAATTAGCATCATGAAAAGAATTGATTCTTCATCTCCTTCACCTGATCCATACTCGAGGTTCAAGGCGGCAAGGGCTTTTCCTGCCGGTCGGAGTCTCGCGTTTTTTCTGTCGGCGTTTGTAGTTCTCGGCATCGGGCTATCCGGCTGCGCGCGTTCCTCGAAATCGCTCCCGGCCATTTATTCGTTTGCCGGCTTGCACACCACCTTTGTAAACCAGGACAGCAATCGCGTTGATTTCCCTTCACAGTACAAGGGCAAACTGGTTATGATGTCCTTTATTTATACTCATTGTCCGTATGTCTGCCCCATGACCACGAGAAATCTACACGAGCTGCAGGATTCTCTTTCGTTGCAAGGAATCAGGGGAGTGAAATTTGTTTCTCTAACCTACGACCCGAATCGCGACACGCCTCCCGTTCTTAAGAAGTATGCCGAAACCCGGGGCATCGAGTTCAATGACTGGGATTTCCTGACCGGGACCAAAGCCAACATTGATTCAGTCCTGGGACGTGTGAAAATCAAATATGAATTTATCGATTCTTCCCATACCAAGACGGGGAAGCTGGTCTATTTTATTCGGCACCCCGACGAGTGTGTCCTTGTCGACGGTAAAGGAAGGGTGAGGGGAATTTACACCGGAAGCAAGATGAACTTCCCTGAAATAATCAGCGACATCAAAGCCTTGGAATAGATCGGTCTTATTCTTCCCGGTCTTACCGGTCACCAGACGGGATTGTCATCGGGCGCCCGGCGGTGGTAATTAGCATGTCATCAAATAGTTGAAAGATTCAGTGCCTGTCTGGCCCCTTCGAGATTAGCAGGCTTCTGCGTAGGGCCATTAAGGAGAATCGAAGTGGGGGAGTGCCGGGGAGGGTCTGTCCGAAGAGCGTTGGAGTTAAGCTCAATTACAATGGCCTTTGTCGGTGCGGCGGTGTAAATTTCAGAGCCGACCGGCGCCAGGGATAGGGCAAAGGACGAAAGCGAGTACAATCCTACCACAACAGAGATAGCTTTTTCCGTAACACAATAGTCTGCGGCGGCCCAGGGATTTAGGCAGACAAAGGCCGGTCACCGGCCTCGGAGCTTCTGAACGTTCAAGAAGCAGTCCTCTGTTGAGAACGCTCTGGTGGCTGCTGTATCGCCGCGGTTATTTGAGGTACTACAGATATGAAAAATGCTTCAAAAATCTTTGTATTGACGACTGTACTTCTTGTGGTCGTCGCCTCCGCGGTTTGGTTTATCGCTGCGGACCGCACGAACACAAGATGGCAGCTAAGGCTTGCTCAAGCGGGTCACAAAATAGACTCACTCATTACCGTTGAACGAATTCCTGTTCCTCCCGAGACCGTCAGAGTCGTTGTTCCTGCTAAGCCCCTTCCTGTAGATTACGAGAAAATTGCAGACAGTGCTTTCCAAGCTGGTATGGCCTCGGGTACGGATTCACTCAGAAGTCTGTTCGGTTATGTGTCTCAGCCGTTTGATACTACGGTACATTTTTCCCACGGAGATACTCTTCTGGCGAGCTACCGGCCGCTGACCCATGAAGCAGCTTTCAAGCTGATCCCGGCACCGATTGAGTTGAGGACATTGACTATTCACGATTCGGTCTTAGTTGCAGTTCCAGTACGTGAAAGCAGGAAGTGGTGGGAGGTGCCTGTTGCGGTCACAAGCGGCGCACTCGCAGCAGCGTTGGTACTGTTGCTGGCAGAGTAAAGAGGACACGGTATTGGTCCCAAGCATTTCAGTATAAGTCGAATGAAGGAGACGGATGACCGATTAGTTGACCGAATGATTCAGCCGCTGCCGAAGGGTTATTATTTAAGCTCGATTTGCTTAAATTGATTTGGTCATAATGCTAATCGGCATGTCCCGGGCCACCATTGGTCCGGGGAGGAAAGTGATTCATTGTCGTCGCCAGCTTGGAAGCGCATGAAACGCACGAACGAGACAATATCGCACGAAACGGTAGGTAGCAAGACCCGCGAAGTCCCCCTTCTCTCCCTGTCGAAAACTGTCGTCGGCGGGAAAACAGATTCACTGCCTCTGATTTCCACCCGCACTATTTCAAGCCGCTTCTCTCTTTTGGTTCTCGTGGCGTCTATCGGATTGGTACTTTGCGTCGCAACATACCATGGGCCGTTCCTGATGTGGCAGTATCCGCTGAGTGATCTCGGAGATATGTTGACCGAGAGCGGTATTCCCAACGTACTGACCAGGAGGATATTCGACCTAACGATGCTGACATCGGGGTCGTTGATGGTGACGATCCACTCTCTCTTTTCGGCTGATATTCCGATAATGCATATAAAAGCGAAAAGAGTCATGACATTTGTGTGTTCGATAGGCTTTTTCATGCTCTTGATGCCTTACGACCTCGATCCGACCTTTCACGAGATAGGCGGCACTTTATTATTCAGTATGTTGTGGGGGATGAGTGTCTTGTTCTCGGTTGAGCTGAATCGGGCGTTCAAAGTCAGGTCCGTCGTATCCCAGGTGATCCTGCAGGCTACAGTGTTGCCGTACGCCTTTCTGTTCGTGATGCAAATACCCTCGGAAGTGGTGGCGCAGAAATTTGCGGTCGTCGGCCTGGTGTTTGCCGTCTGGCTGACAACGCGAGTTTACGATCAGGCAGAAACCGGGCAATAGTATAGCGCCGGCAGCGGGTTATATAAGAACCAGTGTTATGATACATACAAGTGGTAATTTCCAGCGGACCTGCGACGCTGTTCAGGATACCGGGCGGTCGGCGAGTTTTTATCATTTCCCTTTTTCGCTGTCGAGATGTGCCATCAATTGCGGCGCATAGCGTTCCCCGGCGGTTGACCCTGCGGGCACGGCCTTCTCGATACGCGCAATTTCATCCGGGGTGAGGTCGATCCGGAGAGCACCGAGGGTTTCCGAGAGCTGGTCGCGCGTTCGAGAGCCGATTACCGGTACAATGTCCCTTCCGCGGGAAAGGACGCACG
>JBJKQU010000052.1:0-50734 GCA_046705025.1 Candidatus Kryptoniota bacterium | reverse complement strand
TCTATGAGATTAGGGAGAGCGTGGAAGTTCTTTACACACCCGACAGGGGGAAGTGTTAGCCGGACGGCAAGGGTGCCTGTCGTGAGGCAGGATCCGAAGGAAGCGGCAGGCAAAACGCTGGCCCGACGAACAGGAACTGCATAGAGGCGGTTGCATGGGATGAGAAGGCAAATATCTTTAAAGTCCGATACCTGTACGGAACATGCAGACGTAGATGCAGCGGGCATAAGCGAGAAGGCAGATGCGCAATACCCGGGGAGGTCTGTTGGCGTGCCGGTCCATGATGGACAGGCTACAGAGGCCGAGAGGTGAATGGAAGCGCCAACAGAAGTCAGCAGAAGCCATAGTATCCTGAGAAATTGGGAGAAGGGCTGAACGTGAAAGAGAGACAGGAGTACTTAACTTTCGATGACGAAGGAGATGCAGAATAGTATGGCTGAGAAGCCCGAAGCCAGACCGGGAGGTAGCGGCCGGAAGCCGCGAGATACTGGAGTTGGTGCATCAAGCGTCACGGCAAGAAAGGAATACAACTGTCATGGAACAGAGCGATTGATGGAGTCAGTAGTGGAACGAGGCAACATGACAGCGGCCTACAAACGAGTCGTAAGGAACAAAGGGAATGCAGGAGTAGACGGGATGACCGTCGAAGAACTGAAGCCCTACCTTATGATGGAGTGGGAGCGCATCAAAACTGAACTGCTCGAAGATCGGTATAAACCGGAACCGGTGCTTGAGGTAGAGATACCAAAGCCGGATGGCGGGGTGCGAAAGCTGGGTATCCCGACAGCGGTAGACCGACTCATCGGGCAGGCAATCCATCAGATATTGGAACCGATATTCGATCCGGGATTTTCTGGGTCGAGCTATGGGTTCCGAAAAGGACGCAGTGCACATCAGGCAGTGGAGAAGTCACGGGAATATGTAGCAGAAGGACGACGCTGGGTCGTAGATATAGACCTTGAGAAGTTTTTCGACCGTGTGAACCACGATATACTGATGTCGCGAGTAGCGCGGAAGGTAAAGGACAAACGGCTCCTGAGACTGATACGCCGATACCTTAAGGCGGGCATAATGGTAGACGGACTGGAAACAGTCCGCACAGAAGGCACGCCACAGGGTAGTCCACTATCCCCCTTGTTGTCTAACATCATGCTCGACGACCTGGACAAGGAACTGGAAAGGCGCGGACACGCATTCTGCCGGTATGCCGATGACTGCAACATCTATGTTCGGTCTGAAGAGGCAGGAAAGCGTGTAATCGCGTCGATTACAAAGTTCCTTGAGGGAAAGCTGCGACTTAAGGTGAACAGGGACAAGAGTGCTGTTGGTCGACCGTGGAAACTGAAGACGCTTGGTTACTCGATGACAGGGGAAAGCAAGCCGAGGCTTCGGGTTGCACCCCAGACGGTCAAGCGACTCAAAGATAAACTTCGGAAGTTACTCCGCAGTGGTCGAGGTCGTAACGTCGTCAAGGTTATTGAGGAACTTAGCACAATTCTTCGGGGATGGATTCAATACTTCAAACTGTGCGAAGTGAAACTCATCTTCGAAGAACTCGACCAATGGATACGCCGGAAGTTGAGGTGTATTCTCTGGCGTCAGTGGAAACGGTCCTACACGCGAGCACGCAAGCTGATGAGCCGAGGTCTGGAAGAAGCTCGTGCTTGGCAATCTGCAACCAATGGACGAGGTGCATGGTGGAATGCCGGTGCCTCGCACATGAATGCAGCTTATACCAAACGGAACTTTGATCGGATGGGGCTCATTTCCTTACTGGACACAATCCTCAAAATCCAGAATCATTCACGAACCGCCGTATACGGAACCGTACGTACGGTGGTGTGAGAGGACGGCGGGATCGATCCCGCCTCCTACTCGATCGAAAACTGTAACCGCTGAAGACTCGCAGCGTCATTGGGGATGAAAAAGGAAGGAAGGATTACCAAGATGTCGAACGGAGCGAAATCCCGCAACGCGGGAACAAAGGACCCTGTATGTGGAATGGACGTCGACACATCATCGGAGTTTCATTCCACTCACGATGGAAAAGAGATCTATTTTTGTTCTGCTTCGTGCAAATCGAAATTTGACGAATCACCCGCTAAGTACACCGCTTCAGCGGTGGAAAACAAGGCATCCAACACATCTCACAGCGATGGTACTCAGAAAATGAAATTGTCGATCGTCGGTATGGACTGCGCCACCTGTGCCGTAAGTATCGAGAAGTCTGTCGGCCTCATGGAAGGCGTGAAAAAGATCAATGTAAATCTGACGACAGAAAATGCGTTTGTCGAATATGACCCGGCAAAAGTGAACGGGAAGCAGATCGCCGACACGATTGGCGCTGCCGGATACCGCGTCGGGAAAGCCACTCTCAATCTCGGCATCGGCGGGATGTACTGCGGGTCATGTGTCACGAAAATCGAAGAAGGACTGGCGAAGACTCCGGGCGTTCTTTCAGCAAGTGTCGATCTCGCTTCCGAATCCGCCGTCATCGAGTATGTCCCTGCGACTGTATCGATGAGAGGGATCAAGGAAGTCATCGAAAGGATCGGCTACAAAGCCTTCGACTCGGCCCCGCCTCGCGACGGCGTCGACAAGTCCGAAGAGATGGACGAAGCGCAGAAGGCAAGGCTCGAAGAGTACCGGACACTCATGCGGAAGTTTATCTTTGCGGCGATCATCGGTGTCCCGATAATAGTCTTTTCGTACGCGAAGCTTTTCGGATTACCGGAGGAATTCTATAGAGGAACCGAAACTGCGCATTACATCGGTATGGCAATGGGTCTCCTGACCTTGCCGGTCATGTTCTGGTCGGGATCGCAGTTTTTCACCGGCGCGTGGGCGGCGCTCAAAAGCCGCTCAGCGAATATGCACACGCTGATAACGACCGGTATCTCGGCAGCGTGGATATATTCGACCGTTGCGGTCCTGTTCCCGCAGATATTCCCTAAACAGGCGCTTGCCGGGCAGTTCTTTGACACCGTTACGGTAGTCGTCGCTCTCGTCGTTCTCGGAATGGCGCTGGAGATACGTGCGAAGGGAAAGAGCTCCGAGGCGATCAAGAAACTTATAGGTTTACAGCCCAAGACCGCACGCGTCGTCAGAGATGGAAACGAAATCGATATCCCGGTCGAAGAGGTTGTCCTCGACGAAATTATCGTAGTACGTCCCGGTGAAAAAGTCCCTGTTGATGGAGTAGTGGTTGACGGCTCCTCTTCATTGGATGAATCGATGATAACGGGAGAGCCTATACCTGTCGAGAAGGTGAAAGGAAATGAAGTGATCGGCGGGACTATCAACAAGACCGGCTCGTTCAAGTTCAAGGCGACGAAGGTAGGGAAGGACACGGCTCTCGCGCAAATCATCGAAATGGTGCAGCAGGCGCAGAGCTCGAAAGCGCCGATACAGAGGATAGTTGACAAGGTCGCAGGAATCTTTTCGCCTACGGTCATGATACTCGGCATACTCGCATTCATAATATGGTTCGATTTCGGTCCGCAGCCTGCGCTCATCTATGCGCTTGTCGTGTTTGTTTCGACACTTGTCATCGCATGCCCGTGTGCGCTCGGCATAGCAACTCCCATTTCTCTCATGGTCGGAGTGGGAAAAGGTGCTGAGAACGGAATACTTATAAAGAGCGGCCAGGCACTTGAGACCGCGCAGAAGTTGAATTCCATTGTGCTCGACAAAACCGGAACGATAACCGTTGGAAAGCCTTCTTTGACCGATGTTGTGCTGTCGGACGGTTTCAACGAGAATGATATCCTCGCTTACGCAGCCTCAGTCGAGAAGGGCTCGGAACATCCGCTGGGCGAGGCGATAATAAAAGGTGCCGAGAACCGCGGTGTTAAGGTCTCGGATCCGAAAGGATTCAACGCAATCCCGGGACACGGCGTAGAGGCTAAGGTTGACGGCAAGCAGGTGCTCCTCGGAAATGCGAAGCTCATGACGGACCGGAAGGTCGAACTGGGCGGGATGGAAGAAAAGAGCCGGGCGCTTGCCGAAGGCGGAAAGACGCCGATGTACGTTGCGGTCGACCGCAAAATTGCAGGCATAGTTGCTGTGGCAGATACCGTGAAGGAAGACTCCAGAGAATCGATCGCCAGGCTTAAGTCGCTCGGACTCGAAGTTGTCATGCTTACAGGCGACAACAAGCGCACTGCAGAAGCGATCGCGAAGCAGGTCGGGATCGACCGCGTGTTTGCCGAAGTCCTTCCCGAAGAGAAGGCCTTCAACGTCCAGAAGCTTCAGCAGGAAGGGAAGAAGGTGGCGATGGTTGGTGACGGTATAAACGATGCTCCGGCGCTAGCGCAGGCTGATATCGGACTTGCCATCGGTACCGGCACAGACGTGGCGATAGAGGCTTCGGATATTACGCTTATCAACGGTTCGCTGAAGGGAGCCGTCTCGGCTATAGAACTCTCGCGCGCGACGATGAAGAATATTCGCCAGAACCTGTTCGGCGCGTTCTTCTACAACACCCTCGGCATACCTCTGGCAGCCGGACTTTTGTATCCGTTCTTCGGAATACTACTCTCTCCTATGATCGCCGGCGCAGCAATGGCATTCAGCTCCGTGACGGTAGTAACGAACGCAAACAGACTTCGCCGATTTTCATTGGGGGCGAAGTGAATGTACGAAGCTACGAGCTCCAAATACCAAGTTCCAAATGCCGAATACGGCATCCCGACATACAAATCTTTTTGGCGGGACAAGCTCCAACAGTCAAGAGTCAATCCTCAAGAGCTGGTTTGTTATCTCTTTGGCCGATTGGAACTTGGAAGTTGTTTGGGAATTGGGGCTTGTAAGTTGGAGCTTACTAAAAGATGGAGATAAGAAAATGTTAGTAGCACAGATAATAGTAACGATAGCTGGACTCGGCTTGATAGCCCTTATTGCATGGTTCTTCTGGTTTTCCGAACATAAGGAGACTGTCGTCGGAACCACATCTTCCGGCATCCAGGAAGCTTTCATAAAGGTGAAAGGCGGGTATTCGCCGGACGTCATAGTAGTCGAGGCAGGGAAGCCGGTCAGGCTCAACTTCAACCGCGAAGAAACTGCGGTGTGTTCGGAACAGGTCATCTTCCCCGATTTCGAGAAGCAGGCAACACTCACCCCATTCAAGACGGTCAGTCTCGAGCTTACCCCCGATAAACCCGGCGAGTACGGTTTCCAGTGCGGCATGGGGATGCTTCACGGAAAACTGATTGTAAGATGAATTCCACCATCGGTCAGCACGAGCCCCGACTCGGACATGGCCGACTCCATCATGGACGCGACGTACCAGTACTATGCCCCTGGCACCGACAAGCTTACCCAGATCTGGAACCAGGCCAACAATTTCACATCGACATACACATACGACGCCAACGGCAACATGACCTCAGATTCGCAAAGCGGGATGAGTCCCATGACCTACGACATCGACAACCTGCCTGTAAGTGCAACCGTGAACGGAACGCAGGTCCAATACTCCTATGATGCTAATGGGAGCCGGATCGAGAAATCTGCCGGCGGCACGAACACTTACTACGCCGTCGGAGCCGGCGGAAACACGGAGGCCGTTACGGTTGTTCAGGGTATGACGGTGAATACGACATACAACATCCTGGCCGGAAACGATAACATTGGTCAGGTGGAAATTGCAAATGGGACGTACACTCACTATTATTACCTAAAGGGCCACTTCCCACTCATCTGTATTAATATCGATTGTGGGATGGCGCCCAGGGTGCTCATAGGGAGTATACGCGTGACAATGGATAGCGCCGGAGACGTGGCCGGATACAACGATTATTATCCCTTCGGAGAGACAATGCCGGACAGGAGCGAGATAACAGCAGGACCGGATACGAGGTATCAATTCACCTCCGAGGAGCTCGACCCCACGACTTCTCTCTACTACAGAGTTTATCCGACTCGTCGAGTCCGCCGGACTAGACGGAGTCTGGCGACCGAAGGACGGAGCGCCCGTTATTATGCGAAGCATCCTTCGGACAGCCCCTGGGCTGTGAAGATCCCGAGCGGCGCGGCAGCCGCTGGATGAGTGTAGACCCGCTGGCAAAGAAGTACCCGGGGTGGAGCCCGTGTTTCCAATCGGCTGGGAGCTTGCGAATACTGTTTCAATCGATTCAAGTCTGCGAAGGTAATTGGTCTTGCTCCCAAATTGGGAAAGGGTTAGATTAACACGTGAGGATAATCGCCCGCAAGAGGCTAAAGGATTTCTGGCAGCGCCCAGGACATGAAGAATCAGAAGTGCCCTTGCGGGAGTGGTTCACCGAGGTGAGAAAGGCAAACTGGAAGTCGCCTAGCGAAGTGAAAAGGACATTCGGGAGTGCCAGCATTGTCGCAAATAACAGGGTCGTTTTCAACATCAAGGGAAATGAATACAGGCTCGTGGTTGCAATCGATTACAAACGCCAGATATCGTACATCAGATTCATCGGCACGCACAAGCAATACGACAGAATAAACGCAGAGGAGATATGATGGACGTCAGACCGATCAGGACAAAGAAAGACTATACATGGGCGCTGAAGAGAATCGATAGACTGTGGGGGGCAGAAGAAGGGACTGCAGAGGGCGATGAACTGGATGTACTAGTGACGCTCGTCGATTCCTACGAGAGCCAACACTTTCCAATAGTGGCACCGGACGCGATTTCCGCGATAAAGTTCAGGCTCGAACAAATGGGACTTAAGCAGGCCGATCTTGCCGGGATAGTCGGAGGGAGTAATCGAGCCAGCGAAATCATGCGCGGCAAGCGAAAGCTGACGGTCGGGATGATCAAGTCGCTTCACGAGAAACTGAACATACCGGTAGAGTCTCTCATCAACGCCGGATAGGGTGGATGACGGTCTATTCAAAAAGTATGGAACTGTCCCCGATGGTCGCCGCTCGCTCGCGAAATTGACGCCGGGTAGAAATCTGCAATGAACCTGACTGGCTCCAGCGACGGAAGGTATAAATTGAGGCATCCATAAATGGAAATAGATGTTGCCGAAATCCCGCTTCGAGCGGGATTCACCTCTAAAGAGCTCGATCCAGAAACCAGCCTTTACTATTTCGGCGCCAGGTATTATGACCCTTGGAGAGGGCAGTTAAATAGCATTGATCCTCACTCAGATTTATACGCCTGGTCGAGCCCATATTCCTATGCAGGAGATAACCCTGTAAGTTTCCTTGATCGAACGGGTATGGATTCCACCAACTCACAGCGTGAAAACAGCATAGACCAGCTTCCTCCACAGGGACCGGTTGCGCTCGTTGGTGCCGAAGAGATACCGGTTGCTCCACCTAGCCTTGGGGTCGTGCCGACGAAGCCTGTTCTGGCTTTTCGTTCACTTTTTGAAGGGAGCCTCCCGGAGTGCCCGGATCCCCTTCGGCAGCTTCATGGCACTGGCTTCTCTTCTCGTGTGTGTCGTCCCAATTGTCCGGAATTCCATTATTCCATAATTCCATTTTTGATGATTGACCTTTCATCAATAGAGATCCCGGCTGAAGTCCTTCAGTTGATTCCGAAGGAAGTCGCGACAAACTTTCATGTCATTCCTCTATCATCTGATGGAGAGACCGTCCACGTCGCACTTCCTGCCGGCCACGACCAGCAAACGGTGGAAGATATTCAATGTGCGGTAATTCCGTACTGTACCACTACGTTGCGGTAGCTGGCATGAAAAAAGGACCCAGCCTTTTGAAAACCTGCGAAATTCGTGCGCCGTCGGAGACTCTCCGCCAGAGGCGGATGCGCCTTCCGCCAGAAAGATGGCGGACAGGCCGGCGCAGAACACGTAAGCCACTGGTGATATGGCTTGGATTAAATGGGAAAGCATTTGAAGCTTAGAAGTGTGATTGGTGCGCCGTCCGGGACTCGGACCCGGAACCCTCAGCTTAGAAGGCTGATGCTCTGTCCAGTTGAGCTAACGGCGCAATGCACGTAAAAGATAATCAAAAACAGCGCGTAAATGCAACGCCGATCTTGACGCGACTCCATGATACCAATCGCTAAATTGATTATTGTCCGTCCGGATGATATATTTTTTGCACACAAATGCAGAAAAACAATCGGACACGCAAACGCACCTCTGCCGTAAGCCTCAAAGTTCATTCACCGAGTTTGAGCGAGCCGTTCCGACAGAAGCTGTCGAACGGCATAACTGTAATCGGTGAGAGCATTCCCTCGGTCGAGAGCATCGCCATCGGCATCTGGGTCAACTTCGGGTCGCGCGATGAGAAAAGAGAAGAAAACGGGCTCACGCACCTTGTCGAGCATATGGTCTTTAAGGGGACCGAGCATTTCTCGGCGGACGAGATAGTCGGCACCATAGAAGACCGGGGCGGCTACGTCAACGCCTTCACCACGAAAGAATTCTCCTGCTATTACGCGAAGGTCTTCAAGGAGGACCTGGAAGACACCCTCAGCGTCCTTTCCGACCTCGTTCTGTATCCAAGGTTTGACGAATCGGACCTGCGCAGCGAGCGCAAAGTCGTCCTCACAGAAATGCAGGAAGTATATGACGATCCCGAAGACTGGGGAATGGATTATATCGAAGAAAAACTGTTCGAAGACAATCCACTCTCGATGCCTATAATTGGAAGAGCTTCGAGGCTGCGCAAATATACGGCTCGTGATTTGCGGAATTTCCATTCCAGAAAATTCACTTCCGACAGGATCGTCCTCACTGTGGTCGGGAATTTCAGCCGGCAGAAGCTGGCAGCGTTGTCGGAAAAATACCTCTCTGCTATGCCTCCTTCTTCGAAGGTGTATATCAGGAAACGGCCCGATCGCAACAGACCGAAGAGGTATGTCGTGCACCGGGAACTTGGAAAGCAGGCCCATATCATTATGGGAACTACAATTCCCGGCGCCAGTGATCCGGAACGATATGCAGCATCTACTCTGGGCGTGATTCTCGGGGACGGATCCAGCTCAAGGTTGTACAAGAACGTGAGGGAAAGGAACGGGCTGGCATACTCAATATACTCGTACGCGTCCGGATACGGCGACACGGGAGTAATGGGAGTATATGCCTGTACGGCGGTGGAGGATATAGACAGGGCTGAAGGAAAAATTCTCGCCACGATAAACGAGTTCGTCGAGAACGGCCCGACCAAGAAGGAAGTCGCGAGAGCGAAAGCTCAGTTGAAGGCGGGAATAATCTTCTCGCTCGAGAATTTGTGGGACAGAGCCTCCCTTTTTGCCAGGGACGAGCTCTATTACAGAGATAAGTCGAAAGTCTCCGAATCACTCGATTCCATAGAGAAGGTGACCGATACGGAAATTGCGGATGCCGCCAGGAAGTATCTTGGAAACGGCGGTTTTACAACATTGAAAATATTACCTCAATTGAAGGAGAAACATTAATGATCGTTGGACTACTGAAGGAAATTAAACCCAATGAGAATAGGGTCGCTTTACTGCCTGCGGGAGTCGAACTCTTGATCGCTCACGGGCACAAGGTTATCGTTGAGAAGAACGCGGGGCTGGGAAGCGGTTTCCAGGATTCGCTTTACAAGAATGCCGGGGCAAAGATTATTCCGACCGCTGCCGAAGTTTATCGTGCAGCCGATATGATTATGAAAGTAAAGGAACCAATCAAACCGGAATACAAGCTGATCAGGGAGGGGCAAGTTCTCTTTACATATTTTCATTTTGCCGCAAGCAGGGAATTGACGGAGGCAATGATGAAATCGAAAGCAATCTGCATTGCATATGAAACGGTGCAGAAGGCTGACCGGTCTCTTCCGCTGCTTGTTCCCATGAGCGAAGTTGCAGGAAGGATGGCTCCGCAGGAAGGTGCCAAGTATCTCGAAAAAACGATGGGCGGGCGCGGAATTCTGCTGGGCGGTGTTCCGGGAGTGGAACCTGCGGATGTGGTAGTCCTCGGAGGCGGAGTCGTCGGACAGAACGCCGCACGAATCGCAGCCGGGTTCGGCGCGAGAGTAACGATCCTCGACAACAACCTACAGAAGCTTCGTTATCTCGATGATGTCATGCCGAAGAATGTCATGACACTGGCATCCAACCCTCACAATATTCGAAAATCCGTCTCCCGCGCCGACGTCCTCATCGGGTCGGTACTAATACCCGGCGCTAAAGCTCCGAAGCTGGTGACAAAGGGAATGCTGAAGGATATGAAAGAGGGCTCCGTGATAGTCGACGTCGCGGTCGATCAAGGCGGCTGCATCGAGACGTGTCATCCGACTACGCATGAGGATCCGACCTACGTCATAGACGGGGTCGTGCACTACTGCGTGGCGAACATGCCGGGAGCGGTTCCCTTTACGTCCACGCTCGCTCTCACGAATGCGACCCTTCCCTACGCGATTGAAATCGCAACGAGCGGGTGGGAAAGCGCAGTGAAGAAGAACGAGGAAATCAAGCTGGGACTCAACATGGCCTACGGCAATATAACGTACAAGCACGTCGCCGAGGCTTTCGACTTTGATTATACACCGGTTGAAGAAGTCCTGGACTGAGGTAAGATAGTTTTGTCAGGCAAACACCACGCTATCTTTCAGGATTGAGTTGATAATCGGGACCCGGCGATATCCTTGCCGATGAGGTAACACGAAAATGCAGTCAAGCTATTGTTTAGAAACAGGTTCATTTATTAGTTTGTTCTTATTAGAAACGGCAGGACAAAATGGCTAAGGTAACTATAGTCGAAGATCCCGTTAGCGGGAAAGGAAAGACGGTTGAAGTTGAAAATGGTACGACTGTAATTCGTGCTGCTGCTCAGGCAGGTGTGGAGGTACCGCACTTCTGCTGGCACCCCGGTCTGTCCGTCGCGGGGAATTGCCGCATGTGCCTCGTTGAGATAGAGAAGATGCCGAAGCTTGCGATAGCATGTGCGACGCAGGTAACCGACGGCATGGTTGTGCATGTGAATTCCGAAAAGGCGATCGAAGCGCGGAAGGCGGTCCTCGAATTTATCCTGATCAACCACCCGCTGGATTGTCCGATTTGCGACGAAGCGGGCGAGTGCAACCTTCAGGATTACACTTACAGTCACGGCCCCGGCCACAGTGCGCTGGAGGAAGCGAAGAACAAGAAGCCGAAACGCGTGCCGCTGGGTCCGAACGTCGTCTACGATGCCGAGCGCTGCATCATGTGCTCCAGGTGCATCAGGTTCATGGACGAAATTGCGAAGGAGCCGACGCTGACTTTCGTAGAACGGGGCGACAGGGTCTATATCGACACTTTCCCCGGCAAGGAGCTCGACAACCCGTACTCTATGAACGTGATAGACATTTGCCCGGTCGGAGCGCTGACGAACCGCGACTACAGGTTCAAGGCGAGAGTCTGGGAGACTTCCTCCACCGAGAGCATCTGTGTCGGATGTTCGCGCGGCTGCAATATAAATGTATGGGTGAGGAACAACGAAATACTCCGCCTCACCCCGCGCTTCAATCCGGAGGTGAACAACTACTGGATCTGCGACAGCGGCCGCTTGAACTCTTTTCTGCATGTCAATTCCGAGAAGCGCCTGAACTCCCCGATGATCCGCAAAGACGGCGAGCTGCAGGAAGTCGGCTGGGATGAAGCTCTTGCTCATGCAGCCGATGCGCTGAAGCCTTTTTCAAAGGATGAAGTGGCCGTCATCGGTTCTGCATATTCGTCCGTCGAAGACAATTATATCCTGCAGAGATTCGCGAAGCAGGTCCTCGGAACTGCAAACATAGATCTTGCCCAGCATTTAATTGAAGGCGACGAAGACAATTTTCTTGTGCGTGCCGATAAGACTCCGAACAGCTACGGCGCTCGCGAAGTCGGCGTGGTTTCTCCGAAGAGCGTAGACATGAAGAGGATTTTCGAGCTGATAGCGTCCGGCAAGATAAAGGCGCTTTATGTGATGGATGATGACATTGTGACCTCGAAGGAGTCCGGGGAACTGCTGGCAAAGCTCGACCTTCTGATAGTCAATCACTGGGTGGAGACGAAGACGACGCAGCTGGCGGACGTTGTGTTTCCGAGCGCGACTTTTGCCGAGAAGTACGGAACCTACGTCAACTTCCTGGGAAGGGTCCAGCTGGCCAGACCTGCGGTCTCGACTCTCGAACAGGAGCGGGTGCCCGGGAAATATAACATGAGCAGGCTGGACAATTTCGGGAGCGCATTCGATAAGTGGAACAAGGGCAATCGCCGAAACGTTCGCCCGTCCTGGGAGATAATTTCTGCTGTAGCAAGCCTGCTCGGTGGAAAGATGCGTTTTCAATCCGCCGAGAAGGTGTTCGAAGAGATTGCGCAGACAAATCCGAGTTTCAAAGGGCTCTCATATGCGAAGATCGGAACGAGGGGAGCTCTTCTGTCGAAAGGACCAATTGGAAAAAAATCTAAAGAGGAAACACTGGTCAGATAATGATAGCACTCATAGCCTTAATCAAAATCATCGTCGTGGTCCTCGTGATTCTCGGGACCGTGGCTTATCTCGTTTTGCTCGAGCGGAAGGTCAGTGCATACATGCAGGACAGAATAGGACCCAACCGCGTCGGTCCGAAAGGATTATTCCAGCCTTTTGCCGATATCCTGAAGCTCGTGCTGAAGGAAATGATAGTCCCCGAGAAAGCGAACGGCTTCATCCACGCTCTTGCTCCGGTTATTTCGATAACCGTCGCGATCGCGGCATTGGCGGTCATACCGTTCGGCAACTACATCGTTATCGGCGGGCAGAAGATCAGTCTGATGATCGCCCATGTTAACGTCGGCGTCCTGTACATACTCGCCATGTCGTCGCTCGGCGTCTACGGGGTAACCCTCAGCGGATGGGCATCGAATAACAAGTATTCTCTTCTCGGCGGTTTAAGGTCTTCCGCACAGATGATAAGTTACGAACTTTCGCTCGGCCTGAGCCTCATCGGGGTTCTGATGATATGCGGAACGCTTCAGCTCGACAAGATCGTTATGGCTCAGAGCTCATGGTGGAACATCGTGTTTCAGCCGCTGGGTTTCCTGGTATTCGTAACGGCCGCGTTTGCTGAAACGAATCGCCTGCCGTTCGATCTGCCCGAGGCAGAGCCTGAGCTCGTCGGCGGCTATCACACGGAGTATAGCGGAATGAGATGGGGACTCTTCTTCCTCTCCGAATATACGAACATGATTGTCTCGAGCGCGCTGATTGTGACTTTGTATTTCGGCGGCTGGTCGCTTCCTTTCGTGAATTATTCCGCGATGATGCCGAACCTGGCGGCATTGCTGCAGGTCATCACCTTTCTTGTGAAAACCGGAATCGTAATCTTTATTTTCATGTGGGTCAGATGGACTCTGCCGCGTTTCAGGTATGACCAGTTGATGAATGTGGGCTGGAAGGTCATGCTGCCGCTCGCTATCCTGAACCTCTTGGGAACGGGCGCAGTGATGTTGGCACTTAAGTAAAGTGAGGTAAGAGATGGAAAACAATGGCAATGGACATAGAAAACCGGATATGACTCTTTGGGAGAAACTCTATTTCCCTGAGATTCTTCATGGGATGAGCATTACGTTGAGGGCATTCTTCAGGCCGAAATTCACCCGCCAATATCCCGAGGAGCGGTGGGTGCCGCCCCCTGTATTTCGCGGACGCCCGGTCCTGGTTGTAGAAGATGAAACCGGAGTCGAGCGATGCGTTGCGTGCGGGCTTTGTGCCCGTGTATGTCCGTCGCTTGCTATTCAGGTCCAGGCCGCAGAAACGGAGCTCGATAAAGAAAGATATCCGGAGCTCTTCGAGATAAACATGCTCAGATGCATCTTCTGCGGTTTCTGCGAGGAAGTGTGTCCGGAAGAGGCTATTATCATGAGCCAGGACTATGAGTTAAACTTCACCGATCCGAAGGACGCTATTTACGGAAAGGACCGGCTTCTGACACCCGCTTCCCGGCTTAAGGACAGGCTGGAATTCTTGAAGCAATATCGCTGATATAAAGATTGGAACGACTGTAATGAGGGCAGGCAGAGTCGATCGGCTTGCCCTCGTTTTGCGTGGAACAGGAAGACGGAAGGTGGACACGATGGGGCAACCGTCTGCATCTTTAATTTGTCTTAGTCGGAAAAAACAGTCGTCAGGATTAGCGTAAACGGTGAAAAGGAATTAAATTTAGTGGTTCGGATGAGAGGCAAAACAGCTCCGGTCAAGAACGGCAAACTGGAGCTGCCGCTCAAGTGACCGGGTTGCGTGGTTCTGGTTCCTATTTGATAAATTCATTGCAAGACGAGGTCGAAATGAAATCATACACCGAGTACCTTTGGTTCAACACGAAGAGCAGAAAAGAGCTGGTGAACATAACCGGCGATGTCGAGAAGCATGTGAAGGCAAGCGGGATACAGGAGGGGTTTTGTCTCGTCAGCGCAATGCATATAACAAGCGGCATTTGGGTCAACGACGAAGAATCCGGATTGAAGCAGGATTTCATGGACATGCTCGAGACCCTTGCCCCTTTCAAACCGGAATACAGACACCATCGGACGGGAGAGGATAACGCCGATGCTCATCTGAAGCGAACTTTGATCCACCATCAAGTTGTCCTTCCGGTCACTAAGGGGAGGTTAGATCTCGGTCCGTGGGAGCAGGTCTTCTATGCTGAGTTTGACGGTCAGAGAAGAAAGAGAGTTATAGTAAAAATCATTGGCGAATAGAGCGGACTCCCGGCCGCAGTGGTCGCCGGTAAGGCCTGACAGCACTATCAGGATCCCACCATTTTATGGCGACGCAAACTAAATTCTTGAGCATTATGTTAGACCTATGATTGGGAATGTAAATCCCTAAACTGTAGAAACGCCAACTGTCATAAATTTTCGTCCAGGAGAGATTCTGAAGTGAAGAGCCAAAGTGAAGTAAACAGCAGTAGCCCGAGAGCCGGGAAGATAAGCGCGAGGGTACTGGCTTCAATAACGTTTATGGTGCTGTTGCCTTTGGTCACCTCTTTTGCGAATCCCGATTTCACCGGTCCGCAACAAACGACGGGCAATTCGACCACCCAGTACGGTCCGGTTTTCAAGAACGAGGGGCAGCTTGTCTTCCTGAAGAAAGGAACCGGGCAAACGATAACGGTGATCAACATCCAGATCGCCGACAATGATCAGGAGAGGGCTGAAGGCTTGATGTGGAGAGCCTCGATGCCCGAAGATGACGGTATGCTGTTCATTTTTGATGAGCAGCAGATTCTGACTTTCTGGATGAAGAATACATACATCCCCCTGGACATGGTGTTTGCGGACAAGACCGGCAAGATTGTGATGATTCATCCCGACGCGATTCCGCTCAGTGAAGCTTCGATAACGTCGGATCAGCCGGCCAAGTATGTGGTTGAAGTAAACGGCGGATTTTGCGCGAGGTATGGGATCAGGGACGGGGATACGATAAGCTACGAGCGATAGTCAACTTTTCACCTTCGTCCGTTGCCCGTGGGCCATCCACCATCCCATGTGACACTGTTGATCATCCTTTTGCTATTTGTATCGCCATGAAGAGAACTGCGATCCCCGGTAGAGTCATAATCGTCGTAAGTACTCTCGGGTGCGCGTGATAACTTTCGGGCAGGAGCTCGCTCGCGCCTATATAGATGAAGAATCCGCAGAATATGGCCAGGACGCCGCCCAGGGCGTCTCTTGGGAGAATGAAGAACTTCGTCAGCAGTATGCCGAAAACCGGGGCCAGCGCGTCGGCTACAAGCCATGACGAGGCCCGCTTTCTGTTCCCGTTGTCCTTCAATATGAGGCTGACCGTGTTGATGCCGTCCGAGAAGTCGTGAGTCAAGACCGCCGCGCTGACAATTGCACCCACCGCCGTCGAGAGCTGAAATGCAAAGCCGATCACGGTGCCGTCGAGGAAGCTGTGGATTGTGAGTCCGGTGGCCCCCAGCGTACCGCGATGCTGCAGGACTCCGTGCTCTTCGTCGCCGTGGGATAGAAGTATCACCGCTCTGTCGAGAATAAGATACACAATAAACCCGGCTCCCATTATGAGAGGGACGTTAGATGCCTTCTGAGGTGTACCTGCCAGGGCTATTGCCTCCGGCAGCAAGTCGAAGAACGCGACGCCTATAACAGCCCCCGCACTGAATCCAAGGATGAGATGCAGCTTGTCCCGGTGCCTCAACGCAAACGTCCCTCCCAACAGAGTGGACAGGAACGTGGCGAATCCTATAATCAAAACGGTCATTTGTCGTCGGCCTTTTCCGTAATCCAGATAATTGGCGGTGGTACAATGTAATAAATTGACGCCACAGTTTTCGGATTTATCGCGGGGAGAAACCTTTCTCCTCTGGTTTTCTCTGCTCCCGCTCAGGAAATTCTCCTGTCGAGAAGATGTATCTGTCGGGGCCATTCGGTTGAGTAAATGGCCGATCTTCATCTGTGCAAATGTTGTCCCGTGAACTTAAATTGCTGTGGGAGAGTTGACAAAAAGAACAGGCACAGTCGGCCGAAGCAAGATGAATCAGGATATCAAGAACAAATTTGTCGCGTCACACGCACGTACGGATGTCAGGACGAGGGACTCCGCGGATGCTGCTTTGTCGGGAACGTCCAACAAAGGGTTCATTGCCAGGGTACTTCCGTTTCTCGGGCCCGCCTTTATAGCCAGCGTTGCTTATGTGGATCCCGGCAACTTCGCGACAAATATACAGGGCGGCTCGGCGTTCGGCTATATGCTGCTGTGGGTCATACTCGCAAGCAACCTGATGGCGATGCTCATCCAGACACTGTCTGCAAAGCTTGGCATCGCGACAGGGTACAACCTGGCCGAGCATTGCCGGAACCAGTTCATCAAGCCGGTCGTCTACGGCATGTGGGTCCTTATGGAATTCGTTGCGATGGCGACCGACCTCGCTGAATTCCTCGGGGCCGCGATTGGGTTCAACCTCCTTTTCGGTATACCCCTCATTGTCGGAGGAGTACTGACTGCCATTTGCACTTTTCTTATCCTCGGGCTCGAGAGATATGGATTCCGTCCGCTGGAGATAGTGATTACGGCGATGGTAGGGGTGATAGCGGTCAGCTACCTCGCTGAGACGGTTCTTGGCAGACCGGATCTCGGCGTCCTCGTCTACCACAGCGTCGTTCCTCAATTCTCGGGGCCTGAGAGTGTGCTCCTTGCCGCGGGAATACTGGGAGCCACCGTGATGCCGCATGCGATCTTTCTTCACTCTTCGCTCACCCAGCAGAGAATAATTGTCAAAGAACCCGGTAAGCTTCGCAGGCTATTCCGGTTCGAAGTACTGGACGTGACAATTGCGATGGGAATAGCCAGCCTGGTAAACATGGCAATGCTTGTGATGGCCGCCGCTACTTTCTTCAACAAGGGATTGACAAACGTGGCGACTATTGAGGGGGCATACGTCACGCTGCAGCCGTTGCTGGGGAAAGCGGCAGGATGGATATTTGCCGTGTCGCTTCTCGCTTCCGGGCTCTCTTCTTCAACGGTCGGAACGAGTGCGGGGCAGGTGATGATGCAGGGCTTCCTGCGGCGCCATATCCCGGTCTGGGTGAGGCGTCTCATCACGATTATTCCGGCGATGGTTGTCATAATTGTCGGACTCGATCCGACCCGAACGCTTGTCATCAGCCAGGTAATCCTTAGCTTCGGGCTCCCCTTCACGATTATTCCTCTGATAATATTCACGAAGCAAAAGTCCATCATGGGGGTGCTCGTCAACAGGAAAGCTACGACTGCTATCGCTGTAGTAATAGCAGCGCTGATAATTGCGTTAAACCTTTACTTAATCTATCAGGTGTTCTTTGGATAAACCGCGAATAAAAGAAATACTCGTCCCGCTTGACGGTTCGTCTCTCGCAGAATCGGTACTTCCGGCAGTGGCACGCCTCGCGAAGAAGATAAGCGGAACCGTGACTTTCATGCACGTGATCGAACAGAATCCGCCGGAGAAAGTCCATGGCCAGCCGCATCTAAAAAGACCCGATCAGGCGGAAGAATATCTGAAGTCAATTGCGTCGATGCAGATCTTCGAGGGTGTCCCCGTAAGCGTGCATGTTCACGAGACCGGCGTCAGGGACGTATCCCAGAGTATATCCGACCATTCGGAAGAATTGGGACAGGATTTGATCGTGATGTGCACGCATGGGAACGGCGGCCTTCATGAGCTGCTGGTCGGATCTATAGCCCAGCAGGTGATTTCTCTCAGCAGTACTCCGGTGATGCTTGTTAATCCTTCCATAGAGAAATCCAGGGCGAAGCCCGATTTCGAAAACTTCCTTATCCCGCTGGACGGAAACCCGGAGCATGAACATGCCCTGCATTACGCGTCTGTACTGGCTAAGATGTGCGCGGCACGGATTCATCTTATGATTGCAGTGCCTCGCTTCGGAACCATGTCGGGGGAACTTACCGCGGCGAATCGATTTCTTCCCGGCACTACGAGAAGCATGATGGATATGATTGTTCCCGACGCAAAGGAATATCTGCTGGGAGTCAGTGGAGGGATCGAATCCGCCGGGTTGAAGGTAACCACCAGCACATCGAGGAGCGACCCGGCAATAGCGATATCGAAGACCGCGAAGAATGTCAAGGCAGATCTGATCGTTCTGGCGACACACGGGATGAAAGGTGCACAGCCCTTTTGGGAGGGAAGCGTCACTCCGAAAATCAGCAGATCGAGCAAAGTGCCTCTACTGCTGATTCCCGTCAGGAGGACAGAAAAAGGGGCTTAGGCAAGGGCAAAGTGTTATGCCCGGTGGAATGCGACGGGTTTATTTGCCCAGGAACAACGAAAGCGTAATTGTCCCGAGGATGAAGCAATAAATTCCCAGAGGCCAGAGCTTATTTGTCTCAAAATACTTCAACAAGAACTTCACGGAAAAGTAAGCGAAAACGCCTGCCACGACCGCGCCCGTGAGCACGACGCCGACAGGTATCGCGGACGAGTGTTTCAATGCAAGATCCGGGAGCTTCAGCGCGGAGGCCGCACCTATTATAGGTGTGGCGAGCAGGAATGAGAACCTTGCCGAGTCTGTGTAAGAGAGACCGGTCAGCAAGCCGCCGGTCATCGTTGAACCTGTCCTGGAAAAACCGGGGACGAGCGCAAGTATCTGCGACAGCCCGACTTTCAAGCTTTGCCCCCAACTCAGTTTAGACAGACGATGATCGCTCGCTGCGTTGGAGAAATCGGTTACCTTTTCTTTCCGCTTTCTCAGGAGGTCGGCGACGATGAGCATTATCCCGTTGAGCGCAAGCATTCCGGCGACAAGTTCCGGTGCCGCGAACAGCCTTCTGAAGAACTTTTCGAACAACAGGCCGACCAGGCCGGCAGGGATTGTTCCCACGACCAGAAGCCATCCCAATCTTCCGTAGACGTTCTCCGGCTCGATGCTCTTCTTCCTTACGGAAGTCCATAGGCCGGAAAAAATTTTCATCCAGTCGTTCCAGAAGATTATGAAGAAGACGAGTGCCGTGGCGGTGTGCGTTGCCACAAGGAAAACCAGGAAGAGCGGGTCCTTTTCGTGTACATGCCATCCGACTAAGGTAGGCAGGATGACACTGTGACCCAGGCTCGAGATCGGAAAAGGTTCTGTGACTCCCTGGAGTAGTCCGAACCATATGGCTTGAAAGTATGTCATGCGTTTAATTTAGCATTTCGGTTACTTGTTATGAACGGTTTTATGCGAGCTTGTCAATACCGCGCTATCCGGACGGCTCAGGGATAGCTGACGAACTTACGAAAATTGTGTTGCATGGAGACTTAGACGCTTTCCTATATAACAAATCATCGGCCCACGCGTTCCCAAATTCAGTAACCGCGTGCCGGTCCATGATCGGGCGTTTTCTCCGATAATTTTTCGTATATCTTGGAGCGTTCCTGACGGCTAATTTGCCCGGCTGGCGGCGGGAGCCGGTTTCCGCGAATAAGGGAAACCTTGCTTATTTTCGCCGCTGGGGGTATTTTTTACTACACATGTCGAGTGGTAAGCGTGATCCCGCGCGCAAGGGAATGGATCGAACCGCACAGCGGAAATCAAGCCATGTGGATATAGTCCTGAAGGAGAATGTCGATTATTTCAAATCGACCGGGCTTGATAAGTACGAGTTCGTTCACAATGCACTTCCGGAGATAGACTTTTCGGAGATCGACACGAGCGTTCGATTTTTCCGTCACACATTTTCGGCACCGATAATTGTGTCGTCGATGACCGGCGGGTTTAAGGAGGCCGGCTATATCAATGCCACTCTCGCTGAGTTCTGCAAGCAGAAGAACATCGGGATGGGGGTCGGCAGTCAACGTCAGGCTCTTCTGAACGAGGATCATATCGATACGTTCAAAGTGGTGAGGCGCGTTGCGGGCGATATTTTTGTCATGAGCAACATCGGAGCCGCCCAGGTCGTAAACGGTTTTGCGATAGACAACGTGCGCAGGATCATCGACATGGTGGAAGCGGATGCACTTGCGGTTCATTTGAATGCGCTGCAGGAAATGATTCAACCGGAAGGAGATCGGAATTTTCACGGCGTCGTGAAAGGGATTTCCAAACTGGTAAAATCGATTGAGATTCCTGTAATTGTCAAGGAGACCGGTGCCGGCATCGGCGGGGATGCCGCCAGGAAGCTCATTGAGGCCGGCGTTTCGGCAATCGACGTGTCGGGCGCAGGTGGGACGAGCTGGGCGGCGATCGAGACTTTCCGCCAGAAAAGAGACGGCAGGAGAATAGGAAGGAAGTTTTGGAACTGGGGGATACCTACTGCGGAAGCTCTGGTTCAGGTGAACGCGCTGCCGATGCGAAGGAAGATAAAACTCATTTCGTCGGGCGGCATCCGTGACGGGATGGACGTCGCTAAGTCTATCGCTCTCGGCGCGGACATTTGTGCGGCTGCCCAACCGTTCCTTAAAGCCTTGAAGGAAGGCGGACTGGAAGGTCTGGCAAGTGAATACGACGCCTGGATGGAAGAGCTGAACGGAGCCATGTTCCTGACAGGGAGCGGGGATATAAGCCGGTTGAGGAAAGCCAAATTGATAAAGGTCGACGGTTGAAGAATTTTACAGAATACTACGAGAATCGTCGTTCAGTGGTGGAGAGGGAGTTGAAGGACTCGCTGAAACTCATCGCGGGCTCGCCGCTGAAGGACAACATCGAATATGTCTTTTCAATGGGCGGCAAGCGGGTACGGCCCCTCTTGACGATTTTTGCAGCAGAAGCGGTCGGCAGCTTCAACGGCGATGTAATGCACGGCGCCGTGGCAATCGAGATACTTCACAATTTTACCCTGGTTCACGACGATATAATGGACAATGCAGATACGCGCCGCGGCAAGTCTACTGTGCACACACTGAGCGGCGTCAATACCGCCATCCTCGTCGGGGATCTGATGATCGCGCTTGCGTACGACTGTATCGAAAAGTGCGACACGGCGCGCTTGCGGGGAGTATTGCAGATTTTCAATGAAGGGGTCAAGGAAGTATGCGACGGGCAGGCACTCGATGAAAAACTCAGCAAGTGTGACAATGCCACGATGCCCGAGTACATCGACATGATTTCAAAGAAGACAGGTGCATTGTTGATGACCGCAGGCAAACTGGGTGCGTTGCTCGGGGGAGGAACCGAAAAAGATGTGAGCCTGTTGGGAGATTTTGGCCTCAATATAGGAATTGCTTTTCAGATTTTGGATGATATGCTGGACCTCGAGGGAGACGCCGAGAGATTCGGAAAGCCGCGGGGTCTCGACATAATCGAAAGAAAGAAGAACTACTTGTTTGTAAAAGCTCAACAACTGATGGACGAAAACGAATTCGGAGTAATTAACACTGCATATAGAAAGTCGCCTGTTGATAAAGATGATGTTGCGGCTGTGCGAAACGCATACAGCGGCGGCGGGATATTCAACGCTGCAAAAAAGGAAGTTGGTGATTATACGGTACGTGCTCTGTCAAGTTTGAATGTGCTTAAGGAGTCTGAGGGTAAGGAAGCTCTTGTTGAGTTGGCAAATTCACTTGTACAGAGAAGGTTTTAATGGTTCAACGGGAGGTGGTAGTGAAGAATCGGCTTGGGCTGCATACCCGTCCCGCGGCATCTCTTGTGAAGCTGGCCGCAAAATTCAGGTCGGAGTTTTATCTTGAGCGAGATGGATACCGGGTCAACGGTAAAAGTATAATCGGCGTGATGACTCTCGCGGCAGAACAGGGCGCAAGGATCCTGCTGACCCTCGAAGGTGAAGACGAGCAGGCTGCGCTTACGGCTTTAGTGGATTTTTTCGACAGAGGATTCGATGAGCTTTGACAAGTCCGGGCATTCGGAAGCCGCGGAGGAGATTGTCCTTCGAGGCGTAGCGGCATCTCCGGGAATCGCCATAGGCAAAGCGCTTCTCATCAAGAAAGACGGGATTGTGGTTGAGGAGCGATCCGTCGAAGACCCGTCGGCTGAGCTGGACAGGCTGCAGAGATCTATAGACAGGTCCACTTACGAGCTGGACAAAATATATCACGCCGCGCTGGAGAAGATCGGTCCGGACAAGGCCAAAATATTCGAAGCGCAGCTCCTGATGGTCTCCGACCCTATCTTCTTCGATGCGATAAAGGGAAGAATTGTAAAGGAAAAGAAGAATAGCGAGTTTATCGTAGATGATGAATTCTCGCGGCAGGTAGAGCAGTTCCGGCACAGCGGCAACGAGATCTTCCGCCAGCGCTGGCTCGAGATAGATGACGTAAAGAACCGGATCCTCAGGAACCTCGCCGAGGCAAAGCTGAAATCCAAGTTTGAAGGCACACGGATTATTGTGACGAGCGAACTTACCCCGGCCGATGCCGTCCTTCTCAGCCGGAACACGGTTCTCGGCTACGTCAGCGATTACGGAGGGGCACGCTCACATGCTTCCATACTCTCCCGCTCGCTCGGAATCCCGGCCGTCGTGGGCTTGAAAGAAGCTACGAAGCATGTCCGCAACGGCATCGAACTTATCATCGATGGCTACCGGGGGGTCGTTGTTGTTAATCCCTCCGAAGGGTCCATACGAAAGTACGGCGACAGAAAGCGCTGGTGCGAGCAGCTCGATACCGAGCTTCTCTCAGAGGCGGAGAAACCGGCGCTTACAACGGACGGAAGACGGGTTTCTGTCGAGGCAAACATCGAGCTCCTCGAAGAGCTGCCGCTCCTCAAACCCCATGGTGCCGACGGAATCGGACTCTTCAGGACCGAACCCCTGATAATCGATGCCGACTCGATACCCGACGAGGAAATGCAATTCCAGACGTTCAGGAAAGCCATCGAAGAAGCCAAACCCGGCGCCGTAGTGTTCAGAACCTTCGATATCGGAGGAGACAAAATATTCGTCGAAGATCACTCTGAACAGAATCCTTTTCTCGGCTGGAGAGGAATTCGTATGATGCTGGACAGGCCGGAGCTGCTGAAGGATCAGCTCAGGGCGATCTTGCGGGCGAGCGCATTCGGGAAATGCAAGATAATGTACCCGATGGTCGCTTCGGTTGAAGAAGTCGAACGGGCAAACAAGATACTGGACGAGGCGAAGAGTTCTCTGACTGCCGAAGGGATTGCATTCGACAAGCAGATTGAAATTGGCGTAATGATCGAAATTCCCTCCGCCGCTCTTATGAGCGGGGAAATTGCCAGGCACGTGAGCTTCCTGAGCATAGGGACGAACGATCTAACCCAGTATCTGTTGGCGGTCGACAGGACCAATGAGCTGGTCGCGAACGTCTTCGACGAATTTCATCCGGCCGTAATCAGAACAATAAAGCTCATAATCGACTCAGCCCATCATGCAGGAGTAAAAGTTGCGATGTGTGGAGAGATGGCGGGGAATCCGCTGGCAACGGTAATGCTCCTCGGGATGGGGCTCGACGAATTCAGCGCCGTCAGCTCGGTTCTTCCCGTGCTGAAGAAGATTATCAGAGAGACCAACTACAAGAATGCGCGGAAGTTTGCAAGACAACTTTTGAAGATGGACTCTTCCGAGGAGATCAATAGAGTTCTTTTTGAATATTTGAAAACGAGGTTTGAGAGGATTTACTACACCACGATAAGCGAGGAGAGTCTGGACTACCAGATCTAGCGCCGGAAAAACGACCGCGTGCCGGCTCAGGCAGGCGGATAAGAGTGTCGGACTACCCTGACCGCATCCTCCTGCAAACAATTCAAAGCCTTTAGTGAGAACGCACCGTTGACACAAGTTGTTATATGTATACCGGCGGCTGGTCCGCCGGCCCGGAATCTTCTTCGTCGGCGCATGTCTGCATGAATTAGTCTGTACCCTGTCACATGTATGCAGGTCACGTGCGCGGCCGCATTTTCGGAGCATCATTCCATTCGGCCTTGCGGAAGATGGCTCCTTTTCCGATGTTTAAGCTGCCGTTGAAAAAAATTGCACTCACCATACTGCCGCTCCTTTTGGCTGCGTCTGTCGCTCAGGCGCAGTTCTATTACTTCGGGCAGAACAAGGTCCAGTACACGAAATTTCACTGGGAAATTCTGAAGACAAAACACTTCGATATTTACTATTACCCGCAGATGAGCGAACTGGCAAATCAGGGAGCCAGGATTGCCGAGAGCGGCTACCGCTACCTGGAAAACCTGTTCGATTTCAGCATAACCCACCGCATTCCGCTCATACTCTACTCCTCGCACCTCTACTTCGAACAGACCAACACAATGCCGGGGTTCATCCCTCCCGGTGTAGGAGGGTTCTTCGAATTCATGAAAGGACGGGTCGTCATCCCTTATGACGGTTCGCTGTACGAGCTCAAGCACGTCATCAGGCACGAGCTCACCCACGTTTTCATGTTTACGAAGATCGCGACGATGCTTCATGAACACAGGATGTCAACCGACCGCGTACCACCTCTCTGGTTTAACGAGGGACTGGCGGAGTTTCTATCTACCAAGTGGGACGACCAGGCCGAGATGGTGATCCGCGACGCCGTCCTGAGCGGTTATCTTGTCCCGCTCGAAGAGATGGACAGAATCGACGGCACGTTTCTCATGTACAAGGAAGGGCAGAATATCCTGTGGTATATCAAACACCACTACGGCGAGGATAAGATATTCCTCCTGATCGACAATTTCTGGAAATCCACTTCCTTCAGTGAAGACATGAAGATGACGCTCGGACTTGACTACCGGGAGTTCGACAAGAAATGGATATACCATCTGCAGAAGAAGTACTATCCGCTGCTCGCCACTCATGACATGCCTTCACGGGTTACGAGCGACGTATGTACCGAAGGCTTCAACGACTCTCCCGTTTACTACAAAGCAAGCGATGGGAAGAAATACGTGTACTTCATCGGAAATCATGACGGATATACGGACATCTATGAGCAGCAGCTTGGGGTCAAGAGCAGGCCGGTGGTTCTCATAAGAGGAGAGCGGGAAAGCGAGTTCGAATCGTTTCATCTGCCGTCCGAAAGGATTGCGATCTCATGCAACGGCTTGTTGGCCTTCGTTACCAAGAGCGGCGAGACTGACGTTCTTCATCTCTACGACGTGAACAGGAAAAAGATCTCGGAGAACAAGCGTTTCAAAGACATTACGAGAATCGGCTCGGTCTGCTTCTCTTCGAACGGGGAAGAGATCGCGTTTTCTGCGGCTTCGATGGAGGGTTATTACGATATTTATGTCTACAATTTGAAATCCGGCAAACTGAGGCAGCTGACTCACGGGTACTATGATGATAGAGATCCTGCCTGGTCTCCTGACGGGAAATGGATGGTGTTTTCTTCGGACAGAACTGTCTACGGCGACGACGGTTTCTATAACCTGTTTCTGATGAACATGCAGACAGGACGGATACGATATCTTACAAAGGGGCGCGAGTCGGATTTCCAGCCGATTTGGTCGCCGGACGGGAGTGAGCTCGCATATGTCAGCAACAAGAACGGCGGGCAGAATATTTTCATTATGCCGCTGGATTTATCCATCATGCCGGACTCCGTCGTCTCATACCAGATAACCAATTTCATTACGGCGGCCTTCAATCCCGATGTCACGGGAAGCGACACTCTCGGGCTCATCTTCAGTGCGTTTGAAAACTATACTTTTCAAATCAGGACCCTGGACAGCCTTCGGCAGCGGGTGAGCGACGCAAAGGAGAAATTCACTTTTGCCGTTACCGATTACGATTCGTCCTGGCAGCAGCCGGGATACGTGGCCAAGGGAGCAATAACCGGCGCGCCTTACATCCCTAAATACTCCATAGACATAGCCGAGAGTCAAATATCGACCGATCCCGTTTTCGGAACGGCCGGAGGTGCTGCAATGGCACTGAGCGACATGCTGGGGAACGACCAGTACTACTTCCTGCTGTTCAACACCGCTCAGGCTCAGGACGAAATCCTGAAGAGTTTCAACCTGGCAATCTCGAAGATCTCCATGACGCACCGGATGAACTACGCTTACGGCGTTTTCAGCTTCGCCGGACCAGTGTACGACCTTACTGACCCGGATGTGTACTTTTATGAAAGGTCCTATGGAGGGTACTTCAGTTTGAGCTATCCGTTGTCCCGTTTCAGACGCATCGAGGCGACCACGAGCTTGTCAAGCACCTACAAGAACCTGTACTACGGAATCGGGGAACAGACATCGCTTCTCTTCTCGAATTCCGTGGCATATGTGGAGGACAATTCTCTTTGGGGACCGACCGGACCGATGGACGGCCACAGAATGCTTGCCAGCATTGCATACACGTCGGACGTAAAATACGGTTCGGAAGATTACCTGACATTGATGCTCGACTACCGGCGGTACTTCAGGATAAATCAGACTGTGACTTTTGCGACCCGGGAAGCATTATTGATGAATCTGGGCCTCAGGAGCAGAAGGTTCTTCATGGGAGGTAGCTGGAGTTTGAGGGGTTGGCCCTTGTGGAGCATTCGGGGGAAGAAGCTCTGGATAGCAAGCGAGGAGTTGAGGTTCCCGGTCATAAATGAACTTAATATCGATTTCCCGTTCGGAGGCGTGTTGTTCACTGCCATTCGCGGGGCAGCTTACTTTGACGCGGGAGCTGCGTGGGACAACGCCTACACTTCGACACTCGGAGACTTTGGCGTCGGACTGCGGTTCAATCTTGGCGGTGTACTCGTCTTGAGGTGGGACATGGGAAAGAGGATAGAGGACAATTTTCACAAACTTGAGCACGGACTCTTTTCCCAGTTCTTCTTCGGCTGGGATTTCTGACTTCGATTCCGACAGCTGACGCTCCTGCCTGGGCTTGAAATTATGCCCGTATATTGTGAATTTCATTGTGCTTGCCGCCCGTCTTCCGCGGACCCGCAATCTTCTCGTCTGTTTGACTATGTCTGTTCTGTTACTAGATTAACGACAGGGTGATGAAGCAAGGCCACAGTCTACACGACATACCGCTTTTCGGAAAACTGTCTCCGACAGAATTGAAGCTTATTACGGATCTCGCCAAAAGCAGGCGTCTCAGGAAAAATCAGATTATCTTCCTCGAGGGAGAGGCGTTTTCAGGGTTCTATATCGTTCTCTCCGGATCGGTTAAGGTGTACAAACTCAGGGGCGGCGGCAAGGAGATTCTATTACATAAGCTCGAGCCGTTCAGAAGCTTCGCGGAATCGCTGCTGTTTTCAGGGTCGCACTTCTACACCTCCTGCGCGCAGGCTCTGGAAGATTCATCTGTGCTGTTCATCCCCATCGACGAGTTCACGGAACTCATGTACCATAATCCCGCGCTCGCCATAAGAATATCCGAGGCACTCTCACTGCGGCTCGGAAGACTGGGTCAGCAGAATGAGATTCTGGCATCAAGTGTCGAAGAGAGGGTGGCCAAGTACCTGTTGAACGAGGTGCAGTTGAACAACTCGGTAAGACTACCCGAGCCATTTTTCTCTTTGGCTATTCGTAAGAAAGATCTGGCTGCCCACCTCGGCATCGCGAAAGAAACCCTCTCCCGCACCCTTAAGAGACTCAAACAGGACAAGGTGATCAGGGAAGTCTCGAAGAAGATGTTCATAACCAATTTGAAGAAGCTTCGCAAGCTGGCGCAGGAGTAGACGGGGATTCTGTTCGGACAGGTATTTTTCGTCCGCCTTCTGGAAATACAGGCGTGGCGGCATCAGGTACCAGCGGATGTGAAATGCTGCGGGGGGATTTTCGTCCTGTTTGCTGCAGGGAGCATCGTGACCGAGCTTCCTCCGGTCAGCTCTCTCCGTATGGGCTAGAAGGGAACGTCTTCACCCGGCTCGACAGCCGGGCCTGCCTGGATCGACGGGTACTTGGCTAGATCCTCGAAGCGCGCATACTGTTTTACGAATGCGAGCCTGACCTCACCCGTCGGACCGTTCCTTTGCTTGCTTATCATGACTTCAGCGACGCCGGCGGTAGACTCACCATCGGGATAGCTCTCAATACCGTAGAGTTCAGGCCTATGGATGAATATCACGACGTCTGCGTCCTGTTCGAGAGCGCCCGATTCTCTAAGGTCGGACAGGATAGGTCTCTTATCGCCGCGCTCCTCAACAGAGCGGCGAAGCTGCGAGAGGGCGACGACCGGAATGTCAAGCTCTTTCGCCAGTACCTTCAGGCTTCTCGATATCATTGAGATTTCTCTTTCGCGGCTCTCCGCCCTCGCGGGACCCTGCATCAGCTGCAGGTAGTCGACCATGATCAGGCCGATATCGTGCTCGGTCTTCAGCCTTCTCGCGCGTGCGCGGAGTTCGAGGACCGAGAGTGCCGGCGTGTCGTCGATAAAGATCGGGGCGGGGGCGAGCCTGTGGATGCGTGTCGAGATATTGGCCCACTGTTCTTCCGGCAGCGACCCGGTTCGAAGCGCATGGGCGTCGACACGCGCTTCCGCCGCGAGCAGACGGATCAAAAGCTGCTGCTGGGACATTTCGAGGCTGTACACCGCCGTCGGAACACCCGACCTGACTGCGGCATTTCGGGCAATCGACAAGGCAAGCGCGGTTTTGCCGACGCTGGGCCTTGCAGCAATGATAATGAGGTCCGATTTCTGGAATCCGCCTGTCATCAGATCGAGATCCTTGAAACCGGTCGAAACCCCCGTTACCCCGCCTTTGGAGCCGTGAATTTGCTCGAGGACCTCCATCGTCTTGACCAGTGCCTGCTGCAGCGGCACGACCGCCTTCTTCAGGCGCGCTTCGGATACTTTGAATATGTCCCTTTCCACCTCGTCGATCAGACCGAACGTATCCTCTCGGTTGTCGTAGCACCTAATTATGTTCTGCGACATCGTGGCGATCAGGCTCCGGAGCATGTATTTCTCTGCGACGATCTGTGCGTGTGCCTCGATATTTGCGGATGATACAACCGACGACACCAGCTCGTTCAAGTAGGCGGAGCCGCCGATCGTCTCGAGATGTGCGGTTCGCCTCAGCTCTTCGCGGATGGTTATTACGTCGATCTCCATGTTGCGCGAATACAGCTCCAGCATTGCCGCGAATATTCTCTCGTTGGCGGTCGAGTAGAAGTAGTCAGGTTGCAGGAGCTCGATAGCGGGAGGGACGGCGTGCTTGTCCATCAGCATGGCGCCGAGGACGGCTTTCTCCGCTTCTGTGTCTTGAGGAGGAATCCTGCCTGTTGCGAGGTTTTCAGTATTCGGTGTGAAATCTCGCGCTCGTCTTTGATCGAAGTCTGTCGCCATCGGTTTAGTGTATTATATTGTAGTCCCTATGATCCGATTCATAATTCGTCATACAGTTTTCGCATTTTCTGAACGTCTTCCCATGCAGGCTTTTTCCAGTTCGGGTTTCTCAGAAGCGCTGCCGGATGGAATGTGACCATTACTTTGATGCCCTCGTACAGGTATACGTTATTCCGCAGTTCCGTCAGGCTTGCGTTGGTCTTCAAAAGAGTCTGTCCTGCTATCCTCCCGAGGCAAAGGATAAGTTTGGGCGCGATAATTTCCAGCTGCTTTTTCAGAAAGGGCTCACAAGAATCGACCTCGTCTGGGAAAGGATCACGATTATTAGGCGGTCTGCATTTCAGGATGTTGCAGATATAGACATCCTCGCGGCGGAACTGGACCGCTGCCAGAATCTTGTTAAGCAATTGTCCGGCCCTTCCGACGAACGGCTCGCCCTGCTCGTCTTCGTCGGCACCGGGCGCTTCACCGATCAGGACCAACTTCGCGTTCGGACTTCCGACACCGAATACGAAATTTGTTCTTGTGGAGCCGAGCCTGCATTTCACGCAACCGGAGATTCTCGAATCGAGCGTCTTCAGTGAGTCACTCTCGAACCATTTGGAGTCGATCTTCCATGCGGGATTCAGAACGGAACCGTCAAACAGTCCGTGTTCTTCGGCTACTTTGATGGTCTTCGGCTGTCGCTTCAATTCCGTCTCAACCTTTCTACTGTGACTGTCTTCTTTTCTTGCTGACGGCTCAATCGGTGAGACCGACTCGGCAAGCTCAGGCGCATCCGGTTTGTCGGTTTCTCCATTGGGTGATGCCGGAGGCAAAAAGGTATCCTCGCCGAAGAGCTCCGCTTGTTGTTTGAGAAAGAGTTCGACATTTTTCAGCGTTTTTTCGGCTTGGCTTTCATTTCCCATTGGTTTTGAAAGTTATTTTGGCCACAATTGAAATACAACCTGGAATCAGAAAAGAAAAAAAGGATTTTCAGCGTCCCCGAAAGTTCAAAAGCCTGTCGTCTTTGCTTAGCTATTCCGGATTCTTCTGCGATTCGAAGGCTTTGAACCAAATCGTTACGGCCGTGCCCTTCCCGGGTTCACTCTCTATCGTCATATCCCCGCTGTGTTCATGGACTATTCGCCGGGTTACTGCGAGTCCGAGTCCGGTCCCTTTTCCGGGCTCTTTTGTCGTAAAGAAGGGGGTAAAGAGCTTTTCCATGTTTTCCGGCAAAATTCCTTCACCGGTGTCTTCTATGGTTACAACGAGGCGCCTTTTCCCGGCCTCCTCTCCGTCGGTTCGTGTCCGCACACGAAGTCCCCCGCCTTTCTGCATCGCCTGAAATGCGTTGACCACTACGTTCAAAAACACCTGGTACAAATGAGCGGGGTCGCCGTAGACCATCGGCAGATTCTCACCCAGTTCGGTCTTGATGTCTATGGAGGATTTCTGAAACTGAAGGCTCACGAAACTGAGCACTTCGTTAATGACCTTGTTGACATCAACCGCCTGCAGCGACAGCATTTTCGGCCTTGCAAAATCCAGAAGCTGACGCATAAGCTGGGATATGCGCTTGGCCTGCTCTATGATGACCGAAAGCTCCTGGTAGCCTCTGTCGGACTCCTTCATGTCGAGCAGCATAAATTCCGCGTTGCCGGATATGACGTTCAGCGGGGTTCCTATCTCGTGAGCTATTCCGGCTGCAAGTTGACCGGTAGTTGCCAGTTTTTCCGTCTGAACAATTTGCTGCTCGAGATTCTTGAGTTCGCTTATGTCCGATTCGATTCCCATGTAGCCTATCTTCGTCCCGTCCAGGTAAATCGGGGCTATGCTAAGCCATATCGGTACTTCGGTCCCGTCCTTTCTCCTGTTGATTATTTCACCCTTCCAGTTGTCGAACTTCTGAAGGGAATCCCACATCTGCTTGTAGAACTCCGGGGTAGAATGTTTCGACTGTACAAGTGCGGTGGACTTATCGACCGCTTCTTCCCGGGAATATCCGTAGATCTTCGTGAACGCATCGTTCACGTCAATGATTCTTCCATCGACTCTGGTGATGATTATTGCATCCGTTGAATGCTCGAAGGCGCTATGAAAAAGTTCGAGGCGTCTCTGAAGAAGCTTCTCGGTTGTTATGTCCTTGTTAAGACTGATCACTCCATTGAATTTCCCGTCCGGATTGAGAAGAGGGTACCAGGATTCAATAAGGTAAGCGACCTCCCCGTTCTGTTTCACAATGCCGTGCAGGGAATTCTCTACGCTGTGGTGTTTCGCGAAGATCTCTTTGAACTCCTCTTCAATACGCGGCTTGTCTTCAGGGTGAACGATGTCGAGCGGGTGCAGATTTCCCTCAATAAAATCGTCGTGTGAATATCCGGTGATTCTCTCTACGTTTCCGCTTACATAGTAGACCCGTCCGTCAGCATCGAATTGGAATATGAGATCGTCGCTGGAATGGGGCACGTGAGACGGTTGAGAGGCGTCCTCAGTCCTCTTCTCATCGTAGTCCTGAAATACAATGGCAGATACCCCCTCTTCACCGATCGGCGGCATAACCCTTCCGAAAAGTCGCCTGCCGGATCCGGTCAGCTTGAATTCAACTTCTTTCCCGTTTATCAGGGAAACAAGCTCGGGTGAGCCGCTGAAAACGTCGGTCAGCTTCTTGTTGGCAATTCCGTTTCCGGTTATTTCCCTGAAACGTGCGGTAGATGCGACTATCCTTCCGTCTTTATCTGCCAGTATGCCGCAGATCCCCGCGTAGGACATAACGTCAACCACGCCCTTTAATCGGGAATCGATTCCTTCTGACTTCATCTATTACTTTGGACTGCCCTATTCTTTGTGAACCACCTGGAATCTGACCCGCAGCGCCTACACGGTGCGCGAGAAGATCGGTTTTTCCTTAAGCATCTTTTCCAGGTAAGCATCAAACACCATAGCAATGTTCCTGATAACGAGTCGTCCCATATCTTTGACAATAATCCTGTCGTCTGTCAGTTCCAGCAGATCATCTTGAACGAACTCGTCAAGCTTCGGCAGCGCCGCCGCGAAATAGTCGTCAAAGATGATCCCCAGTTTGTTGTCGACTTCACGTTTGTTCAGCTCCATGTCGCACATCAGGCGCATAATGACATGCTGCCGGATTATGTCGTCTTCCGTCATTTTATAACCGAGGACTATCGGGAACCGGCGTGATTCGATCGCCTTGTAGTAGTCCTGAAGTGACTTGTAGTTCTGAGCGTAGACGTGGTTAAACTGGCTGATTGCGGAATTCCCGAAAGCATACATGTCCGCACCGGAGTGTGTGGAATATCCCTGAAAGTTCCGGTAGAGTGTCTTTTCTTTCTGAGCCACCGCGAGGTCGTCATCCGGTTTGGCAAAGTGGTCCATTCCGATGTAGACATAGCCGGAACTTGTCAGGAGCTCTATGGTCATCTTCAGGATCTCCAGCTTGACTTCCGGCGCAGGGAGCGTGTCCTTGTCTATCAGCTTCTGGTGGGGTTTCAACCAGGGCACGTGAGCGAAGTTGAAAACCGCAATCCTTTCAGGCGAAATCTCTATCACCTTTCTGAGGCTCTTCTCGAAGGACTCGAGGGTCTGGTACGGCAGGCCGTAGATCATGTCCAGATTTATGCTCTTGAACCCCAGCTTGTGACTCCAGTCGACCGCATCCCGGGTAATCTCTTCCGGTTGGATTCTGTTCACCGCCTCCTGCACCTTCGGATCGAAATCCTGTACTCCCATGCTCACCCTGTTGAATCCGGACTCGCGGAATGCCTGCATGTGTTCGAGCGTCAGGCCTCGCGGATCGATTTCGACGCCGGCTTCGATTTCAGGCGAGAAAGTGAAATGCTGCTTTATCGAATCTGCGAGCGCCTTAATTTCATCCGGGCTCAGGTATGAAGGAGTGCCGCCTCCCCAGTGAAGCTGCCCGACCTGTCGGTTCTTGTTGAGGTATGGGGAAGAGAGCTCCATCTCCTTCCTGAGGTATTGCAGATACTCGCTGATCCTCTCCTGACTGTGAGTTACCAGCATGTTGCATCCGCAGAAGTAGCACAGCGTGTCGCAAAACGGGATGTGATAGTAAAGCGAGATCTCGGACTCTATATCCGGAGCGTTGTTCTCCTTTACGGATTGGAGGTAATCTTCTGCTGTAAAACTCGAACTGAACGCGGGAGCGGGCGGGTAACTCGTATAACGGGGTCCCGGCCTGTCATACTTCTTTATCAGTTTTATATCAATGTCTCTAATACTGGTCATTTGAATTCTCTCTGAAAAAATCGCGTGCTCGGCAAGGGCTTCTGAATCACTGCCGTTTCAATGTGTTGTTAAAAATTTAACGGTCGGACGTCCCAAGTTCAAGTTTCTATCACATCCATCGAAAAGGCTTGCGCAATCGAACCGGGTGATTGACGATCTCTCTATCCCTCCGAGCCGCGGTATGTTGCAGCCGCACTTCAGTCCGGCAGTTGATCCTCCCCGGATCGTGAGTCAGCGTCGCGCTTTTCATTTATCTCGTATTTCGATAACTTACACGTGTGGTGGGGCATAAAGGCCTTCCGCATTTTGGAGAATCAATGCACTATCGTCCGGCCAAATCGCTGACCGGCAGCAGTATAATGATGCTGATGTCGATGCTCTTAATCATCGGATCGATGTGGATAATTTTCGGCTTGGTGGTCGAACCGGTTATCATTCAGACGCATCCGGATTTCGGAGTCATCTTGACAATAGCATCGATAGTCTGGACTACAATAAGTCTGTTGATCGCCTTTTTCTTTATTCATAAAGTAAGAACTATCCTAAAGAGAGTCAGGCATGAAGGAAAAGCTTGAGAAAATAAAAGTACGTTATGACGAGGTTACGAACCTTTTGTCGGACCCCTCCGTGATTTCAAGTCAGGACAAATTCAGAGAATTGAGCAAGGAACATAACGACCTTGCTATTGTAGTGAAGATATATGACGAGATCCTAGGCATAGAGCATAGCCTCAGGGATACCCGCGAGTTGTCGGAGGCTGCCGAAGACTCGGAGCTGCGTCAACTCGCAAAGCAGGAGGTGCTTGAACTTGAAGCAAAGCTTTCGGAAAAAGAGGAGAGCCTGAAAGCACTGCTCATCCCAAGGGATCCGAATGACAGCAAAGACGTGATACTTGAAATACGGTCGGGGACGGGAGGTGAGGAGGCGGCTCTCTTCGCGGCGGATTTGTATCGCATGTACACGAGGTTTGCCGACAGGCGCGGTTGGAAAGTCGAGATGCTCGACTTCAACGAAACCGGAATCGGCGGTTTCAAAGAAATAGTTTTGGGAGTAAGCGGCACTGACGTGTACGGTAATCTCAAATATGAGAGCGGAGTTCACCGCGTTCAAAGGGTGCCGATGACTGAAGCCAGCGGTAGAATTCACACTTCGGCGGCCAGCGTAGCAGTCATGCCGGAAGCGGAGGACGTGGAGGTCGATATGAATCTGGACGATTTACGAATAGACGTTTACCGGGCAGGCGGACACGGCGGGCAGAATGTCAACAAGGTGGAAACGGCCATCAGGATCACCCACCTTCCGACAGGCATTGTGGTCCAGTGTCAGGATGAGAGAAGCCAATACAAGAACAAACAAAAAGCAATGAAGATACTCCGCGCACGACTCTTTGATGTCCTGGTACAGAAAAGAGACTTCGAAATAGCTGCGAAGCGAAAGACGATGGTAAGGAGCGGAGACAGGAGCGAGAAAATTCGAACGTATAATTTTCCTCAAAATAGAGTTACAGATCACCGAATCAACTATACCATCTACGACCTCCACTCCGTGCTTGGAGGAAATCTCGACGAGCTGCTTGAACAGCTGAAGTTGGCTGAACGTGGACAGCAATTAGAGACCATACGGAAGTGAGCCGGTTGAGAGATGAAGGTATTTGGAGCAGCCGGCGCCATCGGGCTTTTGATAGGGGCCGTGTCAGGCGCCTTCGCAGCGCATTTGCTGCGGGGACAGTTATCTGCCGAAATGCTCGCCGTCTTTGAGACCGGCGTCAGGTATGAGTTCTACCATTCGCTCGCGTTACTTGCCGTGGCCGTCTTCGCTTCAAAAGGAAGGATGTTTCGGTTTGCCGGCTTGCTTTATATAGCCGGGATTGTCCTGTTTTCGTTCAGCCTGTACGCGCTCGCTCTGACGGGTATGACCTGGCTCGGAATAATTACGCCTTTCGGCGGCATAGCGCTCATATTGGGCGACCTTTGCCTGCTTATTGGTTTCCTCAAGATTTGAATTTCGCTTGAAGGTTGGCTCCAGCTCTGTGGATCTCTGTGCAGGAACATGAGAGGCTCGGGTTTGAATCTTCAGAAACCCTTTGATTTTGTCGTCTTTAGCGGGTATATTTACAACGCTGATTTGAAGTAACATTCCTCGGTAGCTCAATTGGCAGAGCAATCGGCTGTTAACCGATGGGTTGCAGGTTCGAGTCCTGCCCGAGGAGCGATAGGGTTCGATGACTCGAACCAGCAGATTCGCCGGAATTCGGCGAATTTCTTTTGATAAGTTCTTCCCACCTCTCGACAGTTTTGCCGTCGCCACGCATCTTGATCTCCAGGATTCCTTCCTTGCTGCCTCTCCTGACGTGAGACTTGATTTCTTTAAACACAAGTCTGTTAGCCTGTTGTCTTGTTGCAACTGGTAGCTGCGGATAGACCCGGTCAAAGCTTTTCATCAGGTACTCGAAGCTCTTGCGATCGAAACTACGAGCCTTCTTTCTTTCTATCTCTGACCCCAACTCGTTCAGCTTTTCCTCAATAGAAGACTCTGACTCCTCGAGTTCTTTGAGCTTTCCCTTCAGCGTGGTGGAATTCATCAATCCGGGGTCATCCGTAAATCTGGTCGTCAAATTGTCCAGCTTCCTTTGAATTTGGACTAGATTCTTTTCAAGCTCGGCTTTCTGCATGTCCAGACTCTTAATTTCGCTGTCAGAATTTACGCCCATCTGCTTTATGCAGATATCCAAAAATGAAGGCTCCGAAACGAACTTTTTGACCATTCCATGCGCAAACTCTTCAATGGCAGTAGCAGGGAGATCCATACTGTCGCAGAATTCCTTTGTTGAGTGATTCGCCTTGCTGCATTTGTAATAGTAATATTTCTTGCCTGTGGTTCGTTCCGTTGTAGATGTTTCGCTCATGAAGGAGTTGCAGAACCCGCATTTGAGGGTCCCGAGAAGAACCAGGCCGGATTTCGTAATGTGTGTTCTGTGAAGCTCCTTGCCCGATCGCGAAAGTTGAGCTTGAACACGATCAAAAGTCTCATTTGAGACGAGGGGCTCATGCTTCCCATGGTATTCTACTCCATCGAACCTTACTACGCCTTTGTAGACAGGGTTGACGAGAATATCATGAACGACCTTTTTGGTGAATTTATTTCCACCGGTGATTGTACCGCTCTTTGATTTCCTGGTCTTGGTACGATACCCACGTGCGTTTAGATCAGCACCCACTTTAGACGTAGAAGGGGTTTTCAGGTAGAGGTCGAATATCATCTTGACTGCTTTCTTCTCTATGGCATTTACGACGAGCCGTTTGTCTTTGCTGTCGTAGCCAAGAGGTACTATCCCTCCTGTCCATAACCCGTTGCTCGCCTGCATGGTCAGTTTTTCGCGGGTTCTCTCAGCAGTCATACCCCGTTCGAACTGGGCGAAGCTGATGAGCATTGTGCGAAGGAGATTCCCCATGGGGGAAGTGTCGGTAAAATCCCAATTCTGTGTTACGATGTAGGGGTATACATCCAATTCCCTAAGTCGTTCAAACAGATTCATGAAGTCCTTCACGCTTCTCGAAATGCGGTCGAGCTTCGTGCAGGCAAGGACATTGAATTCGCCTTTTGAGGCGTCGTCAAGAAGCCCCTTCAATCCGGGTCGGTCGATATTTGCCCCAGTCTTGGTGTCCGAGTAGACCTTGTAGATTTGCCACCCCTTGCGCTCTAAATCCCTTCGTACCAGTTCTTCTTGTGCCTTTATCGAATCGTATTCCCCTCTGGCTTGTTCCGCAGTCGAAACACGGGTATAGATTGCGACGAGCTTCGGTGAATTCTGGTCAAGCATTCCGCTGCTTCCACGCGCCATGTCTGTGCCCCTTTTGTTATGTTGATCGAAGTTAGCAAGAAAGACGGATTCAATTCAATAACCTATGGGAGACACGTGAATAACTCGAAGCTCAATGGATCTCGGGAGTAAATGCATATGCGTTGAAGTATGCAGTCCCGCCCGACGTCATGGGCGGGGCTGCGGTATTAACGCTATTGCGCATCCGTGCTCGATAGTACTGCTGAGAGGTATTTCATATAACTCTTCGAGTTCTCCCGTGAATTCAAATCAAGGGTAATATAGAGCTCGATGAATTCTCTTAAGGCCGGGTCAGACCTGAGCGCCCCGTCAACGCTTACTACGTCTTCTTTACCCGCCAAGAAATCGATCGTCGTGTTTAACTCCACGGCAAGCTTGCGCATCGCATCCGATTTCAATTGGCGCATGAGGTGATGTTCCAGCCTTGAAATGGTAGCCTGTGAGATGCCTGTCCGTTTTGCGAGTTCTTGCTGGGTCATATGCTTCTGTTCTCTGAGCGTTTTGATTCGATTTCCTAAGCTCATCGTATTTCTCCTTAAGTTATTGTTGGAAAGAGTTGTATCTGAGGATTGTTGTAGGTTGCACGGTTGTAGCAGTTTGAGGGAGCCACGGAGGGATTCGCCCATTCTGCGCTCTGGGGCTTATTGTGCGCCCTGTCTTGGAAATAATGCTGGATGGGCCGTTCAAAGCTAAAAATCCGTCCTTTGACGCGTTATTGAGGGGATTGGAGATGAGCGGCCATCGTTGCCGATGCTTTCATTCTTCTCTTGCGAAGGCCAAATTTGAATAAATCAACGTAGAGGAACGAAATAGCGTGGGTTACTCTCTCTACATGTCAAGTTTCCACCGGCGAAGTCGTGCGCATTGAAGCCTGAAGAAGAAGCCCGAAAAATAATCGACGATCTGCTGTCTCAATCGGGCTGGTCAATTCAAGACTACCGAAATCTCAATCTCGGTACCTCGTTGGGTGTAGCTGTCAGGGAGTTCCCTACGAATACCGGGCCCGCTGACTATGTTCTGTTTCTTGACAGGAAAGCAGCGGGAGTGATAGAGGCGAAGCCCGTGGGTACGACGCTGAGCGGGGTCGCGGAACAGTCCCAGGGCTACATGAACGACTTAGCCGAGAACATTCCGCATGTTCAGCTGCCGCTTCCTTTCGGATACGAGAGTACAGGTAAGGAGACGTACTTCCGCGACATCAGGGATCCCGATGCCCGTTCGCGGCGAGTCTTTGCCTTCCACAAACCGGAAACCCTTGCCGAATGGTTATCTCAGGCAAATACTCTTAGAAGACGGCTCAGAATTTTACCTGAACTTACGAGAGACGACCTGCGCGATTGCCAGTTCGAAGCCATTACCAATCTGGAAGAGTCCTTTGCCCAGTCGAGACCGCGTGCTCTCATACAGATGGCATCAGGGAGCGGAAAGACATATACAGCGGTTAGCCTTGTCTACCGGCTTATCAAATTTTCGAACGCAAAGCGGATTCTCTTCCTTGTGGATCGCAACAACCTGGGAAGGCAAACGAAGCGGGAATTCGAACAGTACATCACCCCTGATGACGGAAGGAAGTTCACTGAACTCTAAAACATCCAGCATCTCACTTCAAATACAATCGACCCTGTCAGCCGTGTCTGTATAACGACAATCCAGCGGCTATTTTCAATGTTGAAAGGTGAGAAGGGATTCAACGAAGAAGCTGAGGAAGCTTCCCTTTTCGATATGTCCATACCGAACAGCGAGCCAAAAGAAGTCGAATATAATCCCGATATACCAATCGAGACATTCGATTTCATAATCACCGACGAATGCCACCGCTCGATATATAACCTATGGCGGCAGGTGCTTGAGTATTTCGACAGCTTCCTGATCGGTTTGACGGCTACACCATCTAAGCAGACGATAGGTTTCTTTGACAAGAATCTCGTTATGGAATATAACCAAGAGCGAGCCGTTGCAGATGGTGTGAATGTCGGTTACGATGTGTACCGGATCAGGACAGACATCACTGAAAAAGGGAGCAAGGTGAAGGCAGGGTTCTTCATCGACAAGCGGAACCGGCAGTCGCGCAAAACCCGATGGGAACAGCTCGACAACGATCTCTTATACGGATCGAATCAACTTGACCGTGACGTTGTAGCCCCTGACCAGATCCGGACGGTCATCAAGACATTCAAGGAACGCCTGTTCACCGAGATTTTTCCTGGTCGAACGGAAGTTCCGAAAACATTGATCTTCGCTAAAGACGATTCTCACGCCGAAGACATCGTTCACATTGTAAGAGAGGAATTCGGAAAGGGGAACGACTTCTGCAAAAAGATCACATACCGTACGACAGGTGAAAAGCCGGAAGATCTGATACAGAGTTTTCGCAACTCGTTTAACCCCCGCATAGCTGTGACCGTGGATATGATAGCAACCGGTACCGACATCCGGCCGCTTGAATGCCTGATCTTCATGAGAGATGTGAAATCGCTCCTTTATTTCGACCAGATGAAGGGGAGAGGCACACGCGTGATCGACGAGACCGATTTCCATGCCGTCACGAACGACGCGAAGAACAAGACACATTTCGTAATAGTCGATGCCGTCGGTGTATGTGAGACGGACAAGACCGACACGCGGCCTCTCGAAAGAAAGCGGTCCGTTTCTTTTGAAAAGCTGATACAGAGCGTAGCAGTCGGCATTCGGGACGAAGATACTCTTTCGTCCCTGGCAGGAAGGCTGGCTCGGCTGGAGAGGGAAATTAGTGAGGCGGACAGGAAGCAGATCGAAAAAGCTTCGGGCGGTAAGAGCGTAAGGAGCATCGTAAACTCGCTCCTGGATTCAATTGATCCGGACAAACGGATAGAGTATGCGAAGAAGGCTGGCGGAACAGAGTCGCCGACCGAGCAGCAGCTCAAGAAAGCGGGAGAAGATCTGGCCGCGAATGCGTGCCTGCCGTTCGACGACCCGGCATTCCGGGAAGTTGTCGTAGAAATCAAAAAGAAAAACGAGCAGGTGATCGACAAGGTTAGCGAGGACAAGGTCCTCTTCGCGGGTTTCGACGAGAAGGCGAAGCAGAAAGCAAAGAGCACAATTGAGACGTTTAAGAAGTTTATCGACGACAACAGGAATGAGATAGATGCCCTGCAAATCATATACGGGAAGCCGTACGGTCAGCGGCACTTTACCTACGAGATGATCGAGGAGCTGGCCACTGCGATAAAGAAACCGCCATACCGGCTTAGGAACAAGGAATCTGGAATGCTTACGAACAGCTTGAAAGGTCTAAGGTCCGAGGAACCGGACCTGCAAGGCTCACGACTGATATTATCGCACTCGTCCGTTACGCCATCGGTGCGAGCACCGTTCTCGAACCATTCTCTGAAATGGTTGAAGAGAAATTCAAAGCGTGGATATCAAAGCAAGAAGAGCTAGGCCGCGAATTCAAGCCTGAAGAGATCGTATGGCTAAAGATGATAAAGGGCCATATTGCCACTTCGGCTGTGATTGGAATGGAAGACTTCGACAATATTCCGTTTAGCGATAAGGGCGGAAGGGTTAGGGCTTATCAGATTTTCGGCGAGAAGTTAGAGCCGGTCATGGCGGAGATGAATAGGGAACTGGTTCAATGACGGGGAATCGCGATATACACCATCGTCGTTCAATCAGGTTGAAATGGTTCGATTATTCGCGCGAGGGTGCGTATTTCGTAACCGTCGACGTGCTCAATCACCAACATTTGTTCGGTGAGGTCATTGACAGGACGATGCACCTGAATGAATGCGGAAAGATCGCTGATGAATGTTGGCGTTCGATACCTGAACATTTCCCAAATGCAGAATTGGACGAATTTGTCATAATGCCGGACCATATACATGGAATTGTTGTCATTGTGGGTAAATCTGTAGGGGCACGGCATGCCGTGCCCCTACAGAATAATTGTATAAACGATGGGGAATTCACAAATAATGCCGTGCCCCTACGAAATGATAAACTACGACGCGAACAATTCGGTAAACCGACGCGCGGTTCGTTGCCGACAATCATCCGGTCATTCAAATCCGTCGTGTCAAAACAGATTAATGAAATATGGGATGAACCACGTTCGCATGTCTGGCAGCGGAATTATTACGAACACATCATACGCGACGATAACGAATTGAACCGCATCCGGCAATATATCATGGATAATCCGGCGAAATTGAAGTTGAATGATAGAGAGCAGTTATGAAGAGATTTGGTAACACACAAAATCGATCTTAGAAGAAGAGTAAATAATTCCGAACGCAATCCAGGGAGGCAAACCTGCTTACTCAAATCGAAGCTGACAATCTAAGGGCGCTTGAGAAGAAACGATCAGACGACACAAGGAGAGATTTCCCCGTGGGTGGCAGAAGATTACATTACCTATTGAATCCATGGATGGGCGAGAGAAATTTCAACTTGACATAAGCAGGGGTAGAATTCGTTTGACAAAGTGTACATATCAAGAACGCTATCAGAGCATAGACATCTTAGTACGGCTTGATTTAGATGGCCCGCCGCATCCCAATCCTGAGGTAAATGTCGTACCACTTCAGTTTCTTGCTCCATACAACGGACAAACCCTGAATCCTCCTCATTTGCATCTCTACGTGGAAGGTTTCCTGGACAAGTGGGCGATACCATTGCCAAAGGAATTTGCCGCTCCCGACGATTTATTTACGACATTTCAAGAGTTCTGTAATTATTGTAATATTATTGAAATGCCACTAATAGACATGACGCTTTAAATATGACTACCCAAGAGGCTCGGGAGTTGGTCAGCAACTACGTAACCTGGCTTCGCGAGAAAATCACCGTGGAGCAGGTTGGTGACGTTTTCGAGATTACAACTCCATTTCTCGATCGTCACAACGACCAGATGCAATTATACATCCGAAAAGCCAACGGTGCACTTGTGCTAAGTGATGATGGTTACACGCTTCGCGATCTTCAACTCAGCGGCTTTGAGCTAAACTCACCAAAACGGCGCCAACTTACCCAGACAATACTAAATGGCTTTGGTGTGCAACTTAAAGGCGATGAACTCCTCGTAGATGCCAAAGCCGGTAATTTTCCCCAGAAAAAGCATAACCTTGTCCAAGCCATGCTTGCAGTAAATGATTTGTATGTTACGGCTGAACCGACCGTTTTGAGTCTGTTCCGGGAGGATGTCGAAAGGTTCCTGCGAACTCATGAGGTGCGGTTTACGCCTGCAGTGAAGTTCACGGGAAGAAGCGGGTTTGACCATTTCTTTGATTTTGTGATCCCTGAATCCAAACAGCGACCGGAAAGAGTGTTACGAGCGATCAACCATCCCAACAGGACCGCTATAACCTCATTGATATTTGCGTGGGATGATACAAGAGGAATCAGGGCGCCGAACTCAACGGCTTATGCTTTCATGAATGATACGGATAAGGAAATCAATGTCGATCTTACGGAAGCCCTAAAGCAGTACGACATTACGCCAATCGAGTGGAGCAAAAGGGAACGGCACGTCCAAGAACTTGTCATCTAAGATGAGTTGTGTTGCGGATGGGTTGCCGAACGGTTGGGTTCACGCGCGAATCGCCGATGTTGCCTTAGGTATTTTCGGTGGAGGAACACCATCACGGGGCGTAACAGATTATTTTGGAGAAGAAATCCCTTGGTTCACGCCCACGGAAATTCCGAGAGGCCTGATCACGACGGTCGTTCATTCACGTGAGTCAATAACTGAACTGGGCCTCAAGAAGAGCTCAGCTAAAATTCTTCCCGCGGGCTCCGTACTACTCACATCCAGAGCCACTATCGGAAATGTCGCCATTGCAGGGAGAGAACTGACGACCAACCAAGGATTTGCCTCTATTGTTTGTCCATCTGGGATTCTGAATTACTATGTAGCTTACTGGTTGCTCTCCGTAAAACGGAAATTGAACGAAAAAGCAACGGGAACAACATTCAAGGAGATTTCAAAATCGAAGCTTGGGTTATTTGAATTTCCTCTTCCTCCTCTACCGGAGCAGCATCGCATCGTCGCAAAGATAGAAGAACTCTTCTCCGACCTGGATGCCGGCGTTGCCGCGCTGAAGAAAGTCAAAGCTGAACTTAAACGCTACAGGCAGGCGGTGTTAAAGGCGGCGGTGGAAGGAAAGCTGACGGAAGAATGGAGGAGAAGACGGGGAGACGGGGGGACCCGGAGAAAAGGGGACGGCGAGACGCGGAGCGGGAAAGATGAGTCGGTGCAGGAGCTTCTGCAACGAATACGAACAGAGCGAGCCAAGAATGGCAAAGCCAGGAAGCTTCCCCCAATAGATACTGCAGGACTGCCAAAGTTGCCGGAAGGATGGGAGTGGACAAGAGTTGGAGACGTTGCCGAATTGTGCTTGGGTAAGATGCTCGATAAAGTGAAGAATAAAGGCGAGTATCAGCCGTATCTTCGTAACATAAATGTCCGCTGGGGTGCCTTTGATATGAGCGACTTGAATCAAATGAGATTTGAAAAGGATGAAGACCAACGATATGGATTACTGCCCGGCGATCTCGTTGTGTGCGAAGGCGGAGAGCCAGGTCGTGCTGCCGTTTGGACAGGGGCGCCCGGTGTGAAAATCCAGAAGGCGTTGCACAGAGTTCGCTTTATTAAGGATAAAGTGATGGCGGAATTCTTACTTTGTTACTTGCAATACGCTGCTCAATACGGAATTCTTAAAAAATATTTCACAGGAACGACGATTAAACATTTGACCGGCGTTCGTCTTGCTGAGTTTGTCTTTCCACTTCCACCGCCTGCCGAGCAGCAGCAAATCGTCTCAGAAGTCGAGAATACCGTCGAGGCCGGGCTGAAGCAGGCCGAACGGCTGAGGCAGAGCATTTTGAAGAGGGCGTTTGAAGGGAAGCTGGTCCCCCAAGACCCGAGTGATGAACCGGCGGAGAAGCTGCTGGAAAGAATTAGAATTCAGAGGCAAGAAGATAAGAAGTTGAGAAGCTTGGAAGGCAGGAATGGGAAATGCCAGAAGTCAGATATCAGAAACAAGAAAGAGAAAAAATAATGATGACGCTGAGGCAATACGCGAAGGGAGTCGAGAGCATTCCAGCATCGACATCGTGGTATCTTGCTGATCTCGGCGAGGCACGCGGAAAACAGGAGCTATTAAAGAATCAAGCCCCGCAGAAATTGAAAGTTCTTCGGGAACATTCGCTTATTGAAAGCGCGGTGTCTTCGAACAGGATTGAAGGCGTGGAATTAGATTCGAAAAGAGCAGGCACGGTTGTCTTCGGTAAGAAACTTCTGACGGATCGGAACGAAGAGGAAGTAAGAGGGTACGGGAAGGCTCTCGATCTTATTCATTCCAGGTCCGCGTCGCTGCCGGTTTCGGAAGAGACCATACTTCAACTTCATAAATTGAGTCGTGGTGAAGTTTGGGACGCGGGTAAGTATAAAGAAAAAAATGGAGACATCATCGAGAAGTATCCGGACGGAAGAGAGCGAGTGCGATTCCATCCGGTATCGAGTGCCCGGACCCCCGAGGCAATGCGGGAGCTCGTCAAGATGTGGTCCGACGGCATGAAGGAGAGCTGGGTGCATCCGCTTATTCTTGCAGCCGGATTTAACCTGGACTTCCTCTGCATCCATCCGTTTCGTGACGGAAATGGCAGAGTCTCCCGGTTGTTGCTTCTTTTGGAATCGTACCATCTTGGACTTGAAGTCGGGCGCTATATCAGCATTGAGAGAATAATCGAGGAGAACAAGGAGCGTTATTACGAGACGCTCGAAGAGAGTTCTAAGGGTTGGCGTGAAGGAAAGCACAATCCATGGCCCTATACTAATTTTGTCCTCTCGATGACAAAGCTTGCCTATAAAGAATTTGAGGAGCAGCTTTCCGGAGTCGCTGAACCGCGCGGGGCAAAGACTCAAAGAGTCCTTTCGGCCCTCGCAAACCTGGATAAGCCTTTTCGCGTTGTCGATTTGCAGAAGAAGGTTCCGGGAGTTGGCGTCGATATGATCCGCCGGGTCTTGAAAGATCTTCGTGCTCAGGGGAAAGTGAAATGTCTGGGAAAGGGGAAATATGCGCAATGGGAGAGGACGAAGAAGTTTTAATTGGGTAATGAAAGGCTGATTGGGTAATATAATGGGTAACAAGGGCGTGGAGAGAAACAAGACAACCGTGAGGAACCAGTTCCGATACGGTTTTCTCACTTTTCGACGCCAAGTTAAATTATGAATTCTCATAATTTAATTTCGGGCTTAAAACTAAATCATAAACTATCCCAGGAGGCTGTTCTTGCATATTGACCCGAAATCAAAGATAGCGGGTTTGCCGGCGATGAAGATGCGTTCACTTGTTCAAGAATTATCAGGATGGCCATGGCAAGTTGACAGACTGAGACGTGAAATGCGAATCAATAATAAGCAAGCTGAGATACTTCTTCAGAATCTCCTGAAGTTGGGATTTGTTGAGGTCTCTGATACCGCAAAGGAACCTGCGAGTTACAAAGTTTCTGTCAAAGGACGAGCGCTTGCCATGGCCTCTGCCGCAAAGCCTTTTACTCGTGCGACTGCTGAAAGGAAAATGGCGGAGTTCCTGGAGAGAGTCAGCCAAGTAAATAATAGCCCGGATTATATATACTGGGTTTCAAAAGTTGTGGTTTTCGGGAGTTATCTCTCTGATGCAAAGATGTTGAATGATATCGATCTTGCCATTCAATTCACACAGAGATTCAAAGACCCCGAGGAACAAAGGAGAGCCAACAATCACCGGCTGTCGATAGCCTACGAGGAGGGTAAGAGGGTCAACAACCTTTCAGAACAAATTACATGGGGCTGGATCGAGGTGAGAATGTTCCTAAAATCTCGATCTCGCGTCTTCAGTTTCCGTGACCCTGAGGAACTTGAGCTGCTGAAGTGTCCTCAAAAGATCCTTTACACGTTTGATCACAATTCAAGTTCGAAGGAACCATAGAAGTGACTAATGAATCATCCACAATAGTCCAACGTCTCTGGAACTACTGCAACGTTCTCCGTGATGATGGCGTAAGCTACGGCGATTACGTCGAGCAACTTACATATTTACTATTCCTTAAAATGGCCGATGAACAGTCAAAACCACCGTTTAGTAAACCATCGGCAATTCCCGAAGGATTGGATTGGCAAAGCTTGGTTTCGAAGGACGGCGACGAGCTGGAGGTTCATTACAGGCATATTCTCGATTCACTTGGAAAAGAATCCGGAATGCTCGGCGTCATATTCAGGAAGTCGCAAAACAAGATTCAGGATCCAGCTAAGCTCAAGAGACTTGTCGAGTTGATTAACGACGAGACCTGGATGGGTCCAGACGTAGACATCAAAGGCGAGATATATGAGGGTCTCCTGCAGAAGAACGCCGAAGATGTGAAGAGTGGAGCGGGACAGTACTTTACCCCCAGACCGCTCACAAGAACCATGGTTGAAGTGGTTCGCCCGGAACCGATGATGACAATTTGCGATCCGGCTTCAGGGACTGGCGGCTTCTTTTTGGCTTCACACGCCTATATCGAAAAGAAGCAGCTTGACAAGAAACAGAAGGATTTCCTCAAGACGAGAACTTTCAAGGGTTGGGAGATCGTGGATAGCACCGCAAGGCTTTGTGTTATGAACCTGTATCTCCATGGCATCGGAGGAGACGATAGCCCGATCGTAGTGAGTGATAGCTTAGCTTCTGAGCCGAGTGAACATTTTGACTTTGTGATGACAAATCCGCCATTCGGTAAGAAGAGCAGTATTACAATAGTAAATGGTGAAGGAAAGGCCGATAGGGAATCCATCACCTATGAGAGGCAGGATTTCTGGGCTACAACCTCGAACAAGCAGCTTAACTTCCTGCAACATGTGAAGTCACTACTTAAGATGAACGGGAAAGCCGCCATTGTTGTACCCGATAATGTATTGTTTGAAGGCGGGGCTGGTGAAACAGTGCGTAGGAAACTTCTTCATGAATGTGATTTCCACACGCTTCTCCGACTTCCGACGGGTATTTTCTACGCCCAAGGCGTTAAGGCAAACGTCCTCTTCTTTGACCGGAAGCCCGCCAACGAGAAGCCATGGACTGAAAAGCTCTGGATTTACGATCTCCGCACCAACATGCATTTCACACTCAAGACGAATACACTGAAGTACGAAGATCTGGTCGACTTTATCAAGTGCTACAATCCTGAGAACCGGCGCGAACGAAAGGAGTCGGAGCGATTTAAGGCATTCACGTACGATGAACTCGTACAACGCGACAAGGCGAGTCTCGATATTTTCTGGCTAAAGGATGAGAGCCTTGAGGATTCAGCGAACCTGCCGGATCCGGATGTGATAGCGCAGGATATAATGGAGAATCTTGAGGCTGCGCTGGAACAGTTTAGAAGCGTGAAGGAAGGAGTAGGGAATGGGAAGTTGTCTTAAGATTAACGCTAAAGGGTTTGACTATGAACCAATATAACGCAGGCGAAAACAAATCCTGATCGTTTATCAGGGGTATGTCATCGAATGGTCGCTGATTTATTGGAGTCGTGAACATGAAGAACATCAAAAAGGGGCGGAGGATATTAGAAGTCTCGAATGTTCCAAATGTGAGCTCGAATGTGTTATTTCACTTCACGGGCAGCTTTAATAACGTAATAAGCATCATGGAGCACGGTTTCTTCCCAAGATACTGTCCTGAGTATGGTATATTCGATGATGTTCTGAAGAACGAACAAAAGTTACCCCCTTCGTACGCTAGGGCGATGGTTTCCTTTTGCGACTTACCCCTACCGCTAATAAAGCGGCACCTTATTGAGTACGGACCCTATGCGATCGGCTTGGATAAGACGTGGCGCACAAAACACGGTGTTTCACCTTTGCTCTACATACATCAAAATTCACGCAGCTTACATACCATTCAGAGAATGACCTCGAATATCCCCGCGGATGAAATCAGAAGAGGGAACGTTGCACTAGATCAGATCCATTCCTTAATGGCGGTTGTGAAGCCATACGAAGGACCAGCTTGGAGACAGGGGAGTATGTCGCAAGTATCAGGTTTTATGACGAAAGGGAATGGAGATACGTGCCGGATCTAGATGGCCGTGAACGGATTTTACTGACGCGCGAGGAATTTCTCAACAAGAGAACGGCGGATCAATCGAACGCACGATTGGAAAAAAGCATGCGCTAAGATTCACACCGGAGGACATTCAGTATCTCATAGTAATGAATGACGAAGAGGCATTAAGGCTGATAAATCAACTTAATTCCTTGAAGCCTCGATACGGAGATGACAGTATTGAACTCCTGAAAACGGCTGTCATGACATCAGATAGAATATTGGAGGATGTTTGACCGTATTGCTCAATTGGAACCGCGTAATCTAGTCTCCGTGCTTCCTTCAGTTTGATGACCCTTGAGTCGTACGCAATAAAAGGGAAGCTGCGATGAGAGTGTGTAGCCATTATCTGGAGCTTGGAGCGGCCTCTAGTGCACTTGAAACCAATCAACGAACCATCACGTCAGCGGGCGCATCCTTATGATTCCTAAACAGATGCCTACGAGTTGCTTGTGGTGGAAGTTAAGTAATGGGCCAACGGCTAACGAGCCCCGAGGAATTTCCGCGGAGCTTAACACGGGTTTTGCCTGAAATCCGATATAGGGGATCGGGTTTGGCCAAGGAGGTATAGATGTGGTGGAGGGCTATCGAGCCGGGTCATTTTCAGATTTTGATTGGAATTAGCAGGGTGTTATAGTACCAGGTTGAAGAAAAAGGGGTGTTATGTGAATAAACCCACATGGTTCACCGATGTTGGCCTTGTTCATTAGTGTGTACTATCTCGGCGACATTGTAATCGGCATCACTTCCGTCCTCGTTTTTCCCTCTTTCCCATCCGTTTTTGCCGATTCTTGCGATATTGTCCATGACCGGTGTGTCGTGATCCGCTGTAATCGTAAAGTATAGATGCTTGTTGAAACAGTAATCAATGACCTGATGATTGTAACCAGCCGAGTCGCTCCGCACCGTCTTGATCCTGGATGGCATAAGTGTTCTGCAGTCCTCTATGAATGTAACCAGATCACCCTGCGTGCTCACATTACCGTGCTGGAAACGACTATTCACAAACAACCCGATCTCAACACAAGCTGCAAGTAACGGCTGGTAACCCCGCACCTCTTCATATGCGTACTGTTTATATGTGTACTGCGCATCTCCTTTGTCCGCTTCTATCACCGTCGCATCCCCATCGAGCGTTAACCCAGTCCCCTTTGTAAATGCGTTCGTAAGCTCAGAGCTGACGTTCATCATTTTCTTCTCACCTGATGCTCCATCCTGTCGCCGCTGTCAATCGCCGAGTGCATCGCTCGTCCCGTCAAAGATTATCTGTATGTCGGGATGCCGCAGGGCGGCATCGGGTAACGACTTCGTCCCGTCATCCGTTTGTAAGCCTCATCTTCCTCAAAGTCTATAATGTCCTCAAGGTGCGTGGCTCCGTCTATCAGCATCTCCGATAATGTCAGCACATACTCGCTTGCCGCTTTTCCTCGGTTCGAACCCGGACGCCCAAACTCTCGGTCTATTCTGTTTGCCAGGTTTATCTTCTTCCCCCAACGGGGTCCCTCGGACCGAACCGATCTATCAGCACAAGGCCTGTCTTCCGCGTCAATCGCTCTTCTGTCCGTTCCAGCTTCAGTTTCATACGAGCATCTCTCCAAAATTGTTATATTCACCCAAATGGTGAATTCTCCGTAAAGTCAGATTTTTCGATTACTCCCTTAGCAACATCTCTTACTTCAACTATTTACCCATTCGACTCGCTCTTTTCACCCCATCAATATCTGCCCCGAAAGAGGGTTCAAGGAGGCACAGGCGGCTTGACTTTTGATTCTGCAAGACGTATGCTCCTAAAAAGAAATGTTAAGCGTTTATCAATTTTAGATTATGGCCACAATAAATGATGTCGCCAGAAGAGCGAAAGTATCGGTCGTAACGGTTTCAAGACTGTTAAATCACCCTGAGGTCGTGAATGTTAAATCGGCAAAGAAGATTTATACGGCCATGGACGAGCTGCACTTTCAACCCAGCCAGATCGCGCGGTCGTTGGTTAAGAGGAG
>JBJKQU010000051.1:0-11535 GCA_046705025.1 Candidatus Kryptoniota bacterium | reverse complement strand
CCGACGAAAATTCCTGAAGGTTCACCGTTCTTGTATCTAAGAATTATTCCGCCGCTCGGGTTCCTTGTCGAATCGGAAATTTCGGCGAGTTTCATGACTTCGGAATTGACCCAGACAGCCTGCCCATCGGAACTCACCAGGAAGACGTAATTATCGGGCACAGCATCGTCAAGAATTTTCGCAGGCGAGAGCTTGCTTCTGAGCAGCACCTGCGAGTTCCATCCGCTTCCTCGGATCCATCCCCCCTTCACTGTCTTCGACGCGGCTTGCTTCACAAGTCTGACAATATCGTCGATGGATCTCGCCGAAGTCAGGTTGACCGTGGCGAGGCTCATTCCGAGCCCGACCATGTGGGCATGACCGTCGATCAACCCCGGCAGGACAAAAGCATGGTGTAGATCAATCTTCGTCTTACCATCAAAACGGGAAGCAATCGAGCTGTTGTCTCCAACAGCAACGATCCTGCCGTCGTTGACGGCCACGGCCTCTGCGTCCGGCAGCCGGGAGTCCATCGTGTTGAAATCACCGTTAATAAGAACAAGGCTCACTTCTGCTTTCGGCATCGAGCACGAAGCAAAAGCGAAAGCCAGAATAATTACCGCGGTAGCTTTGAGAGTCTTCATGAGAAATCCGTATAATTCTAAAGAATTTACAAAATGGAACAGGAATTCACCATATCAAACATTTTAATTGTGGTTACGTATGGGAACCCGCATGTATATTTCGGAGTGTCGGAGCTAAAAGGGAAAGCACGAAATCTGTGCCGGCTGTTTCAAGTCAGGTTCTGCTTAACTTATTTTTCTGTCCAAAATACAACAAGACTTAACGGGTGACATATGCGGACAAAGATCCCCCGGAAATTTTCCATATCACTATTATTCATCTCGCTGCTCGCATTCGCATGTGGGGGACAGACTTTTGAGAATTCGGGGTTCATAGAAGTGAAAAAGATCGACCCTGATATCAGGCTCGACATCAGGTATGCAACCGACAGCAACTTCACTCATCAGAAGTTGTACCCGGTAGCCAAGTGTTACCTGAGAAAAGAGGCCGCTGAAAGTCTCGGGGCCGTGCAAAAAGAACTCGAGAGCATGGGGCTCGGTCTGAAAGTCTACGACGGATACCGCCCACTGTCCGTGCAGAAAAAGATGTGGAAGATACTCCCAGACACAAATTACGTAGCAAATCCTGCAGTTGGGTCCAGGCACAATCGGGGCACGGCGGTCGACGTGACGCTGGTCGACAGTACAGGGCGCGAACTCGAAATGCCAACGCCCTTCGATGACTTCACGGAGCGTGCGCACCGGGACTATCCAAACCTTCCTGAAAAGGTTATCAAGAACAGAGGACTCCTTCAGGACATCATGGAGCGACACGGTTTTGTCGGGTTATCGACCGAGTGGTGGCACTTCGATCTGAAGGATTGGAAGAAATATCCAGTCGAGGATATACCGCTGAAGTGAACGGTGGATCTTCAGTCCCTGTGCACCTCCACAGCAACTTACCCAAGTTCAGTTCAAGAATTGGGCAAAAATGCCGAAACACTTAGCGTTGAGAACCCATTCCAGCCATTATCAGCAATAGGGGGAAATACAGGCAGAACAACCAAACAAGAAGGCGGACGCCCAATAATCTGACAAGGAAGCTTCGAAAGCCCACACTATGGGTTACGGATTTTTCTCTTAAGCAACGACTGCTAAATTAGTGCATGCTTAATCGGTGGGCAAGATGCCAGTCGCAAACTAATCATCAAAACTCCCCAAACAACTAATTCATAGGGATTCATATGAGCAACTCAAAAGAAAAACTCAGCTTCTTCGAAAATGTAAACCGCAATTTCGACAGAGCTGCGCAGTTTACGAGCCACCCAAAAGGTCTGCTCGAGCAAATCAAAGGCTGCAATAGTGTTTACTCATTCCAGTTTCCAGTCAGAACATCAAAGGGGTTCCAGGTCTTCCGCGGATGGCGGGTGGAGCATAGTTACCACAAGTCCCCCGTAAAAGGCGGAATAAGGTATTCGGAAAAGGTGGATGAAGATGAAGTGAAGGCGCTCGCCGCACTGATGACCTACAAATGCGCTATCGTGGATGTGCCGTTCGGCGGCGCGAAGGGCGCAATCAAAGTCAACCCGAAGGAATACAATGATACCGATATCGAGGTAATCACAAGACGTTACACGGCCGAGCTGATAAGAAAGAACTACATAGGCCCCGGCGTGGACGTTCCCGCCCCGGACTATGGTTCCGGTCCGCGTGAGATGGCATGGATTGCCGACACGTATGCTGCGTTCAATCCGGGCAAGATCGATGCCCTCGCATGTGTTACGGGAAAACCTGTAGCGGAAGGCGGCGTGCGCGGCAGAACAGAAGCTACGGGCCGGGGCATCTTCTACGGGCTGAAGGAAGCCTGCGGTAATTCAGAGGACATGAAGAGACTCGGTCTCACACAGGGAATTTCCGGAAAGCGGGTGATAGTGCAGGGCCTCGGGAATGTCGGCTATCATGCGGCCAAGTTCTGCCAGGAAGGGGGAGCAATCATTGTTGGCCTGGCCGAGTTTGAAGGAGCTGTGTACAATCCCAACGGCCTCGATGTCGACTCCGTGGTCAAACATCGCAAAGAAACCGGGTCGATCCTGAAGTTCCCGGGGGCAAAGGATATCTCTAATACGAACGAGGCACTAGAGCTGGAGTGCGACGTGCTCATCCCGGCTGCCCTGGAAGAACAGATAACAGAGGAAAATGCACCAAGGATCAAAGCAAAGATAGTAGCGGAAGGCGCCAACGGCCCGACGACTGCTGCTGCTGAAGAGATCCTCCTCAAAAAGGGAATGATGGTAATCCCCGACATGTATCTGAATGCCGGCGGCGTCACCGTCTCATACTTTGAATGGCTTAAGAATCTGTCGCATGTGAGATTCGGTAGGATGGACAAGCGCTTCGAACAGTCCGCTTTCGACAAAATGCTGCATGCAGTCGAGGAAGCGACCGGAAAGTCATTTTCTGACTTCGAGAGAAAGGATATAGCGAGAGGCGCTGACGAAATCGATCTTGTCAATTCCGGTCTCGAGGAGACTATGACAACCGCTTACAACCAGATAAGAGAGATCTGGAAGAGCAACGGCAAGATTCCGGATATGAGGACAGCCGCTTTCCTGAACGCGATTAACAAGATAGCAACGGCTTATATCGAACTGGGAATTTTCCCGTAAGGCGGGCCGAAACGACCGAACTTCAGGCAGAAGAAAGGTGTGCAGTCAACTCAATCGGGCTGCACGCCTTTTTTGATTTCCTCAACGAAATCGGCAGTACAGCAACCCTCGGACCACACGAACTGCATGCATCCTCCCGCGGGTCAATGTCTCGCTTTAGATCTAGAACGGTCTTGCCAGGCGGATCCCAAAGGTCGGTGATGTAGATACGTCGGTTCTCCAGGCAAGGAAAACGCAAAACGCGCCATCACCGCTCCCAAGTCCGATGCCGTAGTCCGATTTGAAACCTTCCAGCTTCATCGTATCCCATCCGCTTGCCATACCGGTTGAGGAAGTTGCGTTTGCCACCTGCCCCACGTCCCCGAACAGAATCAGCGCTACTGTGTTCAGAGGAAACAGATGGGAGTGCTTGAACAAAGACGGGCTGAAAAGAAATTCATAGTTAAACAGAAACAGCCTGTTCCCGATGAATTCCTTGTAAGGAAAAGCATTGAGAGTATTGAATCCACCGATCTGGTACGAGCGCTGAAGCGGAAGGTCCCCGTTTGACGTCCCGGCTCTCAGTCTCATGTTCAGCTGCAGGCCGCGGAAAAGCGGCTGATATCGGACGGCATTGAGGGTCAGCATCCTGAAATCGAAGTCACCGCTGACGGTTGCTTCACCGCGCAATCCTGCCAGCCATCCCTGTCTCCTGTCCTTGCCGCCGGAATAGCTTCTGTGCTCCAGATCGACTACCACACTTCTCATCCAGCCGGGCGTGATGGCCGGGTTCGGCCGGAAGATCTTGTGTCCGCCGAAAATCGACCAGTTCGTACGCTCTGCCAGAGAAGAATACTCGTCGATATCGTAGCTGACGACTATCCTCGAGTTCATCTCGTAGTACTGAGCTACGTGAATCGACGCACCGTCACGTGAGAAGTAGTCCATGTAGTCTTCACGCGCAAGGATCGCAAACAAGGAGTTCTCTTTGGGACTTATAAACCAGTAATCTTTGGAATCGGTCAGTGAGTGTCCCTCCAATCCGACTTCAAATCTGTTGTAATTGCCGAACCATTTATCGAGCCCGGCCTGATACCTCCACCTGTGGAGAGCGAACGCATAACCGACAAATCCATATGGAGAAAAGTCTTCTGCCCCGCTCCAGTAGTAGTCTTTGTTCTGACCGAGTCCGAGAAAGAGTCCGTCCACCCTGTTAAAGTTGGCGGCGATCCTGTCAAACACGATAGTTGGTCGTTTCCAGATTTCAGGGTGAGAGGTTATACGCAGTTTCTGAACCATCTCCCCTCGTTCCTCCAGATCGCTGCCGCCTCGTTCGACCACATTCCCTTCTACCGTGGCGTTGCCGCTTATGTGAGCCTTCCCATTTACGACGACAACATCGCCTTTGATCTCCGCACCTCCCCTTACATATGCGTTGCCGTTAACCACGACCAGACTTCCGTTGATTGTACCGTGAATAAAGGCATCGCCGTTCAATACCTTCACGCCGGTGTTGACGGTCGCATCACTTCCCAACGTGTAGTCCCCATTTCGCACGACTGCATTTTCGATGTCGTACACATGTGCCGCGCTGTCAGCCAGCCGGGCGGCATTCTCCGACACTTCCTTTATTTCCTCCCCGATACTTTGAAGTGTTTGCGAGATCTTGTCGAGTTCTTCACGGTCCATTTCTGTAAACTGCTTCGCTGAATCAGTGCGTGCCCTGAAAAGTCGATACGCTCTCTCGAATTTCCTCATCTCGGTTTTCAGAGAATCGAGTACCCCCCTGTCATGAGAACTTATCGAATCGACACCCTGTGCATTCGCGGTTGATGGAACGACAAAAAAGGGGCAAATCAAGCAGAATAGAAGCAGCCATTTCATTTTCGAAACTCCTTTCAACAAGGAATCTACGGTTCCGGCAAGATTTGTTACACCCCGTCAGCTTATGAAAGGAGACTCTTTGGCTGTTGCCTCAAGGGGATAAAAATTAAGAGAAGGCAGGTACTCAAGTGCCCCGTGATAATAAGCGAGCTCGAAATACTGCCTCATTCCGGCGATCTCTTCGTCACCCAGAACAAATTGAATATTGTCAGTCAGGTATGATTTGACGAGTCGGAAATCTGCGCCGTATTCGGCCGCTGCCTCGCTGCAAACTGCATCTATGTTGTCGAGCCCAAGGTTCCTTGATGAAATGACGGCCTGTATGTCATCCAGAGCGAGCGCCCCCTGCTTCCCTGCCCAAACGGCAAAAACAAATGGGAGCCCCGTCATGTCATGCCATTCTTCTGCCAAGTCAAGATAGTTTTCGCCCGCCGACTCCGTCCTGAACAGTGCAGAGTCGCCGATGACGAGGGCAGCGTCGGCAGACGCCAGCATTTTCTTGACGTCGGGTTCTGCAGCAATGAATTCGGGTTTTACCTGATACCTTTCGGCGAGTAAGATTTTTGTCAGGATGACAGACGTCATCGAACTGATATCAACCGCAACGGAGCGAATACTCTTCAGATTGGAATTGAAATACATCCGGATGCTGTTCACTTCACCATGTGCGATGATTCCGCAGTCGGGGACAATCCTCAAAGACGGGCTGTTCTTCGCGTAGGCAATACTCGGTATGAGCCCCGCATCGAGTCTTCCGGCATTCAACTCGACGGCAAGGACCGACGGAATTGCCTTTATCAACTTGAAATTATGAGGGAAGAGATTCTTCTCTATGCCGTAGATAAGCGGCCTGGTGTTAAGGAAGCTTACCGCACCGAGCCTCTTTCTTATGCCGGAAGTATTCTTTGAACCGTCCATTTCAGTTCCTTTGCCATCGCCCGGATGTTTGCTAGGCGAAGCTCTCTATTACATTGTAAAGGGCACCTCGTTCGATCGGGACGCGCCCCGCATCTTTGATCAGCTTGACCAGTTGACGCTTGGTAAGCGCGTTCTCGGTGGATGCACCGGCCATATGGAAGACCCTTTCGTCGCGAACAGTCCCATCGAGGTCGTCCGCTCCGAAACTCAGGCTGATCTGTGCCACTTTCGGCCCCATAGAAATCCAGTAGGCTTTGATGTGAGGGAAGTTGTCCAGCATCAGCCTGCTCACCGCGATGCTCTTGAGGTTATCTATACCAGTCGCCCACTGCGTCGAGTCTTCGACATGAGGGTGATAAGCAAGCGGGATGAACGCGAAGAAGCCTTTTGTCTCATCCTGGACTTCGCGGAGCCGGATGAGGTGATCGACCCTCTCTTCGACTTTTTCCATATGACCGTACAGCATGGTCGCGTTGGAAGGTATCCCGAGCCGGTGGGCGGTTTTTATAATGCTGATCCACTCATCGGCACCTATCTTGTCGGCGAACATTTTCTCGCGGACGCGCTCGCTGAAGATCTCGGCTCCTCCGCCCGGCATCGCGTCCAACCCGGCCTCTTTGAAATCGAGCAGGACTTTCTCGACGGTCAGTCCATAGAGCCTGGCGAAGAACTCGATTTCCACCGCCGTGAACGCCTTGATATGTATCTTCGGGTTTATCTTCTTGATGCCGCGAAGCAGCTCGATGTAGTAGTCGTACGGCAGCCCGTTGTGGAGCCCGCCGACCATATGCATCTCGGTGATGTTCTCCTTGTCGCTCTCGACAATTTCGAAAATGTGGTCGAGGCTCATCAGGAACGCACCGTCCTGTCCTTCCTTTCGATAGAAGGAGCAGAACTTGCAGTCGAGCTCGCAGATGTTGGTGTAATTGAGGTAGTAGTTCTTTACGAAGTACGTGTTCCCGCCGTTTATTCTCTCGCGGATAATGTTTGCCAGGTACCCCAAAGCGAGGAGATTGTCGGTATTGTATAACCTTATCCCGTCTTCACGGTCAAGTCTCCGTCCGTCTCTCACCTTGTGGCAAACGTCTTCAAGGCCTTCGAAGGCGTGTAGTTCTTCCAGGTAACCTGTTCCCCGGTCGGTTTCTTGTTCGTTGGTTCCTAATTGCTCAAACAATTCCTGCTCCGAACTGTTTATGTGGTCTTCTGTCGGACGGCCTTGCTTGCGAGGCTTCTAAGATAATAGAGTTTTGCACGCCTTACCTTTCCTCCGCGAAGCACCTCGATCTTTGCAATCCGCGGCGAATGGATAGGAAATATCCTCTCGACTCCCACTCCGTTTGAAATCTTGCGAACAGTAAACGTCTCTTTCAAGCCGCCACCGCGCCGACTGATGACAATGCCTTCGAAATCCTGGATGCGCTCCTTGTCACCCTCGATAACTCTGAAATGCACATTCACTACGTCACCGGGCCTGAACTGAGGCAAGTCGGTTTTCAAGTGAGCCGCTTCGACTAAAGATATCTTATTCATTTTTATTCTCCGTTTTCTCAAACTTTGATAAATGTTTTTCAAGCAAATCGGGCCTGCGCTTTGCGGTTCTCGCGAGACTCTGTTCCTCGCGCCATTTCCCTACCTCTTCGTGGTCTCCGCTCAGCAATACTTCGGGCACTTTCATTCCTCTGAACTCAGCCGGTCTAGTGTACTGCGGCGAGTCAAGCAATCCGTTTTGAAAGGAATCGCTCAATGCACTTTCGCTGTCCCCGAGCGCACCGGGCAATAACCTCACTATTGCATCTATCACTACCAGGGCTCCGATTTCGCCGCCGGTGAGAACATAGTCACCAATAGAAATCTCCCTCGTTGCCAGTCGCTCCCTGATACGTTCGTCCACACCTTTGTAGTGGCCGCAGATAAAGAGCAGGTTCCTCTTAAGCGACAGCTCGTTCGCCATCGACTGATTGAACGTATCACCGTCAGCCGTCAGGAGTATTACTTCATCGTATGCACGTTCCGCGGCCAGTTCCTCGACGCATTCGAAGACGGGCTCCGGCTTAAGGACCATACCCGCTCCACCGCCGTAGGGCGAATCGTCGACAGTCTTATGCTTGTCGTGAGCATAGTCTCGCAAATTGTGAACGACAATTTCAGCGACGCTGCGCTCTTGAGCTTTCCTCAGCATGCTTTCGCTCAATGGACCGTCGAACATCCTCGGGAACACGGTTATTATGTCGATCCTGATCGAAGCCACCTTATATTAGTCCCTCGATTAAATCCACCTTCATCTCATTCGACTCCAGATCCACGTCTTTCACAAACGCATTCACGAACGGAACCTGGAACTCTTCTCCTTTTTCTGACCTGATAAGCAGGATACTCTGCGTAGGATTCGACAACACATTCTTTACAACACCGACATTGCTGTCGCTCAGATCTTTTACCGTCATCCCGATCAGAGAATCAATAAAATAAGAGCCGGGAGCAAGAGCCGCACGGTGTGATTCAGGGACAAGCAGCTCTGCCCCTACAAGCGGGGAGGCACTATCGTACGTATCTATTCCCGTCAGCTTCATCACAACGTAGTTGTTCATGTATTCAGCCTTCTCAACCTTGTACGGGACAACTTCGGCAGTCTTGCTACCTCGGATCAGTATCTCGTCCAATTGCGAGAACCGTCCGGGGACGTCGCTTAGAGACTCTACTTTCAGATCGCCCTTGATCCCGCGCACTTTTCTAACTATTCCTATCAGGACAAAATTTTCCATGAAATCCTATCAGACGGCAAACGAGCAGACTTTCTGCGGCTGCTCGGCTGAATGCTACTCGCTACTATGCCCGCGGAGAGAACGCGGGGACACGAAATAACTGGCGGCTAGCTGTGGTCAATCATTTATCGATGATTTCCAGGATAGCGCGCTTGCCCTCACGTGCAGCGACGGCGCTTAAAAGAGTCCGAATCGCGTTTGCAGTTCGTCCCTTTCGACCGATAACTTTTCCGACATCCTCAGGGTCAACCTTCAGCTGAAAGACAACCTTGTTGGCTTCTTTCTCTTCCTCAACCAATTGAACGCTATCAGGTTTGTCCACCAGTTTCTTGATCACATATTCAACGAAGTCATGCATTGCGGACCTCCTTTTTGACCTGAGCCTGATAACCACGCCTGCGTCCCGACATGTCGGGTCCTTGGGGCGCCAAGCACGCCCGCGTGCGACCTGTCCGCCGAAGCGTAACCCGAAGTAAGCACTCAAGCGTACAGACACGGCTGCTGCTTGTTAGTCTACCTCCCAAGTACAACGGGAGCTTGATAGCTGGTCAATCTCCGAACTCCGCCGACAACCCTGCCGGCCAGCCGGAAGAACGTGACACAGCTAAACTCAAGACATAATCAAACTTTTTTACGCAGCAGGTTCGCCTGGCTGTGGACTGCTCGCCCCCGCGGGAGGGGCAGTTTCGGCCGCCTTCTTTGCCTTCTTCGAAGCCTTGCGTCTCTGCCTGCGCTCGGCGTCGCGGGCAAGCTTGGCCTCCTGGCCGGCCTGCCATTCAGACAGCTTCTGCGCAATTGCAGATTCATCCAAACCTTTCTTCACAAGATACCATTTGTACCATAAACCTGACTTACGAAGCAGTCCGCGGACTGTGTCGGTGGGCAACGCACCGCGCTTCAGCCACTTGAACGCTTTCTCCTCGTTGAACCTTATCTCCGCCGGATTTCTCAACGGATTGTAACTGCCAACTGTTTCGATGAAGCGTCCGTCGCGCGGCGAGCGTGAATCCGCCGCAACGACCTTGTATGATGGCTGACCCTTTCGTCCTGTCCTTCGTAGCCTTAGTCTTACCGCCAAATTTTCCTCCGAGTTTTTGAGCGGGGATTCATCCCCCGTTTATACGTGTATTGTGCAAAAAGCCCTGGATTGCCCACGACAAAATGAATCCCGGCTTCCACACGATGCCGGCGTCTTTCGAATAGCCCGCTGCAGTTGTCCTCACAGAAAGGCCGCGCCCGGACGCTCCGCTAACGAACATTCAGCCGCCTCTTGTTCTTGGACATATTCTTGAACATCCTCTGCATTTCCGAAAACTGTTTCAAAAGTCTGTTAATTTCCTGAACAGTCGTGCCACTTCCTGCTGCAATCCTCTTCCTTCGCCTGCCGTCGATAATCTGAGGCTTCTCTCTCTCCGAAATCGTCATCGAATTGATCATAGCCTCTATTCTGGTGAGTGCCTTGTCATCTATGGTTGCGTTTCTGACGGCGCCAGAGACTCCAGGGATCATGGACAACACGTCTTTCAACGGCCCCATCTTCTTGATCTCTTTCAACTGATCGCGAAAGTCCTCGAGCGTAAACTCGTTTCTCCTAAGGCGCTTCTCTAGCTTCTCAGCCTTCTTCTCGTCGACCTGCTGCTGTACCTTTTCGACCAGCGTAACAACATCGCCCATTCCAAGGATCCGCGAAGCCATACGATCAGGATGGAACACTTCGAGCTGGTCAAGCTTTTCGCCGAGGCTTACGAACTTTATAGGTTTCTGGACAACCGACCTTATCGAAAGAGCAGCGCCGCCTCGAGCATCGCCGTCCAGCTTCGTCAAGACGACTCCGCTGAAATCCAGCCGCTTATTGAATTCCTGGGCTGTGTTCACCGCGTCCTGCCCCGTCATCGCGTCCACCACAAAGAGGATCTGATGCGGATTCACAGCCGACCGCACTTCCTCTGCTTCGCGCATCATCTCTTCATCTACATGGAGTCGTCCTGCTGTGTCGATGATCGCTATGTTACGGGCGTTTTTCTTCGCATGGTCAATCGACCTCTCTGCTATTTCGACTGCTGCAGGACCTCGCTCCGAATAAACGGGAATCCCGATCTGTTGACCGAGCGTCTCCAATTGATCTATGGCGGCAGGCCTGTGGACATCGCAGGCAACCAGCAGGGGATAGTGTCCCTTTGACTTGAGATGATTCGCCAGTTTGGCCGTGAAAGTTGTTTTGCCTGAGCCCTGCAGTCCTGCTATCATAATTACGTTTGGAATCGCCTGAGTTAGCTCCAGCTCGCTGGTCTGCCCGCCAAGCAGTTGCTGCAGCTCGTCATACACGATCTTGACGAAGACCTGCCCCGGATTCAGGCTCTTTGCAACGTCTTTCCCGACAGCCTTCTTCCGGATTTCTTCGGTGAACTGCCGGGCAACCTTGTAATTGACGTCGCCCTCGAGCAGGGCGCGGCGCACCTCGCCTACCGCATCCGAAATGTTTTCATCAGAGATGCGCGCCTGGCCGCCCAGCCGGCGGAATATTCCTTCGAATTTTTCCGAGATTTGCTCAAACATTCTACAAAAGTGCTAAAATTTTCCTGAAAATTTACGCAAAATGGGAGACTGTTGCAAATTCTGGAATGGTCCCCTGCTTTGTGATGCGCTGCAAATAGGTTGGATCGAGTAGGAGGCGGGATCGATCCCGCCGTCCTCTCACACCACCGTACGTACGGTTCCGTATACGGCGGTTCGTGAATGATTCTGGATTTTGAGGATTGTGTCCAGTAAGGAAAAGAGCCCCAT
>JBJKQU010000050.1:0-3643 GCA_046705025.1 Candidatus Kryptoniota bacterium | reverse complement strand
TCTACTGTGTCTCACCGGACGGCCAGGAGACCGTCCGGCTTACCAATACGAACAAAGTTATCGAGCTTTATCCGTCCTGCTCCCCGGTCGCTGACGAGATAGTGTGCAGCTCGCTGAGCGGCGACGTTTACGTGATCACCTATTCCGAGGAGGGCACGCGATGAAACGGCTTTTTGTATTTTCAGTGTTAATGTTGTTTGCCTCCTCGTCTCTGATGGCGCAGCAGCGCACCGACCTGTCGGGACTGAAATTTTGCATCGATCCGGGGCACGGCGGTCACAACCCGGCCAACGACCGGCATGTCGTTCCTGATCCCGGCACTGATTTCTGGGAGTCGGAAAGCAATTTCCAGAAGGCGCTCCAGCTCGAAGCTATGCTTGAATCACACGGAGCATGGGTTATCCTGACGCGGTATACGAACGATTACCCGAACGATGCCGACGAACCCAGCCTGACGGCCCGCTGGACGCTGGCGAATGAAAACAACGTGAATTGGTTTCATTCTATACACAGCAATGCGACGGGCGGCAACAATACGTCGACAAATTACACGATGGTCCTGATCAAGGAGGACATCGCTACCAGAAAGGCCGCTTTTCCTGCGGCGATCGACATGTCGTCACTCATTTATAACAACATACGGGCGAAGGACAGGACGCAGGCCTCCGGCGGGAACTGCGGAAAGGCCGGCGTGTATCTCGACTATACGTTCTACGGCGGCCCGAACGGCGGGTACAATCTCGGCGTCCTCAGAGGACTGGCGATGCCCGGCGAACTTTCGGAAGGATCCTTTCACGATTATTATCCGGAGACCCGCCGCCTCATGAACAACTCGTACCGCAGGATGGAAGCGTACGCAATTCTGAACGCCTTCCTCCAGTATTACAGCGTGCCGCTCGACACCTTTTGCATCGTCGCGGGGATTCAGACGAACGGAGATAACGGGAAGCCGGTTAATGGAACAAACGTGCGCATCCTGCCGGAAAACCGTGTCTATACCGGCGACAATTACAACAACGGGTATTATCTCTTCGACTCCCTTGCCTCGGGCAGCCACACGCTCATATATCAGACCGAGGGTTTCTCTCCGGATACTGTCGACGTAGTGCTTGCCCAGAGCGAAGTGAAATTTGCCGATCACATTCTGCAGTCGCTGTTGCCGCCGGTAGTCACAACGACCACCCCGGTGAACAACCTGCTGAACGTAAATGCGATCTCGCCGGTTGAGATTTCGTTTACGAAGACCATGGATACGGCTTCCGTCAGCGCCGCCTTCTCGATCACTCCGGCAGTAGACGGGAGTATATCGTGGAAGAACGACTTCCGCACACTTATGTTCACGCCGACCACTCATTTCGACCATCTGACCGCGTATCAGGTGACTATCGCCGGAACTGCAAAATCGGTGACGGGCTTCTACCTGGACGGGAATGGCGACAGCACGGCAGGCGACCCTTTCACGCTCTCCTTCACGACCGAAGCTGCAATCCCGCCGTACGTCGCGCTAGGGCGGCCTCTTAACAACGACACGTCGGTCTCCGTAACCGGGCTCATCGGCGCGCGTTTCTCGAAACCGATGGATACGGCATCGGTTCGGGCGGCGTTCTCCTTAACCCCTTCCGTGGAAGGTACACTGGCGTTTTCCAACAATGCGACTTTCACTTTCACGCCCAAGTCAAAATTGCCTTACAGCACGGCCTTTACCCTTCGAATCGAAGGGACGGCGCTTTCCGCGGACGGCGTCCAGCTTGACGGGAACAGAGACAGCACGGCCGGCGATGCGTTTGTGCTTGACTTCCGCACCGAGGACAATCCGACTGGTGTAGCCGATCGGGGCGACGGCCTTCCGAAGGACTTCGCGTTGATGCAAAACTATCCAAACCCGTTCAATCCAAGCACAGCTATCAGCTATCAGCTGTCGGAGGCAAGCTACGTTACTCTTAAGGTCTATGATATACTCGGCAGGGAGGTGGCGACGCTGGTGGACGGGCATCGAAGTGCCGGTTATTATACTGTCACTTTTTCGATTGAAGCTCTGTCATCGGTGGGCGGAGGAAGGATGCTGCCCAGCGGAGTGTATTTCTATACGCTTCATGCCGGGAATTACAGCGCCACCAACAAGATGGTAGTAATGAAATAACGATATCTTATATTATCACTAATGCGCAAGCAAGGTCCCCGCTCGGAGGACAAAGGTGTTAGAGTCGGTTCAAGAAACATAGAGGTATAAGATGCAGGCTGTGATTACCGCAATCGCTTTCATTCCGTTCATCCTCGGTGCAACCCTGATGTATCCGGCACGCGATGCCGTCGCACAGAACAAGGTCTACAACGAGGCGCTGAACCTGGAAAACCAGGGTAATTTCAAAGAAGCGACCGCCCTTCTGGAAGGGACGCTTTCCGCCGGGAAGGGGAAAATCTCGAAGGCCGAAAGAGAGAAGCTGCTGTATGAGATCACCAGGATGAAGAGAATACGGATCGATTACTCTCTGACAACTGAGAAGCTCTTCGAACAGCTTAAGCAGGGAATTAAGGGAGTTACCAGGGAAGAATTCGACAAATGGATCCACGAGGGCAAACTCGATGCCCGGATGATCGACGATACTCTCCGGTTTGTGAATACCAGCAGAAGCAACCTGTTCTTCCGGTATCCCGCTATTGCGGCGAGGCGGGTTCCGCCCGTCAACGAGAGCAGGCGGTACGAGGCTTTCCTTAACAGCTGCCTCACGATAGAGAGAACTGCCGACAGCCTCGGGACACCCTATGTTTTGCCCAGGAAATTCGAGATGAAGATGGAGGTGACGGCCGACTCCGGCGACGTGCCGCCGGGCGAGATCATCAAAGCGTGGCTGCCTATACCCCATCGCTTCCCGTACCAGACGGGATTCAAACTCCTGGCGTCATCGAGCAAGCCCCTCGTCATCGCCCCGCCGGGAAGTCCGATTCGTTCGGTGTTCATGGAGCAGCCGGCTAACCCAGAAGGCGGGACCCGGTTTATGATCCAGTATACCTACGAGACTCACGCGGTTTACTTCCGGCTCAATCCGGATAAGGTCAAGCCATACGTCAAATCCGGCGAAATCTACAAGAAATTCACGAGCCAGGGGCCCAACGTCGTATTCGACAACGATATCAAGAAGCTGTCGAAGGATATCGTAGGGAATGAGACCAACCCGCTCATCAAGGCAAAGAAGATTTACGATTGGATAGCCGGGAACATAATGTACAGCTTCGCGAGGGAGTACTCGACTATTCCCAACCTCAGCAACTACACCCTGACGAAGCGATACGGCGACTGCGGACAGGAGGCGATGCTGTTTATCACTCTCTGCAGGTATAACGGCATTCCTGTCAGGTGGCAGTCGGGCTGGTACTTTTTCCCCGGCAATCAGGACATACACGATTGGACCGAAGTTTACTTCCGGCCTTACGGCTGGGTTCCGGTCGATCCGTACATGGGAATTCTGGCTATGAGATACATGACAAGCTTGACTGAAGCCCAGCGGGAGGAGGTACGCAACTTCTATTTCGGCGGGCTCGACCAGTACCGCATGTCCGCGAATTCCGACAACAACCAGAAACTCACGCCGCCGAAGAAGTACTTCCGTTCCGACAATGTCGATTTTCAGAGGGGCGAGCTGGA
>JBJKQU010000049.1:0-91367 GCA_046705025.1 Candidatus Kryptoniota bacterium | reverse complement strand
CCTGTATACACCTCCCGGGATGGTGCCGATGAAGATATTATTCGTGTTTTCCGGATCGATGGCTATGCTGCGAATTGTCTTGCAGTTCAAACCCTCTGAAAAAGAGGTCCATGTCCTGCCGCCGTCGGTCGATTTCAACATGCCTGTCTCATAGCCGCCCGCGTAAATCACTTTGCCGTCGTGAGGCTCGAATGCTACTCCGTACACGGCCAATGTATCCATCATGTCCTGCTTGACCTGGTGCCAGGTTTTTCCTCCATCATGAGAAAGAAAAATGCCGCCGTTCTCGGTCCCGGCCACGTAGAAGTCGGGGTTATTCTCGCTCCGGTCGAGAGCCCTGACGCCCCACCCTTTCAAGGCGAACATCTTCCATGAGTCGCCGCCGTTCGTACTCCTGTAGATTCCGTTTTCGGTTCCGATCAATAGATGGTTCGGGTTGTGTGCGCCAAACAGTATCGGTCCTATGAAGGTGGAGGAGGTAGTGCCGGTCTGCTTCGGGCTTATGCCGTTGTTTTTCTTCGTCCAGTGCCAGCCGGCATCGGTCGACTTGAATACACCGTAAGGTGTGGCAATGTAGAGAATATTATGATTAGCCGGATCGATAACCAGCAGACTGACCTCCGTCTCGCGCCAGTTGGTCATGATGCGCCAGTTCTCGCCGCCGTCGGTCGACTTCAGAACGCCGTTGCCTGCCGCCAGGTAAAGTATCTTACCGTTCGACCCCGGATCGACCGTCAATGAGTACGCGATTATGTTCGACCATCCCATGTGTTCCCAATTGTTGCCGCCGTCGGTCGAATAGAAGATACCTGCTGCCGGGTTATGTCCGCCGACAACCATTGTTTGATACAGATGGACGACTGCATAGACTCTCTGTCCCGCGAATGAAAGCGAGGAACAGAGAAGTATCGCCAATATTGCTCTTTTGATCATTTTAACCTCGAAGGTCTTTGTGAAAGGTTTCTATTTAGTAACTCGTTGTGTCACAGTGAAATTGTTGAAGTTCAATATTCTCACCATGTTTTTGTAGGTGATGGTCAGGATCTTGCTGTTCACTGCAGAATGGAGGAACTTGCTGTCGAAAAGCGGGTAATCAAGAACAACCTTCTTCCCGTTGAGCATCCGGTCGTTCGGATAGCGAAAGTACATCCGGTAGGCGTTGATCGTCTTGTATGCCACGCTGACGTTCGTGCTGTCGAAGTGGACTCTTGTCTTTTCGACGAGCTTCATAAAATTGTCGAAGCTTCCGTATTCCGCTTCTGACCCCGCCTGAAGGATGCAGCCGTTGGCGGTCGAAAAGCTCCTCAGTCTCAAGTCTACAGGACGCTTGTCGAGAGTTTCGATGCCAAACGAGCCCTCGTCGCCTCCAAGCAGCTGGAGAGAATCGGTATCCTTCTCGAGGCGGTACTTCTGAAGCGGGTAGTAGGCAAAATATGCGCTGTCCATCCTTCCGAAGATCCACCCGCTCTCGCTGACGATGAACTGACTTAGCGTCAGGGGGAAGAAAGCATCGATTTGATGCCACAGCTCAGTGGGATTCAGGTTAAGGTCGTATAAGTCTATGAGCGTGTTCAGATGCTGGAACGTCCGCTCATGAGGCGAGCTGGCGACCCATTTGTTGACCTGACCGTAATATCCGTGCGAGTGGGCAACAAAACCGTAAATCGGCAACGGCTCTTCCGGAAAGAACAAACCCAGCTCCTTAGGCGACCTGTAGGGATTGAGCGCGAAGACCGTGTTGTACGGCCGACTGGTCGCGAAAGTGATATCCCAAACATGCTCCTGAATAGGCTGAAGTATTCCACCCTGCATGCTGCCCAGGCAATAGTATTTTGTCATATAAGTGTACTTGTAAACCGGCGGCGTCCGAAGCGGTCCGTAGCGGATGATAAACCTGACCCTCTTTCTCTGTTTCGAGACATACGGTTCAGAACGGTCGGTGGCTATGTCTTTTATGATCGGAGGGAGCCTGAAGCTGCTCAGCGCCGGAAAGATGACCGAAATTGCCTCGCGGACCTTCGGATTGAATTCCGTGTTGCCGAAGAAGAGGTATCCGAATATTCTGGACTGGGCCATCTGCGGGTTTACGGCAATGTAAGGATAGTCCCTGCTGTGCGCGCCGCAGTAGTCGCCGTCCAGGTTCTCAATGGCGTAGTCCGTGAACATGTATTCCAGCATCATCTCAGCCTTCCTTCGCATGAGAGGGTCTTTCGCGAATTGGTACAGGAGCACCAGCGGGTCTACGTAAGTGATGAAATAGGTCGGTGAGTTGAACTCTCCCTGACCAAGAGAAGTAGTCAACGATATCCAGTGGTCAAGATAATCTTCGGCGTCCTTCAGGGTCTCTGCAGAGCTCTTGCCGTTCGACCATCGGGGAACATCCCACGTCTGCGCAGCCAGGTACCATCCCGTATAATACTGAAGCCAGTGATTCTCGGTGTCGCCGCGGTAAATGGTTGTGGTTTCGAGGTTGTCTCTACCTTTGTCACCGAAATCTGCCGGCAGGGACTTCCTTCCGAACAAATATGTTCCCATGAGTTCATAGATGTAGAACATGTTTCCGACCGGGTGGGCCATGAGTGTGTCCATAGCCCTGATAGCTGTCTGCACATCCTTTCCGGCAGCAAGCTTTGCCACGATAATGTCGAAATTCGGCCGCGAATAACCGGGGGCATTCTTGTTAAAGGAGATGTCGACCGAATCGGCATAGTATTGTGTGATCTGCTGCCTTCTCGCTTCAAAATCCATCTTCCCGCCTGTCTGCCCGAATACTGTCGCTGCGGGCAAGCAGGTGAGCAAAACGAGGGAGAAAAGCAAGGTTGGCTTGAATCCGGGTCGTTTCATAGACAGCAATTCTTTGTACTTCATCACTTCATTCCTCCTTGATCGAGCGCGGCACATAACGACGCGATATCGCCTATCTTCTCCCCGAGCTGCGCTGGAACGACCTCACAAATATCGGCAGATTCACGCAGAGCTTCTTTCCTGAGCACTTCCATCGCGCGTTTCATCAGGAAGGGCCCCATTCTGACGCCGAGCGCCCCGAGAACAATCCTTTCCGGGTTGATCAGGTCGGCAATGATTGCGAGACCCCGGCCAAGGTAGGCGCCGGACGTATTGAAGACCTCGACCGCTTGAGGATCACCGTTCTTCGCGAGGTCTCCAAGGGCATGAGTTGAGATTGGAGATGGCCACCGTTTCGGGAACATCATCGAAGCAAGCTTCCCGATCCCGTTTCCGCTGCAATAGCCTTCAAGCGACCCTCGCTTCCCATAGCTGTCGGGACCGTCGTCGGCTATCCTTATATGGCCGATCTCGCCCGCTACGTAGCTTGCTCCCCGGTACAACCTGCCGTCCAGAATCAGACCTGCTCCCAAGCCGGTCCCGAGTGTCAGAAAAACCACGCTCTTCTTCCCCCTTCCGGCACCGAAGTAGTATTCGGCAAGAGCCCCGGCATTTCCGTCATGCTCGACGTAGACCGGCAGATTGAATCTCTCTTTCAGGAGCTTTTTCAATGGAATGTTATCCCAGCCGGGCAGGTTCGGCGGCGACATGATTATTCCCTGCAAAACATCCAGCGGGCCGCCGATGGAAACGCTGATGGCTCTCGGCTCAGGTTCCATGGATTTAAGAGTGTCGGCTACGACGCCGCATAACTTGTCAAAGAATTGTTGGAATGGCGGTCCCACGGTCGGTAACTCCGTCCTGGACAGAATCTCCCCATCGGTCGTTCCGCGCACCACGGCAGATTTCGTACCGCCGATGTCTAATCCTATTATTTGTTTTCCTGGCATCTATCACTCTCCATCCGGCTTGCCGAAAGTCGCTTTCGCCGGGATTTGAAGTTGGTTCGTGATTGAGAAAGTCCGAATCATCACTGGTAATTCGGTAATAAATCTAGCAGTCACTCCGGCTGGGAACAATAACACCAACGCGCCATGGAACGTTACAGTCTCCTGACCGTCAGGAAGCACCCGTTGGTTCCCGAAACCCGCTAAGTCATCCACGCTCTCTATTTTCGACCACCGTCTGTCAATAGGGTCTTGCGGGGATTACACTTGCTGTCCGGATCCTTACGTGGCTTACTCGCGCATAGCCTCCCTGAGGACCCAGCTCGCAAGCCTTCTCCATGGACTGTTGTACGGACCTATTTGAGAGAACGGTATAGGCTTGAAACCGGATCGAGTTGCAGCTCTAGATATCTCAAGCCGGCCATGCCGGATCCTTGCGAGGCCCGGCTGGGAGAGGAAGATATTCCCGGCGAGTTCTTTCCTCGCTGCCTTGTTGTCCCTGCCGAGAATGACATAGGTGCTGTCGGTTTCCAGGTTCAAGTAGTATGGATCCCAACCGATTTGATCGGGTTTCCTTCTTCTCAATATCTCAGGATCGGCAATAACATTATCCGTGTCATCGATGACCTTCAGGCTGAACGTACCGTAATCGTGGATATCCAGCCACCTGCCGTCGCACGATACGTTATTCGTAATAATATTGCCCATTGGCGCTGCCGGATCAGTTTCGGCGAGCGTCGCAAGTTTTGGATAGGCTTTCTTGTAAGGATCCTGCGCATACTTCATTGCAACCATCTCGTTGAAGAGCTGCAGATGCTGTCCATTGAAGTAGTAGCTGGCCCAGCTGAACCCCCTCCCGTCGACGCTGACCGAGGGAGAGCATCCGATGAAGACGTTGTTCTCGACGATGTTGTCCCGTCCGCCGCCGATAAATACTGCGTGGTCCGCATGGTCGAAGACGTTACCGTAGACAGTAAATCCCGACGACCAGTCATCAAGGTAGACGCCCATGACACCGTGAAGGCCGGGGCCCTTGAGATCATGAAAGTAGTTGTATTTGACCACATTGCCGCGCCAGGTCCAGTCGCGTCCGGTATGCATGGCGCCGGCGTCACCCGATTGCCTGCAGATATCATGAAAATCATTGTAAGCAACGAGCTGGTTGTTCCCGGAGATATACAATCCCTCGAAAGGCGCATCGAAAATATCGTTGTGAGTGACACTGTCTCCGACTCCCGATGCTGTGATGCCGTGGACGGAGTAGACCCAGGTACCGAAGTGCTCTACATCGTTGTCGGTCGCGTAGTTGCCCCCGGGGTTCAGTGTCTGTCTGTTTCCTCCCTTTATGACAATAGCGTCCGAACCTATGTCGGATACTATCGATCCGAAGACTCCGTTTTTGTATCCCCCGTTTATGACAACGGCGTGGCCACCAATGTTCCTGAGAACACAACCCTTTACAGCATCTTTGGAACCGCCTTCGATGACGATTCCGTCACCGCGTGAAATGTCGAAATAGATGCCGCTGACAGTAACATGGGAGCAATAGTCCAGGGTAATCAGGGGAGAATCGGCAACCGATACCACCGTTTCCCCGCGTGAAATGTCCCTCGGCGGGCAGAAATAGAGCATCCCGTCGCTTCGGTCAAGGTACCACTCGCCGGCAGTATCAAGCTCTTCCGGGACATTGAGGAAATAGAACCGCTGCTCCTTTGTGTAACCGTAAGGATCGGCTGCGGGCGAAAGGCCCAAAGTATGATCTGCGAGTTTCAGCGAATCGACTCTCTTATATGAATCGAACCAGTCCCAGGTCCAGTAACCATGGACATAGATATGGTCATTCCGGCTCCATTCCGCCGGCCTGTCGCCCGGGTATTCGATCTTCCCGAAGTTTCTCCCGACCGGAACACCGTCGTAGCGCCGCTCACGCTCCAACCCGAGCTTGTAGAGCACGGCTCCGTGCTGGGGCACGCCTGCGATCTTTAACCAGCCATTGTTCGGGTACCTGGCAAGCGTCATAATTGAATCGTCGAAGAACACCTGCAAAGGAGGATGACCGTGCTCGGTAATAGTGCCGTACTCGTCGATTCCCTCTTTTTTAAGGTCGCACACGTAAACGTCTTTCCTGTAAGCAGGTCGAATCCTGCTCTCGATTCCGGAGCCGTCAAGAGGTACAAAATGCTGCAGCTTCACGCCCCCGGTAATCGTAACGAACTCGTCGGGGTAATTTCTGATCTCAAGTCTGGATCCGTTCAGGGAAGTGAAGCGGACTTCCGTCCCTTTCGGCACGAAATAGGTACCGCCCCGGATGACAACTTCAAACGCCCTCTCGGGGGAATTCACATCTCCTGAGAGTGTGCCGATTTGGTCAAAGGCCGCCTGAAGAGTTCGCAATGGACCGTCTGTTTCATGGCTGTTCGGTGCCGGAAGCAGCCCTGACCACGAGTCGTTCCCTTTTGGCGAAACATAAATGAAAACCGAATCGGCGGATGTCGCAGCGGCGGCGGAACCCTGAATCCCTGTGATCATAACGATCATGGCGATCACTGCAATGACGGCCGGTCGTCCCGGCATCCGGGCCAGCATAGACACCGCGATGGTACGTATCGGGCTCAGCTTCATAGCTCCCGCCTCCATATTATTTTGCCGCTTTCGTTCAGACCGACAACAGTGATCTTAGAGTCACTCCCGTTCGCGTTAGTCCACGCCGCAACAAACAGGTGTTCCATCTGATCACTGACTATTTGCGGATGCGCAACCCCGGCCGCCTGGCCGAGCAGTATGCCGGTACTTCCCCACTTGAGAAGGTTGTCCGGTCCCGTGTGCTGCGCGAACACTTCCACATTATTGCCCAGATACGCCAGCCACAACGCTATAACGCCGCCCCTTCCATCAGGGACGCTATTCGGCCGGAACTGGCCGAGCGACGGTTTTGAGATACTGACTTCCGGCCGCAGCTTGATGGCTCCCGACAGCTTCAGCTGCTGCTGAAACATTCCCGCGCCTCTGCCATACTGGAGCCAGGTAACGGCAGCATCCGAATGACCTATCAGACAGAGATTCGGGCTGTACTGCGGTCCCCACGCTCTCTTGACGGCAATTCCGTTCGAAGGGGGAATCTCATTTCCGCCCGCATCCACCAATTGCAAGAATACTTTCGCGAGCCGGTCGCGGTAGTCGACCCAGGTGATCAGGAAGTTTCCGCCGGGCAGCGCAACTGCCGACGGTGAATCCTGCTGGTAGTCGCCGGTGCAAACGGGGAGTCCGTTTGCCTTCCACATCAGACGGTCGTTTGACGATACAAGCTGAGCGTAAATCCCAGGCTTATCATACCGAGAATCGGCCCATACAACGCATGCTCCACCATCTGGACCGGCTGCCGCAGAAACATCCGTCTGATCTTCACTCTTTGTACATATTGCGAATCTGTGAACCACATCTCCCTTTCGGCTCAGGCGGCTTCCGAAAATATCTGCGTTGCCGTTCCTGTAGTCTGTCCAGAAGACGTAGGCCCCTCCGTGTTGGTCCACAACGGCTGTCGGGTACAACTGCTGGTACTTTGCCGTGCAAACAGGCACGCCGCCTTTCGTCCATACTCGCCTTCCGGATCCATCTAACCTCTGCGCGTAGATGTCGGGATTGTACTTCCCTTCACGGTAGTCTTCCCAAGCGACTATCACGCCGCCATGTGCGTCCTCAACCGCCGAGAAATGAACGTCCGCAACTGACTGGCGGCAGATTTCGACACCGCCGGCTTTCCATAGCTCTCTGCCATGACTGTTTATCTTCTGGGCATAGACATCCGAGCCCTCAGGTGTGACAGATCTCCACAGGACAATCACATCACCTTTCCCCGCGGGGACAAGTGCAGCCGCTTCATGGCGTCCCTGCTCGACAGGCTTCGGATCCTCGTTCGGTTGAGCCTCGGCCGGATTCCATACAGCGGCCTGGCATAACCATGCAAGAGCAAGTGTTAAGATGATCGGAACTCTCACAATCATTCCGCGTCGCTTATGAGCTTGTAAATTAAAGGCAAACATGGTTCAACGCAGCTCCAGTTTCTTTCCGGGAAAATCAGGAAGCCTCAGCGCAAACCCCCAGTCGCCGATTCCCTGAGTGATTTCTAGTGTAAGAGTACTCCACCCTTTGGGAAGTGTGACAAGCACCCTGTCTTCATCCCTGACGAGTCCCCGTGCAACCAGGTGAGACCAGACCTCCCGACCGTTTACGAAGATTCTTATGCCGTCGTCGGAGCCGGCAAAGAGATACAGCCGTCTTTCGACCGGCGAGAACACTTTCGTCCCGGCAAAAGCTATCGTGTAATCGTGTTTCTTGAAGATTTTTGCGAGGTTGACAATTCCGGCGGAATCGGCGTGAACCGCTCGCCATGAGATGTCCTTACCGTCGATTCCCTTGTAGCGGCCGCTGAAGTCGAGGTCCTTTTCCGGACCGAAGAGTGTATCGCCGCGGGGGAAGGCAGAATCATCGAACGGTCCGACAACCTCCCACGAGTCGACAAAGCCCCCCACGGGAACGGGGCTTATACTATAGGCTGTCAATGAGATCTCACTCCCGCGTGAACGGTTATCTCTTCCGGCGGAAGATACGCTGACTGTATCTTTTCCTCCCTCAAGGGGAACGGCCAGGTGCAGTTCCCGCCCAGGATCGAAATCCGGGCTGTATGAGTCCACGATATTTGAGAGGGCGGCATCGCCGGACTTGACCACAAACCTCCCCCCGCTCGGCAGTGTCGAATATTGAAGGTTAAATTCGTACTCGCTGGTGATCGGCGGGTTGAGGACAATGCTGACAGACCCTGCGCCTCCTTTCGGTTGAAAAATCACATCGGAGATTCCCTTCCAGTCGCTCGATATTTCACTCCAGGGAACGACTATCAGGCGCCCGTTTTTAGGATGGAGAGAGGCAGTATCATTCGAGAAGTATGTCAGACCTTTCTGTGGCCAGACACTCCTCAGCGGAACCGAGAGAGCTGACGGCGACAAGCGTTGGTACGCATCGCTGACAGGCGACGACTGGTACCAGTATGCCACGGTTGAGTAGTAGACACCGGGGCGGGTGTTTTCCCCACCGTGCTCGATGAACATCTTGAAGTCGGTCCGAAAAGGTATCATGTCGGTAATTTGGAATCTGTAGGCCGAAATGCTCCCCGCCCAGGGAATCTTCTCCAGGCAGCCGTTGAAAGGAAGGTCGAACGTGCCGTACTTGAAATACCACCCTCCATCGTAGTAGTCTTCCGTTCCGGTGCCGTGCCAGCTGAACGTAGTATCTCCATTGACATAGACCGTCTCGTCGCCCTCCAGATAGTCGATGCGTGAGTTACCGCTCTTCTGATTGTAAATCTTTCCGGGAAAAGACTGGATGATTTGTCTCGTTCCGGCAAAATGTCCCTCCCCTTTGGTCTCAAGGATTGTCACAGGAATATGCTCGACCGTAGTATCCTGCTGAAATTGGGCATGGAAATAAAGAAGCTTCGACTCATCACGAATTGGCAGAGGCCGGGCTGCGACTTTGCAGCCAACCGTGACCGCTTCGTCGTTTCCGTTTTCAATCTCGATTTTCGCAGATTCCCTGAAAGGCATAGGGAAGTGAGTGTAGAAATCTCCGTGAACGTACCCCGTGCATAGCGACTTGTAAGGTGCCGCCCTGAATCCGTTGCCGAAGAAGTCGAGGAGCGGTGACTCGACCGACGGCTCCTCCGCTCCGTCCCAGTACATCCTGACTACAAGCTTCTTGAGTACGTCCGCGGCAGCCGTGTCTGAGTGAAGATAAACACCTTCGATGTATTTCCGTCCTTCCGCCGACCAGAGCGTCCGCGCGGCACCCGGAGGGATAATTGTCTCATGGTAGCCATCCGTCGGAACGGATGTGCCGACATCCTCGAGAACTCTGGCCGTCGTAGCCATTTCCTTTCTGGCCTCGGAACGAAGCGGAAGCGAAAAAGTAGTTATTCCCGCGCCAGAGTTGAGCACCCGGTAAATAATATGATAGTATCTCGCGATGCCTGTGGTCGTGATTTTGCACGATTTGTGGTACGGCATCGGGAGGAAGCATACAAAACCGCCCGATGAGAGAGAGTCATTATAGACGAACGGTCTGACAAACGGATAATACTTACCGCTGAAGAAGTCGTGGATGTCCAGGTTTATCTGAGGATTTTTCGCACCGTCGAAATAGAAATGGAGATGACCGGCTGTCGACAGGTCCGTAAACCAAATCTGGACTATCGCGCCCGGCTTGTCCGATTGCATGACCACATACTCGCCGCGGCTGTCTATCCTCAGGTATGAATACTTCCCGGAGTAGCCGTCGTTGTTCCCGCCGGTTCTGTCATAGCTGGAAATCTCGAGGGTGCGCCCCGGCTGATTGTACATCAGCCATTCCAGATGGGCAAGGTCCCTGATGTTTAACCCGGGCGGCTCGCCCGCAAACGCCGACGACGCCGCAAGGCTCAGCGCCATGAATAAAGATGTGAGTTTCAAGAGAGGATCCTCTCGACTATTTTCGCGGCGGTCTTGACCTGAGCGAGATCGACCGACTCACTTGCGGTGTGTGCCTCGGCTATGTCTCCCGGCCCAAACACCACGGAAGGCAAGCCAGCCTGATTGAACACGCCGGCATCGGTAGCATAATTTGCCCCCTCGACCACCGCCTCCCCCGTAACTGCTTCCACGGCGGACGAAAGGATTTTGACTACCTCAGATGCGGCAGGCACGTTGACCGGGGGAGCGGTTAGATAAGGTTCCTCGAATTCCAGGCCCGGCAAGCCAGCGAGAAGTGATTTGACGGCCTCCAGTGCCGACTCTTTCGTTTCTCCCGGGAGCATCCGTCTGTCTATTTCAATCGAGCAGGCGTCTGGGACAATATTCACCGTATGCCCTCCCTGTATGAGGCCGACGCTCAGCGATGGCGCTCCGAGGAGTTCATGCGGCGTTTGCCGACGCAGCCTGGATGCGTAAGTCGCGATTCGATTCACTCCCTTCGCCATCGTGTAAATCGCGTTTTGTCCGAGCTCAGGGTAGGCCGAATGAGCTGCCTTTCCGGTCGCTTTGATTCTCCACCTCACGACGCCCTTGTGTGCTCGGACGACCCTCAGGCGTGTCGGTTCGCCTATCACCCCAAAGTCGGCTTTGAGCCCGCGTTCGACCGCCGCCCGGGCCCCGGTGAAGCCATGCTCTTCATCGCATGTCCCAAGAAGCAGGACGTTGTATTTCATGGGTTGCTTCCGCGCCGTCATATTGATGACCGTGCTGAAAAAAACTGCCAGGGAGGCCTTTGCATCGCAGGCTCCCCTTCCGGAAAGCCGGTCACCATCCACAGCCGGATTGAACGGCTCAACTTTCATGTTATCTGCCGGTACCGTGTCGAGATGGGTCTCGAGCATGAGAGTCTTCTCGGCTCCAACGTCCACAAGGCCGATTACATTCTTACGACCCGGGGCGACTTCGTAAGTCTCGGCGTCGATTCCATCCTTAGAAAGGAGTGACGCCAGAAAGTCTGCCAGTGCACCTTCTGAGTACTCCGGTCCTGACCTGTCGCTACTCATGGGATTCATGCTTGGAATTGTGACAAGCTCCTTCAGAAGTTCGATCGTATCGATCATATCAGTTGAAACTGCGGTCCTGTTTCTAATCTAAGAACGCGCGTCGCTCAATCAACCCGGTGAAAGATATAGACAACAGATCTTCCGGGCCTGGTATCCCGCGTTTCCGTGACGGTGAGCGTTTTCCCGTTCGGCGAGAGCTCGTAGTGGCTATGCAGAACAATTTCCTGTGTCCCTTGCGACACAACAACTTTAAGTTGGTTGGTCAGGTCGAAGGACGACTTGTCGCTTCCCTGCACCGCTTTCGTTCTGACTAGCTGGTCATCTCCTATGGCAACCGCCTCGTAGCCGAAGACTGGAAGATCTCCCTTCGGCCAGGTCGAGGCCGTTTCAGGGCCGTTCAAATCGACGTTGGTTACTCCCTTTGACACGGTGTACTCAGTCGTGGTTGTCTGCTCTATCATCAGCTTATTACTGCTCTGCCTGGCGATATTCAAGACCATCGCCCACCCGTCGAAAAAGTCCGCATGCTTGCTCTTCGAAAAGTCCAGTTTCCAGGTTCCGACAAATCCCTGGGCACTACCGGGGCTCGGCAAAAACGCAATGAGGAAGAGGGAGACAATCGACATCAAGAGATACGAAATGCGCTCTTTCATTTGCATCCTCGAGTTTTAACGGATGAATTGTTGGCGTGATTCAATCTTCACATCCTATCGTGCAATCTGCGGCAGCCAGCCGGCCGTAATTCTGAATTGCTGATCATGTCCACATCCAATCGTTCCTGCTGCCGACCTATTCTGCCGTATGGCGTCGTGCTCGTAGGTGGCCCGGCATCTCCCGAAGTCAGGATTTGCCGGACCACACGAGCGTCCTTTGTCCACCCGCCAGAATGCGCTAACGGGTGAAAATCGTGTATGGTGCTTCGGCTCTACTTCGCCCTGTGGAAAACGTACACCGCAGGCTCATCAAGCTGTCTGGAATTTCTGGTCTCGGTAATCGTAAGGGTGTTGCCGTCCGGCGAGAGCTGGTAATGCTCCTTCTCTACGATATTGTAGGTACCTTGAGAGACGAGGACGGTGTAATGCAGCGCAACGTCGAACTCGTTCTTGTTGCTGCCCTGAACCGCTTTTGCCGTTATGGTCTGGTCCGGACCGATTGCGACGGCCTCGAAACTGAACCGGTAGAGGTCGCCTCTCGGAAACGTCGAAGTAGTCTCGGGGCCGTTAAGATCCAGGTGAAGCTCCTTCAAATTCCAGCCCGCTTCCGTGCTCGTATAGTGTTTGATCACGATTTTGCTTTTCCCTTCGGGCACTATTTTGAGCATGTATCTCATCTCGCCAGACTCGAAGAACGCACCGACATCCTTGCTCTGCGACTTGTCGAAGTTCCATGTGCCTGCAAAGCCATGGGGCGTGCTGCTGCAGGCCGGGAGCAACGTTCCCAGCATCAGAGCAGCCGTAATTGTCCAAATATGGATCACATATTTTTTCATTTTCAAACCTTCAGGATTTATCGAGTGAACTGATATTGTGTTTTGAACGTCGGGTCCTCTCCCGCAAGCTTCAGCATCACATCCAAAGGCACAATCTTGAACTCAGCGCCGAGGGGTTTCATAATGTCCATTATCCCTTTCACATCGGTATATTCACGGACATGGAAGACCAGGAAGTAAGGCCGTTTGGGATTCAACGTAGCCAATTCCTTCAAGTCCGCATCCGCTTCCGCCACGGTACGCGTCGGAGGGAGATAGTAATCGAAGGACATGAACGGTCTGCCGTCCTGAACCGCGAAAGTATGGGCCGGTCCGTAACCGTTCACGAAGCCGATGGCGTTGGGCATGTACTTGAAATATGCGTCCACAACCCGTTTCGGCAGATCCCTTGTCAGAGAGTCGGACGCATCGAAAATCTCGAACATGTTGATGTCGAGGTCCTTTATCAGCTTCGATGCCATTGTGATGGCAGTCGGAAGGTATTCCGGCGGTATCGCTTTGGGATACATGTAACTCGGTCCGCCGAGGGTCCCGATGAACTCGTCGTTCGGGGTCGCCTGCGAATAGTAGTACTGCAGGATTGCCGGCGCGTAATGGTACCAGTACATGTTCACTTCCCATGTATAGGGGATCTGGCCGCGTCCGGGTGCTAGCCACGCTCCGATGCCGAGGCCGTCGCTCTGTATGAAAGAGACATAAATCTTCTTCTCTAGTTTCAGATGCTTCAGGTCGGCGTGATGCGCTTTGAACTTGAATCCGGGTGTAACCCCGATCCAGTGATGGAAGCTCATGTTCGGGAGCGTGTTCAGCCCCTCGACGCGGAGAGCGTAATGGGAGGCCAGTGTCACGGAGGAATGCTCGGTGTCTTTCATGTAAGAGTGCCAGCCGAATATGAAGGAGAACGGCTTCATCTCGCTGTAGATCTTCTTGGCGAGCAGGTACTGAGTGCCGCCCGTGCGGGGGTCAGTGGACAGATCGAAGAAGAATGCGCGGTTCATAATACCCAGGTCTGCTATGGCGGGCTTCATATACTGGCCCTCGACACCCCCAAGGTAGATCAGCTCCTTGTGCGAGCACTTGGTCCAGAAGTGGTCGTACGCCCACTGATATATCTGGGTCGTGTCCATACCCTCAAACTTGCCGTTGTAGTCGGCAAGCTCCTTGAACCCGAGCTTCTTCATCATCGGGACCTGTGATGGGGCTATTACGACGCCGTCCATTATCCCGGCAGCCGTAAATGAAAGCACGATCGAGTCTCTGATCTTCTGATCATAGACTATGTAGCCCTTCACAAACTTCCGGAATTTCACAAGGGCATCCGGAATCGTCTTTATCATGGTATAGTCCACATGGTGGTCCTTGTGGTAATAGTCCAGAAGGGCCTCTACGTTGTGGTAGTCGTAGTCTTTGCCGTAAAGCAGATACAGCCTGGGCGCCGTCCGGTTCACTAACCCCTGAAGACTTATAAGCAGAGCCTCGTTGGGGAGGTCGCCGGTGATCTTCCAGTCGCCTGCCACGCTCATGACCGAACAATGGATCGTCTTGACTTCGGCTTTCGCCATTGCCGGACCGCGCGCGAACATGACGCCGGCACAGGCTAGAAGAGAATACATTACGACTCTCTTCAACAGTAATTTACTGGGCTTCATCTTTTACTCCTGTTTTTTCTTACTTCTCTTGAGAAATGGTATTGATACTAATCTTGGATGACGGCCAGGACACGGCAAGGAGATCCATCCGCTCCCTTTATGGGCAGCGGCGCGGTAATGAGCTTCACCATTCCCGGCCTGAGTGCTGAAGTGTTGTTCAAGTTCGTGATAAGAGGTATACCATGTTTGAGCAGGACCTTGTGTACATCCAGAGTGTAGGGAGTGTCCGACGCAAGGAACGGGATTTTCTGCTGCAACAGATACTCGGCTGCCTCCTTTTCTATCGGAGGATAGGTCTTGTAGTAATCTTCGCTGCCGAAATGCACATCCCAGCCGGTCTTGACTATCACTCCGACTCCCGTTTTCACTCCCTTCTGTTGAAATTCAGCTCTGCTTATACTTTCCCTGGCTCCGCGCGGCGTGAAATCGAGCACCTGGGCATCAGCATAGAGCAGGTCCAGGTCGTACTCGTCGATCGCGCGCATCCCCTCGAAGATATGGACAGGAGCGTCCATGTGAGTTCCGGTGTGAGTCCCTATGCTCAGCTTGTGGACGACACATTGGTTCTCCGCGTAGTTGGCGGTTTGCTCAACCGACGTCCCCGGATGCCAGGGGAAATACACGGGTATCTGGTCCGTAATCGGATGGGTGAGGTCTACAATCTTCATAAATTGGTGTCTTCGAGGTTACTCTTTCCTTTCAATGCCCTGCGCTCATCGGCGCGATCAGGAATCCAGACAAAGGCGTCGGTCGGACAAGCCTCAAAACAAAGCCCGCAGCCCGTGCAGTTGTCAGGATTTACAAGGGCGACTCGCTTGTATCTGTGCTCGGGCTTGTCGATCATCACCAGCGCGTCGAAAAAGCAAAGCGGTATGCAGCGGTCGCAGCCGATGCAGTAATCGTCAATGACCAGCGCGACAGGCGGATACGTCTCCGCGAAATCCGGCGGCAGCGGGGGGAGACCCACGTATTTTCTCTTACTACCACTCATTACGCGGTCCTGATTTCGGCTCCCCGCTCCATCTCACGATCTCGTCGGGGCGTACGATGTTTTGCAGTGCTTTTCCTCTGATTTCTTCCAGAGAGCTCGCTTTCTTCCTTTCAAGGTAAGAGGCTATGCCGGCGTTTATCTCCTCGACGACATTCCAGCCGTTAACCATTATGGCGGAGAGTATTTGCACGGTGCTCGCGCCCAGCAGGACATAAGCGATGACGTCCTGCGCGGTCATCACTCCACCGGTAGCACTGATAGGAATCTTTAGGACCCTGGCCGCTTCGGCCACGTTGAGAAAATTATAATACTTCGCCCAGGGCCCGCCGACACCCGCGTAGTACCCGTGCAAAATGAGACGCTGGCTTTCGACGTCGACATCGAGCCCTCTCATCCGGTTGCACAATGTAACTGCCGCGGCGCCGCACTGTTCCGCCGCGATGCTCTGACCTACTACATCAGATCCCGGGGCCAGTTTCACCCAGACCGGTATTCTCACACCTTCTGCCACCGACCTAATTGCATCGACAAATGTCGTCTCGTATCCCAGGCTGCCGGGCCTGTGAGGAGAAGAAATGTCAAGCTCCACGGCGTCGGCCCCGCTCTCTTCAATATGTTTGGCCAAATCCACCCAATCCTGGCTCACGTCGGCGAACGCGCTCCCGATAATGGGAATGTTCACCCTCGACTTGCATTCACTGATGAAATTCCAGTATGCCTCCAGTGTACCGCTGTAACCCTGTTCGTAGGAGTAGAGCGTGAACTGTTTCGACCTGCCGTCTATCTGCCTGTCCCAGTCCAGCAGCTTGTACCGCGGACGCGGCCAATTCCTCATGTGCTCATATTTTTCAGAACAGACGGTTTTAAGTACCACTCCGCCGAACCCTTTTTCTTCTGCAAGTGCGATCTGCCTGACATCGTGAGTTGCCGGCCCCGAAGCGACTATCAACGGGGTCTTCAATTCCAGTCCCGTGAAAGAGATCCGGATGTTCGAATTATTACTTGGCGACTTCATTCAGCGGCAATAGCCTCCAGCTGACTGCGGCAAGAGCCCTCGGATCAAATGCGTTATACTGCTGCGGTTCATGAAAATATAAGTTCTTTCACTTTGTATTTCTGAATAGCTCCACTGTCAATCTCATAAGAAGCATAATCCGAGATGGCGAACATTCCGTCGCGCACCTCGAGCCTCGGTACCACTATGTCGTCCACGAACCATCGTGAAGACGATTCCACATCCGTCGGATACGAGAAGCCCGGCAGGCTCGACATATGCAGCGCGTGAATTCCGCCTATCCCAAGCTCAGGCATCGTGCCTGCCCAAAGCCTGATTCCTGCAGCTGTACATAGGTCATGTATGATCTTCGCATTTGCGAAACCGCCGACCCGCTGAAGCTTGATATTGACAATCCTGCAGCTGCCAAGCTCGATGGCCTTCCTGACGCTGGCAGGGTCAACGGCCGATTCATCCAGGCAGACCGGAGTATCAAGTGACTTCTGAAGAACAGCGTGTCCTTCCAAATCTTCCTTCTTGAGAGGCTGCTCAATCATCATCAAACCGAATTCGTCCAGCTTCTTCAGGTGCTCAACGTCGGTCCGGTCGTAGGCGCAATTTGCATCTACCATGAGCAGGATTTCGCCGAAAGATTTCCTGACCGCTCGCAGAGGCTCTACGTCCCATCCCTTCTGAATCTTGATCTTGACTCTCCTGTAACCTTCCTTGAGATAACTTCCAATCCTTTCAAGAAGCATATCGACGGACGGGTATATACCGACAGCCAAACCGGACTCTACATTGGTCCTGCCGCCGCCGAGGAGAGCAGGAATGGGCTTGCCGGTCATCCTGGCATTCAGGTCCCATGCGGCTGTTTCGACGCCCGCCCGGGCAAATGCGCTGCCGCCCGCTCTTTCCAGCCACGCATCCAGCTCATCCAGGGAGCTCGGTTTCTTCTTCATGAGACCGGGAATGAGCTTTCCCGAAAGGTGAGACCAGACAGATTCGGGCGTGTCAGCCGAATAGAAAGCACCTGCCATCGGGGACGCTTCCCCATAACCGGTCACCCCGTCGGCATGAAGTACGACGACTATCGCATCTTTGTCGGAGACGGCACCGCTGCTTATCCTGAACGGCTCCAGCAGCGGGATTCTGATGTGAATGATTTCGACGCGGTCGATCTTCATCTGCCGGAATAACGTACTTTGTTCTTCATCTCGCCGATCTTGTCGATTCGCGTCGCGATGGTGTCGCCGGATTTGATCTCGCCTATCCCCTCCGGAGTACCGGTCGATATCACGTCTCCTGGTTCCAGGGTGATATGCTTCGTTATAAACTCCATGATCGTCGGTATGTTGAAAACCATCTCGCGTGTATTCGCCTTCTGGCGTGAGCGGCCGTTTACCTTGCATTCGATTGTCAGGTTGACCGGGGGCGTGATCTCGTCTCTCAGCACCAGCCACGGCCCCATCGGCATGAAGGTATCGAAACCTTTGGAGCGAAACCACGGGTTGCTTATGGCTAAATCCGCATTCTGAAGGTCTCTGGCGGTAATGTCCTGGGCAATGGTGTAACCTGCTATGTATTGAAAGGCCTCTCTTTTCTTCACTCGCCTGGCCCGCTTGCTGATCACCACTGCCAGCTCGGCCTCGTGGTCCACTCTTCCATATTCGCGCGGGATGCGGACAGCATCGGTGGGTCCGACGACACAGGAGCCGGGTTTCGCAAATATAATCGGTTCCTTCGGGACCGGCAGCTTTGCCTCCTTCGCATGGAGGACGTAGTTCCGTCCGAGAGCCAGCACTTTAGGCGGTTTTATGATAGGTGCCTTCAGGGCCGCTTCCTTGCCGACTTCCAGGTAATGGAACAGGTTATGGACAAGCATGAAGGTCGCGACCTTTTTGAACCTGAAAATGTCGAACTTGTCTTCGGAAAGGAGCTGATGGATCGTGCCGACGAGCGCCGGGTCCTCGCGCTCCGCCACTTCACTATAAACTTTCATGCCGACGCTGAAGTTTACCCATCGCCCTTTGAGCCAAACGCCGATGAAGTATCCTGTTTCGTCTTCAAATTGAGCAAGTCTCATGATATCTCCCCGTTAGGTCAATTTGTTGACAGAGTTAAGGGGCTCAACTTCATTTCCCCTCTTCCCCGATCTTGGAGCTGTTGCCCCTAATTTCAGACTTCTTGCCGAAGTACCACATCAGTACGCCGAATGTCACCATAATCCCAACCATCACTCCGAGTATAGGCCGTTCATTCGCGGGAATTCCGGATAAAAATATCAGACTCATCAGGAGTCCCATGACAATGGTCGTTCCACCGACAAGCGGAAACGTCGATATCTGTTTCTTTCCTGCGCCGAAGACTTCCTTAGCGACATCGACTGGAGTATCGAGTTTCTTGAAGAAATCCTGCAGAACCTGCTTCTGCTTTTCAGTCTCCATAGAAAACAGTCTCGCGAAGATTATGAGGCTTAATCCCAATGTCGCGACGGCAACTGCAGTAATGGTAACCAACGCGCCTGACATCGGGTGTGCGGCCGATATCATCGCCAGGTAAAACAGGACGACAGTCAGGCCAACGCCGATCCCGACAATCGCTCCCTTGTTTCTCTTGTACAGACTGCCGAGCCAGCTTGAAGCGATGAATATCAGGAATGTCAAAATCGTCTGTGCGTAAATCTGATATCCCATCTCCCAGCCCAGGACGTAACGGGCTGTGACGCCGATGATGAGGCCCCATATGACCACGGCTACCGCAGCCCATCTTGATGCTTTCCGAAGGAGGAGCCCGGCCGCTATCGGCAGTACCACGGGGATGTTGAGAAGGGTGAAGAAAATCTGCATCATATTAAATATGCCCAGCTTGCTGCTTTCAAACAAAAGGGCAAGGCCGATAACGATGACTCCTATCCAAATGGATGACCATCGTCCCACCTTGAGCAGCTGCTGGTCCGTGGCTGAAGTGTTTATCAATCCCTGGTAAACATCGCGTGCGAGAATTGAAGACACGAGATTGTACACGGTGCTCAACGTGCTCATGGTGGCCGCAAGCATTGCAGCGAGGAAGACTCCTATGAGTCCGTTCGGCAGAAGCTTCAGACAGAGGCCAACGAACACGAGATCCTGCGGATTGTGACCGATGTACGGCTTGAAAAACGGGATTGCGGCGAGGTTCGGCCAGATTACCCGCGCCACCAGCGGAGGTATTCCGAACACGAACGGAACAGTCAGGAACAGGAATCCCGCGAGTCTGCCGACCCGTTTCGCGTCTTTCTCGTCCTTGACGCTGTAGAACCGCTGCGCCTGCCCTGCCGCCGTCCCGAGGGACATGATGACAAAAATGCCTATAAGCCAATTACCATCATAGTGGAGACCGTTGTACACGTGGCTCATGCTCAGCGAAGGAAGCGCGTTCCACAGGTGCTGGAATCCGCCGACCAGCCCGAGACTGAGCGGCATGACTATAAATGTGATGCTCAGCAGGATGACACCCTGTATGACATCTGTTATCGATACGGCCCAGAGACCTCCCATGAAGGTGTAAAGAAGTATGACGACGCCGGTGACGAGGATAACCATCAGTATGTTGAGCCGCATGACCGGAGCGAGGAGCTCGCATGTCGCGGCCAGCTGAACACCCGCTGCGAGGACGTAGTTCGCCGACACGACCCAGCCGAGGAACTGCTGAGTTACTACGTTGAACCGGGTGTAAGTGTATTCCACGGGAGAGATCGAGCGGGTTCTCCGCCACCTGGCCGCGGTAAGCTGCGACCCGACAAAGTATGAGACGGACCACGTCCCGAAGTATAGAATCGCAAAGAGGCCAGTGCCGTACGCAAAACCGGCGGCACCGGTAAAGGTCCACGCACTGAAGTTGGCCATGTAAAGCGTCATGCCGGAAACCCACCACGGTATCATACTCCCACCCGCGAAGTATTCCTTTGCCCCTTTGTTGACTTTACTGAAGTAGAAACCGATACCGAGCATGAAGAGGAAATAAGCGGCTATGACTGCATAGTCGAGAATGTCAATGGACTTCATTCGCGCCCTTTCCTGGGTTTACGTGGCATACTCATTTTGAACCAATCTCTCCCTGCCGGCGGGCATCACGGCTGATGCTCCTCGGCGTAGCGCATAAGCGCCCTGAGATTCTCCGGGGGAGTCAGAGGCGACACTTCACATCCGGAGTTGACGATATGCATCTTTCCACTGACCTGATGGCAGTGCCGGGCGGCCTCGTAAACACTTTCGGGCGTCCCCTCGAGCAGCTCGGAGACGGTCGAAACATTCCCGCTGATAATCTTGTCCGGACCCAGATTTTCACGGGCCTTGACAAGGTCGGCAGGAAAATCAAGCTCGAATATATCCGCCGGAAGCTCTTTCATCTTCGGGATAAGCACGTCGGTGTCGCCGCACATGTGCAGACGCGTTATTGTGTCGGGATGCTTCTGCTTGATAGCCGCAAGCACCCGCTTCTGGCGGGGCTGGAGGAATCGGGCGTACAGCTTGGGGCCGATGACGCTGGCGGCCGCGTCGCTCATCCCGATAGTGTCGGCTCCGACTTCTATCTGTGGAGTGGCGTAGCGGATTGCGACCTCTGCACAGAAGTCGAGGAGATCGTCGACGAACGGAGGATCGTCAAGGAGGTCTAGCATTATGTTGTTTATACCCCGCAGCTCGGCCGCCAGGGCCAGAGGTCCTTCGATCCACCCGACTATCGATACCTCTCCCCGTACATGCTGGTACATGATCTCGATCCCTTTGATACGGTCATGCATCCTTCCTCCGCCCACAGGATCGGGCACCTTGAACGTCTTGAGTCTCGATTTGTCAGCCAGTGCGGCGCGCGATTCATTTATGGCCGGTCCCTGATCAGAAAACCAGTCGATCGAGCCATCTCCCGCTATGTCGATCACTTCACGTGCAGGGTCGGAGCACGTCAGCAGGCAGTCCAGACCGAAATCCTCGACCACCTTCAATTGCGCCTCGGCCATCAGCCGTCCATTCTTCGTATAGTCGATGAACTCGATCCCTGCCCACTTCGAGGCAAACATCATCAGCATCGGCTGCGCCGGCAGATGGTCGACCGGCTTTCCGGCAATTACATTACGGACACGATCTATTGACCGCATTGGACTCCCTCCTTGTTCGTGTAAGCTATCGTTATTCTATCACTTTTTAATATTAATATCGATAGTCATTTTGCCGCTTCGCCGATAGGGCAAAACTAACTGTCCGTCATTCAGAGCAACGTTCTTCCCGTCAACGGCAGCCGTACTGCTTTCGCCCGATCTCGTGAACCTCAAATTGAGCCTCATTCCTCTGACAATCACTTCCGACTTGACGGCGTCCAGTCCGGCACCGAGCCGCGGTCTGATTACAAGTTTGTCAAGCTGCGGCCTGACGCCCATAAGGTGGTCGACCACGAAGTGTGCGATTTCGGCCCAATTCCATCCTACGATTCCAACGGTCGGGTGACCTTCCGGATAATACTCGAACCATCCGCCCGACAGGCCGCCGTTGACGCCGGCGAGCCAGTCTATCACCCGAAGTCCCTTCTCATAGTTTCCCGCCTCCCAGTATGCTTCTCCAACAAACATGGACGGAAATGGCCACGGTCCGGGAGGCTCCGGCTCACTCGAACTGTTATACCGCTCGTAGCCGCCGATATCCCACCTCTCGTTCCAGAGCGGCTCCACCCAGTCCAGAGTCTTTATCGCAAGCTCACTCTTCGGGTCGATCATCTCGTACATGATCGGCAGCACTTCGCTCGTGTCCGGCTCAGCCAGCGGCGTCTTCTCCGTCGCTATTGGCGTCCCGGCAGGCATGCTGTCCCTGTTCGGGGGTATCATTGTCCTCTGCCATTCGCCGTTGAGCGTCCGTCTCTTTATGAAATGGCCGTCTTCGACCAGCTCAAATCTCGGATTGTGAAGGAAATTGTCCTTTATCTTCCGCGATGCAGACCCCCACTTTGCCGCATGGCGGCTGTGTCCCAGCTTTGCCGCGACCTCTGCAGCTTTTTCAAGTCCAAGAATAACCCAGAACTGGTAGGCGAGCTCGTAACCGGGTTTCACGCCGAACGAGTTGTTCCTTTCCCAGTATTCTCTCGTGTTGCTGAGCAGTCCCGAGTCTTTTTGCCAGAAAAGCGGCCGCAGCGGAAGGTCCGCAAGGGCGACTATCTTCTTCCAATACTTACGAACGGTGGCGTAATCGCCGGTCCAGCAAATGTATGCCCACGCGGCGTAAAGAAGCTCACCGTTCTGATCCAGCTCGGTGAACTCGAACGGGAACACCTGGCTCGACTCCACGGTCCTGCCGTCGTCTGTCACGAATTTTGAGAACATGCGATCAAGAATAACTTTCGCCTCCGGGAAAAAGCCGCTTTGCAGGAACGCCGTCAGAACCATGACATCGTCCCGCACCCATTCCATACCGTATTCCCAGATTCCGGAGTCTCTCTTCCCGTTCTTTGCGACATGCGCTTTCAGCCCTGTCCTGGCAAGGTTCCAGACCCGGTCAACGTTTGCGGTATTCGTCGAAACGGTGTTCCTCTTCTTCCAGTAGTCCACCGTCTCCGACCAGAGAAGCTCAAAGTCTTTCTTCTGGAGAAGCGATTCGCCCCCCTTCATATAGTAGGCGAACGTTGCCTGTGTCTCCGCGCCGGGCGCGACCGTTCCCCGCTCCGCCCTGATCGTGTAGCGCCCCAAAGCCTGGATGTCCTTCTCGTAGCAAAACATCCGAAGTGCGGTGAACCCTTCGGCGTTTGCCGTCCTGTTCCTGGCGTCCGTGTAGACCGTGTCGAACAGACCGATATTCGGGACAAGTGACAATCCCAGTTCTGTTTTATGACTCGCAGTGTCGAGGTTCTTCACATGCAGGCGCCTGAAGAGTACCGGGCCTTCGCTCGGGACGAAGAGCTGCTCTTCTATCTCACAACCCTTCTCGCTCCAGACGACGCTCACTACCGGTACCCCGTCGATGTACTTCCAGCCCACCGACTTCAGGTTCTTCGCTGACACACTGTAGAAATTCCCGTCGACTCCGAGTGAAGCGAGAGTGTTGCCAAATCCGCGCCCCGCGCTGTACAGGAAGGTGGTCCACTTCTGCGTGAAGTGCTCGGCGCTCATAATCGTAAATCCGAAGAAGGAGCTGCCCGGAGCGACCTTATTGTCTCTGCAATACTGAACCACTCCCTGGATTTCTCCATTTCCCATCAGAAAGTATTCAACTCCGGGGAGGAAGGAGATGTAGTCGGCATTCAGACGTTCGTTGGACGGGGCTTCATGCGCCCAGTTAGAGTAATAAGATTCCAGGTCAGCAGGCGAGGCTTCCGCTTCTTTCGGAACGGCATTCTTATAAACAAATTCCGGGAATCTGGCTTTCATCTGGCTCACGGCAATCGCGCCGAGCGCCGATTTCATCATAAATTCGCGTCTTTTCATGATTTCCACCTCGGGATCGATTTCACAATCATTAGTCAGTGTACTCCAACTGGACAACCGCTTTTCTTCCGACGCTCACCGCGGCATCCGCGTAAGCACTGTTCTCAATCCTGCTGTTAGTGAATCGAATGCTCCTTCCGTTGAGTTTCACTGACTCCGCACGGGCGCCCTGTGGCAGTAAAAGGTGCAAAGCTACTTTTGACTTCCCTGATATGTCGAGTTCGATCCGCTTCTTAGCTCTCTCGTGAGCGTACGAGTAATCGAAGGAGCCACCTGAAGCCTCATAGGTGCAGCGAATACCTGCCTCGTCCGTTCCCGCGGCTTCCCACCGGGGGCTCAACCTTACCTCTCTGAAAAGTCTACCAGTGTCTACGACTCCCGCGAGCCCTTCGACCAGTGCGTAGAGCATTGCCGAGGATCCCCAGGTATCTCCGGGAGAAGCATCGGGGCTTGTGCTGGTTTCCACGGTCGCGTGAGTCCCGTCCGGGAAATACCAAAGGAAGGATTCACCTCCCGCCGTTAGTTCCGCGTATTTAAGAAGGATGTCGACGCCATACTTTTCGAAGCCGTGTTCGAAGGCCGCCCTGGCAAGCTCTCCTCCGACAAGCGGCATGATGCCACCGTTGCTGTACGCTCCCTCGACAATCTTCTCATCACCGAAAATCCCGGCCGGAAAGGCCGGATCGATGCTGAACCATTCGGCAAACGCCTTCCCCTTCGCCGCCCTGGACCGGTACTCATTCAAAATAGAGACTGCCATCTCGTGCGTCGGGAGGCCGCGGTTGATATCCATCGGATTGCTCAGGCTGAGCTGCTCGCTCTCATCGACTCCTTCTATCCTGACCGGAACTAGCGGCACGTGGTGGGTGTAGAACCTGCCGTTGAAACAAATCTTGTTAGCCTTCAGCCTGAACTTTGATGCGAAGGATTTCCAGTACGCGGCCCTCCTCTGATTCCGTGCACGAGCGTGCATAGCACCCATGAGTAGAAAGGCCTCGTAGTAACCGGAAATATCTCCGTGCATTATTCCCCAGAAAGTGTGCTCGTTGAGCTGGAAGTTCAGCCACTCGTGACGACCCGCGGTGTAATCGAAGTCCCAGGTGTCTATCGTGTAGGACCGCTTCACGAGTCCTGTCTTCTTGTCCCAGCGCCAGGGATCGCGGAGTATGTACTGCAGCGCGCGCTCCATCACCGTGAGCATCTTCTTGAGCCATGCGTCGTCTCCGGTGGCCTGCCAGACCTGGAACGCGGCCTTAACAAACCTGAATTCGACGTCGGCCTCATTTGGAACGCGGACGAACTTCGCCCAGTTCTCTCTCTCGCAAGGGACCTTCTCGGGAGTCATCGTGAAGTAGTCGTACAGCCACCCGGCCGCGGTCTGAGTGTCCGCGAATATCTCGACAATACTCTTGAGATCCTTCTCCCAAAATTTGTAGGCACGGAGAGAATCTGCAACTCCGCGGAGCCATATACTCGGTGCGTCAGGGTCCCGGTAGCCATGGGTTTTCTTTCCCATCACGTTATAGTCTACCTTGTTCAGCTCAAAGAAGCCTTTGATCCGCGGCAGGAGGGCATCGAGCGATGCGGTTCCAGTTCTTATATACATATCCTTCATAGGGTTATTTCAATTCTCCGATCCTGTCATGCGCCGAGTTCCTTTCGTACTATCTTCGTGCCGTCTGCCATCGCCTTTAATTTGCCGAAGGCACGGTCGCGCGGCATAAATTTCATTCCGCAGTCGCTGCTGATCCAGAGCTTCTCCTTGGGTATGACCTTGAGCGCCCGCCGGATGCGGTCCGCTACCAGGTCGGCGGCCTCGACCTCTTCGTTCTTTACGTCCACCACTCCCACGGCTATTTCCATATCTGTCTTGTATTTCTTGAACAGCTCCAGCGGCTCCATGTCCGTCACGGCAAATTCCAGGCTCAGCTGTGAGGCATTAGCTTTCAGAATCTCCGGGAAAAGGTCGGCATAAGTGCCGGTGAAGAGCTTCTTCAGCTGGTAATTTCCGTAGCAGACATGCAGGGCGATTTTCGCCTTCACTCCGTCGACCATCTTGTTGAACGCTTCTACCAGCCAGGGCATGTCTTCCGGATAGCCCACCCAGACCGGTTCGTCAACCTGAACGAAATCGCAGCCGGCCTCGACCGTCTCCTTCAGCTCCGCGTTGAGGACGTCCGCGAGGTCAAATATCAGCTGCTTCTCGTCCTTGTAGTATTCGTTTGTAGCCCGCTTCGCCAGCATCTGTGGGCCCGTTATTGTGATCTTCGGATGTGCTGCGGCGTACTTCTTAAGAAATGCGAAATGCTTCCCTATTCCAATGCTTCCCGCCCTGCGCACCTTATCGATTATCACCGGGTCCGGCATCTGGATGCCGGGGTCGAGGTTACCAATAGCCTTCATCCTGCCGCTGTTATCAAACCCGTGAATCCTTTTCGAAAAGAAATACACCATCGTCTCTCGTCTCAGCTCGCCGTCGGTTATGAGATCGAGCCCCGCGGCTTCCTGATCCTTAATGCAAGATTTGACCGCGTTGTCATGTGCTTCTTCTACCTCCACCTCCGACAGCTTTCCTGCCTCGCCCAGGCTTCGGACCGATTCGAGCCAATGAGGCAGAGAATAACTCCCCACGAACGTGATCGGCAACAGTGGAAACTTCATAAGACCTCCTCCTATTTATATGAAATTACTTTTCGATTCCGGTTCTCAGTTGCTCGCCCTATTCATTGACCGGCGGATAATGTTTCGGCATGTGCCACATGTAGTTCGGATCGATGTACGGAACATCGTTCACATGTTCCTCCATCAGTACCAGTCTCTTCTCCAGCAGCTTGCCGAAGTTCTCGCCGTAGACGTTCATATTCTCGCCTACCGTTGACACCGCCGTTATTTCCACCGCGCTTGTATTCCACAGCTTCAAAAGACTCTTCGTGTTCCGGATTTCAGTCTCGACTGCAGATTTCACTTTTGCGCGGTAATCAGCTTTCTCTTCAGGCGTCTTGGCTTGCAGGTAGCCGTGCACGCCTTCTATCCACGCGACCATATCCCGCATCGTAACGCTGTAACAGCGGTACGTTTCCAGCCTGACTAGCAGGTACGTGAACACCTTGTGGGCCGGAGAATCGGGAGACACCTTTTTAACCTCCGCTCTCACAAGATCTATCGCGCGGTCAATCGGCGGAATCACATTTTCGTCGAACTCTTTACGCTTCTCAGCAGCCTGCTCAACGGTAAGGAAATTCCAGAGCATATCGTTGTTGAAATCGACCCGGGTCGGATTGTTGAAAGTGGCGAGCATGAATTTCTCGTAGTACGCGCGCTGGCTGTCGGGGATAGCTCCTATGTTGGGAACGAATGGCCTTACCCACATTCGATACCATGGGAATCCGAACGTGCTGTTCGGCACCCCGTTCGGGAAGCCGCTCACCGCGGAGTCCGCCGTAAGCCAGGCGTGAACCAGCACAGGCGCCATGCTTCTCCCAACCCAGCGGTCGGCGACGCTGCTCAGTATCTGCTGCAGCGGCTCATTGTGGTCCATTTGGAAGGCTCTCTCCACTTGCCCGTTGATATCGTACGGGACGAGGGACCTCGGCACCGTCTCACTCAGAATGTACTTGTAGCCGCCCTTATAGGCTTCCGAAAGCTCGTTATAAAGAACCCTGGGGAAAGGAATGCCGATGGAGTTGTCGTTGGAAGCGCTGATGTTCAAGTCTGTGTTCGAGCCTCCTTTCTCCCACTCCTTCTGCCACTTGTCGTTGAACGAGAACTGATCCTGCCACTGGCCGGACCAGTTGCCGACGTCTATTCCTTTGCCGAGTTCCGGTATGATGTACTTCAGTTCCAGGGGAGTGAATGAGCCGAGGTCAACTATGACCCTGAATTTCGGATTGAACTTTCGGGCTTCATTGAGAATAAGATGGTAATAGTTCACGACATTTGCCGCCATCTTGCTGGCGATATAATCGTCACTTTTCCACTCGCGGATCAGGTAAGGTCCGCCGTTGCGGCCGGGATAAAGCCTGTTGGCAAACTCGAATCCGGACCCGCTGTCGTTCGACCAGATTTCAATGAAACTTAGATCAGGCACTGCCTTCATCAGGTTGGCAACCAGTTCACGGTACGATTCCTGAACGGCCGGATGCTCGAGTGTTAACGTATACCTAGGCCTGTAGCTTTCCCGGGGATGGTCGACCCTCGCGCCTCGCAGGAACGGGTACTTTTGCCAGAAATCGTTCGGCATCGTCCTCGGCGAGCAGATCACGAGTCCCGGGCTCATTCCGTACTTCTTCGCCAGGGCCGCGTTGCGCTTCAGGAAGTTGAGGTTCGCTTCGAGGTAGTAAGGCGGATAGTAGCCTTTCAGGAGTTTGCTTGTAACGAACTGATCGAGGTCGGGCGTGTAATCATAGAACTCAGAATACTTGTCTCCCGGAGGTCCCTGTTCGAACGGGTGAGGGACTCCAAGCCCATTCACCGTGATATGGGAAAAGCCTTCGCCGGCGGCCTGCTTGACGTAGGCGGCGCGGTTGAAGCGGCGGGCGTAGCGCCTCGTTCCAACGAGGAAGTCACTGTAATTCCGCAGCCATGTGAAGGACGGAGTCACGACCTTCCCGTCGACGAACTCATCCACATTCTCGTTGCCCCAAAGCTTCACCTGGCAATACATCCCGTAGAGCAGATGTTGTTTCGAGACCACGAGTTCCCCGGAGCCGTTTCCGTTAACCTTGAAGTACATCCAATCCGGATCGCTGGTCTTCAGCACTTCTTCAGTCGGAACAGGAGCAAGGTGCTCATCAGCAATCGAAACGGCGAACACGCCGTCCTTCTCCTGTAACGTCCCGCTTTTGTACTTGACTATCTGTGCTTGAGGTGCCAGGTCGCGCTTGATCGCGTCCGCGACCGTGAAATCCACTTCCTTGCCATTCGCCGGGCAGGCTATGACTTTCACATTCTTCATCGCCTCTTTTAGAGTTGACGCGTGAAGCGGCACGGCTCCGACGGTTAGAAGGACGGCAGCCGCAAAAAGCATGCATTTCCCTAGAACGCCTTTAATCATTAAGATAGCTCCTTTGTTTTACCAGTCTCTTTTCTTTACAAGCCGTAGCTCTCCGGCAGGAAGAGATGACCGTAATTCTCCTTCATAGAATCGAGAAGCTTCCCTTCATCGACCGGCAGGCCGTCAAGCTCCCGCTCGACCCGATCCAGCCACGTGACTTCCTTCTTATTCAGAGAGAGCTCGGATTTCCTGATGGAATCCCGTATGATTGAGACCGACTCGTGCGCGGCGGCAACAGTCATGCGGTAATGAGTTTTCTCCCCGACAATCGCGGAGGCTATGCGCATCGTCGATTCCGGCGAGAGAACCAGCGCCTGCGGGCTAAGATGGACGTCCGATTCCACAAGGAGGTCCTGGTAGCCGTGTTCCGATCCGCCTTCGAGTGCCTTGTTGAATATCCGGCAGTCGTAGGCAAGAAGTTCCATGTAGGCCTCAGGCGCTGAGCCGGAGAGGAGCCGGACATTCTGAACCGATTCGTTGCTCCACAAATCGCACATCGAAGCGGCTACGTTGCCGACAGGGCTGAAGTGTGCGCAGCTGGCGGACTTCCCTTCCATCGCGATCGGCGCACCGGTAATCGCCTTGATGACCGGCCCTTCGTATGCGCAGTCCTTCGAAGGCCCGTAAGCGCCGCGCTCGTAGGCGACCAGGCTCCGAACCGTGCTGGCTGCCCTTACGACAGCGGCAAAAACCTCCGGAAGCATGTTCTGTGATGAAAGCTGCATCGCGGTATTCGCGAAACCGGAGGCGGAATCTCCCCCGGGGACGATCTTGTGCTCAGTAGAGATTCTCACGATGCTGTCCCAGAGGAACTCCATGTCTCTCGGTGCCAGGACTCCCAAGGCGAAGATCATGCCAGCAACGTCGCCGCGCAGCATCGCTTGGTCGTTTACCTCTTTCCCTCCAACCGACTCGATGGAAAGTATGTCCGCACCGGCAGCGGCGCATTCCTCGAACGAGCTCTCGAGCGTTTCCCACTCCTTTCCCGTTCTTAGAACGGGAGGCCTGTTGGCATCGCGGATATCGGCCGGCGTCGCCCTCAGGGCGCAAGGGAGCCCGTATTCATCATGTGCCGTCTTAAGAGCCTCGTGGAGAATCTTGGTAATTTCCGCTCCCCAGGCCGGGTTTTCGGTCATCGGTGGAAGCAGTTCAAACTCGACCATCAGCCCCGGCAGGCGCAGTCTCTTGGCAGAACGGACGAGCATCTCGCTGATTTCCTGGTACTGCTCGACAACCGCCGGCCACGTCTTTTCCTCGATGAGCATGGTGGGCAGCGTGAAGTTGATTTCCGGATACACCTGTCCCGACCCGACGGTAAGTTTGAAACCGCAAGTGGCCGGCGCCGGCGCCTTACCGAACATCAGCTCGGACGCGTCTTTCACTGCGAGTTTGGAGAACGTCTTTATTGTCTTTGAATCTTCCATTTTCTCACGCCTCATCCCGCAATCGCCAGCATTTCTTTAACCTTATCGACGGCTCTCACTGCATTCTGCGCGTACCCGTCGGCACCGATTTCGTCGGCGAACTTCTGGCTTACCGGCGCCCCGCCGACGATGATCTTCACCTTAGTGCGGAGGCCCGCGCCGGCAATCGCTTCAATAGTCGTCTTCATGTTGAGCATTGTCGTCGTCAGCATTGCCGAGATGGCGACCAAAGCGGGATTCTGCTCGTTGATCGCATCGACAAACTTCGTGGGCGTAACGTTTACGCCAAGGTCGACGATGTCGAAACCTGCACCTTGGAGAAGGATGCCAACCAGGTTCTTCCCTATGTCGTGGACGTCTCCCTTCACCGTTCCCATCACGATTTTTCCCAGGGGCTGGACGCCGCCCTCCGCCAGAAGCGGCTTCAGTATTTTCAACGACGCGTGCATAGCGGTCGCAGATTGAAGGACCTCCGGCAGATACATCTCGCCGGTCCTCATCTTCTCCCCTACCACGCCCATACCGATAATAAGGCCGCTGTTGAGGATAGTCTGTGCCGGCATACCTGAATCTACTAGGCGTTTAGTTAGGCCGGCAACTCGATTGACGTCCCCCTCTTCCAATAATTGAGCAAGCTGCTCTAGTTCAGTCATGGTTATATACCTCTGTGATTATTTTTACTGTTCTCATGTGACTTGCCTGGAAACATCCGGCCATTGATACCGTTTGCTCCAGCTGATCTATTTTACAGAGCACCGTTGTGCCTTATGCCTTTCAACCCTGCGCGACTACTGCCTCACGCACGGCTGTCAACTTTTCCAGCGGCGTACCGTAAGGGACAACGCTGGTTCCCAGGATAAAACCTTTATACCCTTCAGACGCATCGAGCGCCTTCGACGCCCGCTTGCGAAGGTCTTCCGTGGAGACGGACAGGAAATCCGACGAGTCGAGGTTCCTCCTGAATGCGGTCCGCGACTTGGAGCATTCCTCGACGAAGCGGTGTATGTCCGCCGAGAAATCACACAGCAGGTTGTTGGCCCCCGTCTCAATGTAAGAGTCGAGAATCTTCGTCGTATTCCCCCCGATTATGAGCGGGACATGCCTGACCCCTAACCCGTGGAAGTAGCTTACCATATCCCGTGTAGGAGGAAGTACAAACTCGCGATACATCTTCGGCGACAGAAGTTCGGGCGACGCCTGCGAGTCAAAAATCACCACACCGCATCCGGTATTTACGAACGCCTCGCCATAGCGCTTCGCAACCTCCGCTGAAAACGCCAGGAGTCTCTTCACGAAGCCGGGGTCGGTTACCGTCAGCATGAAGAGGCGCTCCGGCCCGACAAGATTCGCCGCCATCGAAAAAGGACCGGAGACAGCGCCGCGTACAGGCACCTCGCTCCCGATCAGGTTCATCACGCTTGCCGCAGCTTCTATGTTAAGGGCCATTCGCCCCGCCTTCAGAGGGTCCGGGATACTCACGGACGCAAAATCAGTCTCTTCATTGAACACTGCTCCTTCCGCGCTGATGGCGGGTATCGAGGTGTCATCTCCCCCGTAGTAAATGACTTCACAGCCGAGAGCTTCTGCTTCAACGTTGTAGACGTCGATGCCGATAGTCAGAGCATCGGGTTGGACGGCCCCGTATTCGGCAATTACGGCTTTGGTCAGCAAATCAGCGTCTCTCGCTACCTTCGACGGTGTCTCATCTATGAACCACGCCTTGTGCTCGTATATTGCAGGTATGAACGGCACCCGATCGGGCCCGGAAAGTTCAAGAGCTTTTGTAAAGCGATCGTTCATTATGAAAGTAGAGCTTGTAAGACATATTTGTTCAAACGCGAATGTCCCTTTCTCGAAGCGACGAGAAAGATACATCCATCAAAACAATACTTCGGACATTCAATTCATCATTAGATTACCGCTGCTCTCGTACGGTTTGCGTGCAGTGGAACAATCTGCCGCCGCCCCTTGTCGTTCACGAGAGTGATCTCTCTATCGCGACCGAGTAGCTCGGTAATCTCAATCTCGAAACCGGAACTGTTCTTCTTGACGGAAGTTATTTCACAACCGTCTATTCCAAAACCTAATCCCCGGCGTGTATCCATATAAGCTCCGCCATAGGTGTTCTCCACCAATGCCGCAGCCGCAAGTGCGCCCGCCTCACCCCAGTCGGAGTCCGACCTCGCGAATGTCGCATTGTATCCTTCGTGAGCGAAGTTCTCAGGGGAGAGTCCCAGCGGAAGCGCATTCCAAGTGTCGGGGCTGACCTCCTTGTTTTCGGGCACGGCCATCAGCGCGAATGCAGCTCTGAGCGCTGCAACACCCCGCTCAAAATACTCAGGCAGCCCGGTGACGCGATAGGCATCCAGATATATGGGCGCGAATACAGCCTGGCGGGCATCGTTCCACTCTCCATCGGTGTTCATCACTCCGAAGCCTCCGAACGCATATAAGGTGAGCCAGGGCGGGTTCCACACCTGCTGGTAAAAATTCAAGACATCGAGGGCCTCGAGCGCGCCGTCGATATATTTCCGTAACCCGGTCGCTTCAAACGCCCTGAGGAGAGTGTGCACCGTCCAATAGGCCGAATACGTGTTCTGCGGCAGTATGTCCGTATACCGGTCTCTCATGTCGAGTGGTTTCCACGAGCACGACCAGAAAGTTTCAAAATCCCAGTACTTCATGTGAGGGATGATCTCCCTGATGAGAAAATCGGCCGCTCTCGACACAGCCGTGGTATAAGCCGGCTCCTTCGTCATAACGGCAAGCTCTCCCAGAAGCATAGCAGCGCCTGCCGTCTCGGCCGATTCTTTCAGAGTATCCACCGCCTTCGGATATCCATTTCCGCTCTTCGGCAGATCGAACCATCCAGGGATAGCTCCCGATGGAAGCTGCTCCTTGACAAAGAAATCAGCCAGGCGCCGGACATAAGAAACGGAACCGGCATCCCTGCCAAGATCTCTGTTCCACCATATAAGCCATATCGACGTCCACGCGGCGTTCACACAGTGAATCCTCTTGCGCCCTCCGTTGAGACGGGGTATAGACCCCCACCATTGATCCTTCTCGAAGTCGTACATTGCCGGAAACAGTCCGTGTTCCTGAGGGGCCAAAAGCGTCCATCGCCTGATCATCTCGGCATGATCCCGCCACATCTTGTTGCCCGACTTTTTACCGAAATGGAATAGCCCATAGGCGCTGCGCATGTTGTTGTACCATGCCTGGTTTAACAGAACATGCTCGGGTCTCCGGAAGTAGCCGCCGTCGTTCAGCGCCTTGAACCCTCCCACTTTCTCGCCTGCGATTTCAAACTCGTGGAACTCGCCGATTTTGAACAGCGTCGGATAGCTGTAATCGCCATAGGCAGCAAAAGGGATCGTCTGCGGCAAGACGCTCTTCCTGTATTTTGCCCCGTATCTATTCCACATATAAGACATCACTTTGCGCGAGACAGACGCGCGGTCACCTTCCGTTCCGGCAAGTATCTCGTAAGTAAAACTCACAGATCCGGGAGGTCGTGTGAACAGCATCGAGTTCCAATGCCGATAGTATGTATGCGAAACGGGCCGGTATGCCTTCAGTCCGTACGAAAATATCGGAAGATCGGCGGCTTCCATATCGAGATCCGCGGACATCGTATGCGCTCTTTTAACGGCAGCAAGCGAATCGAGGTCCGGGAGCAAAGACGCCCAGGCACCATTTTTTGCCAGACTCGTCGACGGGGCACGAAACACATGATCGCCCACGACCAGGTCTCCCTGCGGACGCAGATTCGGCGTCCAAGCGAAATCCAGCGGTTTGGCATGAAGAAATGTCCAGGAATCCTGAAACCATTCCAGCAGCTCATCTCCCAGCAATGTCAGCGTCGACGTAACCAGGACACGTGATGGAGTATCCATAATCTCAATGTTATGGGTCAACTTGCGCCCTCCGACATCGGCAGAGAGAACCATATGCCGCTGCGATTCCTTCTTCATCTCCCACATAGGCCTATGGTCAGGAAACGGAAACTCGGTCGCGAAAAGGCGGACATCAAGAAGGCCATTTTTGTCGAGTTCGCAGATTTCTCTCCACCCCCCAGTATCATTGGCAAGAAGCCGGAGACTCGGTTCTTTGCCGCCTGACCATTCAAGACGAATTGCTTCATCTTCAAGTGTCTCCTCTGCCTCGCTCCTCACCCGACGGTTCCTCGCTCCCAGTTTCCCGGGATTTTCGACGGTAAGCCCACCCGGGTAAAGTGCGAGGCCTGCAACCGAAAGCCCGACAGTCCGCATGAACGCTCTACGTTTCAATCTGCGCCAAGTCCTGCCTTTTCAGTCTCACCGGTTACCGGGCGGACAAATTTGCCGCGACCGCTCATAGTATGAAATGGGAGTTTGGAAGTTGGGAAATGTTGACAAATATTGCGATTGTTCTGAAGAACTGGGAAGACCAACCAGATGCATTTCGAAGTGCTCTAATGGCGCGCCGGTCATTGCTTTCTTGTATCGCGTCGTTTTCTTCCAAAGAAATAAAAGTGCCCCGCCAAGAGGCGACGGGGCACTTTATGCTGGCTGTTTACTTACCCCAGTTAAAGCTCAGTGTAAATTGATGCACATTGTTGAGTATGCTCATCTGAGTAAACGAGTAGTCGAAGCTCAACCGGTAACTCGAAAGATTCACATGGGCACCGACTCCAGCAGAGAAACCTTCGATCGTCGTTGAGATCGGTCCTCTGGTCGATGTTCCGGCATCTTTCGCGCCCGAGTAATTGAACTTGTAGCCGCCTCTCAGGTCGATTGCTTTCACCAGGTTGATGTCGAGCCCGGTGTAGATGAGTTGACCCAGATCCTGCGGCTGGACGACGTCGACATCAAGGGCACCCGCCAGGGCATCCGAGAAGCTGTGGTGGAACGACGTGCCGACCGAGAACGTCAACGGAATCGGCGAGGAGATATCATAGTATTTGATATCTGAGCCGAGGTTGACCAGCCGCGCGCCGACATCCCAGAAGTTGGTTATCCGATAGTCGGAACCTATGTCGATGGCGAACGCATTTGCGGACATGTTGTCGATCGTTTCATTCAGCCACTTCACATTTACACCCAGGGAAAGAACGTCGGTGACATGCCTTGCGTAAGACAAGATCAGCGCCATGTCTCTATAGTTATAAGTCGAAGATGTATTGTGATCGATTTGCAGATTGGACAGGTTGGCCGGTAGAAGGTCTCTGTCGGCGGGAATGTTGTTCACGCCGAAGCTTGTGAAACCTACCCCGAAGGTTCCCATCTCTCCCATGCCGTAGGTAATGACTCCGGACTCCTGGTTGAGGCCGAGGAGCCAGCTATTGTAAGAAACGCTGGCTGCGATAGGTGCAGACTCGTCTACTATGCCAGCCGGGTTCCAGAAGATCTGATTCGGGTCACCCGTCAAGGTTGTGACCGCGGATCCAAGTGCAACTTGCTTTGCACCTATACCGATATTTAAGAATGCCAATGCGTTCAGGCCGGACTTCGCGACTTGACCGTAACCCGTCACAGCGTACAACATTGACATCAGAGTTACTACTGCTAACTTTTTCATAGTTTAAACTCCTCTGTGTTTGGCGTTACCTTAAGATCGAGAAATAGCCGGTCTGTTGACCGCCGCTATACTGTACTACATAGATGTACAGTCCGTTGGCGACCTCCTGCCCATCCTTCGAGTACATATCCCAGAAGAAGGTACCGTTTGTCGGACTCGGCGACGTGTAATGAATCTGGTCGATGATCTGTCCGGAAACGTCCAGGATTGTAATCGTGCATTGGCTGGGCAAGTTGAAGAACATGATCTTATGTTCGAGGCCGACATCAAAGAACGCCTCTTTTTTGTACGGGTTGGGTTTCACCCCGACATGAACCGATCCGTTTGCAAGCGATTGCGTGCTGATCGGTGGTGATTGGACCACCACAGTTGCACCGATCGCTTTTTGTCCGGCGACGGTCGTTGGATAGTAGCTATTCTGAGTTGCCCATGGAAATGTTCCTTCCCAAAGGCCGGTAGCGCCATTCTCATTCACTCTTCCAGATTCGAGATGACTCGTAGTCTGTCCATTGATTGTCAGAGGTGATGACAAACTGTAATAGGCCGAGACGTAATACCAGTATGAAAAGCCCAGCAGTACGTCAAGCGAGTTATCCTTGTATGCATAGGTATAATTGCCGTCGGGATGCACGTATGCTTGAAGCGAGTCCTTCGGGATGACAGCTAAGATCTGCCAGGGTCCCCAATAACCGGCCTGCATAGGATTCAACTCGCTAGTTGCATCAAACTGCGGATTGATAGGATCGGCATACTTCGTCGTGTCGATCGGGCCGGGCGTCATCTGGTCCATGTAGTGCTGCATTGTGGTCAGGCCGTAGCCTTCCTGAACGGAGCTAAATTGCGGGAACGCACTCGCTCGATATATCTTATAACCGCCGAAGTCTGCGTTGGATTCTCCGTCCGATTTCGACCATTCTACCAGGACCTTGTTATCGGGCGAAGTAATCTTGGTTGTCATGTCCGGCGCACCGGGAGCAACCGGTACTCCGCCGTTCTCCCAGGCATAACGGGCAGCTTCAAGTGACTGCTCAAGTCCTGCCAATCTGAAGCCGGCGTATTCCGCACCGACCACGGTGATTGACTTGCCGACCGGTATAGAGAACGGCCCACAGCCGACAAAGGAGTCGCCGTCAAAATTTGTGGTAGCTGTATATCCTTGCGTCCAACCGTTTATTCCCTGGTCCCAAACGTTGCTCAGTTTGTTGTAATCAGTATTGTTCGGGCTCTTCATGTCGCCGGTGGGCTGTCCAGGATTTGCCTTGGGGACAAAACTCAACGGGGCGCCTGAAGTGCCCGACTGGAAGAAATTCGGGTTAGGTGCCAGGTTGAGCTTGCTGGCATCGCCGTCAAAACCGCCATCCTTGTAAAACTCGCCCATGAAGATAGTGTGCATTGAAGCAGCATCGAGCTGATTTTCCAAGCCCCCCACGCCTGTTCCGCTGGAGGTGTACCATCCACGCTGCGGCCCGATACCGACACCGTCCGTTCCGTAGATCGTCTTTGCATCCGGAGCGGAATAGAGGCCGAGAGAATCCGCTTTCACGCCAAGCCAGGTTCTGCCACACCAGACATCCGAGTAATTTCCAAAGACCGAGGAATTCAATCCCATGTCACGCTTTCCCGGCGGCACGCTGGAATTCGGACCGGGATAGCTCGGATAGTTGGCCGGGTTCACGCCCGCGTAGTCAACTTGAGTGTCCCACGGATTGCCGTTCGGATCATTGTTGGCGATGAAACCGGACATTCGTGAATTGCCAAATCCTGGACCTCTGCCTCCAGATGTGCTGGTTTCAAGAGCGCCCAGATCACTGAAGAACCATCCGAGCGTTAAGGCGTTGATCTTGTTGTCCGTGGAAGTCGGGTGGCCGTCCGCCAAAACGTCCAGGAGACCATAATTAGTGAAGGTGAAGCCGACGATGATGAAGTCGTTGAAGTTGTCCCACGGCTGGGTGTATTCAATTGCGCGAAATGTCACCCAGATTCCGAGGTTCGTCGGGAAACCGGCTTCGTAGTACAGCTCATATCGCTTTGTTCCGTTCGGATCCGGAGTACCGTCCGGGTTAATCCACTCCGGACCGATTACATATGAGTGCATCCCGAGGCGGGCCTGCCACAGGGAATCGATTGAAGATGTGTATATCATCGTAGCATAGTCAGGGCTGGAGCTCAACTGCTTTGTGGGATTTATGTTAGGAGAGTATTCAACGCAGTTGTACTCATCGTCCCAGGCATAGTTGAACGGGAAGCCGCCGGGCCACATGAAAGTGGGCACGGTCCAGTTTCTGTCGAAGTTTCCGCCGTCAACCAGATCGAACAACCTGTTTGGGTTATTCGCGACTTCGTAGTAAATAACGCCTGTTGAAGCAGGCATGAAAGAATCCCAAAGGTTCCCTGCAATCATTTCGGCTGTATTTGGGAAGACATTGTTAACTACAGCAGGCCGCGTTTGCATAGCGAGTGCTCGATCGCGGATTCTTACCTGACCATAGGAAACAGATGCCACAAAGCTTATACACAAACTCATGAATAGAAGCTTTCGCATATTCTTATCTCCTAAAAATTTGGTTGCAAAACGTAGCATCAGAAGTCAACCGACACGCCGAAGTATACCGTGCGACCTGTGTCATAAACGGGCGTACCATCGGGCAGGACCACCTGGTCATAAGGACCTGTGGGAATTCCTTTCTCTTCCCACAAGAGTTGGCCCTGAGTGCTATTGTCGTACGCCATGACATTGAGCCTGTTGAAGAGATTGAGCACCTCGACAAACGGGGCGATTCTCAATACTCCTGCAGTAATGTCAGCTTCTAATCGCATGTCGGTCCTGAGATCATACGGGGCGGTCCCGATTTTCCTTGACCTCGGATTGGCTATGGTTATCGGATATAAGAATCCGCTTTCGAAAGTCGAAAACGTATTGAAGTGGAAATCCACTGGCACTGACTTGAAAGGCCTCATCCAGTCGAAGTTCAATATAAGCGTGAGCCGATTGGGCCGGTCATAACCTCCAAAGCTGGAAGAGTTCGATCCAAGGATCGGCTGCTCAAATCCGGCCATATAGTTCGCATTACCGAATGGAAGTCCGCCCGCATATTTAGCACTATCTCCAGCGGTGGTAAAGAAGGCAAAATTGTTTTGGCCTCTTAACGGGGTTCCGCCGGCCAGTGCCCGGACGTAACTGTATGAGTATGTCAAGACACCGGTTAGTCTCAAAGTATTCGCAAGCGGAAGAGCGCTGCTCCGAAGAGTCAGTTCGACACCGCGCGCATCGGCGTTGCCACCGTAGAAATACAGGTAATACGTGGAAGCGATTCCTGATCGCGGAACAATCTCGTAAGCCATCTGATTGTAGTTCTGTATGGTCCTGTAGTAAGCACTCAAATTGATACCAAAGTATGTTGAAACGGCATATTGAAAGCCCATCTCATAGTTGGTCGACTGCATGGGATCTTGTCCCACTTCTGTCACATTAGGAAGTGAAGTGTGGAACTCCGTGTAAGAAATACCGTATAAAGCAGAAAAAGGAAGTGGCTGCATTGTCCGTGAGAACGAATAGTACATCGAAGCCCTGTCGGAAATAGGATGGGAAAGTCCTATCTGCGGCTCCAAAAGCCACTTCACAGGAATCTTCCTGGTCCGGTTCACAACCATGTTGTTGAAATGGACAACCTCAGGGGTGCCGTTGGTATTGACGCCGCCAAATACTTCACTGTCCGGAACAAGTGTGTAAGGAGCGAAGAAATTGTTGATTCCCTTGGCACCCGCGTCCCAGCCGTCAACACGCAGGCCGGCATTCACTATCACCCCGGAATAGTTCATCCTGTCCTGAACGTAAATTCCGTATTCCTGCGGATGAACTGTGTAGTCTTCTGTGTCCAAATACCCGCTAGGAGAGAACCGTCGCAGGTTGTGGTAGTTGTACATCTGGATATTGAATCCGCCGCTGAGCAGGTGATGAGGATTTATCTGGCTGTTGATGTTCGCTCTTAAGTTATACTGTTGTACGTCCTGATTTTCGTAATAGGCTCCTGGCCTGTTCAGTTTGTATGGGCCGCTAGACGGGAATGATGCCTCTGAAAGAGTCTCATTCTGTGGAACCAGCGAGAAAAATTTCGAAAGATTTATATCGCTGATATATTGCTTCAACTGTTCAGGAGTCCCAAAGGTAATGAAGCTTCCGGTAGTGGCACCGATCGGATTAATCTGCCCGTTGCTCGTTATGAAGCCTACTTCATCCGGACTGTCGGTGTAGGAGAGCTGAGCGTCGTAATAGGTCTTGTTGGAAAGAGTATTCGTGAGCTTCACGCTTCCGGCCGCCGTGCCCATAGCATATCTTGGTACACCCTGAAGGAAGAACTTGAAGTTTTCGTTGTACATGCTGTTTCTCCATCCAAGGAAGTATCCTTCGTCCGAGAGAATACCTATGGCTGTCAGCTTCAGGGTCGGCTCGATCGACCAGTCCACTGTCGCCGTCGCATCGAGTGAGCGGTTGAAATCGTTGGGGTATTCACCATAACTGTTTATGTACTTGGCATCCACCATGAAACCGAGATTGTTTGTGATCCCACCGCCGATGTTAAATTGCGCATTGGTGGTAGGCTTGTTGCCATACCAGTATTCATTGGGTGTCCAAGTGTACCTGTCGGCTTTGGATGAATTACCGGCGGACATGAGCGCGGCTCTTTCATCAAGGTACTTAGACTCCGGCGTTGTTCCATCCGGAAGAAGACCGGTGTAAACATTCGGACCGGCAGCATTAAGAGCGGAGGCATATTTAACGGTAGCTTGCCCTGTGATCCTGCCGGTACCTTCTTTTAGAGTCATGTTCACCACGCCCGCACTGGCGGGAGCGTACTGCAAGTCCGATGCAGTATTGACTGACACCTCCTGCAAAGCGTCTGAACCGATGTCGGCCAAATTTCCGCTTTGTCTGAAACTGAGGTTCACGCCGAGGTATCTTGTAAATAGTCCGTTTGCGGCGTTGGCCTGTTCGAAAGTCATATCCGAAAGGTCGATTCCATCTACGATGTAAGCCGTTTCAAAGCGCTTGCCGCCGCGTACATACCCATTGTACGCACTCGGAGATGTCGCCATGATCTCTTTCAGATTCGCGGCAGGAAGAGCCTGAATCTGGCTCGATGTCATGATCGACCTACCGGTCGTCTGGGTAATGTCAATCAGCTTCTTGGGGGCCTCGACGACGACTTCCGGTAGTCCTACCGAGGCCGGTTCAACCTTGAAATTCTGATAAGTCGTGATGTTTGTATTGATTACCACACCACGTACAGTTGTCTTGGTATAGCCTACGCCCGTGACCGTGACGTTATAGGTTCCGGGCGAAATGTTGAGGATATTATATGTGCCGTCGATACCAACTGCAGCTCCAAGCTGAGTATTGTCGATGCGCACACTTGCACCAACAATTGGTTGGCTGGTTTTTGCATCTACTACCTTGCCGGTGAGTTTACCGCTGGCTGCAAAAGCAGAGGTCGTCACCATGGCAAGCGCTAGAAATGCCAATAACGTCTTAAAAAAGCACCTCATAAGGGTCCTCCTTAATTGATGAGCTTGATGTTCACCTGAACTTCTTAATGGTTGGAGACTTGCATCGGGTCAAGACGCGAGTCAGCTTGTGGAATCACGGTAGAAACAAATCACCTCTCTTTCCTCTCTTTTCAAGACTTGCTTTTAGTATCCGTGCAAAATTGCGTTGACAGGCATGAGACCTACAACGCGATAGCACCTTCAATAATTCCGTGTTTCGAGCGCGTGGCAGAGCTTCGCCACCTCACTCACATCGCCGTTCTCGCAATGCGATCGCGATACAGATGCACTCAGATCAGATTCGAGGCGTTCTGAACTGAGATTTCAGTAAAATTCTTGCTTTCTTCCCGCTAAAACACCCGAACCCGAAAGGTTCAGAGTAATAAGTTGGGTTTAGAGGAGAGATCTCATACGAAAGGAAGATCGTGCGGGTTTGCAAGACAATCACTGACAGATTCTGGTAAAGGTTCAAACCGCGCACCACATGGATATGGTCCGAATCAAGTTACGCTCCAGCACTTAACTCAAATGGTGTTTTGCTAATGAAACACTGTTTTATCTTTTGCTATGTTACTACATTGGAACTTCTTTGTCAAGAGGCGGACTTACTTTTTTGCCGCCGCCGGGAAGATGCCGTATCCTTTGCCAAAGCGGAAGAGCCGCTTCCCAACTCGCTCACTCCTCGATTCCGGAGAAATCAAAACCGGACAATCGCCATTGGTATTCAGGATCAACATATGGCACGTCGTTTTCACGACCACTCATAAGAGCAATCTTCTTGGCCAGGAGAGCCCCGAAATTCTTATAGTAGATGAATGTCGTCTCGCCCACCCCGGACACGATCATCCACCTTACATGCGAGTTGTTCCAAAGATCGAGGAGATCACGTGTATTGCTGATCTCGGAGAGGACTACATCTCGCAGAAGATTTCTACTTTCGGTTTTCTTGTCGGGTTCCGAAGACTCGAGATAAGTGTGGACTCCCGCAACCCATGCGGTCACGTTTCGTTGTGTCTGGATCCACGAGCGGAAGGCCCTTGCCCGATCCGTCAAGTCTGCCACGAAATCGAGCGCCTTGCTTCCCGTAGCTATTCCCTTAGCCTGCTGCAGTGCATCTAATGCCTTGTCAATCGGCGGGAGAACCTGCCCATCGATAAATTCGAACGCTCGCCAGGCCTTCGCCGGGGAGAGGAGATCAAACCCCACATCATACCGGAAATCGACCCTGCAACGGTTGTGTGGAGTTGCGAGCAAGAACCGCTCGTAATATCGCCGGTCGTGTTCGGGGATAGCGTCAATATTCGGAACGATCGGCCTGACGGCCAACCTGTACCAAACTCCCCATGCAGCATAAATCCATGCGGGTATAGGAAACGACCGTACAGCTTCATCTATATTCCTCCATGCTTCGAGCGCTGCAGACGATACCTCACCGGCCCATTGCTCCGCCTTTCCGGCAAGGAACTCGTCAAGGTTGAGTTCACCATCAGCCTGAAAAGCACGGATTAGTTCTTGATCGATGTTATATGGGGCGAATTCTTCAGGGACCGCTCCGCCGAGAATACCTGCATTCTTCACCCCGTTACGCCGAAAATCGGCCAGTTTGTCGAATACCAGATACGGGAACGGAATTCCAATTAGCGGCTCGTGATTCCATATGACTCCTGGCGCACTCACGACATCAGCGTTTATCCCCTTCTTCGCGAGACCGTCAAGCAGAGGCTTCTCCTTCTCGCTGAACCTGTTGTGAAGAGCGGTCGTGTGTATCTGCACCTGATCACTGAATCTCGGATGGTTGTAGGAGAGTCCCCAACCCTTTCCCTGCAGCGACGAGACCTCGAGATCAAGGCCCTCCTCAAGTCCACGTAGTATATGCTCATGCTCAACCCAGAACGGCTCCATTCTCAAAAGGACACGGAACTCGGGGTTTGTCGCTCTTGCAGCGTCTCTCAGGAGCTTCATGAATCGAACTATGTTATTCGCCGCCGCACCTTCTATTTCCGTGTCGCCCAGCCATTCGCGTACTATATATCCTCCGCCGTTCCTTCCGACATACAGAGAGTTGGTGTATTCGAATCCGGCACCACTGTCATTCGACCAAATGGACATATAGCCAAGGCCCGGGACGGCCTTCATCAAGTTACTCATCATTTCCGCGTAATGATCTCTGACGACCGGATGGCCCAGCGAGAGATTGTAGCGCGGTTCGAAACTTCGCATGGGGTGGTCAACACGTGCCCCTCGAAGCATCGGATATCTCTGGATAAGGGATTCTGGCACGGACCGAGGCTCAAAGCACACGATTCCCGGGGTCAGCCCGTATTTTTCCGCCAATTCGGCATTCGTCTTCAAGTAGTTCAGGTTTGCCTGCAGGTACTCATCATCGTATGTTCCGGCATTCAACTTACTGGAAACGAACTGATCCAATGACGGACAGTACGTGTAAAAGCGAACGTAGACTTCGTCCTTCGGCCCTTTTCCCAGGGGCACCGGGAACGCGAGTCCGTTCACCTCAGCATCACTATAGCCCAGCCGCGCAAGCGTCCGGAAATATGAGGGCCGATCAAATCCCTCTACGCTACGGGCGTGTTGAGTCAAGAACAAATCGTAAATAGGACGCTGTTTCCTAAACGTAGGATGAAGAAAGCGCCCCGTTCTGAACTCATCGGTATCTCTGCCGGCCCAGTCTTCCGTTAACCGCGAGAAGACGAAATACAGCAGACTCGGGACGCTGGCGTAAATTTCCACGTTTGCCTGCCCGTCGATTCTGACGAATCCCCAACGCTCCTCGGTTGAGGAAGCAACGCTGAACTTGCTCTGGAGTGCCTTTTCCCGTAAGACTCCAACCTGGACATACGGACTCTCGATCTTCACAGTGTCCGGCAGGTCCATCCTCCTCGCTGTGGGAGCAAAAGAGAGAATACTGTCGGCAACGGTTCGTTCAACCTTCAGTGAAGATGAAACCGTGATGACAGCTTTCGCCTTTTGCAGCGCCTTGTCTATTCTCATAATAGTCCGGCCTCCGCCGCCTTGAATTTTGATTCAACGAATCCCTTCGCAGCGGCAAACTCCGATGGTTGTACATGTTCTATTATTCCCCAGGAAGAATATTCGTACTCTCTCAGTTTCCTCATCAAGAGGCTGTAGTTCATCGCTCCACCTCCCGGCCCCGGGTAGTCCCAGGACCCGTCGGCAAGCAGTTTGAAATCCTTGAAGTGCACCGCACCAACGTCGCGATGAAGGCTTTCGATTAGCTCCGTCATCCTGGCATCTCTATTCTCAAAGTCTTTCGGAGATATATAGTTCGGAGGATCGACAACGACTTTCACTTGTGCCGATTTCACCAAATCCAGGAAGGCACGTATCGAAGGAATGTCGTGAAGCACATGAGTGTAATATGGCTCAAACGTCACGGTGCCTCGTATTCCGGACAGAAGAGAGATCAATTCTTCCGTCACGGCGGCCAGCTTGCGCATGGAGCCCTCATCGAAGTTGCCCTCGCCATAAGCCAGCAGCTCCTCTGACGTAGTCCCGCTCCATATCACGATCTCGTTTGTCTCCAGAATAGGAAGAAGGTTGATCATCCTCCTCACCTTGTCCATATTCCACCCCATCGGGGCGTCGTCGGGCCGGAGGGGGTTCGCGTAAGTTCCGACCGGTCCCACCTTGATGCCGTAAGCTTTGCAGAGCCCGGCGGCTTCCCTGACCGTCTCCTCTGTTACTTCAACCTCCCTCAGAAACAGCTGACAGTACTTGAACCCGCACGATGCTGCTGCCTGCAGTTTCTCCTCGAGCTCGCTCATCTTGTATAGTTCAATCGAAATTCCCAGTTTCATTTTCTCTTTCACTCCGTTACATCTACCGGCTTGTTGAGTTCAACCGACCTGTAAGCCGCATCCGTGAATTTGGCCACTCTTATAGCTCTCGAGCCGTTCGACGCGGAAAGGTTTCCGGAAACAATCGCGTCAATGAAATCCCCCGCCGGCAGAGTCGGCTTCGGCATAGCGCTTGGATTGAATTTGTTATGCTGATGATACGTCCCAATCTCCCCGATGAAGTCCTTTTCGTCAACATGAGTGACTTCCTCCAGGTCGCGCATCGTAATCGCGCCTTTGCTCCCAATAATAGTCAGATCAAGTAAGAAGGGCCCTCCCCCCACGGCAGACAGAATACCCGTTCGGTTTTCACCGAAGCGCACAAGCGCAGACGTAAACACGTCGACCTGTTGGCCGTCATTATCGGCGTAGGCGAACACTTCCTTGACTTTCACACCGGTCAAATGCAGCACAAGGTCCACAAGGTGACTACCGCTATCGACGAGCACTCCGCCCTCCGACACGTTCGGATCACGTCTCCAACCGGTCGCGAGCTTGTGCCAGTGAAGACCGAGCATGGCGTTGAAATAAAGGACCTCCCCCAATCTTCCCGACTCGATAACCTCGCGCACATATTTCACGGCCCCCTTTCCGGGGTACTGGTAGGCCACGATAAGCACCCGCTTCTGTCTTTTCGCGAGCGCCACCAGTTGTTCAGACTCCGCGGCCGTAACAGTAAGTGGTTTCTCGACGAGTACATGCAGGCCGCACGTCAGGCACGCCTTGACCTGCTCATGGTGAAACTTGTGAGGCGTAAGGACAAGACACGCATCCAGACGCTCTTTAGCCAACATTTCCGGGTATTCTTTATACTCGTTAATTCCCTTTCTCTTTTCTTCGGGTATCCTTTTCAATACGGCAGCGATATTGTCGTGATTCACATCTACCAACGCTACAATCTCTACCCGTTCGTCCGTAACCAGATAGTCCAGATGCCAGGTACTCGCCAGTCCACATCCTATAATTCCTATACGAATCTTTTCCATCTATTTCTATATTTCGCTTTCTTTTGTCTTTTGTTGTTTTGCTTGTATGCGCATCGGGGCACTGAGGAGCAACTCTTCTTCTGAAACGAATAATCGTGCTGTCCTGTACCCCGCGCATCTTTTCTCTATTGATAGCTAAGCACATTCAGCACTTACTTCTTGGTAAGGTCTAATGCGTGGGAAGCCCTTGCCTTTGAACGCGACACCTCGGTCGTGCTCTGCCCGCGTCGCAAAGGGCACATGTGATGCATTGGGAAGTGAGGAGGCCGCGGGCTCTACGTCGCCCGTGGCCTAGTCTGTCGCCGCTTTTAAGTATACTGCCCGTAGTTCTTTGCTGTTTCGACAAGTGCAAATAGATTGTCGTCCGGCGTATCGCGTCCGCACTGGTCTCCGGTCGAAAGAATGAAACCTCCGCCTTCAGCAGCAGCATCTATACACCACTTGGCTTCCTTCTCGACCTCCTTCACGGTCCCGTTCAGCATTGTCTCGAAAGTATTCACGTTTCCTTTGAGACAGAACTTATCGCCGAATTTCGCCTTCACCTCGGCAAGGTCGACGTCGCCACCGGGTGCCCGTTCGAGCGGTTCCATGACGTCAATTTCGGTCTCGTTGTAGTTGATTTCCACAATTAACCTTGATCTGCCGCACGTATGCTGGTGACAAATCATATTCTCTTTTCTGCAGAGTGACGAGACAAGCTTTATGACAGGCAAGTCGAAATTCCTGTATATCCTCGGTGAGCTCAGGCTGAGCGAGGAAGCCGATCCTTGGAGGAGTATCTCGTGGGGCTTGTCTCGCAGCGCCGCTTTGGTGGCACGCTCGACGTATTCCACATAGTAGTCCCGTACTCGCGCCATCGCTTCCGGCTGCTCGGCGAAATCCATCACAGCCTGCATCGAACCGCCGTCCCGGACGGTTACCCAGAATCCCATGAACGTCTCGATCGCAAGCCCGAAGATACCCCAACCGCCGACTTTCTTCATGTCGGCGCAAGTATCTTTGAGCGGTTTCTGATCCATATACCACTTCAACTTCGGAAAATCGGCCTCGATATCTTTTATCATCCCTTGAAGCCGCCATGGCGGGTCTTTGACCGGATAAGCCATTATTTCCTCAAGTCTGCCTAAAGGCGTCTCGACGAACCTGCTGACCTTGATTTCTTCATCCGTCTTCTCGAGGACCTTTTCAGTCCATTTAGGCTCTTCCTTCATCGTGAGATTGTCGTATATGTACCACCCGTCCATGCCGAAGTACTTCACCGCGTTGATATAGGCATCGCTCAACGGCGGGTCTTCATGAAGGTAAATATCCCAGAACGGCTTCCCCATTAACCTGCAAGGAACCATATTAGATATGTCGGGAATAGCAGGAACCCGGTCCGGCTTGCCACGCCGCATCGCCGTTAGAATGCGTTCCTGTGATGTCATCGTCGTTGTTGATTTGTACGTTTGTGTCATCTAACCCTCTTTACCTCTCAAATTCTTGGATGCCCGAATCAGCAAACTGATTCCGAACGCGAAAATGAGACAACCATATCCCCAGGGGCATCACTTGTTTCTTCACTAATCTTGGCTGTGCGTAATTGTCAACTTCTTGAAGTTCAAAACCATTTTCAACCCATCGCACGTAATCCTCTCAACCGGAGTCCCATATGCAGAATTCAGGAAAGGACCTTTGTAATCCCGATAGCTCATCATGTTCACCTTCCGTCCATTCAACTCACGAACATTAGGGAACACGAAGTGCATTTCCGCTCCGTCCAGCGTTCGATAAGACACTGCAACGTGCTTAGGGGTAAGGTCTGCCTGCGGCTTGTGGTCTTTTAGCAGGTTCAAGAAGTTTTCAAACGAGCCCACCTGGGCCTGGTCTCTTGCCTCGACCACCAGTCCGTTTTGAGGGTGCCTGCTGCGAAGCTCGGCGTAAAAACCTTCGTTCATCCACTTGATCGGCTGCAGCGGATACCAGCCGAAATACGCACTTCCTGCCCTCCCGACTATCCAACCGTGCCAGTCAGTTATCAGAGAATCCAGTGTCTTGGGGAAGAAACCGTCTACATGCTCGGTGTGAGTTTCAGGCGCAATGTTATACAGTACGATGAGGGTATTCTCGTGCTGGAAGGTACGCTCATAGGGTGAGCTGCCTGTCCATTTGTTCGGCTTGTTGTACGTACCTTTGTTAGACGACGTCACTCCGCCGATAAGAGTCTCACGTTCCTCAGGAAAGAACCTGGCAAGTTCCCATCCAGACCAATAAGGTTCTATACTGAACACTGTAGTATAGGGAAACCCGTGCGTGAAGAAGAGTCCCCAGGTATGCTGCTGAATCGGCTGGAGGAACCCGCCCTGGATGGAGCTGATAGCGTAATCGCCGGCAATGTAATCATACTTGAACACTTTGGGATTTCGTTCCTTGCCGTATCGGATGACATTGCGAACTCTTTTTATCTCCGTATGCACATACGGCTTCTTCCGATCATGAGCGATCTTATAGATAATCAAAGGCGGTCTGTAGTTCGACAGTGCGGCCACCGTCGCCAGACCTGAGTGAACCGCATGTCCTAGACTGAAGTACAGATACGAGTACGGATAAAAGTTTGACTTTGAGGGCTCGTAAACCCCCGGTTCATAGACGCGACTGTAGCCTCCGACAAACTGGCCCCGCAGACTTTCGGCCGCGAACTCAGCAAGGAGGAAATCGACCATCATCTTCCCCATCTGCTTCATCTCCGGGTCCTTTGAGTACTCTGCAAGCAGAAGCATCGGATTCACATACACAGGATAGTAATCGGGAGAGTCGAATTCTCCCGTACCTATAGTCGTGGTCTCCTTCATCCAGGACAGGAGAAAGCTCTTCGAGTCTTCCAAGTTGACTTCGGAGCTCCTGCCGTTGTACCAGTCGCTTCCCGGCAGGTTCGGCCACTGCTCTGACGCCAGAAACAGCGCCGTGTGATACTGGACCCAGTGATTTTCCGTATCGCCGCGGTAAGGGGTGTAGGTCTTCCACGCGTTTCGAATTGCCTCCTTAACGACCGGAGACATATCATCCTTGCCGTGGAGGTACATGTTCATGACTGCGACCATCCAAAACATGTCGCCGGCCGGGTGTTTCAATAGAAGCAGCGCATTTCTGTTTGCCGTCTGAAGGTCGACATGCCTCGCGTATTTGACCGCGCAGGCATAATAGTCCGGACTCTTTGACGAGTCGTATTCCGATAGAATGAAATCCGCTCTCTTCGCAAACCCCGCGTCGTACTTCTGGACCCAAACTTTCGGGGGAGTAGCGGGATGGGCTCCAATATTGAAGAGCTGCAAAAGGAGGATGAGCACCGTGTTCATAAGCATCTTCGTTAATCTCCCTTTGTCCGAAGTTCAAGCATCTGCAACGCCTGCCTTCCTAATTCCCGTTTCCCGTAATCGTAAGCTTCTTGAAGTTCAACACCATCTTCAAGCCGTGGCAAGTGATCGTCTCAATTTGACTGCGGTACGCTGAATTCAGGAACGGCCCCTTATAAAACCGATAATCCATCATGTTTATCTGCTTCCCGTTAAGCTCACGGACGTTTGGAAATACAAAGTGCATCACCGTCCCGTCCAGCGTTCGATAAGTCGCCGAGACATGCTTCGGGTTAAGATCGGCCTGCGGTATGTGACCTTTGAGAAGGTTCAGGAAGTGTGCGAACGACCCCACCTGTGATTTGTCCCTTGCCTCCAGTACCAGCCCGTTCTGGGGATGATAGCTGCGAAGCTCGGTATAGAATCCCTTGTCCATCCACTTGTGCGGCTGCAATGGATACCACCCGAAATATGCCGTCCCTGCCTTTCCGACTATCCATCCATGCCAGTCAGTCATAAGAGTGTCGAGAGTTTTTGGAAAGAACCCGTCTATGTACTCGGTGTTCGTTCCGGGTGCAATGTCATACAAGACTATCAGCGTGTTCTTGTGCTGGAAAGTGCGCTCGAACGGAGAGCTGCCCGTCCACTTGTTCGGCTTGTTATAAGTTCCTTTGGAGGAGGTGACGCTTGCTATCATTGTCTCTGTCTCTTCGGGGAAGAAAGTTCCAAGTTCAAGTCCCGACCAATATGGTTCTATGCTGAACACAGTCGTGTACGGAAAACCATGCGTAAAGAAGAGTCCCCATGTGTGTTGCTGAATCGGTTGCAGGAAGCCCCCCTGAATTGAACTGAGAGCATAATCATGGGAGATGTAGTCATATTTAAACACCTTCGGGGTGCGTTCCTTGCCGTAGCGGATATTATACCGCACTCTGTTGATAGACGTGTTGACGTAGGGCTTGCTGCGATCGTGGGCTATATCCCAAATGATTTCTGGCGGCCGGTAGTTGGACAAAGCTGCTATGGTTACCCATCCGTTGTGAATGGCATGTCCCTGGTCAAAGTAGAGGTACGCGTACGCGTTGGAATTGGCGTGAGACGGCTCATATACCGCGGGCTCATAAATGCGGCTGAATCCTCCCACGAATTGGCCCTGAAGGCTCTCTGTGGCAAAATTCGCCAGATAGTAATCAACCAGCATCGTCGCCATCTGCTTCATTTCGTGATCCTTCGAGTATTGCGCGAGCAGGAGCAAGGGGTTCAAATATTCGGGGAAATAATCCGGCGAATCAAATTCCCCGGAGCCTATGGAGGTTGTTATTTTGAACCACGACAGCAAATAATTCTTGGCGTCTTCCATGTTGACTTTCGAGCTCCTGCCGTTGTACCACTCACTTCCCGGCAGATTCGGCCACTGCTCGGACGCCAGGAAGAGCATCGCATGGTACTGCAGCCAGTGATTCTCCGTGTCGCCGCGGTAAGGAGTGTAAGTCTTCCATGCGTTTCGAATTGCCTCCCTTACAGCCGGGGACATATCATTCTTACCATGGAGGTCCATGTCCATAACGGCAACCATCCAGAACATGTCTCCCGTCGGATGTTTCAGGAGTTTAAGTGCGTTCCTGTTGGCAGTCTGAAGGTCCACATGTCTCGCGTATTTTACCGCACAGGCGTAATAGTCCGGACTTTTCAATGTATCATATATAGAAAGGAAGAAATCCGCTCTCTTTGCAAAACCGGGGTCATATTTCTGGGCCCAATTTTGCGATACGGCGTTGGAGTGACCTCCAAGGCCGAGGAACGGAAGAAGAATGAGCAATGCCAAGTTCATGGGTATCTCCGTCGATTTAGTCTTGCATTGAAATCAAGCACGCTGTTGAGTGTTCCACTTTGTATTCACAGAAAAAACTGATAAGACTTACCTTCAGCAAGGCGATGGATCAGAAGCGCTAATTCGAGGGCGTGATAGTCTCCCCACATTGAAGACTCACCGAATGGAATCTTGCCTTTGTCGGGTATGTAGTCCCATCCGTTCGGCCTGTGATAAACGGAATGAAGGACCAATCCCTGGTGGCTAGAGTCAGTCGACAGATACGGTTCCGAAATAACTGTTCGGGCTGTGGTAAGTCCGGCTTGCAGATACCTCAGTCCATCTTCTCTGTCATTGTGGCTGCTCAAATAGTTTCCCAGTCGGATCAATCCCTGGGCGGCGATCGCTGCAGCCGAACTGTCTGCCGGTTCATAGTCGTTGAAAGGATCAGCCGGCCGGTTCAGGTAATCTCCCATCCTGTATAATCCGGGAGCGCCCGTATCCCAGTACGGTATCCCGTCAGTCGGGGTGTTTTCGATATAGAAGTCACTGACTGCCGAGGCGATCTGCAGGAAACGCCTTGTAATTTTCGGCTTTCCCCCATATGGCTCCAACAAAGATTCCTCAACATGCTCGATAAACTCGAGTTGTTCAGCGAAGCCCAGCATGACCCAGGCGAGCCCGCGCGTCCACGTTGAAAAAGGGGAATATCCCTGCTGAGTACTTGGACAGCGAAATGTGTGTGAGTTGATGTTAAAGACAGCCTCATGAGCGACGCGCCCTCGCACGTCATAAACATCCCGTCCTTCTCCGAAATAGACGATATACCTAGCCGTCGTCTCCGCATGCTGCAATAACCGCTGAAGAAGGCTGATTGGGGTGTCCTGCTCACCCATCAGCGAATGACCAAGCTGGTAAGCGACGGCAAGCGACCGCAGGCTGCGGATAGTATCGGCAAAAAGGGAGTGGGGGCCGTTGAACGAATAGATATATCCGAGTTCATCGCTGAGGCGGGTCCATCTGGCCGCTTGAACCGCGCCGCTTACTCTGAGCGCAAGCTCATATAAGTTCCTTTCCCACTCGTTCCTCTCAATCCTTCCGTCCTGAACAAGTCGCAATAGATTGCCGTAAGTACTAATTATGTTAAAGCCATGATCGTGGACGCCGAGATGCGTGAGTTGTACCGGCATGTACTCAACAGTAGCACCTCTGCCCATCTCGAGGAACATCCGTTCGCCGGAATAGTCATACTGCAGTAATGGCATCCCGATTTGGAAACCTCTGGTCCATTCCGTCCATCCCCTTGCAGTGTAGATACCGCCTCTAGTATATACCGGCGAACCGTTTCTGAAATCCCATTTCCGGTTCAGGTCAGCTATCTTCGCTGCGGAAATGGAGAAGAGTCTTTCTATATGCTCCTCAAGATCCTGAGGAGAGACCTTATCTAAACTACGAATCATTTCTTTTCATAGTCTCTGCAGGTGGAAGCCGCCGTCAACGTTTATCACCTCTCCGGTTGAGAATGGGAATTGCCCATTCAGGATTGCGCAAACGGCAAGTCCCACATCTTCCGGCTTTCCCCATCTTTTCTGGGGAACAACGCCGCTTGAAATCAGCGGATCGTATTTCCCTCTCACTCGCCTGGTCATTTCCGTCTCAATGATGCCGGGTCTGATCTCAAACACCTGTATTCCCGCTTCGGCCAGCCTGGCGGCCCAGAGTTTTGTCACCATTGAAAGGCCGGCCTTCGAAATGCAATACTCGCCTCTGTCAATGGAGGCTGCGTATGCAGACATCGAGGAAATAAATAACACTTTGAACCCTCCGGGCAGGAGAGTTTTTGGCTTTTCGTTAAGCCAATAGTTAACCACTGACTGGGTAAGGAATAACGGCCCTTCGAGGTTCACTCGCATGACATCGTTGTATGATTCGAGAGTCATTTTTGTCATGTCGTCCCGCACCTTGGGGCCGCGGCCGGCGTTGTTGACAAGAGCGTCTATCCTCGAGAATCTGCTCAGTGTTTCTCTCACGAGGATGTCTCTCCCGTCGGGTGTGCTAACGTCGGCACATATCGGCACGAATTTCTGTGGGTCTGCTCTCTTCTTGCGGCTGCACAATTCAACCGTTTCCTCAGCGGCATCAGAATCCCTTATAAAATTGACGGCGACGGATAAACCGTGTTCGGCCGCTAGGAGCGAAATGCCGCGTCCTATCCCTCGACTACCACCGGTGACAATTATGACGGGAGCTACGTCGTTCATGCGTTCCCTTCCGCATCCCGGGTCGTCGAAAATGTTGTCTTTGTCACGCGCATTTGAAATGGCTCTCGTAACTTATGGTTTCCAACTATGATATTCCACTATAGCTGTTGAGCGTGTGGAGACTACCAGGTTCTTGTTATCGGATGCGCTTCCGTATTTTGTATAACGAATCTTCCGGCTTCTCGGCTCGGAAAATGTTGCCGAAAAGAGCGAGCTCTTCAGGAAAGAACGCTCGAGAGCATCGAAGACAGTTGAGGTTCTCTTGCCGGCATACATGTTCGCAGTACCATACCACAATCCCGACGAGGCGGTGTCCGCATCACTTTCATTGGTACAGGCTCCGGTATTTGTTCGATGTCACGTTTAATTGTATCGACTGACGAGCGATTGGATCTCATCACACCATCCATGCTGTCGCCTTTAGACAGCTTCGCCATCTCAGTCCCAGGCCGTCCCATAAAACATTACAATCCCCACGGCATTATGACAGGTCGCCTCTTCGGAGGGCTGCCAAAGGGGCCCGCTACATACAGCGACAAGGATGCATTTGCAGCACGGCGGCGCTGGGCATAGCCATACCGACAACGCTCATATCAGACACAGATCTCAAAGGGGGCACAAGACCTTTCCTAACCACACCAACATCATCATGAAAAATCATCGTGTCGACGTTTTAGTAATAAAACATCGTTTTGTCTTTGGTATTTTACTTTATTCGGCCTTTTTAGTCAAGAGTATAGCTGTTCGACCGGCAATTATTTTTGCACGGCATTTCCCTTCGCCCGGCACAAGCATGCGAAACAGGGATCGGCAGGACCTGCCTGATAACCGAGGCGTGGTTCATGAGCCTTGAGAAGTCGGGATCACGAGCCTTTCCGATTTCTCACGGCAATTATGGATATTATCTAGGTTATCCGGGGAAAAATCTACCCGATAGACTGAAAGATATTCGCGGGGACCTTCACGGCGACAAGTTTATCTAGTCCATCGATCCGCACCATGAACCAGTGTTCATTCATTATCTCTATAATTTCCCCCTTCATCCCGGAGAGTGGTCCCGAAACGATTACGCCTTTCTTGCCTACACTGGCCGCGTCGAATACATCGAGCGTTTCAGGGTATAAGGAAACGACTTTCCTTATGTATTCGATCTGCCATTCGGGGACAGTGCTTGGCTTTCCGTTCATAGAAACAAACCTCACAAAACCATCGGAAAGATAAACCGAGTCCTTCTCTTCAAGCCCGATGTTTATGAAAACGTAAGAACTGAAGAGGGGGACCTCAACCCATTTCTTTCTATCACTCCATTGGTGCAGCTCCTTCTTCAAAGGAAGGAATGACTCAATTCCCCGCTTGACCAGGTCCTCGTAGACCGATTTTTCATGACGCGCCTTTATGTATATCACATGCCACTTCTTCTGTTCTTGATTACCAGGTATGCTGCTCATACATCCACTCCTCGAGCGCCGCTAAACTGTTCACCTAATTTCCTCATAAATTAATATACTCGTTTTACACCCGACACGTTGCCGGGCGCGCGATGTCAGATTCCTCCTCAAACCGCTTCTGGGTCCCTCTTCCAGCCAACAAGTTTCAACGTACCGAAGCCATCAGGATAGTGAAACAGCTTCAGCCCCGCCCAATCGAAATAGTGATATTGACCCGTATGATCATCCGTACCATTTACGCAGAAGTCTATGCCTATGACAGTTTCGTCCTCCCGCGGCACTATTCCCATCTCTTCCCAGGGAACGGCGATCTCGCACACATATCCTATCGGAATTCCGTCCGCCCCTTCCTTCAATTTCATTTTATGCTGGGCATTCCCATTCCACGCTGCATCCTGCTTGGGTCCGCCGGTACCTCTATCATCATATACCGCGTCAAGTATGTTTACATGATATGCGATGTCATCGGGCATGAACACGCTGCCCTTATCGTTGTTGGCATCTATCAAAAACTCAATCCCGTCATCCAGCCAGAGACCCTGTCCATCTCGTTGGGTAACCTTAGCCTTCGGATTTTTCCTGTCAATATCAAAAGCAATGTACAGGTAATTCTCGTCCCATAGCACGTACGCGGTGGCGATTCTCCTTTCGGGCATCGGTCCGCCGTCGTCAAAGGTAACATGCTCCGCCTGAGACCATTCGTCGAGGACCCCATCAATCGTGATCTTTCTTGCCGCTCTCCTTGCATGGATTACCAGGTCTCTTGATTTCGATTCACCGGCTGGCATAGTCCCTCCTGTAATTTTCGATTGTCGGGAAATTTGAGATTGTTTTAGTATAGACTGGTGAAATTACGCCTCCGGGCAGTAAGGTGGGCGCCGCCTTGCGGTCGACGCCCTCCGCCAATCTTCACAATGCGAAACTGACGTCCTACCTCTTGGGATGGATCATTGATCCGATGAACTTGGCTACATCAGACTTGAATTGAGGCAGCATCTTCGAATTTACGTATACCATATGCCCCGATTCAAAATACTTGAAATGAACTCGTTCTTTAAGGTTCGGTATATTGTTCCCTAAGTGGTCAACCGTGTACTCGGTTGCATAGAAGGGTGTCGCAAGATCGAAATACCCGTTCAACATGAGAATATTCAGATACGGATCTTTTGCCATCACATCCGCAAGGTTAGGAGACACATTGGGATCACGGAAGCCGAATTCTCTGCGTCCCGCTTGTTTCCAATCCCACCTGAAACCTTCCGCAGCATACGCGCTGACATGATATGTCATATCTGTCGGGAACTTCAGGTCGTGGTGAAGATAGTACATGAAGTCGCTGATAAATGCCGGGCTTATGGAGCTGCTTTGCGGATCATAATTAGCGTACTCGCTCAGCAAGTCTGATGTAGGTCCTGTGTACCTCGAATCCAGTCTCCCGACAGTTTCGCCGCGTCCGCGCAACAGTTCGTCTGTGAACTGGGGCTCACTCAAGCGCAAATTCGCTTTCTTCCAATATGATTCTGAAATGCCGGTGTATTCGTGCAGCTTGCTCAGTACGTCGTTGTATTCGCTGCTGTCAATCGACGAACCTTTGAAGAGCGCGTTGGCATACTCGTTTCTCGCAAACTTTCGCACTTTTTCTAAAAATGCGGGTAAGTCCGAAGGCTTTGGCGTCAAGGCATTGTGGTACCACGCAACAGCTGCGTAGGTGGGCAGGTACAGTATGTACGGCAGGTCGTTTCCAGGCGCGAAGGCGAGAGTCTCGAAATTCCACACCGTAGAAAGGAAAATTACTCCGTTGACCTGTATCCCCATCCGCTCGTATAAATAGTCTGCTACTCCGGCCGATCGTGTCGTACCATAACTCTCACCAAAAAGAAACTTGGGTGAATTCCATCGGTCGTTCGCACGAATGTATTGGTAGATGAATTCGCTGACAGATTTTATATCCTGGTCAACTCCCCAGAACTCCGATCCCTTCGCGTGCCCAATCACACGGCTGAATCCAGTCCCGACGGGGTCGACCATCACTAAGTCAGTGACGTCGATGATGGAGTACGGATTGTCTTCCAGCTGGTATGGAGCGGGCGGATTAGCGTGGGGATCGTTGAGAACTACACGCTTCGGACCGAGCGCCCCCATGTGCAGCCATATGGATGAAGAACCCGGGCCGCCGTTGTACGCAAAAGTAATAGGACGAGAGCTCGGATCTGTTACCCCATCCTTCGTATAAGCGGTAAAACCGAAGAGTGCGATCGGCTTATCCTCTTCGTTCTTCAACAGGAAAGTACCCGTCGTAGCCGTATAGTGTATCTGCTGGCCGTTCATGGTGATTGTATGATGGGTTACAACCTGAACAGGCTTCGGTATCTTCGGATGTGTCGTATCACTTTTTGCAGGCCTCTCCTGCGCGGCAATAGATGCAGCCGCGAAGAATACCGTCAGGATCAAGACTGAAAGGGATTTGTACATATCTGTTCTCCTTGTGCTTTACAATTGAGTTCAAGAATCTACTTCAATACGGAAAAAAGTTCAAACACTTTAAGACCCCGCGCCACGGTAAAGAGCTATCGGGACCTTGAAAGTGAATCGTTCCTCCGGCACACAGCTGCAAGGCGTTCAGGAATAAACTCGATGTCTCAATTCATCCTGAAGATTGCGCCATGGCCCTTCATCGTGTATTGAATTCACGTATACTGCATTAAGGCTCGCCGTCTTTTGCAGCAACCGGAGTTTCACGATTAGAGTATATTTGAAATCGCGGTGAATCATTCGAAGCTTTCAGCCGTCAACTGCTGGTGTCGGGAAAAAGCACTGAAAGCCCGGCGGCCGAGGGCCCGTGCCCCTTACAGGTAGTCATCACAACAATTCACCGTATAAGTGAGTTTCAAAAAATCCAAATGCCGGGTTCCAATCTATCTGACATGTGCAGTGCCGGAGTTTCGGCTGAAGTAAAGGGAACTTTACCACCGTCGCTTTCGTCAACAGAGATGTCAACTAGCTAAAAGAACGTTAAGCTTTAAACCCAGGATGTACATTTCCGGTCAAAATTAAGTTGATATGTAAAGTACCACTTGACACTGATCCCACAAAAGGAGCATTTCTATGAGATCATTAAATTACGTTCCCCTCTTGCTTGTCCTCTCTGCCGTGTCACTGAGCGGGTGTACGAGCATGCTCTTGGTAAAAAGCGCCTGGGACAACAACAAGATCGTCGTCAACGGCAGCGACAAGGATTGGGGCGACACCATGTTCTACATACCTGATGCAAAGTTGACTGTCGGTGTGCAGAACGATACCAAATACCTTTATTTAATCTTGAAAACCACCGACAGACAGCAGTCGTTCCAGATACTTGGGCTCGGAATGACCGTGTGGTTTGATCCGTCGGGCGGGTCTCACGAATCATTCGGTATACATTTCCCGCTCGGCAGAAAAGAGGAAGGCGGGTCCTTCCGCCGGCGGAGCAGTGACAACGAGAATAGTCAGAACAATTCCATGGGCAGCAGTTTCATGGCCAACAATCCTAATCAACTGGAAATCCTTGGAGTCAGTAAGAACGGTCCGGTCAGGCTGACAATAGCCGATTTAAAAGGAATTCAGCTTCAGCTTAACCATACTCAGGAAGGGTTGATATACGAGTTGAGAGTTCCGTTGCATTCATCACCCGAGGAGCCATATGCCATTAATCCAAAAGGTTCTATAATCGGTGTACAGTTCGAAGGCGGAAAATTCCAGATGCCGTCGTTCGCCGGAAGAGGCGGAGGCTTTAGAGACAGAGGCGGTGAAGGAATGGGCGGAGAAGGCGGTGAAGGTGGTGAATATCCCGGTGGCATGGAAGGCGGCGGAGAGGGCTTTCCGGGCGGAGGTCGCGGCCAACGTGGCAACGAGCGCTTTCAAAGGCGTCAAGCTCCGAAGCAGATCAATTTCTGGCTCAAGGTCGACCTGACTTCCACTTCCGGTCAGTCGGCTGCTCAGCAATGAATGCTCCTGACAGAAGGTAGTAAAGAGTCTTGGGTGTAGTGACTCATCTTAATCCCGAAGGGATGTAATTATCATAGAGATGAGCCGTCAACCGTATCGCCTCAGTAGGTCACTCACCGGTTGGCACTAAAGATCAACCTTCCAATTCCCTTACTCAACAGGTCATTACTGCTGGTAACACCGAACGCCACGGAGCTTCTGCCAGAACGCAGTCCGCATCCAAACGCCGACGACATCTCATCCAAGGGGCAACCCTATCGACAGGCCGCGCCACATAGAACTATCGATAAGTTAACTCACCCTCGCTTCTCTTATTCCCGGAGAAGAGGAGAAGGCGAGGGTGAGTCAAAGGTCATTCGAATTACGGGTTGTTCACAGCTGGTGCGCTATTGACAGTCGTCGCCTTAAACACGCTCGGCTCAGGCGGCGTGTTGGGATTAGCTGTCACCTCATTTGACGGGTACAGCAATCGCTGAGGGAATTGCGTCCCGGTTGTCGGCTTCAACTGCACAGTAGTGCCGTTCACTGTGTACTTGATGTCGTAGTCAACTCTTCTCAAGAAGGTAAAAGCCTCTATTTCCGGGAAGAGTGACATGTATTCTTCATTGAACACTGTCTGCAACATCGCTTCCTGAGTACTTACCGCAGGGTCGGCAGCTGCGTAAGCGGCGACGCTGTCACCGTACATGTTGTCATTATACTGGATAGCGTCATTCAGGTACGTGCGCGCGCTGCCAAGATTCCCCTCGCGGGCGTAAGCTTCGGCGATAAGGAGATTCGCTTCGGAGGCTCTGAAGATAGGAAACGAAGCTGTCGATGAGAACCCCGCGCCGTAGTTCAGGTCGCTGGCTGACGTATCGTAGTAAAACGTCATCTGATTACCCATATTGTACGCTTCCAGCATAGGCACGAGGAAGGTGGACGCAGCATCTACATCTCCGGGACGATCCAGGTTTCCGAACGAATACCAAAGGTTCATACTCCCGTTGTAGACACCGCCGCTGTGCACAAACATAAGGTCTTGAGCACCCGATACATCTGTTATTCCCTGCTCTGCCCAGTTTATGACGTTGTTGAGGTCGGCCTGGCTGTAGCCATCGTGACGGGCCATTTCCATCTCGAGCCTGGCTTTCTCAGTGTAGCCGGCAGCGATCCATTCCGAGTAACTGCCTTGAGAGGAGAAGATGTCGCCCGGCAAGTTTGCGGGATGCGCCTTCAGCAGCGAGATGCCGGAATCAAGCGCAGCTTGTGCTTCGCTGTAAGCCTGCAGCTGCGGATCAAATTTCGGCGTTGTAGTTACGTTCGGTTCTGCCGCCTGAGAGTACGGGACTGACCCCCAAAGGGCGGTCACCGTTCCCATCTGTATGCCTTCGAGAATAAGTGCAGCGCCTTCCTGGTTGTACTGTCCACCCTTGGCCGCACGCTGTTCCGTAAGCCGTAGGTCATACAGGACGGTGCTGTAAGCAGTGGCCCAATCGTTTGAGAAGTCAAGTGCGTTCACGCCGTAAATCTGGTAGCGACTGAACTGCGCACTTGCACCGGTAAGCTGTTGTGCCCAAATAGTGGACAGCTGCGCCGGAAACCCCTCCATGAATTCGTCGAACGCTCCTTCGGAGCCGACAAACAGCTGTGCGGTTCCGGTAGTTGAAGGGGCTAACGGATTTTGAGAATATCCTTTTGTAAAGGAGGTGCAGCCCGCCATCACGACAGTTGTGCCGAGAGCAGCGAGCAGCACAAGATTTCTTGTTGAGTTCTTCATGCTAGTCCCTTTCCTTAGTAATTTAGCGAGAGTGACAGAATCCAGGTTCGGACGGTCGGGTTATTAAAGTAATCGATTCCCTGGCCATTCGTCGGTCCTGTCAGGTTGACCCCGGGATCTATCCCGGTGTATTTCGTCCATAGCGCCAAATTGCGTCCGATAAGGGTCACGTTCAGACTTTGAAAACCGAGTGAAGTCATCGGAAACGTGTAACCTAATGAAAGCTGACTTAGCTCGATATAGCTGCCGTTTTGGACGTACGCTTCCGACGGGCCGGTGAAGCCTGAGCCGGGACCATCGTAGTAGTAGGTCTCGTCGACAATCACAGGTCCTCCACCGAAGTTGTGGACATAACCTCTGAACGTGTAAGTTCCGTTGGCGTTCTTCCGGTACGCTCCGCTGCTTACCATCTTTGCTCTGGTTCCCCAGTCGCCGACATCGCCCTGGTTAACCATCTGTGCGACGGTATAACCGGCATAATCCTTCAAGGTGTTGGCCTGGGCACTGTCGATAGTAGTGGACCAGCTCTGGAAGGCGTCCCTCCCGAAGTAGGCGAGGGCACCTTCGGTTCCATTCCACACCATCCCGCCGATCTTGAAGGAGAATTGGAAACCGAGTGTAAACCGGCCGAACCGAAACGTATTGAAGATGTTGGCAAGATAATTCGGATTCGGATCTCCGATTATGCCGAAGGTACTGCTCATTACAGGGAAGCCGTTTGCGTCAACCTTGATAGAGCCGTTCGTGTTTCTGGCCCAGCGTGAGCCCCAGAGAACTCCTAACTGCTGGCCAAGGACGGCGGCGGAATAGGGATCCGTAAAACCGCTTAGGAAGATATTCGTTACCCCCGCCGGCATCGAGTAAACGTCGTTATGATTTGTGGACCAGTTGCCTATCGTCTGCCAGGAGAACGATCCGATTCTCAGCCAGTTGATCGTTGCCTGCAATTCGTAGCCGACATTGCTGACCTTTGCAGCATTCTCCTCGATGTTGGTAAAGCCGGAACTTGGCGCGACATTCACGCCCAGTATCGCGTTTGATGTGAGATCGTGATAACCTGTCGCACTTAGCTGCAGCCAGTTGTGGAAGAGTCCGATGTCGAAACCGTACTCGAATTCCGTTGTTTTTTCCGGACCGAGACTGGGATTCCCTTCGGTGCCGAGGCCGGATATCGGATCATTCGTAATGGGAGCACCGATAAGTGCCCCACCGATCCCGGTTGAGGAGTTGTAATAATACTGCAAACCGATCGCGGGTCCCCAGCCGTTCCCGACTATCGGATTTAGTGTGTAGTATGTCAATGTCGAATACACCGGCGGCTGGTCTGCTGCTTCTCCATAGGCCGCTCTTATTTTCCCAAAATTGAGTATCGAATTGTTCTTGAACATCGGGAGCTTTGTGAATTCCCACGCTGCGTTTACCGCAGGGTAGAAGAACAAGGAAGGAACATTTGGGCCGTAAGTGGAGGAGCTTTCATCCCTTCCGGCAAAATTCACATACAGCTGTCTGTAAAGGTTGAGGTTCAACTCTCCATAAGCAGCTGCATCCCTTATGATTTGCTTGACATCGCCGGGGACGAATGTTGCATCGTTCGTTATCGAAGGCGGCCCATTCGGATTGATAAAGGTGGTGCCTATTATTCCGCTGTTGTTTAGCTGGATTTGGTCGAGGTGGAAACCCAGCAACAAATTTCCCGTAAAGTCCCTCGAGAAATCGTGGCTGGCCCTTCCCTGGAGGTCGGTGTTTACCTGGTAATTGTTATTCCAGTTCCGAATGAGCTGGCCCTGCGGTTGGTTGACGTCGTAATAGCTCAAAATAGTGTTATCGCGATCTCCCTCGTAATCCACTCCGGCCCTGTATGTGAAGTCCAACCAGTTCGTGGGATCGTAAGAAATCCCTACCGACCCGAGAAGCTCATTGAGGGAAATGGTAGTCGGGTCCTCATACATCGTGAAGAACGGGTTGTTGTAACCGCCGCCGTTGGCCGGGTTGGCTGTAGGGTTGCGGAAAGTCCTCTGCACGTTAGGCGTCTCCACACCCGTGGTGGGCGATACATAGTTGACCAAATAAGGCAGATTGTTGAAATCGGGAGGCGTACGGTAAGAATCGAGCAGGATTCCGGACAGGTTGGATCCCTGCTGAACACGCTCCGTAGCTCCATTAACGTATGAAGCATTTACATCGAACGTCACGTTCTGTGAGAACGCTCTCCTGATATCGGCCAGGATAGACGTGCGATTGAATAATGAATTTGCCTTGAAGATCCCGTTGTCCCCGAGCCTGTCAACGTCAAGATAGAAGGTCCCGTCCTGATCCCCACCACTGATAGTAGCTCCATACTCATCCGAAACGGCCGGCTGGAACAAAGCGCCTGCCTGGTTGTACGTTTGCGTGGAGTTCTTATCGACGATGGGCAGAAACGGATTATTGTTGAGGTGAACATCGGCTGCACCTGACCTGAGGGAGATCTTGTCTCCCCAGCTGAAAATACCGGCGATACTCGGAAATTGGCTGGACTGATAATACCAGTCACCGTTCACACCTTCTCCGTAACTGGTCTGCAACGGGAACTGCCTCAGCAGGCTATTGTACTGGACGCTGTTTCTGATTGAGATATTCACTCTCCGTCCGGGTGTGAAGGATCCTCCTTTTGTGGTTATAACGAGGACGCCGTTTGCGGCCCTGGATCCCCAGATTGCCGCTGCCGACGGTCCCTCGTAAACGTTCATGGAAGCAATGTCGCTCGGATCAATCAGATCGAGAACCGACATAGCCGAGGTACCGCCGACGTTGTTGGCACCGATGGTGCTTCCGGCACTGTTGTTGAGATTCAGATTGCCCACCGTGTTGCTGAAGACGGGCTCGCCGTCAATCACGATCAGCGGCTCGTTGTTGTTCTGAAGGGATCTGGCGCCGCGAAGTACTATCCTGGTCGCGGACCCGGGATCACCGCTCGACTGTGACACATAAACGCCCGGTGCAGTCCCACGCAGCCCGGCCGCTATGTTGTTCGAACCGGAAAGGACAAGGGACTGGCCGGATACCGTGGAAACCTGAGTTCCCATGCTGACATGTGATTGGCGGGTGCCGATGGCGGTTACGACTACCGGGCTGGTGGTTAACCCGCTGGGGGTCAGCGCAAAGTTCGCGATGAGCGTGACGCCTTCTCTGACTTCCACAATCTGACCCTTGTCCTGGTACCCGACGTACCTGGCAGTCAGCGTGTACTTTCCAGGCGGAACGTCACGGATCTCGTACGTTCCGTTGGCATTGGCCGCCGCGCCGTACGACGTGTTTCTGATGAAGAGAGTCGCGCCTGGAAGGGTCTCATGCGTTTGGCTATCGATCACCTTCCCTCTGATATTGCCGGTTTGTGCCTGCACAGCTGCAGCTATCAGTAGCTGCACGCTTGCTGCAAACACTGCTGCAATCAGTAGCTTTCTCATAGAGTTGCCTCCTTAAGATTAATGGTTCTACTGCTCCTGGATGGTTATCTCGGAAGCTTGTGTTGTTATGGTGCATTACTCGAATGAAGCTTAAGACATACGATTACTATGGTGTCTTTTTCGTTCCACGATGGACTACAGAATTCAGTCTGGGTGGATGATTGAGTGAGTAGTACGGTAGGAAGGAACTTTGCGGATGTGATGATAGAGGCATAAGGGGAAATCTTCGTGCGGCAATATCCTGTGGGCACAAAGATCCTAATACATTTGTCAAGCCGCAAGAAAGCCCTGTGGGCTTCTCAGATGGTGCTACGACTATCATAAAACACTTCCGTAAATGGTACTGCGCTATTTCATACAACCAGCATTTCGAAAACGTTCCATATATGGAACGAGGTAAATTTAATGTACCGACATGCTTCTGTCAAGTGGTACACACATTTTATTAGTTTCAGGGAACGGTGAACGGGAGTATGCAAGCTCCGTTCGGCTGGGCCGCCCACCCAAACCAATTGATTTCATTAATGGAACGCTTGGAATCCGCCTTATGGTTCCCAGGAAAGAAGCGTCAAGAACGACCGAACCGGAAGGTTATGGCTCCTGACGGCGTTGCAAGGAGGTACTACGAGATGCATAATTGACTGTAGTGCGATTATTCAGAAAGATTTGGCGGCGACAGGTTATCCCCTGCAGCACCTATAGCCGGCCGTAGAAATGATGGAAGCGCATTGCCCGACAAGCATGGGGCCAGGTTTACTCACAGTTCCCGACGATGTTAGCCGCGCAACAGGAGTTTTGTCAGCTATGCCTGCTTGTCGGTCTCCGAAACAAGTCGCCTCTTTGAAACCTCGAAGTCATAAGACGGCTTGATCCCTTTCTCCAGAAGGAGATACAGAATTGCCGCGACCACGATAACCGTCGTTCCGATCCCCGCCTCGGGGCCATAATGACCACCTGTCAGCCAATCGGGACCGTAATCGGTTGGAACAAATATCGTCCGGTTGGTAAGTAATCCGCTCACCGGCAAAGACAGGAAGAAGCTCTGAACGAGATTCCACGAAAAGTGCATGCCGAACGGGAAGTATAATGTTCGCGTCTTCAGATAGGCCACACTGAGCCACGCGCCCGCCAGCATCGTGTTTATAGTCGAGATTACCCCGGCATTCGGATTGAACACATGCATCACTCCGAAAACAACCGACATGAAAACCGTAGCCCCTATCGCTCCCATACCTTCTATCAGCGCCTGGAACGGATATCCCCTAAACAAGAGTTCTTCCCCCATGGCGAAGTAACCGAAGAATAAGAAACTTAACCCAAAATCTTTCAGCAGCACGGTCAGGCTTAGTCCCGTCCTGACATTCAGTTTTACTGCGCCGACAATTAACTCGAATCCTCCGACCAAACCTATCATCACGGTGCCGATCAGGAGACCAAGCAGCACTTCTTTCGCTATTTTGCCGTGATAAGGAATCCCCACCGAGCTGAACTTCCTCTTGTCGATGAACTTCAGCATGAGAAACGTCGCTAATGCCACGTCAAGGTAGAACAGGAAGAACAATGATTGTGGCGGGACGACACGCGTCAACTCGGCGAGCATGGCTGACACGTAGTACAGAACAACTATGCTTACCAGAAAAAGAAGATCTCGCCATCCTGCCCGCAAGTAATGCTCCGAGTCGAGCAGCAAATTGTTTCTCGCGGCCGACTCTTCAGGCAACGCTTTTACCACTATAATTACGATGACCCCGATGACTCCCAGGATTAGCCCGATTATGAACCAGTTGCCCTGGTCCCTTCCTTTCGAGGCTGAAATGAATGAAGACAAAGCCGCGCAGACGATTTCGTAAATGAGTACGACGTACCAGTAATCCAGCAACAGGTTAAGGACGCTCATTGATTAATCCGTACTCCCGGTCGAAAATGAATGCCCCGCCGGCACCGAATTATCGGCCAATAGAAATGACAAGTTTGGACTTTTGCACCCAGGTTGAAAGGTCCCGCAGCTCGGGACGCCCCCCATGTCTGCGAAGTTCCTTCCGGACACACCGGTAACCCACAGCTTCATGCTCGGATATTAGGTCCGCTGTACGCGGATTGGGTCGGACTCAATCCCGTCTTTCTTTCTGGTGGCTTCTGTCGCGCCCGGTGTCCTGATTGCGACTGTCGCGGAGTCCCTTCAAAATGCGCTTCGCTTCGGTCAGGACTTCTTCCTGCTTTCGCTGGTCGTCTTCCTGATCCCGGTATTCCCGATGAATTGCGAACCCACCCAGTATCCAGATCGCAATCGGGACGACAGTAAATACGACCTTCGCAGCGACGGGTGCATTGCTCGTAAACAGCACATAGAACGCTACGAGCATAAAGAAGAGCGGTGCGAACCAAGCCAGAAAAATCATTTTATACATTTTCAGTCATCCCGGCGGCCATTTCATTTGCCTGCCGCCCAGTAAATGAAGATGAATGTGGTCAACGGTCTGACCACCTTCTGTACGACAATTCCATACAAGCCTGAATCCCCGATCAGCCAGGGATACTTTCTTTGCCACTTCGACAGCTGTTGAAACCATTCTTGAAATCAAAGCAGAATCGGCGTCGCCGTCGAGCTCCATCAGACTACGAATGTGCTTCTTAGGAATGATCAGGATGTGCGTCGGTGCCATGGGATGAGCATCCCGGATTGCAAAAACTTCGCCGTCGTTCAGCACGAAGTCCGCTTTGCTTTTACCCTCCGCTATTTGGCAAAAGGCACAACTCATTCAACTCTCAGCTTTCCGGCTGATACTTACCGACTTCTTCAACCACTGCATCGACGATCTCTTCCTCCTTGACCCGGCGAATCACTTCACCCTTCCGGTACAAAATGCCGACGCCTTTTCCGCAGGCCACTCCTATGTCCGCCTCACTCGCCTCGCCGGGACCGTTCACCACACAACCAAGAATGGCTATCTTAACCGGCTTCTTCACCCCGGAGAGCCTTTCTTCAAGCTGCTGAGTGATCGAGAACAGATCGACCTCAAGCCGCCCGCACGTCGGGCAGGCAATCAGCTCTACATTCCTCGTTGCGAGTCCCAGCGAACGCAGGATCTCTTTGCCGACTTCCACCTCACGCACCGGATCGTCCGTCAACGACACTCTTATAGTGTCGCCTATTCCTTCGGCGAGAAGTGTGCCGATCCCGATTGAAGACTTGATCGTGCCGACCCTCGTAGGTCCGGCCTCCGTCACGCCCAGGTGCAGCGGGTAATCGGTGCGCTGGGCGATCAGCCTGTACGCCTCAACCATCAGCCTTACGTCTGTCGACTTGACGGAGATGATTATGTCATGAAAGTCATTTTCTTCGCAGATTCCCACATGGCGCATCGCGCTCTCGTAAAGAGCTTCGGCGGTCGGGTATCCGTGCTTCTCGAGGATATCTTTCTCAAGTGAACCCGAGTTTACTCCTATGCGGATCGGTACCCTGCGTTCCTTCGCAAGATTCAGAACCTGACGGATCCTGTCGACGCTGCCGATGTTACCCGGATTGAGCCTCACTTTTGCCACTCCGGCCTCAAGTGACTTTAGTGCGAACACATGGTTGAAGTGGATGTCTGCCACAACGGGTATCGGCGACTCTTTCACGATTTCGCCAATCGCCGCCGCTGCCTCTTTGTCATTGACCGTAACGCGCACAATGTCACAGCCTGCTTCGGCAGCCTCAAGTATTTGCTTGACCGTCGCGCTTACATCCGACGTTTTCGTCTTGGTCATCGTCTGTACCGAAATCGGCGAGCCGCCGCCGACGGGCACATTTCCGATATGAACCTTGCGCGACCTCCGCAGCGGGTATTTTACATGGGTTAAGACACCCTCGGACTGCACACCGTTCACATGTGATCTATCGATGTCAACTGTTTCGTTATTTATTGATTTCAGCTTCTCAGACGTAGAATCCGAAGAAGCGATTGGTAGGTCTATCATCGTATCCTCTCTCCTGTTGGTGCTGCCATAACTAATCTCTTCTGAAAATCACAATCAAGCAGCGGTTCCCATTGCGTCCGTTAGTCAGACTCCATGCGCGCGGACGCAGTTTCTTTACTCAATTTAGTTTTTTGCTCGCATTGAACAAAATTCTCTTTTCTTCTTCAGTGAGCGAATCATAACCGGAGGCGCTTATCTTGTCAAGAATCTCATCGAGCTTTGTCTGGTCGACGTCGCCTTTCTCTGTTCTCCTGTCTCTGTCGTCCTGCTCGCGGCCGATATCCGTAAAGTGAGCGTCCGTTATCACATTCTTGTTGCCGTAGCCTTTGTGATATCGGAATTTGCTATGAATGTTTTCCTTCGTTCTGCTGAGAAAGCTTGAAACCGCATAACCTCCCGGAATAGACTTTCGGTATAACATCAGGTACATGAACCCCACGAATGCTCCTCCGAGATGTGCGAAATGAGCTATGCCGTTTTCGGTCCCCGTAACTCCGTAGAACAGCTCTATACCGATGAATATAGCCACAAAGTATTTCGCTTTGATGGGAAAAAGGAAATAGATGAATACGGGCGCGTCCGGAAAAAGCATTCCGAATGCGATAAGAATGCCGTAGATGGCTCCGGAAGCACCGATCGTGGGCGCAGGAGTTGTAAAAAGCGGAGTCAGAAATACGTTTGAGAGCCCTGCGCCTACCCCACAAAGGAAATAGTAAAAAAGAAACCGGCGGGTTCCCCATACATGCTCCAACTCCACACCGAAGAACCAGAGCGCAAGCATATTGAAGAAGATGTGGAAGAAGCCGCCGTGCAGGAAGAGGTAAGTGACGAGCTGCCAGACAAGGAAACCTTCGCCAAGCGGGAAAAGAGCAAACAGCCTGAAGAAAATATTGTACAGGTAGATGTTTCCGAAACGAATGCCGAGCTGCAGAAAAAGTTGAAACAGCCAGACGCCCGTTGTGGAAATGAGAAGGAACTTCATCCCGGGCGGGAAGAACCGGAAATGAGATGGAGGAGTGTAATATCCCGAGTAATTTGTATAATAACTCATGGTAAGTCTACCTTGTTAAACAATCTCCTTCCTCCATCTGTTTCCCTTATCGATTCTTATAATAAGTTACTCACTTATTGTCCAGTGCTGCAACACCGGGCAGTATTTTCCCCTCAAGGAACTCGAGTGAAGCGCCGCCGCCTGTGGAAACGTGAGAGACTTCCTTCTCGAGACCGAACTTCGCGATTGCAGCTGCCGAGTCACCTCCGCCGACGATTGTCGATGCGCCCCGCTTCGTTGCGCCGGCAAGCGCATCCGCGACGGCCCTGGTCCCGGCCTGGAAATTCTCCATTTCGAATACGCCCATCGGTCCGTTCCACACGGCTGTCTTCGCCTTCGCGATCTCATTCCGAAACAGGTCGATACTCTTCGGGCCTATGTCCATGCCGACCCAACCTTGAGGTATTGCATCGACGTCCACGATTTTCTTTGACGCATTATTGTCGAATTTCTCTGCAACGGTGCAATCGACCGGAAGAAGCAGTCTGGCCTTTCCCGATTTTGTCTTATCCAGAAGCTCTTTGGCCAGACCGACTTTGTCTGCTTCCAGAATAGAATTGCCGATCTCCATGCCCATCGCCTTCAGGAAGGTAAACATCATGCCCCCGCCGATAATCAGGACGTCTACTTTTCCGAGAAGATTGTTGATTACGTCGATTTTTCCGGAAATCTTTGCTCCACCTATAATCGCGATGTAGGGGCGGTTCGGGTTCCCTACTGCCTGCGACAGGTATTTCAGTTCCTTCTGCATGAGGTAGCCGGCGACGGCAGGCTTCAGAAGATGTGCTACCCCTTCCGTGGACGCGTGTGCCCGGTGTGCACTGCCGAAGGCATCATTGACGTAAAGCTCTCCGAGCGATGCCAGCTCTTTGGCGAAGTTTGCATCGTTCGCCTCCTCTTCGGCGTGGAAACGAAGGTTTTCAAGAAGCACCGCCTCACCCGGCTTCGCAGCATCGACAAGCTTCTTCGTCTCGGCTCCAATACAATCCGGGGCCATTATGACCTTTGCCGACAAAAGCTCGGCAAGTTTTTTAGCGACAGGTGCCAATGAGAATTCCGGCTTCGGTTTTCCCTTCGGCCTTCCGAGATGACTCATCAGAATCGGAATACCTCCGTCGGCCGTAATTTTCTTTATAGTAGGGAGCGACTCCACGATGCGCTTGTCATCAGTTATGTTTCTATTCTCGTCAAGCGGGACGTTGAAGTCCACACGAACCAGGACCTTCTTGCCTTTTACACTGATATCATCAATAGTCTTCTTGTTGAACGTTGTATCCATTTTCTACTCCAGTTTGAAGTCTGATTGTTCAATAGTTATTCTGATAAAGCCTATTCCTACAAACAGGAACCTCGGGATTGTCTGGACTTCGCTCCTGAGAAGGACAGGGATGCCGTTCTGAAGAAGTCCGAAATCAGAAAACGTCTTCACCTCCGCCTTTCCCCGTTTCATGTCCACGCTGAAATCGCGATAAGTCCGAACGGGCAGGGATGTAGCTTTGTCAATCCAGATCTCGCCTTTTCCATCGGCGCTGACCGAGTCGCCCTCAGCATCCATTTCGAATAAAAGACGGTAGCAATACTTGCCCGACATACTGTCTGCCTCAGACACTACCTTGGCGGAAAACTCCTGCTTCTTGTTTGCTGAAGCCAAGTATCTTTCCCACGGGAAGGCAGAATCGAAAACGAGCAGGATCGGCATTTCAAGACGCCTGTCCGCTTCCTTTTCCATCATCTTCGAGACGATCGAATCTGAGTACACCGGCGTGCCGACCGGCTTGTTTTCCACGTCAAAACCATTGTGCACGACAATTACATAACTCGACTTGCCGTTGGCTTTCTTTCCCAGAACGTCCGACGAAAAATCAACAGTAGCCTTCATTGTACCGTTAAGGTCGGTAGTCTTCCTTTCCAACATCTTTACCTGCTTTTCCGATTTCATCAGGATTGCAGCTGCCGGATCCGACTGAGCAAAGGAATCCGCAGATACCAGCGCCCCCAGAAGAAATGAGAAGACGATTTTCATATCGTCCTCAAGTTCTCATTGTGGATTGTGATCAAAGCGATCTCGCCTTTCAGAAAGAACAGGCTTCCATACACTTGCATCACTATCTTCTTGGGGAAATAGATGCCCGTTGCGTTATCGTAAGCGACATCAACGTTGTCTTCGAACTCCACGCCAAGCGGCAAACCCTTTACGCGTTCATCTATGTGTTCCGGCGTGAAGTTCGATGCATTCATCGATGCCGTAACCATACTGAGTTCATCCGCAGAATCGGCAGGACTGGAAAGGCCGAATCTGATCGTGTAGCAGACGCCGCAGGAAGATTCGTCGAAGTCACAGGAAGTCAAGACTTTTCCTGTACCGGAGAAATACTCGGACAGGAAAAACAGCTTGTTGAATGCGTCATAGCCGCCGTTGAACCTGTCGTCAATTGGCACGCTGCTGAAGATCAGTCGTCTTTGCAACCTGCCCCGGTCAAGAGTCACCTCAAAAACCAGGCTGTCTCTTTCGCCTGTCCTCGACCTCAATTCGATCTTCTGTGTGAACTGAATGTCCATCGCAGCAAGACTGCTGTCGAGTTGGACTACTCGTGCTTTGCACCTGTCGAATACCTGCCGGGCCGTGTAAGAGGATGGATCAATACTTGGATGGAGAGCAAAAAGGAGTGCGGCGACCAGAAAGAAGTTCAATCTACCCTTTCCACGAAATGGTTTGGATAAAAAAACGCGGCCCGCAGCCCGTCACCGGAATCGCCGCTCGACTAGGCGATTGCGGCAACGGCGCTTACCGAAAACACTATCCCGTGCGGGCCGCCTTTAAGTTAGCTGAGCCTGGAACCGACCTTCTGTACTAAGTCGACCACGCGGCTTGAATAGCCCCATTCGTTGTCATACCAGGACACGACCTTGATCATGTTGTCGATGACCATCGTGCTCAGGGAATCCACAATGGAAGAACGCGGATCGCCCTTGTAGTCCATGGAAACGAGCGGCTCTTCGCTGTAACCGAGGATGCCTTTCATCGGCCCCTCGGAAGCTGCCTTAAGCGCCTTGTTCACTTCCTCCTTCGTAGCCGACTTCTCTGCTTCGATCACCACATCCACGACGCTGACGTCGGGGGTCGGGACGCGCATAGAGAATCCGTCCATCTTTCCTTTCAAGTCCGGCAGTACCAGGCCGATGGCTTTCGCCGCTCCCGTAGAAGTGGGAATCATCGAAAGCGCTGCAGCGCGCGCCCTGCGGAGGTCGGAATGCGGAAGGTCAAGTATGCGCTGATCGTTTGTATATGAGTGGATTGTCGTCATGAAGCCCTTCTTGATCCCGAACGAATCACGAAGGACCTTTACAACCGGCGCCAGGCAATTCGTGGTGCAGCTGGCATTGGATATAACGTTATGCTTTTTGGGATCATAGAGCTCATCATTCACTCCGAGGACGACGGTAAGATCGCAGACCGATGCGGGAGCGCTGATAATAACTTTCTTCGCCCCGTTCGCAAGGTGGGTCTTTGCCTCATCGCCTTTTGTAAAATGCTTCAGCCCTGTCGATTCCACGACAACATCGACTCCAAGATCCTTCCAATGCAGGTTATGATGGTCCTTCTCCGACAATACTTTCAGCGGTTTGCCGTCTATTACAATCTCATTATCTTTCGCCACAACGCTTCCGGGAAATATTCCGAGAACGGAATCATACTTTAGAAGGTGAGCCAGGGTTTTCGCATCGGTGATATCGTTTACCGCGACGATATTCAATTGAGAGTTCTTGTATGCAGCTCTGTAGAAGTTTCTTCCAATTCGTCCGAAACCATTAATTCCGACATTAATTGCCATTTGTATTCCTCCAAATTTTATAAAAAAATTTACGGCCGGAGGCCATAATATGCAATTTGCTCAAATCTTCAACCTTTCTTGCACGATGGGGTGCGCGGGAGCTGTATTGCCTCTGCATTGAATCTCCAAAACAGCAAAAGTATATTATTTGAAAAGAGGATTTGTCCATGAAAGAGATTGAGTTCGTAGTTCAAAACAGGAAAAGCTTTCTCGAATATTTTCACTCAAAATTCCCCAGCTTTCACCTTTCAAATGTCTTTTATCGTGACATGAGATATGCTCTGAAGTACTACCTGAATTCGAACGGTTTTCGGCCGTCGGATGCGGAACTTGAGAGAGTTTTAGCTGCGTTAATCAAAGAAATGGTTACCGACGGAGTCTTTAAGCCGGTTTCTGCAGGTGTCTGGACGTTGAATTATCCTGAATACCGGACAAAAACCCCGGGGAAACCTGTGTTCTAAGTACGAGCTTTAAAGCTTGGCGTTTATGAATAGAGGAGGAAAAGATGGAAGACGTGGAATTAGATCAGGTGAACATCAACATTTCGGATAGGGCTGCGCTTGAGATAAAAAAAGCCATGGGTGAGAACAACATACCCATCGACTTCGGCCTGAGGATGGGGGTGAAAGGCGGCGGCTGCAGCGGCTTCACTTACGTTCTGGGCTTTGACGAAAAACCGCGGGAGCTTGACAGAACATTCAACTCAAACGGTGTCAAGGTGTACGTTGACGAGAGGAGCATCCCCTACCTTTCAGGAGTCACTCTGGACTACGAGGATAGTCTGAGCGGAAAAGGCTTCACATTCGCGAATCCAAATGCTAGCCGGACATGCGGCTGCGGTCACTCATTCAGCGTGTAAGCTCACCTCAATTTCGCGAGCCGCATCCTCTCGTGAATCACGAATATTTATCCAACAGGCTGCACGGCCCCGGCAAGGTGAGATCCGCGAGGAACTTTAAGGCGGTCTTATCCATTATGGACACCGGTGTATCGCCTTCGGTTGTCAGGAGCATGGCCGAACGTATACCTTTTCATAATTAAAAGAAAGGAAAGAGAAATGGCATACCAAGCTAAAAACTACAGTCATCTTATAGGAACGGAAGGTTTCTCGAAACAACTGCTCGAGAATCACTTCACTCTATACCAGGGATATGTCACAAACACCAACAAGCTGGCGGATATCCTTTCGCAGATGTTGAAGGACGGAAAGACAGGGACGCCCGAATATGCAGAACTGAAAAGGCGCTTCGGTTGGGAATTCAACGGCATGAGATTGCATGAGTATTATTTCGACAACATGGGTGGCAAGGAGAAACTCGGCGAAAAAACCGGGCTCTTCCAGGCAATCACGAAGCAATTCGGAAGTATTGCCAATTGGGAATCGGATTTCAGGGCCGCGGGCAGCATGAGAGGTATCGGCTGGACTCTCCTGTACCTCGACACCGCAAGCGGCTCGATGTACAACGACTGGATCAACGAACATGACATGGGGCACCTTGCCGGATGTTCCCCGATCATTGTCCTGGACGTATTCGAACACGCGTTCATGATTGATTACGGCTTGAAGCGCGGCGACTACATTAATGCATTCATGAAGACCATTAATTGGAAAGAAGCGGTCGCGCGGTACGACAAGGCGCAGAAGTAAAACAAACACAGGAGGAGGAAATGATGCGATACATAAAGCTCGTAGCTTTCGTCTTCATGGCAGTCCTATCGACTGCCGCGATGACCCAGGCGCAGGGGATGCATACCATGAAAAAGAGTCATGGCACGCACACGATGATGTCTATGACGGGCAAGACTACGACTCTAGAGGGACAGGTTATCGGCGTGAACTGCTATCTGTCCACAGGCGCACACGGCGCCAGCGCCGAAGCGTGCCAGACAGCATGCGTCAAGAACGGCCTGCCTGTCGGCATACTGACAAGAAGCGGCAGGGTTTATCTCGCCACCATGGGTGTCGGAAAGTCTGCCAACTCGCTTCTGCTTCCATATATGGAAAAAGAAGTAAGACTGACCGGCTGGGTGCATATGAAAGGAGGAATGCACTTAGTGGTGGTGAAGAATGTCGAACCGGTCAAGGGTAAGGCGATGAATTAACCCTGAGCGAGTAAACCCGGATATGGGGAGGCGGCCTGTCAGGCCGCCTTTTTTATTGTGCGCCTTTCACTTTCTTTGGACCCGGGATAGCATCATGTTTCATCCCGTTCGGGAAACCCGATCACCCGGTGTTCCGCATCCCCGCCGCAATCCCGTTTACAGTTGAGCGCAACAGATCAAGGATCTCCTGTCTTTTATCCTCCCCCAGTTTCTCGGTCCGGTACATCTGGAGGAACCGTATCTGCACCAGACTTATGGGATCTATGTAAGGATTCCTCAGCCGGAGCGACCGCTGCAGGGACGGGTTGGAATCGAGAAGGCCTTCTTCACCGGTGATATTCAGAATTGCCTTACAGGTCTGCTCATGCTCCGATTGTATCATATCGAATATTTCGCCTGAACTCTTCTTGTTCGCACTCAGCCGCAGGTATTCTCTTGCTATTATCATGTCCGATTTCACAAGGACCATTTCGACATTGTCCGTCAATGCTTTGAAGAACTCCCAGTGGTCGTACATCTCCCTCAGTTCGTCCCAGCTTACTATCCGTTCTTCGACGGCCTTTTCAAGAGCCGAGCCGAAACCGAACCATCCGGATATTAGCTGACGGTTCTGAGTCCAGGAAAACACCCACGGAATAGCGCGCAAGTCCTTCAGATCAGTGCCGTTGTTCCTCGAAGGGGGGCGCGAGCCGATTTCTATCCGCTCGATTACATCGATCGGTGTTGCGTGACGGAAGTAGTCCAGAAAGCCGGGACGCATTACCAGCTTTCTGTAACGCTGCAGGGCAATTTCCGAAATCCTCTCAAAAACCGTCAGGTACCTCTTATCGAGATCCTTCTCACCCGACTTGTACTTAGCTGTGGACAGCAGGACAGCCGAGGTCATCAGCTCGATGCTTCTCAACGCGACCTCAGGCATGGAGTATTTCACGAAAATCATTTCGCCCTGTTCGGTGATTTTAATCTCCCCTTCAATCGTCCCGATAGGCTGCGATACTATCGCCTGGTTCAGCGGCCCGCCGCCCCTCGAGACGCTTCCCCCTCTGCCGTGGAATAGGACCAGCCTGACGCCGTATTTCTCACAGACTTTCTTCAGGTTTATCTGGGCCTTGATCAGCTCGAAACTAGACGTAACGATCCCGCCATCCTTATTGCTGTCGGAATAGCCTATCATAATCTTTTGAGTCATGCCGCGAAGAGATATGTGCCGGCTGTAAGCTTCATTTCTAAAAAGCTCGGCGAGGACGACATGGGCCTGTCTTAGATCGTCGATAGTCTCGAACAGGGGGAGCACATCCAACCGCGATTGCCCCATCTTTCCTTCCTTCACTTTGACGAGACCCGCCTCCTTGGCGAAAAGGAGCGCCGTCAGCACGTCGCTGACGGAAGAACTCATGCTGATTATGTAGTCGTTACACGCTTCTTCGCCGGCACATTCCTTTCCAAACAGCATCACCTGGAATTCGGAAATGACTTCCGAGGTATCCGGGTGAAGTGACGTGTTTGGGCTGACAAGCGGCCTCGCCTTCAGAATCTCGCGCGTCAACACCTTTACACGGCTCCTATTGTCCAACCCGCGGAAGTCGTCCTCGACTTCGGAAGTCTTAAGCAATTCCGATACGCCGCTCAGCAAAACCGACGAGTTCTGTCTGATGTCGAGTGAAGCAAGATGGAAACCGAAGGTTCTCGCTTTATACATGAGAGGAAGGATTCTCGAGTCCGCGATTACCTCTCCTTTATTAGCAACGAGGCTTTCATATATCGTTCTTAGATCATAAACAAAATCCTCGGCAGAGAGATAACGGTAGCCTTTTTCTTCAAGAGTGTTCCTCAGCTTCGTGTGCATAAGGAAGACCTTCACACGATATATTTCGGATTGATCCTTCAAGTCCCCTTCTTGGATCTGCCCGGCTAGTCTCTTTATGTCCTCCGCAACCGAGTTTATCATTTCTTGTGACACACCCGCGAGGCGAGTGGACGAACTCATTGTTTCATATAAGCGATCCATGTCTCTGAGATAAAGAGACATTATCTGTCGTTTCTGGAGCTGCAGTGCCGTCCTCGTGACTTCCGCAGTGACAAACGGATGGCCATCCCGGTCTCCGCCTATCCACGATCCGAATTTCAGTATTACAGGCGACGCGACCTTGGAGTCGAAGACCTTGCACAGAATGCGGTTCACTCTCTGGTAAAACGTCGGGATCGTATCATAGATAATTTCTCCAAAGAAGAACAGCCCTCGCCTGATTTCGTCCTGCACGGTAACGCGGTTCATGCGGATTTCGTTAGTCTGCCAGAGCATGGTGATCTCGGCGTGAAGCTGCTTCCGTAGTTCTGAGAGCTCCTCGGGAGTCAGGCTCGCCGTTTCGCGTCGCAGGAGAAGCTCGCTTATGCTCAGCATCTTCCTGAGAACGGTTTGCCGGGTGGCCTCTGTCGGGTGAGCAGTGAAGACGGGAACCACTTTCATCGAATTGAGGATCTGCAGGACAAATCCCAACCCGCGACCGTCCTTTCCGAGGCCGATTATTGCTTCTTCCACCGAGCCGCGCTGCGGGGTGGCATCCGTCATGGCATGTGCCCGCTGCCTCCTTATGCGATGGATCTCATCTGCCGTATTGCTCAGCAGAAAATAAAGCAGAAACGCCCGGACTATCTTGCCGGCCTTTTCGAGGTCCAGCGAATTGACAAGTTCATCGATCTCGCGCTTCGTCTTGTGATTATAGTTCATCCGCAGCGATTTCGTAAGGGCACGGAGCTGTTCTTCCAGGTCGAAGAACTCCCTTCCTTCCTGTTCTATCAACACCTGCCCCAGGATGGCGCCCAGCTCTCGTATGTCACGGTGCAGCGGCGAGTCCTTGGTATTCTCGTAACTGGTGATTTGTTCTCTTTCCATAGTCCCGTTCAAGATGGTCGATGACGAAATAAAGCTATTGCCGAACGCTCTGTGATTCAGTAAGCCGCGAGAAGGGAAGCTACCTTTATCGCAGCTGTTTCAGATCTAAGGCGGGCTTTGCCAAGTGAGAGACTCCTGTAGTCGTTTTGTACCAGGAAGAAGATTTCGCTTTCCGAAAATCCTCCCTCGGGACCGACGAGCGCAATTGCAGACTCGGTCCCGTTGGGAAACATTGTGTTTATATCGATAGCCTCATCGGCCTTTTCGTGCAAGACTATCTTCCTGTCAATACTCACACTTCCGGCCACGGCCTCCTTCAGGCTTCCAGCAACTATCAACTCAGGGAACCTGCTTTGAAGCGACTGCTTTACCGCCGATCTGATTATAGCTCGCAATCTGTCCGGGCGCGGATTTGCCTTCTCACCCCGCTCACAATTGAACAACACAAATCGGCTTGCCCCTAGTTCCGTGCATTTCTCGATCGCAAGTTCGAGATTCGACGTCGGCTTCAATAAGGCCATTCCGATGCAGTACTTGCGCAGCGAACAGTTCAAATTGTGATACTCCTCGATCACCTCGCAAGCGGACTTCTCTTTGTCGATGAAGGTTACCTCACAAAGAAAGGTTGTCCCGCTCCCGTTTGTCGCAAGGATCCTTTCGCCAACCCTGACCCGCAGCACCCTCGAAAGGTGGAAGTGCTCGCCGCCTCCGATAATCAGGGTGCTTTTCCCTTCTCTGTGAGTCGAAAGATTCCGGTCCTCGAAAATGAACTGTTCCATTATATCGCGGCCCCGAAATCGAGAATGAATTGGGTTCGCTTATTGCCGCCTCTGGCAAAGTCGGCTTGTATCACAATATCGTATGGGAACAGAAACACCAATCCTCCTCCATAGCCGTAAAGGGTACGGTCCACATTCAGGTCTAGCCGTTTATTCGATGTTTCACCGGCGTCAAAGAAGAAGCTCCAGTACAGGCCGAACGTATTTGAAATATATTGCTTCAGCGGGAAATCAGGCAATGCGAAGTGGATATTCTTAATTATGGGAACACGGAATTCGGCGTTGCCACCTACCAGGCTTTCCCCCTCCGAAATGGTATTGAACATACCGCGAATCCTTTCATAGTAACCCATGAAAACGTGGTTATATGGAGCGATTCGGGGCCCCTCAGCAAAATTTCCGTGCAGCCTGAAGGCAAACGACAGGTAGTCTGTTAGCGGCACGTAATCTCGCGCGTCGAAGGAAAATCTGCCGAAATCGACATCGCTCTGCCCCAGTCCGTACTTCTGGACGCCAAGATAGAGGTAGGTACCCTCTGTCGCATAGCTTTTTATATTCCGTGAATCATATAAGTACTCCAGCTTCAGCGACGCGAACTCGTCCTTCCCTGTGGGAGAAAGCACCAGGCCGGGGACATTTGTATTTCTTCTGACGTAGTTGTACGATGCGCCCACTGAGAGCAGCGAGTAAATTCCGAACCGCCTCCCCGCCTCCGCGTAAAGGTCCGCAAAAGTGTCATTAAACTGTCCGCTCGAAGAACCCGACTGGATACCGACATTCCTACCGTGAGAATAATCGGCCCCAAGCGTGAGCACATACTTCTTCTGCTTGCCGACGGCCGGATTCGTATACATTATGGACCCGAACGGGTCGTAGCCTAGAGCGAACATTCCTTCAAGCCTGTCGTCCATCCCGCTGAAATTGAAATCCACCAATCCCGCCCCGACATAAATCTTCTTCAGGTCCCGGTCCCGAAAGCCGAACTTGGGATAGGGCCAGATGTACCACCTTTCTCTTACGTAGATGAGAAGGTCCGACCTTCCGTTGTTTAGCGGCTCCAGCAATGTTTCGACCCTCGCAAAGAGTCCGGTACTGTAGATTCTTTCCCTGCCGTATTCGACCTCACGGGCATTTACCGTGTCGCCCCTCTTGAACGGAAGCTCTCGCAGTATAATGAAAGACTTGGTTGTCTTGTTGCCTTCCACCAGTATCCTGTTCAGGATGTATGCATTCGTCGAGTCACCCGCGGACGGTCGATCCGAGGCGTAGAGCCGCGGCGCAGACGTAACAGCAATAATGAAGACGGCAATCGTCTCCAAAAGGAGCACGGTCGCACTAAGCATCGTTACCGGGTGGGAATATTTAATGTAGCTTTTGTTCCTGTTCCTTGAACAGAGGAAATGATCAGTGTACAACGATTGATCTCGGCAAGGTTCTTGGCTATATATAGACCAAGGCCGGCACCCTGCTGCTGTTGTTTGTCCTTGTTGAACTGATAAAACTTCTGGAATAAGTTGGAGAGTTCCTGCTCGGGAAATCCGACTCCGGTATCCACAATCTCCACATCCACACATTCTCCATCCTGCGAGACATTCAAGGAGACACTCCCTTTCGACGTGAACTTTATCGCGTTGGAGAGAAGCCGGCCGATCAGGTCTCTTACCAGCGTCTCAGAAGCCAGAACGTGAAGATTACCTTTAAGGTTCACTGTAAAGCCGAGGCTCTTTTCGGCAGCCAGGGGTGAATATTCTTCCTTCAGTGAATTGATTGAATCGGATAAATCAAATTCCTTTTTGCCTGTCTCATAGTACTTCAGCGTCTGACCGGAGTCGATCTGTATGGTCTCGAGGAAGTCGTCCACCAGATTCTTGAGCCGGCCGCCGCCGTGATGAATAAGATTGGCAAATTCCTTGAGTTCGTTCGTAGATATCTGGGAAGCTCCGCTGCTGATGATTTCCGAAAAGCCGATTATATAAGTCAACGGAGTGTTCAACTCGTGGGAAAGAGTCGAGAGGATTTGCTCTTTCAGGGAATTGAACTCGTTTTCCATCGCACTGCGAAGTGATGCCGCCCGCTTTAGTTTCCCCCTGACCGTCGTCACGAGCTCGTCTACATCGATCGGCTTAGTGAGATAGTCATCCGCGCCCAGCTCCTTTCCTTCCTGCACATGTGCACGGTCCGCAAGAGCGCTCAGGAAAATGAACGGTATCGACCGGAGTTCCGAGATCCCCTGTACCTTCTCATAAAATTCAAACCCGCCCACATCAGGCATGTAAATATCACTGATGATAAGATCGGGTTTGTTGTACTTAAGAAGCTTGAGTGCATCCGCCACGCTTTCCGCAGCTATTATGCGGTAACCTTCGTCCTCGAGAATTGTGGAGAACAATTCGAGGTTGGCCTGCTCGTCATCAACCAGCAATATGAGAGAAGGTTCGGGCACCTATGGAGATTCCCGTTACTTCTTCTGCTGCTGACTTGGCTGTGAAGGTAATGGTACTTGAGGAACTTGTTGAGCGGGCAGATTCTGTTGGCCGCGGGTCTGAAGAATGCTCTTCTGCTCATTCGTCGCCCTGTTCGGAAGAAAGAACAGATTGATAATGAATGCCAGCACAATAAACACAGTGCCAAGAATCGTCGTCATTCTCGAAAGGATGTCGGCAGTCTTTCGCACTCCGAACATATTTCCAAAACCGGCACTTGCCCCGCCGAATGAACCAGAGAGTCCCCCCCCCTTGCTGGCCTGCATCAGCACAACTACCGTCAGGAGGACGGAAATCACAATCTCTAATACTACCAAAAATGCGTACAACTTCTCACCTCGGTTTCGATTTTCTGTAAAATTTATGGGATTTGGCCCTCAAATGCAATCACAAAAGGTGCACTGCACGGCTCTCAAAACGAAGGCCCTTCACCCACTGAAAACGCGGATACGGGTGCTGCAACAAGGCTCCAAAACGGCTACTGTGCAGAATACCCCTTGCTACCGCTTTCCCCATTCCCCTCCCTCCAGACAAGGGGGCTGAAATTTGTGTTATGATCGTAGTAATCCCGCTTTTCGCTGCGCTTGAGGAAATTGACAACTGCGTAGGTAATCGGCGTAGCCACGGCCTCATAGGCAGATTTTACGAGCCACTGCGACACGATCAAAGTCGCGAGCGCAGACGAGGGGATCGTTCCCACGAAGGCAAGCAGGATGAAAATGCAGGAGTCAGCAAGCTGCCCCACCAATGTGGAGCCGACCGTCCGGGACCAGAGATATCTCCCTCTCGTGGCGATCTTCATCTTCGCCATCACGAAGGAGTTGAGAAACTCACCGGTGAGGTATGCCGCGAATGACGCCAAAAGAACACGTGGTGCAAAACCGAGGATTGCTGAATAGGCCTCTTGTGCGAGAAGGGTCGACCCCAACTTTCCCGCATCCCAAATGGAAGCTGGCGGGAGATAAATACTTGCGACAATGGCGAGAACGGCTAGAAGGTTGCACCCGAATCCTATCCATATTACCTGACGCGCCCGCGCGTACCCGTAAACCTCCGTCAGGACATCTCCAAAAATGTAGGAGATGGGGAAGACGATTACTCCGGCAGGAAGAAAAACAGGACCGATGGAGAACAGCTTCACCGCAATTATGTTCGAGACTATCAGACTCGTTACAAATATGGCAGTAATGACCGGAAGCCATCTCTCCCCGCCGATTCGGTTCTTCTCAGGCTGTGCTAAGGGAGCAGTCATCGCTTTCCGTGCTCAGCCTCGACGCTTATGGAGATACCTCCCCTTACTGCAAAGTCCGCCGTTACCCTGCACCACCTGGGTGAAAGCGCTTCGACAAGATCGTCAAGAATAACGTTTGCAAGATGCTCATTGAAAACACCCGCGTTTCGAAAGGACCACAGGTAGAGTTTCAACGATTTCGATTCCACGATCTTCCTGTCAGGGATATACTCTATCGTTAGCTCAGCGAAATCGGGCTGGCCGGTTGCCGGACAGACGCACGTGAATTCATTTGTCCTCAGTCTTACGACGTAATTTCTATTGGGATGATGATTAGGGAAGATCTCCAATTTCCTTACTGCTTCGGCCTTCTTGCCGAGCAATGATAGCCCTTCCAGATCCGACTGCTCGGTCATTCCTATCTTGTGTTCTTTGCTGCGTTTCATCTTTTCACTCATGCTGTTCCTTTAGTGTTCAAGGCCGAGCTAGCCTGGTCGTCAATCCCGGACCGATGAACGGGTCGAAGTGAATCGTCAACCCGGCAGCTTTCTGCGCAGCTCGGCAAGGCTTTCCTCCACCTCGCTTCTCGGCAGACGCCCGTCTTCCAATTCGGCCTCCGATTTCAAAAGAAGCCTCTCGTAGAACGAGATGCCTTCTCCCAGGTAACCGCTATCCTCATCAACAATTTCGAATATCGTGTTCTCCGCCCTGTCGTATCTGCCGGTATTTTCAAAATACTGGACTAACCGGCGTTTTAGTCCGAGCGGGAGTTGAAAGTCGCTCAGTTTGTCTATGACGAAGTCGATTGATCTGATTTCCTTTTCGCTCTCCGGACCGTGTAGATCGGGCATCTCCTCTAGGAAAAAGGTCAGCGACTTCACATACATTTCGGTGCTCTCGTCCCAATTCTCCTGGAGCTCCAGGACTTCCCCCTTCTCCTTCAGCAGCACGCCTGCGGTGTAGAGCTTCGAATGAAGAAGCGTCGGGTCGGAACCCAGGACATCCTTCAAACCTGTAACGGGAATTCGTTCGATCATTTCCATACTCAACCCGAGGATGGCAGGGGCGGCACTGTTGATTTCGGCTATGGCCTCGGTATACTTCTTCGTCTCCTTGAAGAATAGGATGCGGGACAATGCACGTCCGAGCATCTGAAACAGCCTCAATATGTAGTCTCGCTCAAGCATGAACTCAATGAAGGTTTATAAAGACGCCATCCGTCGTCCAGCGTGCCCTGACTTTGACCGGCTCAGGGTAAACTCCAAACGGTTCGGCGAACCGGTATGGAAAGCTTCTTCCATAAAAGTAGGCGGAACTGGAATCATGTTGGACATATGCCGTTAAAGTATATGTGCCTGCAAGTATTCCGTCCAGCTTGTACTGCCCATTTGTATCGGCGAGGACAAAAAAAGCCTTGCCGTCCGATCGTCTGGCGGACACGAGCACATTCCTTCCTTTTACCACGGGTAACACACGCCCTTCAATATCTCCCAGCGCCGCAAAATCAACCATTTGGAAATGCCGGCTTACTGCAGAATCTCTGCTGCCTGTCTCCCTGCCCTGCTGTTCAGCCGCACTGATTTCATATTTCATCTCAACCGTGTACCATTCGGAGGAGCGCAGACCCGCAGTCCCGATCCTGAAAATTGTTTGGGATGCCCGGTTTACGAACCCTTTCATTTCATTTCCGGTGCTATCAGACAGAGTCACGTCGACCACTTTGGGGTTCGATACCATCGCAGGCGATATGAACTGACAGAACAGGGTGTCGTACGAAGTGACATCCTTCAGGGAGTCGGCAAAATTGAAATAATATGGCGCAAGATTCACCGTCGCGCTGTCTGCTTCAAGAACAGTAGTACTGTTGTGCGGGGACATCGGATTGTGGAAGAAGTCCTTCAGGCTGTCGGTGGCCGTTATGAAGTATTTTCTTTTCAGAGGAAGCGGGGTAGCGGTCCCGATGGCGATGTTGTACCGGTTAGCCTCCAGGCGTGCGGCAAAGTCGACAGGGAATCTGCGGCCCGTGGCTGAATCGCGGACTACAAAATATGTCGGCTCGATATACGATGTATCGATGGGTTCGCTGAATTTCAGCACGAGCAGTCCGCTCTTCGCGAGTTCCGCGCTGTACAACTGGGGCAGTGAAGTGTCCTCCATCGCCGGGATGAAATCTATATTACTGACTTCGGGCGATTGGCTGGTGAGGTCGATATCATGAGTTGCGGAGGCGTAGAGATCCATCTGGGGAGCATATGTGAAATTTCGCATCTGGTCGTCGAAGCAAATAAGCCTGTATCTTCCATCGGCGAGCCCCTGCAGAACATAACTCCCGCTGTCGTCGGACTGTGTGACGTACTTGGCAGAATTCATCCAGGGCCTCAGGGTGTCGATGTCAGGCGTCACCGGAAAAGCTGCCACGGTGTACGGCTGAAGTTTTGCAGCATAGACATGCCCCACCACCGTTCCGGTGTCTATCTCGTCGCCCGTGGAGAACACTAGGTTGTACGCCCTTCCCAGATAGTTGTTCCTCAAGTCGATTGCAGTCGCGCCGATTGTCAGGATGTATGTCCGATTTGTATCGAGAGCCTTCTCCAGCCCGATCTTCAGCTCTTTTCCCGACCAGTGGAACGACAACTCGGACAGTGTGAGCGGCGGAAAGTAGAGTGCGCTCTCAACGCTTCTCTGCGACATATACTTGTCAAACCGAAGGATTATTTCCTTCGACCTGAAATTCAACTCCTTCTCCGAGGGGGAAGAAAAGATGATCTTCGGAGAAGACTTGTCGACCGGACCTCCGGACGGGGCGTACTGTCCGGCGCAGCCTGCAAAGGCCAGGGCCATAAGAACGGAGATAACAACAACCGCGCGAAAGAAGATGAGATCCACAAAACGATGAGAAGACAACCGGAGGCATGGGCTCACTGGATGGTCCGACCACCGTTTGGTGAAAGTCGACAGCTGATAGCTACTTACTTTTGCCAAGGCTCAAACAACTCTGCTTCGATGTCGAAGAGTGCAAGGATTCTGCCTGCAACAAAGTCGGCGAGTTCCTCTATTGTCGTAGGCCTTTGATAGAAGGCCGGCATTGCGGGAAGAATGTGTGCGCCGGCATCGCACGCCGCAAGCATGTTCTTCAGATGGATTTTGTTCAGCGGTGTCTCCCGCGGCACGAGGACCAGACGCCTGCCCTCCTTCAAAGTTACATCCGCTGCACGCTCTATGAGTTTCCCCGCGAGGCCGTTCGCAACACCGGCAAGCGTTTTCATTGAACACGGTACTATGACCATTCCGTCCGTTTTGAATGATCCGCTCGAGATAGTCGACGCGAGATCCCTGTTGCTGTACTTCACGATTTCTCCGCTAAGAACTTCATCACCAAATTTGGACCTGAACTCTTCAAGCAGGTTTTTGTTCTTCAACTGGAAGTCCGTCTCACTCTCGATTACATACGCGCCGTAATCGGAAACAACGAGGTGTACTTCCACACCATTGGCAAGCATCGCATGAACGGTGTGAAGTGCATAAACGGCTCCGCTTGCGCCGGTCACCGCGACAATGATTCTCTTTTTTGCGTCAGACACTCGGTCTCACCCTTTTGTTGACGATTCTCGTTGAAAAAGATTCAAGAAGACCTATTAAGATAAAAGCTAAAATATTCACCATCAAAAGTTTTTGGGGCTGAGCGAAGGAAAAGAACAGCACTACGCTGACGAGCAGGGAGTACAATACCATGAAAATCAAATTCACCGTCTCGATGGCACCTATCCTCGTAAAAGGCAGCGAAAACGGAAGATCCCTTTGCATTACGGAGAACCAGGTGGCAGCGACGTGACTCAAAAGATAAAATGTGACGGTTGAGGCCAGTGCTGCGAGAATCGGATTTTCAAAGGCAAGGACAAAGAATACCAGAGCGGTCATCGGAACCTGCACCATTACGAGAAGTGATTTCCTGACGCCTAGAACGAATCTCCCGACATTGAAATCACCCGCCGTTCTGACGAGCCACGTTGCTTCGTGATCGACCGAACTCAACACATTCTGAGATAGGAAGTAATGAACCAGTACTGCCGAGACAACCAACGATATCAGCGGCGCCACGAGGTCTGAATTAACAAAACCCGGGTACAAACGGAAAGACATAAATCGCACGCCCTGCATCGACCAGTAGACAGCGACCATTATCGGTGTGGCGGCGATCCCGACGGTGGACAATCGGAACGACGGATTGCGCAAGAGAGTCGTCGCATAGAACATAAACCCGGCCTCCTCTTCACCGCTCCGAACGGCAACAAGCTTCGTGATCCGTGCAACTATAGAAACCATATCGTGGCGACCGGAAGGTCCGTTCACGCTGAACCGAGAACTCAGCCTTTCGGCAAAAGGAAAAGTGCCGAAGACGAGAAACGTTGCAAGCAGCATCGCAGCGGAGGCAGCAAAAGAACCCCCGGAACTGAACGGGAAGTCTGCCCCGGGAGACAATTGGAATGCTGCCAGGAGAAGAAGCGCCATTACCAGATGAAGAGCGGTCAACAGTGGATTGGACACCCTCGGGGAGAACCAGGATACAATAAACATAACGAGGAAATAAACCGATATCGATACGCAGGACGAAGTCAGGAAGCCTAACAATATCCGGACGGTGTGAGCCTGCCCTGCCGCCGAAAACAAAACGACGGGAAGAAATATCGACAATGAAACGAGCAAACCGATTGTAATGATCGCAAGCGTTGAAGAGGCCCTGTAGGCAAACGTCGGCCGGATAAAATAGAAGTCTTCAACATCTCCTCCGCTGAAGAAGAGCTTCCTTGTCTCGGCGATCAGAGTAAACAGCGCAACTCCGGTCGTAACGAGAGCTACCCTGTTCGGGAAATGGAGCTCATCGAATCCCCCGGCATTAAGAGCCAGGAACAGCCCCACAAGAATATCCGGTGCAAGGAACTTCAATATCCCGCGGAGTCCATCCCCCCAGATGGTTTGCTTTAGTTTGAGCCTGAGCAGGGCCAGGAGCACGCTGAAGTTCACTCCCTCATCATTGCTTTGCGATAAGCACGAACCGCGCGAAGATGTTCGCGGTATGTATCGCTGAACCTGTGGCCCCCGCCTCCTGTCGCGACAAAGTAAAGATATTTCGTGGTGTCAGGATAGAGTGCGGCCAGAATCGATTTCTTGCCGGGACTGCAAATGGGAGTAGGAGGGAGACCCACCCTGCGGTAAGTGTTATAGGGAGAATTAATCTGCAGATCCTTATAGTAAAGCCTCGTGTGCTCGCCAAGTGCGTACTCGACAGTCGGATCGGCTTCCAGCGGCATTCCTTTCTTCAGCCGGTTGTAATACACACTTGCGATGATCGGTCTCTCGGAGTCGACCTTTGCCTCCGCCTCGACGATTGAAGCTATCTTCATGATCTGTGCGACCGAATATCCGGTCTCAACAGCGCGCGAACGCAGAGAATCGTTAAAGAACTGCTTGAATTGATCGACCATCCTTGTCATTACTTCACCCGGAGGAGTCCCATAGTAGAAATCGTAGGTTTGGGGAAAGAGATAACCCTCAAGATTTTTCGAGGGGATATTGAGTATCGTCGCCATCGAGTCTCCTAGTGCCATCCGCGCAAATTTCAGGGAATCGACCCCGAGTTCATCGTGGCATATCGACGCGATCTGTCTAACCGTCAGCCCTTCGGGTATCGTCAACGTCACAAAGAGATTGCTCCTACCGGACGCAATCAGGTTCAGTACATCGTAATCGGAGAAGTGTCCCGCAAAGAGGTATTTCCCCACTTTCATTTTGTTGTCCAACGAAAACAGTTTCGCCACGAATTTGAACAGGAGTTTGCTCGTAATAAGATTCTCTTCTCCGAGCTCCGAAAACACCTTGTCTGCAGGCATGCCGGGCACTATCGTGACGACCGTGCCTTTTCCACGTACGTCATGGTACGGGGCAATGAAGAGGACCCCGCAGAACAGGATGAAAGCGGCAACCGCGCTCCCTATCAGGAGGGCAAGGTTTTTCTTCTTCCGCAGATCGACGCCGTTAAGCTGCAGCACACCGCTCGAAAGTGATTTCCAGAATTTTCCCGGCCGCATGGACACTCTGCGCTCCTCCGCGCTTTCCCTTTCGAGTCTGCGCGATTCGTCAATAATTCTCTCATAGACTCTTCTTACGGCTTCATCGTTCAGAGGCCCCGGGTTTTCCCTGCATACGTTGTCGATTACCTGTTTCTCTCTTTCGGGAGAATAGATTTCCAGCCCCAGCTTCTCTTTTATCTTGCCAATCTCATCGGCATGGCTGGCGCGCTTGTTGAGAAGTTTCACGATCCGCTTGTCGGCCCGATCGATCTTCCTCCTCAGCGATTTCATATTCTTCATTCGTCTATCGCCGTCCGGAGGCTTTTCAAAAACTCATATGCGCGCCGCCCCTCTTCCTCCGCCGGAGCACCGGAAATCTGCTGCAGCAGCGCCGAACCTACGACGACACCGTCGGAATACCTGGAGATTGTTCTGGCAGCATCCGGGGTCGAAATTCCGAACCCGACAACGAACGGCTTAACGGCAAATCTCCTGACGCGACCCAGGAAGTCAGTGACGTCATTGTTGACAAGGTCCTTCCTCGCGCCGGTAACTCCGGTGACGGATACACAATACATGAAATCGCTCGTGGCCTCGTTAATCCTCTTGATCCTGTCGTCGCTCGAGGTCGGAGCAATCAACAGGACGAGACTCAGCCCCGCATCTTCAATCGTTTTCCGAACCGACTCCGATTCTTCCAGGGATAAATCGGGAATGATAATGCCGTCCACTCCCGCCTCCTGAAGCTTCGCCGGAAAATCTTCCCCGATTCCGTTCAGGAACGAATTCATGTACCCCATCAAAACTATCGGAAGCTGTGAATTGGTTCTGAACTTTCTCACGAGATCGAGGACACCGTTGGGCGTAATTCCATTTTCTATGGCCTTCTGCGATGCCTGCTGAATCACAGGCCCGTCGGCCAATGGGTCGCTGAACGGTATGCCTAGTTCGACAAAGTCCGCCCCTGCTGCTTCAGCGGATTCCAACACTCCCAGCGTCGAATCTGGTCTCGGAAAACCCGGCATGATGTAGATGCTCAGGAACTTCTTCGTGCTGCGGCCTTCAGCCGCCGCATCCAGTAATAAACGAATTCTATTCAATCTAGAAACTCTCTACCTGGGACCGGCGGGCTCCGGCCGCAAATGCAAGATTTGGAACGGGTTTCAACGTTAGATCCGAAACCATTCCGAATTTTTTGTATTTAAAGTAGGCGGCTATGCCTATCATTGCAGCGTTGTCCGTGCAGTAAAGCGGCCTCGGAAAGAAGGCCTTTGCGCTCAATTTACGGGCACTTTCCTGCAGTAAGTTCCGCAATTCCCTGTTTGCCGCAACTCCACCCGCGACCGAAATGGAACGAACAGAGTATTTCTCCGCCGCGCGAATCGTCTTCTCAACCAGTACATCGATCACGGCACGCTGGAAAGAAGCACAGATATCTCGCACAAGCTTCTGATCCGGATTCGAAGGATCGAATTTAATCTCGCGGAGGAGATAGAGGACGCTTGTCTTGATTCCCGAGAAACTAAACTCGAATGAATCACCGTTCATGAAAGCGCGGGGAAACTTGAAAGCCTGCGGGTCACCTTCCCTGGCCAGTTTGTCGATAATCGGCCCCCCGGGATAGCCAAGCCCAAGCAGTTTGGCAACCTTGTCGAACGCCTCCCCCGCTGCATCATCGCGTGTCTGTCCTAGAAGTTCGTGTGAATAGGGTTCCCTTACATGTATCAGCATTGTATGTCCGCCGCTGACAACGAGAGCAACGAAAGGAAACTCGGGCTTCTCTTCTTCCAGAAATGTCGAGTAAAGGTGTCCTTCCATGTGATTCACCCCGACGACTGGTATCCCGCGCGAGTCGGCAAATGCCTTGGCGAAGCTCAATCCGACGATCAAGGAGCCCGCCAAGCCGGGTCCGTACGTAACAGCTACCGAATCTATTTCACCCTTCGACAACGCCGATTTCTTCAGTGCTTCCTCTATCACCGGAACGATCAGTTCCATGTGAGCCCGGGAAGCAAGCTCCGGTACGACGCCTCCGTACTCGCTGTGCACAAGTTGTGACGAGATGACTACCGATCTCAGGTCGCTGTCGCGCAGTATGGCAGCAGAACACTCGTCACATGAAGTCTCAATTGCCAGTAGATTCATAAATAAATAATATAATTAAGCTTAAACATTTACAAGCATACGGACGGAAAACTCCGATGCAACTCTGACTCTACAAACTAAATTGAGGCGTTAACCTCCGTTTTACGGGCTGCTGACTATCGGTGGGTGTTCCTGTGACGAACAAATACTCTTCGGGACAAGAATATGCGGGGCGCCGCCGTCATGAGTAGATGGGTGGGAGAGCAGGTCTCCATCTCATCGCAGCAGCAGCTTATCCATTAGCTGTGCAGCGAATTGACTCCCGGGATTTTCGGCGACAACTCTCTGCAGAATTTTCAGCGCCTCGCCGTCTTTCCCTTCATAGGCTTCGACAATTGCCAGATCAGCTAGTGCATCTCCGTTGCCCGGTTGAGCCGCGAAAATTTCATCCAGCGATCTCCGCGCAGACTTA
>JBJKQU010000048.1:0-47007 GCA_046705025.1 Candidatus Kryptoniota bacterium | reverse complement strand
CCTCCATCGGGATGCCGCGCTCCGGGTCGAACTCCACTCTTGCGGAGTGCCGTTCCATCATGAGTTTCATAGTCTGTTCCACAATGTCTCCTCCTTATTTCTTCCAGAATTCAACGAGCTCGTTCGTGGAGACGAGCGGCATCAGGCTTCTCATGTTGTCGAGAGAGCGAGCGTGTGCTTCTTTGCTTTGAGAAGACACGGCGTCCGTGACCACGACCGGGAAGAATCCCCGGTTGCCGGCTTCTCTTGCGCTCGACTCGACGCCGATCTCGGTCGCGATTCCCGTGAATATGACCGTCGAGATTGCCGCATTCCTGGTAAGAAGCTCGAAATTTGTCCCGACGAAAATGCTCGCGGTGTTCTTGTTGATCACTATGTCGCCCGGCTCCGGCTTGATAACCAGGTCCAGCCCGTCCGGGGTTGGATTGAATGGGCGGGTTCGCTTGCTCAGCATGTACCGCCTTCCGGCCGACTGAAACCTGTCCGGCAGCGGCGTGATCTTCGTGAAGAAGACGGGAATGTTTTTCGCTCTTGCGGCGGAAGAAAGCGCGCTGACGTTATTCAGAAATTCGTCTTTATTGAAGATATTGTCGACCAGCATTTTTTGAACGTCCCAGAGTACCAGGACAGTTTTTTCAGGATTTAGAAATCCGCTTATCTCATCGATAATGGCCATGGTGTTTTTAACCTCCATATTGGTTCTTTTCAATGAATTAGACGAGCCGAAGAAAACGAGGTCACGCCTGATAATGCAAATTTGCAGGTGTGCCCCTTTGGTGAGCTCCGGCATGAACGATTATTAATTTAACATAAGGAACCCGCTTTGTTCATGTGCGTTGTCGAAGCGTGGAGGTCACAACATGGTTAAGAAAATTCTGTACCCGCTTGCACTTGCCCTCGGCTTATCCGCTTTTCTAACGCCCCTCGTTGCCGGTGCACGCCCTATCATCACACGAAACGGTGATTTCAAACCGCCGCTGCTCACTCTCGCAAACCCCGGGCTGACCGGACTGGGTGACACGCTGACACTCTCTACCGAAAGTCAGGCAGTTAAGCCTTACGATCCTACAGTAGGCATCTTCGGCGGCGACAACGTCCAGTTGAGTGTTTTCGGAAACTTCGGAGAAAATATCATTCACAGCTTCATCGGACCGAATCTCGATTACCAGCTGGCCGCCGTGCTCGCTACGCCGCCGATCGTCAGTGCGGACCTCGATTACAAGGTGGAACATTTCTTCAATCAGCATCCGTCCTTCGGCAGGTTCGCGCTCCCGGTGCCGTATACCGGTGAGCTTCTCCCGTTCATCGCGGGCGGCTCCCTTCTCGCTTATGCGGGGATAACTCACAACGACGAGGTGCTCGGCGCTTCTTTCGCCGTAATACAGGCGAGCATAATAGAGCTGATGGATAACCTCGCGCTCAAAGCGATTACCGGAAGGCCCGCGCCGAATTGGGCCAAATACTCGAACATGGACAGGCTGAGCGAGGAGTTCAGGTTCGGGTTCCTGCGCGGAGGCATCTTCAACGGCTGGCCCTCGGGGCATACCGGCGCTACGATGGCGGTGGTTTCTGCGCTGACTAGCTATTACCCAAACAGCTTATGGCTGAAGATTGCCGGTTACGGTCTCGTGGCATATACAATGTATGGAGTCTCCTCTGTCGACAGGGGAAGCATGCACTGGTTCTCGGACGCGGTCGCCGGCGCCTTCATGGCTTATGCAATCGGCTCTACCGTCGGCAGGTACTACAGGGAAGTTTACTCTTCGGTAACGGGATCGCATTATGACCCTTCTGCCTCTGGCCTCTCCCTCGGCATTACCCCATACGGGTTCGGTCTGAAGTATAAATTCTAAGTGGCTCCCGGATGGCGCGCCCGGTTTGGTTTCATCCCCGTGTGCCCCGTCCTGACCCGCGCTTTCCGGAATGGGTCTGGAGCCTGTGTCTCAGCTTCGACAGCGCATTTTTGTCGCAAATGATCAGAAGCTGGTCTTCGGGCTCCATCGTAACGTCTTCATTAGCCGCGATCATCTCCTCACCCCGGAAGACGGCCACAACTTCGCATCTGGTGTCGCCGCCGGCGAGGCAGTTGTCTCTCACCGGAGTGCCGACGCACGGATCGCTGGGCTTCAGTGTTCCGAGGAAAATCTGTTCTCCTCCTACTATCTCGACGGCGGCTTCCGATTCGAGCAAAGATGCTATGTCGAGGTGCGATATCGTTCTCGGGTCGAATTTTCTCCGCTCGCTGAGAAGCCTCACGGCCCGTCTGAGATGTTCGGTTCTGTGCGCCGGCGAATTGGCAGGCGTCGGTACCTGCGCTTCGTAAAGGCTGATATACCTGAGCTTCAACCTGGACGACAGGTACCTCTGTATCATGAAGCCGAGCATCACCGCGAGCGCTGCCGGAACCAGCAGGTGGTATCCATCCGTCATCTCCGTCACCATCAGCAGTGTCGCGATCGGTACGCGGGCTGAACTTCCGAAGACGGCAGCCATCCCGATTATCGCGAACGCGGCAGGCGGCTGGTGGAATATGTGGCCCAGCGCACCGCCGAGCATCGCACCGACAAATAGGGTGGGAGCAAACACACCGCCCGACCCACCGGAGGATACCGTCAGCGCGAAGGCCGCAAGCTTGCCGACGACAAGCAGCAGCATCAGCGATATTGCGAGCTGACCGTTGATGGCCATCTGCATCCAGCCATAGCCTCCGCCCAAAACCTGCGGAAGAAACAAAGCCAGAATTCCGACTCCGAGTGCTCCGACTGCGGGTTTAAGCTGATCCGGCATTCGTATTCTGTGAAACATGTCGCGTGTTTTGTAGAAGGCCGTAGGTATGAATGTCCCCGCGAGGCCGCTTGCCAGACCGAGGATTATGTACCAGCCATAGTCGAGGAAGTTCTTCACCTCGAGTGAAGCCGGAACCTGGAACAGCGGCTTCCACCCGACGAAGATTGCATTTACTGCGTACGCCACAACCGAAGCGAGCATCGTGTAAACAAGCGCTTCGGTTTCAAATTCCATCTCGCTGTAGAGTACCTCCACGGCGAATATCGCAGTCCCGATCGGAGACCTGAAGATGGCGGACAGGCCTGCCGCCATGCCGATGAGTACCAGGAGCCTTCGGTCCCTGTCGGGTCGGTGCAGTATCCTGGCATACATCGAGCCGAATCCCGCGCTGAAAAGTGCCGTAGGTCCCTCGCGTCCTGCGGCGCCTCCGGATCCGATCGTTATTGCGGAGGCGATTATCTTCAGTGGAGTAACGCGTCCCCGAATCCTGCCGCCCTTCCGGTGGAAGGATTTCACGGCCGTGTCGGTACCGTGTCCCTCGGCTTCCGGAACAAATGTATATATAATGAAACCGGAAATGAGCCCGCCTATTACGATGACAACCAGCACGGGCCACATCCCGTGCGGGCCGATCACCTGGCTGAGCGTGCCGCCGTCGGTCGGGAGGCCGGGCGAATAATACCCGGCAACAGTGTGAAGGAAGCAAGTCCTGGACAAATCGAGAAGCAGCGTGAAGACCTGCGCGCCGAGAGCGCCAACGATGCCGAGGATTACGGTGTCGATAATGAGCCTTGCACGGCGGCCCATCATTCCGGATTCCTCAGCCGGTCGTGGAATTGTGCGGACGGCATTTCGGCCGGGGATTCGATAAGTGTCATATAATAGACTTAACAAAACAGTGTAAGAATTGATTCAAGGGGCGTCATCTGTGCCCGCTTTCGACGAAATCGCAGAACACAGGGAATCGGGTCGAAATTCGAGGTTTCGGGCTGTCAGACGGGCCGGTATTCGTATCGATGCATTGTAAGGGGTCGATTTAACTGAGCGTCGTCGTTTTTGTTAAGCGGCGAGATTATGGCGAGTTGTGCGGAATCGGGGTGTCACTTTAAATGAGAATTGTGGGTAAAAAGTGGGACTTTTCGAGAATGGCCTGTCGGTTTATTTGAGCATTGATTTCAGACTTCCGCGAATTCAATACGGATTAAACGATTTCCAGAGAGCGGCCACAAACTGCACACATGGACAAATCGCGGATTTTAGGACAATTTCGCGGCCAGCTTCGGAAGACACGTGTGACAAAATGGCAAAACGATTGGGCTACCGCCGATAAGATGAACAGCCGCAGTCCATGACGGCACAAGGACCGGGTGGCTTTTCGACTTCGTGTTCAGTTATGGAGTGACCGCATTCCTGGCATATAATTTTAGGAACCACAGTTCCATCCACGTCGTATTCCACCGTGTATTCCAGGTTGGGCTCGAAGATCTTTCGGTGGAGGACCGTCATTTCAAATCTCACGGGGAAGTATGGTTCAAGAACGACTCGGATCGGGTGAGTTGGTTCGAGAGTCGTTTCCATATAGACTCGCGAGACGACAACGTTGTCCGGGTAGAACCCCTCGCCGGTGCAATCCGATACCGCAGTGCATTTGTACTTAACCCGCACTTTGCCTTCCTTCATTCTCATCCTCCGTCTGTGGGCTAAGTTAGCGGGTTCACTCGCTATTTCAAATTGTCGGCAATCCATGAACGGAGTTCGGGACTGAACTCGGTTTGCTGCTGTTCGAGCCAGGAGTTGAAGTTCTTGCGGTTGTCGAAGAAGACGACGAGGCGGCCTTTGACGTCAACATAAGCTTCCCGGTTGTATCGCTCGGGACGTAAGCCTTTCTCGTCGACTTCGGACTGATGGAGATAGATTGTCGTGCAGCGGCAGTTGAAGTCGATCGGAGTGATCGGTCCGTCACCGACCCGCCAGATCGTTCCGTTGAAGTCCCAGTGTGTGGGCCGAGTCCGACGATCCCGTATCGCGGAGTAACGCCATAATGGAAACCGATCGGAGATCTCGAGGACTTGTTCGAGCGCGCCCTGTTCGAAAACGCTGGCGAGATTGGTCCGGAGGACGGTTTCGATGTGATGGCCTGCGAGCGGTGAGACGCCATACCGCAGAAAGAGCTGATCGAGACTGTTGTTGAACTCGCGGAAGTCGATAGCGCCGGCCGCAGCGAGAGCAAGCTGGTTTTTAACGTATTGAAGAAGTTCAGTCTGCTCGACTCCGGAGACAGTGAGCGAACGATTGAAAAGGGCTTTGAGAGCGGACTCGGGAATGATGTCGAAAGAGATGTTGACACCGTTGTCACATTTGAACCACTGAAAGGATGAGACGTCGACACGCTTCTTAGCGCGGATGAACTTCGCGGAGACCATGCCGGACTTCCGGGAAAGAGCTGCATCCTTCGCGAGGATCTGACTGCGTGCGAGAGCTGAAGCGGTCTCGAGGGACGTTTGAAGGTGGTTTGAGAAGCCTTCCAGGAAGGGTTTATCTGCCGGGAAGTTATCGATAAGGAGAATTGCGTGCTGGTAGCCGGCCGCTGATCCAACGACACGCTTGATCGAGCTGGTGAGCGGTTCGTAAAGTGGGACCGCATCCGCGACGGCGTTTGTGATGATATTGTCAAGCTCATCCTGGTATGCCGACTCACCACGGAAGGTTACCTTTTCCCGAGAAGTTTTTTTTTTGCCGCAATGGCGGTCGGATCTGGTGGAGGAGCGGAAGGTCCACCGCTGACGGGAGTGAGTATCTCATCATCGTTCCCAGGCAAAGGCCGGCCATATTTTTCGGAGATGTACTGTTTGGTGATTGGATAACCCATCTTCTGGAGGCCGAGATCTACTTCAACTTCTTTTGACAGATCGGGGATCCTGGATGTGTCGGTTTGATGGTAGGGATAGAACTCCAGCGGACCGTAGTTGAATTCAAGGTAGGCTCTGATAATGTCATTCGAGATTGGCTCATCCAGAACCTTGCGAGCGTCGGCATCGATGAGATCCTGCTTCGCTTCCAAGGCTGTCGTATTCTGGCCGAGCTGTCCGGGAGTACTCTTCGCGCTGCCTTCGTGGCCCAGGATGGCTATTGAATACCGCTTCGAGATCCAGTCGGCGAAGTCGCCATACGCCTTGTGGGTCTCTCCCATCTTTTCGAGCTGCATGAGTTCGATAATTGAATCTTTGGAGATGACGGCTGCGGTATCGGTGCGAAGGCTCTGAAGCGCATCGTAGAGTACCTGCATCTGATCCGGCTGGTTCGGATCGTACTTCCCGACACGGATGCCCAGAATCATCTCGAGAAATTCGGCGCGCCATTTAACGCTGAAGTTGTTGAGGAGCCAGGGAAAAGCGCAGCCTCTCAGAAGAGCGGCTCTTGCCGGATCGCTGGAGCGGGCCTTCAGGTGCGATATGATGAACCGCCTCCTGATTGCCGGATAGTCACGAAGAGATATTCCGTCGACTGAAGCGCGGGACAGATCTTCAGGAGTGACGAGACCTCTGAACGTTTCAGTCTTGTCGGGAGAGACAACGAAGCGGAGGTCGGTCGGGTCGCCGGTCCCGTCCACTTTTCCATATCTGAATTGTTTCTGGTGCCTCTTCTCGATCTTCTCGATCTCATATTTGCCATCGCGGACAATCCAGAAGATCTCCAACGCAGAGAAACCTTTAGGGACGGCATCGAGGAGGTCGTCCTTTGCCGAGTCGAAGTTGTCTATGCGATTGAGCATGTTCTGAACTTCGTCGGCTCTCTCGGCTCCATTCGGATCGTCTTCATCCGACAGAATATCATAATTGCACTTTGTCACGGCGAGCCTTCGGGAGGCAAACATTCCGGCCAGGTCCATATCCTTCTCGAGCATCTCTTCCATGAGTTCTGACTGAGCAAAGATGTCGCCCGTGTCTGCAGAGCGGAGAATGGAGGTCAGGCGCTCCGGCGTGAGGCCGTAAGAAGGATAGCTGGAGTAACGATCGCGGATCCCGACAGCTGCGATCTCCTGGAGGACCGGTTTGTTGCTCTTTCCACGAGCACGCGGGACTACAGCGGTTACCTTCCTTACGGTGCTACTCTTTGCGTTTAGCTTTCGATGTTTGGACTTGGCCATGATGAACCTCAGAAGTTGTAGGTGATGAAAAGTTTGATGCCTGGTTGGACGACACCGAGTGCATACGGCGTGGCGCAGAGTGCACCGAAAGAGAACCGATCGAAGCGATAGCCGGCTCCGATTCCAACGCCGTCGAGGTCGGCGAGAAGTGTCCCGAGCTGGAAGCGGCCGTCGACCTGCAGGAAGGATACTGCCAGGCAGGGAGAAAGATGAGCGGAAGCGGCCGGGGGCAGGGAGATTGTCAGGCCGAACTGTGAATAAACGCCGAAAGCCAGGAGGGGCGGCAAATACTGCCACCGCTCGACCCTGAGCGAACGTCGGCCGCCTGTGGCGTAAATGTGGCCATCCTGTGCGAGAATCACGACTGTCGTGTCTGAGGTGGAATCCGGAGAGACTCCGATGATCCTCACGGCTTCGCGCACGTCTGTCTCTTTGAGATCAGCGGGCAGCTTAACCGGCGACTTCTGTTTCTCGAAGGGAGTCGACGCAGGACGATGTTGCTTTGTCGCTACGGCGGCGAAGGCCGAGTCCTTCGGAGTGAAGATCGTGGATACCTGGGAGTCGGGGGCGGAGCTCCCTCCAATCCAAGTGCAGGACCGTGGAAGCACGAAGACAAAGACAGCAGCGCAGACTGCTATGATGGCAATGCGTGTGAGGAGAGGCTTCATTCGGTACTCAACACAAGATTTATGAATTCTTGGGTGGAGGCGAAGCATTGTTCGCACTGACAGCCGGCGGGATGCTTCCTGCTCACCTGCCGCTTTCGAGGTTGGAGCTTCTTCTGAAAACACTCCTCGCACATGCAAGCCTTAGAGTGTCTCTGTCGTTTCGGACGGTTCGAGCTCATGAACCCACCTCTTTCGTTCCCTCCGGAGGAGGGGACACTTTGCGGAGCTGCTCTCGATGTTGTTTGTTTGCCTGGCTGAGGAAGTCCTGGATGTCGGCAAGACAACCTCCGGAAAAGACCGGATGCCCGTCGACGTAGAAACAGTACTGACGCCAGGGACCGTACCACTTCACATAACCGAGCGGGAAAGGGCCGCTGCTGTGGCACGCCCATGCCGATGTCTTCTTGCCGGGTGGAGTCTTTAATTGGCTGAAGTGAATGTACTTATAGTTAGTCTTCATTTCATCTCCGAGAGTCTCGGTTTGATGATGGAGTTGACGTAGGATTTGCTGAGGTCAATACCGACAAACCTGCGTCCCAGTTCCTTAGCTTTGATGAGTGTTGTCCCTGATCCGGCGAATGGATCCAGAACTGTGTCACCTGGGCGTGATCCTGCTTTTATGCAAAGATCGGGTATCATAAGCGGATACGCCGCCCAATGTTTTCCTGGGAACGACTGCAGCGGAATCACCCAGACGCTGCGTTTGTTCCTGGTCGTAATTAGTCCTCGACGGACTTTGTCGAGATATACATTTGCGCTAGTGGCCGTGAATTTAGATACGCCAGGTTCGTTGTACTTTAGATTTGTCCCGATCTTCTTCAGTGGGCCCTTCTTCGTCATAAGCGGTTCTGCAATGGCGCCAGCATCGTAGAAATAATCGAACCCAACCCAACGGCTGAGTCGCTTACCATCTGCGATTATAGATTCACTGAGGTCAGGATGTTTCGACCACTTACCGCTGTCGCGCGCCTTCCAGATTAACCGACGGTCACCATTCTTCGTGAGAAGGAATATGTGTTCGTGCGATCTAGTGGGTCGGTCTTTGGCGGATTCAGGGACACAGGAGGGCTTTGACCATATGATTTCGGCTCTCAGCCACCAGCCCCGCTCGACGATGCGATGGACGGTGGGCATCTCGCAAGTTGGGCAAACGAAATGAGTGATGCCTCGCCGGTCTTTGATTTTCCCCCATTCGATGTCATGCGCTGTCTCTCGGCAGACGACGCATTGCCGCCATGGGGCCCGTAAAGCGAAGGCAGTTGACCAGGGAATCCCCACGAGGTCCTTGTGCTTCAGTGTATGGTGGGTCTTGGAAACACCCCTGTGAAAGCTCTGTGAACCGGACCCGTTTGAGAAATATGTGTCGCCCAGGTTGAGCCACAATGTGCCGTCTTCCCGAAGTACGCGGTGTGCTTCATGAAAGATCTGGACCAAATGCCAGATATACATTTCCGGGGTAGGCTCGAGGCCCAAGTTTCCTCTCCAGGCTCCACATCGAGCACAATGTTCAGACACCCTAGGCTCCCTCGTTGCCGAATTTCTATTGAGAGTTCGTCCGGTCATCGGCGCGGTTTGGCCGTTCGCTGAAGATTGAACCATAAGTACCCATTCGTGTCTTTTGCAGAGAGGTAATCCGCTGCTCCATATTTGCGGCGGTGTACCGTAATCTCGCAGTGACCAGTAAGGTGGGCTTGTAACAATCGTTTGAATCGAATTCGCTTTCAGCTTTCTCAATTCATCGATGACATGACCGGTTAAGACGATGTCTACGGCTTTCATTGCGCACCTCCGACCTGACAGGCAAGGGGCTCACGTACTGTCATGGATCCTCCGTTTGATTCGTTTGTGGAATGTGCGCTCTTGTTTGTTATCCCGGAGTCTCAGTGAGACCCGGCCCTTCCTGGAAATTCTGACGTCGTAGAAGAAGCCAATGAGTGCGATTCCAAGGGCTTTCAAAAAGCGTTTGAATGTCGATCTGCGAGTGGTGGCGATGTGGACTTTCACTGAGCACCCTCACCCTGACCCTCTCCCTTCGATGGAGAGGGAGCATCTGAGCCACCGCGAGAGGGGTTGTTAGAATCGAGGCTACTCTTATCGGGCCTATAACCGCCGGCCACTCTCCTACCCGCCTCGAACGGTCCCGCAGGTATTTGCAGGCACGCCGATAGAATGCATTCTACGATGACGGGTCCCACGGCTTTTCCAATTCTCTTTGCGACCTGCTGACCTTTTCTCGACAATACCACGGCGCCATGCTGGTTCATGCATAGCAAGCCGCTCGACCTTTCACATATGTCAGATTTCATCACCATGCTCCTTTCTTGAACGTGGCTTCGCGCTTGGAGACGGACTTGTATGATGGCACACCCAGGAGTTTGAAGAGCGCCTTGCCTTTTGACACGGTCATTTCCAGGTCGTCCGCAAGATCATCTCCGATGCCGCCGGCATTGACGGAACCGGGATTCGGCTCGGCTCTGAGCTGCCTCTGGAGTACATCCTGGTCAGGATCGTCCTGATCGAAGGTGATAATGCCGTTCTTGACGTCGGGCGCAAGGGTTGCGATGCGCGCTTCTTTGTTTCCGACCTGGGTGACCGGCATGAAGGGAAGCGTCTTGTGTTTCTTTACCATGAGAGTCTGGTATTCCCGCTCTACGAAATCCTTGTAGGCGTTGTCGGCAACAACGAGCTGAATCGATTTGAATTCTTCGACATGCCGGTATGACGTCTCGAGCATCCAGTCAATGTCTGCCTGCTGACCATCGGCTTTGAGGACAGGAATATGGAGCCTGTCCTGTAAGCCGACTTTGACAATGCCAATGCCGACAGTTATGACCGCTTTCGGGTCTCCCGGCGTTGTGCCGGAGGGATCGACTCCGGAGACGATTAAGTATCTCGAGAGATCGAGCTCGGAACGGCGATGGAAATGCTTGAACCACTCGTCGGGAAAAATCTGGCCCTTCCTCGACTTCGGGCGCATCATCATTTCGGTATCGAATGTGTCGGGATCCAGCAGACTTTCTCTGACACGGTCGACGGTTCGTCCACGCTTTTCCCAGTCGGACATTTCACCGTCAGGGAGACCGGCCTCACGGCATTCCTTGGCAATGGCTTTTTCTTCCGAGGTCTTTTTCGGATTCGGGACGAGGGCACGGCAGACGACCTTCTTGAAATGGCCGGTATTCTTTCCGGTCATAAGTTCATCGGTGACGTCACCTTTCACGGACCAGTTGCACAGGTCTATTGCACTCCAGAATGTGGAGTTCACACTTTTGAGTATATCTTTTTTCACCGCGTCGACTTTGTTCTGAGTGACGGCGGGGGAATCGGGGTGCCAGGGATCGACGATGTCGGACATGAGGATGTGGTCGGGACGGTGCCCGGAGTTCTCGGCGGAGTGAAGGCTCTGCTCGATGCCGAACGCCTGGACCTTTCGACTGCTCTTTGTCACAAACTCATCATTCTCCCATTTGACCTGACCGACCTGCGGACCGAAGTCGCTTATAATGCGGGCGTTCATCTCGAGCTCGATCTTGACCGGGATGATCTTCGATTCTGCTTTGTCCTTGGTCATAGAGATCACGGGGATGAACCACCGCAGCTGGAAGAGAAGCTTGTGGAGGACGTCACCCTTGCCGATGATTGTGTCTTTCGCGGACTCGCGGTAGCCTGCCAGAATGACGAAGATATTTGTCAGGTCGGCGAGCGTGAAGAAGGTCTTGTGATGGATGGAGTAACCGGCTTTCACCCAGTCGATCTCTTTGTCTGGGTCCTTCCAGCAGAGCTTGTACTCTTCGTCGACGCTGCTGACGTAGTGGGGGATGTACGTCGTCATAAAGAAGAAGCGGTCCACCTGGGCACGTTTCTTCCGGGCTATCTTTTTCTCGGTGGAGTCATTCGGGAACGGAGTCGCACTCTGCTGAATGAGCTCCATGAGTTTCTGATACTGCTCGTCATACTGGCGGACGGTGGTGATCATCTTTACTTCTTCCCGTATTTGTCGCGCATGGAGTCTCCGAACTCCGTCAGGAGGTCATGGAGAGATTCGAGCCGGTCCGGATGGTTCTCGGTCATGAACTCTATCAGCTCGTTCACCATCAGAAGGATGTCTCCTAGCTTGTCCTGTTTCTTTTTGAACGCTTCTGCCGACAAGAGGAGTTGTCGGAAGGCATAGATCTCGGCTGGATTGATCTTGCCGGTCGCCGCGATCTCCTTCAGTATCTTCTCGTACTGGGCAGCTGCAACCTGGTCGGTCTTTATCGACACGGAAGATAGGGTATTTCGAATCGCTTCGCGCTCTTTGTCCCAGTCCGAGCCTTTCTTCAGATCGTCGGATTTCCAACGGTAGATTGTCTTCTCCGGGACGTTCAGCTGCTTCGAGATCTCCGGTACTTCCTTGAGCTCTTCAGTGTAAAGACGCTTGGCGTCGATGCGTTCAACCTTACGTGCCATGGTGTTCCTTTCTTTCGTGTTCACCGACGAGCTGAGGCGGTGAATCGGTGAGCAGACCGGTGAGTGACGCCAGCTGAGAGGCCGTCATATTCTTCACGGGAACGGTCCAGTGGAACCGCTCGCCGTCGAAGTCGATTTCAAAATGTCCGCGACGTTTAGTCTTTGCTACCATATCAAGGAATGCCTTCAACTCTAGGAGTCTGTTCAAACCGCTCTCCACGTAGTGGCGACCATTCCGGAGATCCGGCACTGACGCTTCTTACCAATGACAATCTTATTAAGCTGTCTCAGCTCGTAGTTACGGATGCAAACAGTTGTGATCAGGATGCCGGTCTTGTCAGCGATTTCGCGATTCGTCAATGGACCATTCTCCTGCAGGACTGCGAGTATCCGGTCCTGCTGATTCTTCGGGATCCGCATGTCGAGGTGTACCACCGTGTTTGCCAGGTCGCGCGTGTCGGTCGCGACCGGAATCGACTTCGGCATAGTCTCAGCGCCGACGGGCTCAACGGACGCGGCCGCGTGCTGATCGAAAAGGGGAAGATCGACGCCGACGCCCTTCTCCTGGATACGGGCATAGCGGGCTGCGTTCCGACGCCAGGCTGCGGACTCATGTTTCATGCTGCCTCCTTCTTGCAGATCACGGGGTCGCCGCCTGGTGGGATGGTGCTCAGCGACTTCTTCGCGGCTTTCCTGACCCAGTCCGGAGCGTCTTCATGACACCAGAAGGTCATGATCGGATAACCCGTGCGCGGATCCGGATGAACGTAAGAATAGCCGGACTGGATGGAGCGGTTACAGGTCTCGCACGACGGACGGAGCATGACGACCGAATAGAGGTCGAACTCGCAGACATAGGAGTTAGGATTCATGATTGCTCCTTGGACCCCGGAGTGGAACTGCCTTCGAACAACTGGGAGGCGTCCGCGTTGGGGCATGCGAGTCGTGCATTCGCACTGTCAGGGGGCTGGCTGGCAGGACGCGGATCGCCTCCGGGATAAGTTGCATCCGTATGATAAGCCCGACCGGCTTTGAAATATGTTTTATAGAGCTCATGCACGTTGAGTGCTCCGACTGTCACCTTGTCTGATCCGAATGGACGGACCCAACCATGGATGCCGTTTTCTTTCAGGTAGGCAACGAACCGGGCAGCTTCCTCTTTGTCCGAAAACACCATCTGGTCGCCGTCATCCGCAGCCGGATTAGAGGTCGCTTTGCGGGCGTTTGCGGTGGTTGTCTTTCGGGCATCGGCGATATTCTCGACCGAGACCACGATATACCTGACCGCCTTTTTCCCGCTGCTCATTCCCCAGGAATAGAGAAGCTTCTCGAGGTCCACCTTGAGCAATCGGTGGTCCTCGACTTTCTTCGCTATCTCGTTGAGGGCCTGCTCCTCGATGTAGTTGAGTCCCATGCCGGTGACCCAGATCGCGTGCTGTCTCAGCGTTCCCTTCCGGCCGCCGACAGTCAAAACGAGATCGTCAATGGCGGGAGTCACTTGTCGATAACCTCAATTGTGATTCTGACAGAACGAAGTTTGTAATGGTTCTTGGCTGGAACGACATTGCGTTTAGCCCTGAGTACAACAGCATCGTCGTAAGCAGGAACAGCCCTGTATCCGAGTATGTCGGACGCGTGCACGTTCTCTGCGACGTAACCGCGGATGACCTTCTTTTCAGTCCTGGCCATTCTCTGAGTACTCCTCCTGCAGCTCTTCGACCTGGTCTTTGACGATCGACGAGAATATCTTCTCGAACTGTGTGTCGGTCTCTTTTATGACAACGTGGTCCTTGCCTTCGACAAGTGAAGCCCGAATGACCCTGAGCGTTTTTTCGTCTAGCTTTTTGACTGCTACGACATTGAGCTTCTTCGTGGTCTTCACAAGGAGCTTCTGCTGCTCCTGGGTCAGATGCTTCTCGATCAACTCGATGGTCAGGGACTCGTCGTCTGTTTCAATGGTGGCGGGTCCCGTTTGCATTCCTACCTTCAGGCCAGCGAACAAGTAGGTGCGGGGCTTTTTGAACAAGTCCGGATTATCAGCGATCAGCCGATAGAGGTCTTCGTGACGGGTCGCCGCGATTCTCATGGCGGCCTTCACTCTGGGTGCGAATTCCTTTTTGAGCTCATCGACTCGAGCGGTGATCTCTTCGACCAGGTCCGTTACGTCGGATTTGGCGATGGAATAACGGTCTGCCGATGTTTCAATGTCATGGATGGTTGGCATGTGGGTCTCCTTGTTTTGGGGCGGGCAAATTCCCGCGAGCGGGATCTTCGACATGATTTGCCCGTACGTGAAGGTGGATGTTGAGTCGAAAGTGTCTCGACAGGATGCCGATCATCTCAAGCGCCCGCTGCATGTCGAGGGCAACCGTGATATTGCCGGACTTGATGTTCATGAACTTGCCGACGGGCGCCATCTCGAGCTGGGCCGGGCAGTGATTGTTATCGCAGGCGCAGCGAATTATTTTGACCTCACCCTGCCCTCTCCTGGGAGAAGAGGGTGTGTTTTGTATGCTGGGAACTGGCGCAGTGGTCATGACTTCACCTCCAACGGTATATCGAAGAGTTTGGCGATGCGCGAGATGAGACGGATCGCGCCGCCCTTCGTGAGCTTACCGACGTCAAGGTCGTTGCCGTTCCGGTCGGTGTAGATGACGCTGTAGGTCTCGATGTCCGGTTTGAACTGGATGCGGAGGTCGTCGAGGCCCTCACCGAGAAATTCGCAAGCATGATGGCCGTCGAGAATGTCGGCGGGTATCAGCGGAGCAACCCCACCCCGACCCTCCCCTTCGTAAGGGGAGGGAGAAGTGGGTGCGGTCTGAGGTCGCGAGGTCATCGCAGTACTCCTGTGACGAGGAGGTACAGGACCACAATGAGGGCGACAGCCTCGGCGATAAAAATCTTGAGTGCGAGACGTTCAGGCTGGTACACGACTGGAGTCCTTTCTACCCACAGCGGTGTTGATTACTGTGAGTGAGTGGTCGATGGAAGAACCGACTTCGAGAGAGACGGCGGTCATCATTGGACTCAGTGCCTTGGAATGCCCGTCGTGTTCCAAGCGAAGCGTGGTGCCGGGAAGAAGAAGGCGTTTAAGTGTCTCGACCATTCGCTGCTTCGAAGCTGGTGTGAAGAGCCCAGTAAAATGGCTATCACAGTGTTCGAGTTCGAACTTCAGAGAAGCCAGGCGGGATCTCTTGTCGCGAGCATCCGGGTAGAGATCCTGCGCGAAGTGCAGGACTCTGATCTCGGTCTGCTGCCGGACCGCAAGACGGCGCCAGCGGGCGATGGATTCGTGAGCGGCGTTTAACCGGGTTTCGGCGTCGTGGTAGAAGTGCTCGGCGACTGAGGCGTCGTAGTCTTTACCCTTGACGAGCATGGCGGCCGCGAGGAAACCGACTGCGGCACCTGCGAAGAGTGCGATAAGCGTGGTTAACATTTTTCAGCTCCTGACCCGTTCGACTCATCCTCGCTTCGCTCGGACTCGCTCAGGGCAAGCTTTTGGGAGGGCAGAGCCTTACGGAACTTGTTGGTGTGAGTGATGTAATCGGCAAGTTGCGCATCCGGGAGTGTGATCTTGCCGGACTTGAGGTCATTGTCGATAATATGTACCATGGCACGGATTACGAGCGACAGCTCGCGTGGTGAACATTTGTCGGTCCGCGTTTTGCCGGTCATCCGGAAGCAAAGGTGCGCGGTCTGCTTCCAGGTCCAGTTCAGGTAATCCATGAGTCGGGCGACTTGGCGATTCTGACGCGAGGGAGCAGGACGGGGGGCAGTTTGTGAACCTCCCGTACCCTGGCGATCGGAAACGCGGCGGAGAGAAATAAGGATGAGATTGGCGGACTCGTCGTCGCAGTGGGTGAGGTGGCCTTCCGACCGGGGCTCGACGTTTAGGACGATGTCGCGGAATATGTCGTCGTCGATACCCAGGCGGTACTGGAGGGCTTTGATCTTCTGATTGAACTTGCGGCGGTCTTCAGGCTGCATGGGACTCCTGGCCAGGGACGGACAAATCAGGATTTTCCTTTACGTCTGCTGGCTTGGCATCAAATAGAGTTGGAGGCTGAAGAGACTTGATCTGCTCGTCGAGCTCTGCGATTTCCTTTCCGAGGGCACGGCGTTCCTTCTGCCACTGCTCCCAGTGCAGCTGCTGGCGTTTGTCCAGGCGGAGCATCTCATTGTACTTCCGGCCGAGCTCGCCGAGCTTCTGCGCGTTGGCCGGTGTCATCGTCTCGTTCATGATTGTTGTGATCATGGTCCGTATGGTGAGGATCTCCGACTTCGGGTTGATCCGGAGGCTCCTGTCGAGCGAGTCAAATTTCTTCATGAGGATGTTGTTGAAGAACGTGAGGGTTTCGAGTCTCATTTAGATGCTCCTTTCTTGGGCGACGGCGACTCATGAGTCGACGGTACGGCCCGTACGACGTGTGAAATGGACCAGAGGGCTTCCTGACCTTCGCGTCGTTTGATGACCAGGCCGTCGCGTTCGAGGTAGACCAGGATGCGAGAGACGGCATCGAGGGATAAAGACATGGCCATAACCTTCCGGATGTGATTGGAGATTTCCTTTGTCGACGCTTCCGGACAGGCAGGCGGAGTTAGAACGCGGAGAGCCATCATGACCATTTCGATTTCGTACGCCCTTTGCGGGTCGATCGGCTTCACGCCGGTCCCGCCGCACGTCCGGCACGGAGTCCCTCGCTTCTTGCTGACCTTCCTGCCGTGACAACTGGAGCAGGGACGTGCTATCGGGGGTGAATCATGATGCACCCTAACACTCAGTCGATGAGCCACGCGTATGCCTCCTTTAAGCAGTCGCTGTCGATCTCGTCGAGGTCTTTCATATCGGCGATGCGGCTTGCCATCTTGAAGAGATTAACGAGTGAGCGGATCGAGTGATGTCGTTTACTCCATTCCCAGGCAGCTTTGATTTCGCCATTGTCGAGCGAATGAGCAAAGCGGTCGGCGATCATCTTTGCCTCGGCGAAGGTTATATCTTCTATCCGGCGCTTGATAGCTATGCGGCTCGCGAAATATCCGAGGTCCGGGTTCTGCAGGAGACGGAAGAGCTTCTCGTTGGCGATGAGGACGATCCCGCAGCGCTCCTGGTTGTCGCCGTGGATGTCACGGAGCAGCTTCAGCGCTTTGGGCTTTAACTCGTCCGCTTCATCAATGATGAGAACCTGCGGATTGCGCTGCAAGCTTCGAATGATTGCATGAAGGCGGTTGGAATTGGAGCCGGTCAGGATCTCCGTCAGTCCAAGCGCATCACCGATCTTATCGAGCAGCTCTGTCGGGCTGGATGCGCCGGTGAGCTCGATGAACCTGCAGTAATCTGTGTGTTCAGCCGCGTACAGCATCGCCGCGTCGGACTTGCCCTTACCAAAGGCGCTCACAATCATACCGATTTCCTTTGCCCGCCAGACCATTTCGATGACAGCCTGGATCTCTTCGACGACGGAGGTACGGACGATTGTGTGACGAGCCACCCAGTACCGATACCAGCGTATGATGGCGTCCAACGGTTTGACCTGGTCGCCTTCATATTTGTCGTGAAGGATCTGACTGATCGTGGACGTCTTGTATGTGGTTGCGCGCTCGATGTCCTTTAGTTTGATCTGGCCCTGGTCGACCAGGTCGGCGATCTGCTTCTTGAGCTCCTGCGGATCGTCTGTCGACTTGGCTCGGTCACGGATGTCGAGACGAACTGCTGTCTGTGCCATGATTATCCCTCCCTCTCATCTTCAGGATCGCTGAATAGATCATCGTCCGGATCGTCGACATGTGCGGCGGTGGAAAGCTGTCTCTCCTGCGGAATGTAGGGGATTGGAGACCGGTCGTAGGTGCTGCGGGCCGCGCAGTACTTGCGGCACCATGCTTCGGTCGTGGGACTGATGGAGAAGATAGCGCCGGGCCCGTAGAGCTGGCTATGAGAGAATCCGGTTTCACCTTTCGGGATGTCGACCTGGAGCATGACGGCGACGCCGACTTTGCGAGTGGTGAGGCGACCGGCTACGACGGTGTGTCCCATGATCTCGACGTAGGCCCAGGTGTCGATGTTTTCTTCCTGAACGGATATTGTTGTGGCTTCGAAGTCCATTTAGTTCACCTTTTTAGCAAAGTAGATGTCGCGTCTCACGGAGGTGGCAATGAGTTTTGCATTGTTATCATAGCAGGCGACGACGGGGCCACTTTCGCGGGCCTGTTCCAGTTCGCACCTGATGGTCTGCCCGACAAAGGCGCTGAGAGAAGGAGAATAATATTCCTCACCAAGTACCACGACAGTTGCGCGTCGGGTCACTTTCCTGGCGTACTGGATGTGGTAGGAGATGTGCTTACACATATCTTCGCACCATATGAGGAAGCTCTCATCGGATTTTCCGTTAACGAAATTGTTGCGGTAGTACTCCCTGAGCAATCCGAATGCTACCACGTCCTCGCCGCTGATCTCAGTTGTTACTTTTCTACCTGACATTGCCTCAGATCTCCTTTCTACCTGATCTTGTTTACCGCGGCGATGGTTAGCCGCGTGGATTTCTTCTTTGCCTCTTTTTCGAATTCAACCATTGCTTTCTGGTCCTCGAGCTCCTTCTGCTGCTCGATCGCCTGGCCTTCGAGACCGGTGAGGAGTGCGACGTTCGGCACGCCGGACTGGAGCAGCTCGGCGGGGACGGCCGTGGCCTTCGAGAACTGTCCCTCGAGAAGGAGGAGCTTCGCATCAATGCGGGAGATCCCGCCGCGCGTCTCCTTGATCTTCTGCTGCATCTCGCGCTCGTTGCGCTTCCGGTCGCGAAGGATCTTGAGCCATCCGTGTTCATCTTTGCCGATCATCTCCTTGTTGATCGCGACCGCTTTGAATTCCTTGTCGACGTACACGGCGACAAATCCGAGATCGAGCGGATTGTAGTAGATGACAGATTTCCGACCGTTCCATTCGACGAGAGATTCGGAATAATACTCGTTGCCGAAGAGAGTGAATTGGGAGCGGCGGAGGATCTTGTCGCGGACTTTCATCATGAGATAATCGAGGACACGCTCGTCGATTGTGCGGTTGTGTGTCTGATTGGTGAGGTAGCATTGCAGAGGCGATTGGTTTTTCAGTCCGCGATGGATTTTGTTGTTGTACGTGTTGACGGCAAGTGCGATCATTCGGTCGAATGTCTCGACGGTCATGATCTCGCCCTGCGCGATTTCCTGTTTGAGAGTGTCGGGCTGATTCTTCCTGGCGTTGCTCCCTTTGTAGCCGGGCAGATATTTGAGCATCGTCTGGATCGTTCCGAACCATCTTTCCATCTCAGCCTTCGACTGGCCGTGATACGGGATCGCATAATGGAGGTTTGTGATCCGCTGAACGCTCATGCGTGCGTCGTCTTCGAAATCGATCTTACCGAAGACGCGCTGAGTGTACTTGGACCGGTAGTCCTTGCCGTTGTCGATCTCGACGTTCTCGGGCACACATTGGATGTTGAGCGGGATGTAGTCCTCGCTATTGTATGCGCGGAGTTGCTGACCGGTGACTGCGTTGCGGAAGGAGAGCGCGATCGTCTGTGAACAGGGTTGCCAGCTGAGGACGTAACCAGGTATGAGGCGGGTCCTCATGTCGGTCCAGGCAGTGATCCAGCGACGGTCGAGTTTGCCCCGCTCGTTGATGACGAGAAAATCCAACTCGGTATGGTCGCCGTACCACAGTTCGCCCGGTCGATATTCTTCGGGATCCCGGGTGACGAACGGCTCCTGCGTGACCTCCCAGTCGTGCTTGCGAGCTCTTGCACGGCGGACATAGAGATTGTTGATCCGGTAGTTCCGGAGGAAGCGGGTAACGGCGGCGACTGACGGGAGTTCGTTGGCGGTTGCAGGCGTGCCGTCATCGTAGACAACGAGCTTCAGCCGGCAGCGGCCGAGGAGGCTATCGTGGCATGCGTTGGCGTTCGTCCCTTCACGGACGTAGAGTGATTTGACATACGCCTCGATGGAAAGAAGTTCGCCGTTCGGGGCGACAACGCTGAGGTGCTTGCCGGTCCGGAGAGTATTCTTGTCGGAACGCTCGGAGCGCACAACGATGTATTCAATTGCGAGACGCAGCTTCGGATGTGCCATGATGGGCTCGAACGAAGACCGCGGAGGGAGAGCAAACGTTTTCCGGAGCTCGGCTTTGTATCGGGAGAGGGTGCCGCGGGGAATGGAGGGCGAATCGTGACTCGCCCGTATTCCGGTGAGTGATGCGAGGACGGTATCGACGCGGGCGTGGATCTCCGGAGTGATCTTCTCGGCCGGGAGCGGTATTAAGGAATCAAGGGTAATCATCGGGTCTCCTCGGAAGAGGGCGAATCGGGCAATTGATGAATTGCCCGTACCTCACCATGATGATGATTGCGGGTCGGATATTGGAGTCCGCAGCGCTTGCAGACAGGAGGCTTGCGATTCGGACGACTGAGCCAGCCGTGGTCGACAAAAAATTGATAGATGCGTCGGCGAGTAGCCCGGCCGATTTTGTCGAATCGTCCCGAGAGAAAGTGCTGGATGTTGATTTTCGTGATACTCAACTCACGAGCGATCTCGGCGATGCAAAACCCGTCTTCATGCATCTTTTTCATGAGCCGCACCTTTCTATTCCCCCCTGGGGGGCGGGAAAAATCCGCCCCCCCGTTTGGGGCCTTAAAATCGATTTTATGACGTCCGGTCGAAATTGAAGGGCGGGGCGAGTGGTTTGTCATTTCTCGACCTCCAGTCCCTTGATAGTGCGCATCGGCTCGGTGAAGAGTTCGAGCTGCGACGCGCGGGCCTGAGAAGCGGTGAGCTCCTGTTCCAGATAAGCGAGAAGACGGTAGTCCTCGCAGCGCTTCATGATTTTCAACGCATCTTCGAAGCCGAGTTTTGAGGTGTTGGATACGCTGGCGGGCTCACACATTTTGCGGAGACTTGAGGAACTCTTGTAACCAAGTTCCCGACTGAGGGCATACCAGGCGTCGAAAGTGAGATCACTTCTGCGGAAGCGTTCCCTCAATTCATACTGGCTGATTGTGGCGTAGAGTATGAGACGATAGTCCATCGACAATTTTTGATTGAGTTTGGAATTGACGCTCCGGCCACACTGGCGTTATCTTGGGAAGTGATTGTACCACGTTGTTATTCCCCGCTCTTCTTCTCGGCTTCGGTGATCAGTCGGTCCAGACGACCGGTAACCTGCGCGAACGCTGTTTCAGAGAAGCGCTCACGCTCGGACATGACGATCTGCCGGATCTGTTTGAGCATCTGGATGTTGAACCTTTTCCCGCGAAGGAGGTAACGAACATAATGTGGAGTGACGCCGAGACGACGGGCTATTTCCGCATTGTCGATCTCGACGCGAAGCACGTTGTTTTTCTGTTTAGCTTTGCCCATCTTGTTTTGTGTTATCCTGACGTAACAATATTAAGTAATCACGAAAGTAATGTCAAGAGAAAAATTAAGTAAAAACGAAACTTCTCTGGGCGACAGGATGAGGCTGTTTTTACTGCAAAAATGCGGCAAACTGAAGGATGCGGCCACGGCGATGGAGATGACGCCGGCATCACTATCGCAGTACCTACACGACCGCATTCAGCCAGGCACTCAAATACTTTTGCGATTACGAAAGCTCGGTTGTGACCTAAACTGGCTCCTCGCGGACGACGCAGTGCCGCCTGGAGGAGCGCATGAGGGAAAGACGAAGTACGGCGCCACAACGGGAGTGAAGTTCAGATCTAAGGAAGAGAAGGCGGCTGTCCTCGGCAGAGTGAAGGTGTACCTCGAGGCGATTTACAGCTTTCTGGAGTTCGCGACTGACGACAAAGTGGAGGAATGGCGCAGGATGTTCACGGAGGCTGAGTTGGACAGGCATCGGCGACGCGAGAAGAGGGAGAGGAGTGGAGGCTTGACAACGGGCGAGGAAGTGGATAACTTATCGAACCAGGGTATGCGCAAGCTGACAAAAGCGCGGGTAGACGAGATAATAGCGGATGCTGTTAGGGAGGCGGGACCGGCTCCGCAAAAGAGCTTCAAACCAACTTGGGACTCGAGAGAAAAGTGCGAGGCCGCACTGGCTGATTTCCTCGTAACTCACAGGTACATAATAGACGAGGCGGACAAGGAAAGGCTGGTGGATGCATTGATCATCTTAGACACCCGCGGGTTTTCCGGTGAGATGACGCCAGACCGCATATTCAAGAGGCAGAAACTTTGAACTCGATCAGGAGGCATAATACTTGGGAGCGCAGGAACGTGGGCGGGACGTGCGCGATTGGCTTGAGTTGGAGGAAAGACGGAGTGGGGATAACGCCGAGGGGATCGTGGGCGTGGACATGGTCAACGTCTTGGTTCAACTGCAGGTGCTGTTGGCTTTGTTGACTAAAATCGCGGAAGAGTCAGGAGAATGAAATGCCGGACAAACGGGCAATTGGCGGGTTAGGGATATATTCCTGTATATTCTTGTTTTCAATTCTCACTTTCCTTAACGGGAAAACGTGTCTATCTCAACCCAAGGACATTACCGGATGGGGGCGAACAAAGTGGGGTATGACTGAGAAAGAGGTCATGAAAGCAATGGGAAAATCGGCATCCCATCTGCTCCCCAATGAGCAGAGAGCACAGCAGGGATCGTATGTGCCAATATTAGGAGACCCGGTAACGATCGGCGGGAATCAATTTCATCCGGAGTTCGTATTCGATGAGGGCACAAAGAGACTCAGAGCCGTGGTGTTGAGATGTGAGAGGACCACGGACCTGTCAACGGACGATTTCAACAAAATGGAAGAGCTGCTCGTAGCGAAGTACGGAATCACAAGGCTGACAAACTTCCAGCATGGAACAGGGTCACTTAAAAAAGAAAGTGCCTGGACTTTCAGATCGGGGTCGGTCCGCCTCGTGCTAATTGACTGGGGAACCGGTATGCAGCTGCTTTTTGTCAAGTACGCAGTTGAAAGTCCAGGCAAAGATAAATTGTAAGTTCGCAGCACTGTCAGGGAGCTGCCCCGCTTAGCCTGTGCGCTCAGGCATCCTTCCTGGATGGCGGGGCACGCGCCCTAAATTGAACTCGATCAGGAGGCAGAGAAATGACCTTTTGGCAGCAGATGCTTGCATCGTTAATCGGTGCTTTTTTCGGATTTGGGTTCGCGATCATTGGATACGTGGTCACGAGTGAATATCGGGACCACCGCGAACAGAAGATTGCGGGTAAGCAATTAAGACGTGAACTGGAATACGACATATCATATTTGGGCACCTTAATCGAACAGATTGATAAGTTTCTTCGCGCCGTCGTTAGTAACAACCACTCGATTTATATGTACCTCCGATACGTTTTCTTTCAGCGGACCTTCATTCAGGGAGCGTTCCACAGAGGAGTCCTTTACAAGAAACTGAAAGACAATGAAATCTCGAAGCTGAATGAGATCCTTATGCATCTAGATTATGGATTGGAGAAACAAGCTAACGACTACATAGTGAAATGGCAGAATAATGGGGTGGATCAAGCAGACGCTTCAAGATATTTCGAGTTCGAGAAAGACCAGCTCCAAGATTATGGGAAAACACTTAAAGAGTTTCTGAACAGACTGACTGTGTAATTCTCTTCATGGGTATATTGCGTTCTTTATTAGGGTGGTGCCCCGCCCGGCCAGTGTGCCAAATGTCCCCGATTGCTGGCGGGGCATGCGCCCATTTGAAAACCAAAAGGAGGCATGATATGTCCATGGTTGGCCGCACGAGAAGGGTGTTTATTGGACTCTTCTCCGTGCTCTTCTTCACAGCTCTGGCCGCTGAGGCACAGACTGTCTACGTGACGAAGACGGGCTCGAAGTATCATAGTGCGGGGTGTTCTTATTTGAGACGGTCCGCGATAGCAATGGATTTGGCGGATGCGATCGCCAGCGGATACACCCCGTGCAGTCGCTGCAATCCACCGACTCAGGTTCAAAACAAAGCCAAGTCAGCGCCGGCAGTGAAAGAGAATTCGAAGGCGTCCCAAAATGACATATCGGACCCGATTGTCTACATTACCAAGTCAGGGAAAAGGTACCATCGGGCAGGCTGTTCCTACTTGAAGAAGTCCGCAATTCCGAAGAGGCTGTCGGAGGTGATAGGAAGGTATGAGCCGTGCAGCCGATGTAATCCGCCGACAGAGGTGACGGCCGAGAAGACTCAGAAACAGAAGCGGTGAAACTGTTACCTCCTTATCGTGTTTGCACTTGTAAAATTGAGTTTGTGCCTTTGCCATAGTAGATTTAGCGAGTGATGGAAAGGGGTAAAATATGAAGTGGAATTTAGAACGTATAACCACTACAGTATCAATACCACTACTTACTGTGATAGCAATAATATTGCAGGATTTAAATGAACTTCCATTTCCCCAAGTATATCAACAAGAACCATGTAAACTGCTATTGCAGGCATCAACGATAGAATTAGGCTTTTTGTTAACTTCCTGGATCTTTTACTGGTTTGAGTTTAAAGCAAAGAGGCTTCCTGTTACCGATCGGCAATTCAAAGAAGAGCTTATAAAGCTGCCAAAACAGGCTCGGACTTTGCTTGCAAAGTTCATAAACGGAAATACGTGGATCATAGACGTGCCGCTTCCACCAGATTCCTCAACGAACGAAACTTGGAGGCTCGAATGTGACTCGTGGTCGATCTTACAGTCTAGACAATTCGTTAGATCCAGAATGCAGGGGGGACAGATCATTGGATACTCCATTGAGAGCGACAGAATTTGGCGCTCACTACAAAAGTATCGCAAGCTTCTTTCATAATATGACCAAACCCGACAAGCATAATTGTTGTTTGCTATATTCAAGTTCGAATTCAAAAAGCCGATAAAAGGGTAAGAATATGTCCTACGAAACCAGGAAAGAACTGTACAGTCAAATCGAGGAAAAGCGAGGCGGGCGTCCCTTGATTGCCTATGCAACGAGTAACAGACCAAACGCTGCGGGCATCATGGCAGAGGACGCGATCGTGCAGATTGTCAAGCAAGTAGAAGCCGTCCCACCAGAAACTCAAGATGTCGACGTTTTACTGGTGAGCAGGGGTGGCGATCCAATGGTAGCTTGGCGAATCGTGACTCTATTGCGAGAGAGGTTCAGATCTTTTGAAGTCCTCTTGCCCTATGAAGCATATAGCGCTGCCACTCTGCTTGCGCTCGGAGCTGACAAAATAATCATGCACCCGTTTTCGAATCTGGGTCCTGTTGACCCTCAAATGGTTATTCCGATGAAACAAGACGAAAATGGCAAAATAGTTCCCCAGCAGACTTTTGGAGCTGAGGACGTGCGGAGCTTTCTTGAGTTCGTACGGGAGGACGTCAAGATCTCAGACCAAACTGAATTGGAAAAAGCACTTGAACTGGTCTGCAAAGATGTCGGTGCTGTAAGGCTCGGCATTGCGAAGAGGGCCATCCAATTGTCGCTATCGTTAGCAGAAAAGCTGCTGAACCTGCATGTGAAAGATTCCAATACGACTAAGGCAATTTCTGAAGCCCTCAGTCATTCTTTTTATCATCACGGCTATGCGGTCAGCCCACAGGAAGCTATTGATATGGGTCTGGAGGTTGAGTACGCTACTGACGAAGTGAAATCGCTTATTTGGAACGTTTGGAAGGATATGGAGGAAGAAATGGAGTGCACCAAGCCACTTGACCTAATATCCCTTGTTCTGAACGACCCCAATGCGGGCCATCTATTGCAGAAAGTCCGGCTTGCACAGGTCCCCCTGAATCTTCCGGCTCAGTTGATTGGGCAAGCGATAGCTCAAATGATCCAAATTGTGGATGTTTCACCCACTCCTTTTGAGTTTGTAACAGGTGTGATAGAGAGCGTCAGAACAGGCAGTGCTTTTAAGGTTGAAGGCATTGTCCAGGCTTACCGTGGGATTGACTTGAAATTGAACTTTAATCCCCTAAATTTGTTTAAAGGATGGAAAGAAAACTAGAAAATGCGAAAAATTCGGAGAAATCATGGGCATCGTTAATGAAGAAAGGCTGTACAGTAGTTTTGGCGAAGAATCCCTCTTAAAATTCTTCGGTCCCGCTCGCATACTTACTAGTTCCAGCACCGTCAGCAATCAGATTCTCAACCCTCCAGAGATCGTATCAATGCCATTTGTGGTGGACCATACCAGGGTTCTCCCCGATGAGGTGACGACTGCACCAGCTCAAGAGACGTCGACTATCTAGCCTAAGTAGGTCAGGAGAATAGGCTAATTGCCTTTTGAAAAATGCTTCACGATTCCGTTTGGAATGCGGGCAACACAACCAGTTTGATCGAGCGAGGAGCGATTGTAAATGATCGAGATATGACCAATCACATGTTTTCGATACTGGCTTCCCTCGGCGGGGATGAAGAAGCAAGCTTTTCTGAATGATGGCGATACCGCCTATTGCTGTTGTTGGCTCTTAGGCCGATTTCCGATATGAGAGTGTAAGGAAACAGAAAAAGAGTCCTGTTCTTAGAATAGATTTTCACATCGAATTAGAACGTGGGAGATACTATGGCTGAACTGAAAGTTGGAATTAGGTTAGATGCTCTTACATCTTCCCAACGGTTATTGATGTCTCTTTTGGGGTTTGCCGATGACTCGAAGATGCTGGATCCAATCCGAATAATGAAGGCGCTGTTCATTGTTTGCAAGAAGTCCCCGCCGGAGTATCTTGGGGGAATGCCACCTTACGAATTTCACCCGTATCTTTACGGCCCATATTCGGAACAAGTGTACCAGGACCTGTCAGAGCTGGAGGAGCTCAATTTAATTCAGAAGGTTGCAGTCCCAGGGCGTACTTGGAGTTACTATGTACCAACGGAGAAGGGAAAGGAAATCTCAGGTTCTGCAATCTCTGCCTATGACGATAAGCTTCGGAGGTACATTCAGAAAATATATGATTTCGTTCAAGGGAGGGATTTTGCGGCACTGTTGGGTGAAGTCTATAGAGCCTTCCCAGAGTACGCTGTAAGAAGCGTCTTCCGACGCCAGGCCTAGAAACCATGACTCTGATCATCGCAATGGTCAGCAAGGAAGGAATCGTCATGGCAGCCGATAGCGCAAGTACCGACTTTGAGGCAAACACTAAACAGCCTACCGACGAGAAGATTTCCCACTTCAAAGAGCCACACCTTTTATATGGAACGTCTGGCGATGTTGGGTTATCTCAGAAGATCAAACACAGGATGAAGAAACTGGCCTACCAGCCGGATGTATTTAAATTGCGGAGTGAACTGAAGGGGCTTATTGTCCCAGAGCTAACAGAGGCTAAAAGGACGCACGTTCCATACCCAAGTGATCCAATGAGTGGTTTGTACGCTCCACCTCCTCATATCGGGCTTGCGTGTGGATATGCCAGGGACGTTCCTTATTTGATAGAATACGAGAGAGATGGAAGAGACACGGACTACGCGCCAGAAAATATGGGCGGATTCGCGGCAATAGGTAGCGGTAAAACTCTAGCTCACGCGCTATACAGGCCCCACTTCCACAACGAAAAGGGATTGGCGGAAGCTAGAGTAATCTGCTATCGTATCGTGGAGGACGCAATTGAGGTCTCTGCTTACGGTCTCTCCAAACCCATACATATGTATGAGATAAGTCCACAGGGGAAATGCGAGAAATTGAGCCAAGAGGAATTGACGGCCGTATCGCATACCGTTCAACTCTGGAGAGAGATAGAACACGACGGACTCGGAAAGGCACTGGCACCTAGCCAACCGACAGACAAGAAGACGGAGCTACCGTCCATGGAAACCGGAGACTCTTAGTGAGTTACACATCACCTATTGACATTGATACTACAATCATTTAGATTTTCTCGACGAGTCTGAGATATAGTCCCGTCCCGCCTTGAGCGAGACGAGAACGTCGGCAAGCGATTTTAAGAGAGCGCCGACACTTTCGTTTGTACTGTGATGGTACAGCGATGGTGTCGGCGCTTTTTTTGTTGTCAGGTATTCACACGCAGGTATGCTGAAGAATAAAATAGAAGTTAAGACCGGTTCGAAAGCCTTCTGGCTGCTGGTTATCCTCGCGGCCGTCCTGGGGTTCCTACTTGCAATGATGAAGTTTGAAGAGAATCCGGAGTCTGCCCGGTTCAGGGCGATACCGGATTCTTCCACTCAGATCCTGGATAACCTGATCGAGTCATGGATCCCGGACCGGACGGTCACCAACGAGGCCGAGGTGATAGCCGAGCCATTCACCGCCCGGTTTGGGACGTTCCCGGATACCGTGGTACAACTCGCACTTATGGTCCAGGACTCTTTCAACGTCCCCGCACCCGTGACGCTGGCCCAGTGGGCGCTTGAATCCGGATTCGGGAAGAACAGCCTGGCCGACCATAATTACTTTGGGCACACGTACGCTGCGGTAAAAGGCTTCATGGCACATCCCGCGTATGTGACGGCATACGACAAGCGCCTGGTCGGGAGTGGAACTCCCGACAAACGATGGAAGCGGGTCGCGGTCAGGTTTGCAAAGTATCAGAGTGTCGAGGAATGTTTCATGGTACACGGCGAGTACCTTTCTTCTTCGGATTATTACAAAGCGGCGTTCAGAGCGAAGACGCTGAAAGGGTTTGTGATTGAGATGTCGAAACACTACGCGGAGGATCCGGAATACTCTTCGAAGCTTCTCGCCATAATTGATCGGTACAACTTGAAGGAGAGAATTAAATGACCACTACTGAGCGCACAGTCAAGCTGGGTCAGAGAGTCGAACTGGAGCAAAGGCTGCGGGACCTGGAAATCAAGATCGATACCGAGGTCCGGGCGTTGAAGGATGTGTTCGAGCCGCGAGACCGGGACTACTCGTACATCAAGGACATCGACACGGAGCGACTTGCCATCTACACTAAGGACATCAAGAAGCACAAAGCCGAATATGACAAGGTGAAGAGGCAGCTCGAGGACGTGAAGAAAGAGCTAGGGGAGGACTAACAATGAGCGTGAAGGCATACGTCGTGACACAGGCGTCGATAGTCGCTGCAGTTCTGTTCACGGGACTGGATCCGATGATGAAGGCACTGACCATCGTGGTTGTTGCGGTCATCTCCGTCATCGCGAATCTCCTTTATATAGGAAGCAAGTTTCGAGAGCTGATTACGAAGGCGATCATGAGTGATGTGCATGAGGAGTTGATCAGGCTGGACTACCTGAAGTTTCTTCCGCCTCCACCGAAGGACAAGAAGTGAGTATAACTCCAAAATCATATCATCATAGAGAAGGGCTCCCGTCCGGTGTGAAGCCTATCTACGGATGTTCAGCCGGACGGTCCCGAGTAAACACCCCTGTGATCCGCACTTTCCAAGGGGATCTTCGACAAGAGGGGACGGGTCCTTCTCCCAAAGGGATCCCTTCGGGAGACTCGATCTCAAGGTTCTCTCGCTCAGGATGACAACAAAGGGACTTTAAAGTGGCACTAAAAATCAACCATGACGCGCTGGCACACGCCAGGAAACTGATCTCGGAAGGAAAGATCAATCACGGCGAGTGGAACTGGAGCAAGTCTGCGCATTCACCGGACGAGCTGAAGAAGATCTGCCTGGCTGAGGATCCATCGGCAACGGAGGGGACAAAGGAGCGTTACCTCTATCCGTTCGGGGCAGAGAATGAAGTTTACTCGAAGGCGATTGCGTCGGCTGAGGCTTATGCGAAGAAGAACGGCGAGTCCGCGCTCCATGCGGAGCTGGTGAAGCTGGCGGAGGAAATACAGAAGAAGGACGCGGTGAATCGGGGACAGGGAGAATCGGCGAAAGGGGGACAGCGGTTCATGGCTGCACTAGATATTCCGGTGGGCCCGAACGGTGAACTCCCGAGGCGGTTTCCTATTCTTCCCCTGGGACTGTATAAGGGATACATCGATCCAGATACTGGTGAGAAGAGAACATTTGAGATCACGCCGGAAAGAGTCCGGCAGGCGATCGAGTATTTGAATAGTATCAAAGCGAAAAATCCCGAATTCGCGATCGTAATAGACAACGATCACCTCACATTGATGGATACGTTCGCGCCGGCCTTCGGATGGATAACTGGTTTGTATGATGCCGGGCCTGATGGGCTCGGTGCCGATGGAGTCGAGTGGACAAGGCGCGGGGCCGAGGTCCTTGCAAATAAGGAATATCGATTTATCTCTCCGGTTTTCTTTTTCAATGGAGTTGACGGAGAATCCGGCGAGACGATACCTTTCGGGATTTCTTCAGCTGCGCTGACGAACACGCCTTTCTTTGACAAACTTAAGCCGCTCGTGGCCAAGCGAGTGGACAACTTAAACAATGGAGGAATCAAGATGAAGGATCTACTTAAAGCCGTCATGGCGTTTCTCGGCCTCACGGACGAGAACACTCCGGAGACGGAACTCGTTGCGAAGTTCGCCGCGAAGGTCCAGGAGGTCGGGCAGCTCGTTACTGCTAAGAAGGTTTTCGGGGATCTCGGCCTTCCGGATAATACCACCATGGACCAGGCCAAGACGATCGTGGTCCTCGGGAGCAAGACGCCTGCTGAGCAGTACGCTCACCTTCTGGAACAAATCGGCTTCGAGAAAGGCACTACCCCCGAAGCAGCTAAGGCGACAGTCATCATGGCGAAGCAGGCCGGGACCAAGAACCTCGAGCTCGCTCAGAGAGTGCAGCAGCTGGAAGCTGCCCAGATCGACCGCGAAGCTATCGAGGCGGTCGAGACCGCGATCGCCGAGGGGAAGATCTTCCCGGCGCAGCGTGATGAGATGCTCGTGATGGCGAAGAAGGACCTGGCCGGGATGAAGGCGTTCTTTGCAAAGGCGCCACAGGTCGCTCCTCTGAAGCCGCTGGGCGAGGCCGGAAGGACCGGAGACTCGAAGGTCGTGACTGACGAGATGAAGGAAGTAGCGAACAGACTACAGCTCGACCCGGCGAAGATGGCGAGCTAACATTCAGCTCATAGCTGATGGTTCAGAGTAAACAGAACTCAGAATTTTAAGGAGAGGGAAACATGGAAATGGAATCGAAGGGATACATGAGCAGCCTCTCTATAAAATTTAAAATGGAGGAATAGCATAATGGGACTGACAGAAGATCGCGACACGGTATCGAGGGGCAGTGAGCTCCGGAATTATCCGGTCGCAGCCGGCGAGCACATATATGGCGGTGCGCTCGTTGTCCTGAATGCCACCGGTTACCTGGAGGCGGCGACGACAGCCCTGGCAAAGGTCGCAGCCGGGCGGGCTGAATTTGAAGTTGACAACACCAACGGGCAGGACGGCGACCAAACCTGCGACGTCCGTGAGGGCGAGTTCAAGTACGACAACTCCGCGGCCGCGGACGAAATCACCATCGCCGAGATCGGAGATGTCTGCTACATCGTCGACGACGAGACGGTCGCGAAGACCAACGGCGGTGGGACCAGGTCACAGGCCGGCTTTGTCACCGGAGTCGACGACGACGGTGTGTGGGTGAAGACCCCAATCCAGGTAGGAGCGACGGCGGGACTGACGGCGGCAAACAACCTGTCGGACGTTAACTCCGCAGCGACTTCGAGGGCGAATATCGGAGCGAATAAGCTGGTGCTCCCACTCCGTGTGACGGACCTCGCCGGTGCTAATGCGGTGCTATATGGGATCGTCTCGCCTGTGGCGGGCACAATCAAAACCATTCGCTCGGTCTTGAAGGGTCATGCACTCGCGACAGGCGATGCGACTTTGACCGGAAAGATCGGCGGTGTTGCGATCACCGACGGTGCGATCACGATCACGCAGGCTGGAAGCGCAATCGGAGACAAGGACCTGGCGACACCAAGTGCTGCAAACGTCGTCGCAGCCGGCGATGAGATACAGGTCCAGGTCGGCGGGACGAACGACAACGCAGCTGCATTCGCAGAAGTGTCGATCGAAATCGAGTATTGAAAGCCACCCCTGTGGTCCCCTCCTCAGAGGGAACACGGGCGGGGGAATTTTTGTAACGCAAAAAGTGAGGATGAAAGTGATTAAGAAAAATGTCAGGGCTATCGTCGGAGTGTTGCTTCTCGTCGCCACGATAGTCTTCGCGGATTCCTGGGTGGCTGCATCCGGAGTCGGGATGGCTCTGGTCATCAACACCGCCAGCCTGCAGGCGCTGTTCCAGGGATTCAAGAATATCTTTCAGCAGGCGTTCAACGCAGCTATGCCACAGTACACCAAGATCGCCATTAATGTACCGTCGAATGCGGAACAGGAGGTGTACGTCTGGCTGGGCGCGTGGCCTAAAATGAGAGAGTGGCTTGGCGAGCGCGTTGTCTCTAACCTGAAAGCATCCGACTGGACGATCAAGAACAAAGACTGGGAATCCACGGTCGGCGTGCCCAGGAACAAAATCAAGTTCGATACCTACGGTGTATTCAGGCCGATGTTCGAAGCGATGGGCTCCTCTGCACGAATGCATCCGGACCACATCGTCTTTCCGCTGCTGACGAACGGGTTCACCAATAAAGGTTACGATGGCAAGACGTTCTTCGCGACCGATCACGCCTTCGGTTCGAATAAGGACACTCATGTCCTTTCGCTAACGACCTTCGGAAACGCACTCGCGAAGCTGAAACGTATGAAGGACACGAACGACAACCCTCTGTTCGATGGGAGCGAGAAGATCTATCTTGTCGTGCCTCCGGAGCTCGAGGCGACCGCAGCCGAGATCTGCAACGCGACATTTGTCGTCGGAGCAGACGGGAAGCAAAAGGAAAACGTGATGAAGGGGAAGGCAACGCCTATTACGAGCTCACTACTCACGAGCGCAACGGCATGGTTCCTCGTCGTCGACTTCAATGGGTTGAAGCCGCTCGTATTCCAGAACGCGCAGCCGCCTGACTTCGTAGCGAAGGAGGACCCGCAGACCAGCGACCACGTATTCATGAAAAAAGAATATCTGTACGGAGTCGACACAATCGACAACGCAGGATACGGGCTGCCTCAGCTCGCATTTGGCAGCACCGGAGTGGACGCGTAGTGTTTCGCAGCTACCTGACAGCCGCTACCTCACCCCAATCCCCTCTCCTCCTCGAGGAGAGGGGCAAGGTGGGGTCTGGAGGTGAGCAGTGAGCACACCTTACTACGACCCCGATGACGTGATCCCGAATATCCTGTCTGAAGAAACGGCGAAGGATCTGACGGCGGATACCAGAGACGACCCGGTTAACATGGCTATCATCTCCGAGGTTTGCCAGGATGCTTCCGATTACATCGACTCATTCTGCTCAAAGAGGTTCGTCGTCCCCTTCGATCCGGTGCCGAAGGTAATACGAAGAGCATGTGCTACCGTCATCGGTTACATGCTGTTCAACCGACGCGTCGCGAACGGATTGACGAACGAATTCAAGGATGCGTTCGACAACATCACGAAGTGGCTCGGTATGATAGCAACCGGTAAGGTTACGATCGACGGTGCGGTGAAGCCCGCAGCGAACAAGAAACAGACCGGCGGCAAGGTGTCAGGTAACGACAGAGTGTTCACCGATGATACGATGAAGGGACTATAAATGTTCAGGGTTCGGAGTTCGTGGTTCGATGTTCCCTGTTTGGAGGAGAGAGATGGCGAGCCTGACTGAACAGTTGAACTCATTCATCGAAAACCGAATCGGGAAATGGCAACATCTGAGAAGGATGTATGCCACGATCGGGCAGATACTCGTGAGCGAGTTCAAGAAGAACATCGAGACGGGAAGGCCTCCGCAGTGGCCCGTCTCCAAAGCAGCGATCAAGCGTCATGGTCAGACCCTCCGGAGGACCGGTTTCCTGATGAGATCGTATGTCTTTAATGAAAGCGACACCGGCGTCGAAGTCGGTCCCACAGCGCCCTACGGTAAGTTTCTTTACTACGGTGTCAACAGGGTCCCGCGGTCGGAGACGTTCGTCAGACCGAGGATCTCGAGAGGAATACACAAAGGGAGATTCAGAAGGTTCGGGAGTGCAACTCCCTCACAACGGAGAGGCTTCACGTTCCGGGCGTACTCGTTCGGACCGTGGGATCTGTTCTATTTGCCGCCTGAAGCAATCGAGAGGATAAAGAACGAGGCGATCAAGGAGCTTCCGAAGTGAAGTCAAAAGGGCGTTATGATTAGAATCGTTCCGACGCGGACGTTTATCCTGGATAAGATCAAGACAGCGGATGCGGAGAAGTACCTGCGGACAGTCGCGGCGTATGCCGGGCAGCTGGATCCGGCATCCCTGGAGGGGCGAGGGATTGAGCCATTGAAGGGTCTGTCACCATTCTGCCTGGTGAGTTACGCGGGATTTGCGAAGGAACAGGCGCTCAAGGGCAGCGACCAGCGACTGATGCGGGCGGATCACCTATGGGATTTCTTCTGCGGCGGGAAGAGCTACAGGTCAGAGGATGAGGCGGAGGAAAAAGCCGTCAAGATTTTTGAGGAGATTACGGACCCGCTGTTCAATGCCGGCGAGTACTACACCGACGATGAGATTGGGACGGTCGGATTGTTCAGTCTCGAGGACAGGAACCTCGTCCTCGCGGCGCCGGGAGTGGCGGTGTACCATGTCGTGTATAGATTGCACTTTGCATAACAGGGCTATTCATGAATTGCCCGTACAAGAAAAAAGGAGAATTGAGATGAAGAAACTTTGGATGGTCGGAATCGCGGTAGCAGCGGTTCTCGTGATCTGGGCGATGCATGCATCACCCCTGCAGATGGCGCCACTGTTGATGATACCGGTTGGGTTGGCGCTGACGACGAGGACGTCGGATACAAGTAAACTGCAGCCTTCAATGATCCGGAAACTGGAGTTCTCGGACGATAAGGATGGCGCCACTCCAGTGGCGATCACTTTCAGCGACGAAGGGGCCGCGTACACGACGGACGGCGATCTGTTCAATAGCTGTTTCGGCCCAAGGCAGGTGAACGAGATTCACAAGGTGGATTTCTTTCTGCCCGACATGGCGACCACGAACACCGGTACATTTGTCAACGAGCTTGTGACTAAGGTTATACCATGGTTCAAGGTCACGTTCGTGAACGGGTTTACGGTAACGGTGACTTCCGGCGACAACACTGTACCGGCGATCAACTTCAAAAAGCAGATCGCAACGAAGGACAAGGCGCTCGGATGGCAACTGACAGGAGTGGGCATCAAGAGCGTAGAGGCGACGGCGTAAGGCCCTTAGCCTGACCCTCTCCCAAGGTGGGAGAGGGTGTCACATTTCTGGAGGACATCATGAACGTGACATTTGATTTCACCGGGACAGATGCCGGGAGCCAGGCCGTTGCGGCAGGTGCCGATCCGGGATCACAGACGGCTGTCAAGAGCGCGAGCGGGAGTTCGCAGACAGTCGGGAGTGCAACTCCATTACAGCTAGTCGCTGCGATGGCGGCGGGGAGTGACGCGGGCGGAATGTCATTCGTGGATTCTTGCCTGCTCACCGACGACGACGACGGGCATATTCTGGACGACAGCAATGCAATCATTTCAATCGAAGGGAGCGTAGGATAAAATGGCCGACAAGAAAATTTCTGGTATGACCGCTTTGACGGCGACAGCGGTGGCCGATGATGACGAGTTTATGGTGCGGGACGTGTCGGCGCCAATCGGGAAGAGAATGACGGTTGGAGAAGTCAGAAAGGCATTGGGAGGCGTGCTCAAATACATAGGGAGCATAGCCGTAGCCGGTGATATAACGTGTACTCCACTTTTTAATCCGTTCGGGCTTACCTGTTCAGCCATCGTCGACCCGGCAGAAAGTACTCGACTTATCATCACAGTAGGCGAAGAGAGTGACTTTCCAAACTTCATCGTACCGATGGGTCAGCTGTGGAATTGTGGGGGAGATGCTCCCGTACTGTGGATGATGACAAAGGCGCAGGACGATTTTGATCTTTCACAGAACAATCAAATATCTCTTGTTGCCCAATCTGTGAGCAACCCCTTTTACACGTTTCCAGTAAGTGAAATAGAGTTCTGGCTCTTTGTATTTGGGGGATGATGGAGATTGAAGATCATCCAGATTGGATTGGCAGAGGGGCCGGACAGCATCGGCGGCATTCTGGACGCATGTCCGAGTGCTGAGTCGAGCTACATCCGGGTCACAACAACGTTGCGAGCGGCTTTCGAGGCAGCCCTTAGCCAGGGCGCGGACGGAGTATGTTCACCCTATACTCTCAGCGACAACTACTTCAGCGATGATGATTTCAGAGCCGGCGTCGATGAGCTGGTGGCAGCGGGCAAGTTCGTTGTCCTCGGGTCAGGCGGCGGACCTTTCGGGGCGCGCATCGCGCATTTCGTCGTGCCGATAGGCAGCAACTCTCCGAGCGGGCAGGACCCGTCAGCCTGGTGTCAGAGACTATCCTCGACGAGCTCGTATGACATTAATTTCGTGGCGGGGGTTCTCGGTCAGCTGATGCTCGATCATCCAAACGAAAATTGTTTCGACGCGATGGCACGGCTGGCAGCGGGATGTTCAAGAGGTCCCGGTAATTGGTCGCAGGCCGCGAATGGGTGGGGAGATTTCGATTACGTCTCAAGTACTGGTCTTTCTGTAGTTCCGCTCATCGGGCCAGTAAATGTTACGGCGGCGAAATCGGCAGATTCGAAGTCCGTGGCATTTAGCTGGCAAAATTTCAGGAGCACTCGATGGCAAAGAACACGGATAGCAGACGACAGCGGACGGACCATTTATGAAGGCACCGAGGCGAGCTTCCTTTGGAAGTCCGACGTGACTGGCGACGAGACTTTCCGTTTCTATTCGATAGACGTCGGTGGAAATGAATCGACCACAGAAGTTTTCAACGTTCTCAACGTGACGGGACTTCTCGGAGTGCCGCGGCAGTCAGGGCTAATTATCGAGTTTGACTTCGACCGGAACGATCCGGGAGAGCAAATGATGGTCGATAATGAGGCTCTCTCAAAACAGATCATGGACTGGAATGAGAGCGATCTGAAGTAAGTCAAAAACAAAAAGTCAAAAGGCAAAAAAGGAGCGGCTGGAATGAAGAAGCAGGAGGCAGGAGCCAGAAGGCAGAAAGTTTACCGCATCGGCCGGAGAAAATACTGGATGCCGGCGACGATGCAGCTCCAACAGTACAATGGGATCATGGACCTGGTAGAACGGGTTCAGGGTTCAGGGTTCGGGGTTCCGGGTTCGGAAAAGGACTTTCAAGGATCAGGGTTCGTGGTTCGAGGTTCGGAGTTAAGAGCTTTGTCGGTAGTGAGGGAGCTCATGAAGGACGGGCACGTCGAGCGGTTCATGTCTCTCGTCCTGGCCCCCGAGGGTAAAGATTGGAATCCGATCCCGGAGAAGAAGGCCTCGAAGATGTTTGCGCGGGCAACGGACGAGACGGTCGTCGAGGTGATGACCGATTTTTTTATTGGAAGGACGGCTTTGATAGCCGAACTAGCTCGCTCTTTTCTCCCCTTGATGACGCGTATCGTGAGTATGATGCGGCAATCGGCCGGGAACTCGAGCGAATCAAGCAGCCAAGATCCAAGCTCGTCTACAGGCACGACAACAGTGTCCGGTCAGTTCTCGCATTCAGAGCAGCCGGCGGAGTCCCGGGAGAAATAATGAGGATTCAGGAAATGAATGTGGAGCGTGTGTATGAGCTCCTGTATATGAGAGAGGTGGATCAGGTTAACGAGATGATCGCGTATGTGGAGCAACTGAAAAGGATTCCGGATCCGACGTGAGAAAAGGAAATAGGAGACAGGAAACAGGAGAATAGATTGGGAACCGGTAACCCCGACATAGGTCTCAGACTCCAGATCGACATCACGCCGGCTGTCGAGGCATTGAAGTCGTTCCTGAGTATCGCGGGCGATGTCGGCGGGCAGATCGACAAGCTAATTTCCGGGGAGATGATCAAGCCGAGCTTCGTCGGCATCGATGCGGAAATCGTGCACCTCCAGGAGACTCTCTCTCAGTATGCCTCGACTAGCGCCGCGCAGACGATTGCGGCGAATGAGCAGGTGGGAAAGTCGTTCGAGGATCTCAACGTTCCTGTCGAGGAGTTCACGAACACGCTCGGCAGCCAGGTCCCTGCGAGCGTCGCGCAGTCGACTATTACGATCGAAGCGCTCCGGAAGGAACTGCAGGATCTGCAGGCGCAGCTTGTCAGGGCTCCAATCGGGTCGGATGAATTCACCCAGCTGGCGCAGAAGGCAAATGCCGTTCAGCAGCAGCTGGACCAGGCACAGTTGTCGATCCAGCGGGTCGGCGGCCGGAGCACGAACGCCAGGATGCTCCTGCAGCAGTTCAACTGGGTCCTGTCTGACACTCCATCCTTTGCGATGAATTTCCGGTTCGGTATGATGGCAATCGGGAACAACCTGGACATGGTTTCCAATGCGCTGCTCAATCTGCAGATGGAGGCGAAGAACGCAAATACGACGGTGATGGCACTACTCAAGCAGTCGCTGACTCCGATGACGTGGTGGATGTTCGGACTTACAGCAGCGATTACAGCGGCTCAGGTCTTACCTGCATTCTTCAGCAAGACCAAGAAGGAAGCGAAAGACGCCAACGCAGAACTCGAGAAGTTCAACCGGGAATTGAAAACTATGTCGGACGAGAATCTCCTGGCGGCACGTAACGAGTACGTTGGACAGCAACGAGATGCCATCAAGGCGGCGAATGAAGTGAAAGATCAGATGAGAAAGACACCGTTTATGTACGGTGTGACACTCGAGGGCGTGGCGACCTGGCTCCAAATGTTTACCTCCGCGGATGACACAGCCAAGAAAATCGAAGAGAAGGTTAAGGCCATCAATGCCGTACTGGATCAACGGCGTGAGGGAAAGTTTGGTCCGATCGAGCAGTTGAAGCAGCAGATCGACGACTACGATAAGATGCTGAACGATGCGAACTTAAAATTGGGAGACCCGAATATACAACAGATTATCGATGACCGGGCGAAGGCGCAATGGAATCTAAACGAAGCCACAATGACGAGTGAGCAGCAAGCAGATCGGGACTCTCAGAGGATTGAGCATTGGTACAACCTGGGACAAATGACGGCTGACGAATATATCAAGCAGTTGAGGGCACAGGAGTCCCTGACACTCGACGCAAACAAGAGACTCCAAATAGAACAGAAGGTGCATGACGTTATTCAAAAAGAGGCGGACCTTGAGATCAAGCGGCAAGTTGCCTTGAAGTCATACGGCGAGCAGCAGACGAAAGCCGAAGAAGATCTCTGGCTGAGTCTGAAGCAGCTGCAGATAGAGGTTATCGATGACGAGTTCGAGAAGCGTAGGGAGGCCGAAGAATGGAGACACACACAGGCGATGGCGAACATCCGAAAGGAGGCGGCCGAGCGGGAGAACATCAGCCCTAGTGGAGAACTCATCGGGGATTCTGCAACCAAGGCCAACCTGGAGAATCAACTCAACGCGAGGACCAATAGGCTGATTGATACAGACTTCAGTTACCAGCTCGCACGTGCCCGCGCACAAGGGATCGCCGATCAGACTCAAAGGGAAAACGCTCTTTACCAGATGGAGCTGCAGCACATCCAGGAAACCGAGAAGAACGAACAGCTCGCGGAGGCGAGGATCAACGCGCTGAAGGTGGAACATGAGACGAAACTAGCAGAGATCGAGAGGTCGCAGTTCGAGGAGTCGATTTCCTCGGCCGAGCAACTCGGACAGATCCTCGCGGATGCGTTCCAGGGTGCCGGGAGCGGAGCGCAGAAAATCGTCGCGATACTTCGCGTGGCTCTCGAGGTGGCAAGGCAGATTAACATCCTCAATAACTTGAAGCCGGGTGAAAGCTCCTTCTCCGGGATACTTGGCCTGGTCGGAAGCGCGATCTCGATCGGCTCGCTGGCGCTGGCAGATGAAGGAGCCGTAGTGACGAAGCCCGGACTCGTGAGAGTCGGACAGGCGGGAGTACCGGAGCTGATGATGCCGATGAAGTATATCACCCCGCAGCGGGTCATCCCCCCATCGGTGATGGCAAGCTCCTTGCAACCGTACGATGATTCGGCACTGAGGGCTGAGGTGCGAGCGTTGGGGAGATCGATCGAGAGGATGCAGATCGTCATCGAAGGGACGACGGATTACAACAAGTACCGAATGTTTCTCCGAGACTTTGAGAGGATCGAGCGAGGACGCAATGGGTAAGACACAGGTCCTGACATACAGCGCCGACGGTCAGACGCCGGTGGAACAGTTCGACCTGGTGGACCAGTTGGGGAGTGCCGGGCAGATCTACCTCGAGGTGGAGAAGCAGCAGTATGAGTTCGCGAGTGGGGATGCGACTTTCGAGGTTCAACATGGTGACGACCTTTACGCGCTTCTGAAAGCACAACGGGTAATGACAATCGAGGTGATTAAGGACGACGTCAACATTTTCATTGGAGAAATGAAATTCGAGAGCACCCAACGGGATGAAGATAATGCCAGGTGGAAGTTCTACGCATTGCAGCGGACAAAGAAGTTCATCGATCAGGCTGCACAGACTTACATTTCTCCTCTCTCTGTCAACCTGAGTTTTCCCACGGGGACCTATGAGGACGTGGAGACGGTACTCAGAGCGAACGCACCGTATACTCAGCGGGCCGGCGATCTGCTCAAGAAGAAGTTGAGCGTGTACGAGAGCTTCGAAGATTGGTCGGGTGTGACGAAGGACCGGGGCACGCTTTCAGATCTTTCGGATTCGTACGACTACACCTTACGCGACTTCATCATGGATACCTGCAAAAGATGGAACGGCGCGTACTGGGTAGACAATGCGAACGTGCTTCATGTGCAATCGCGAAGTAAGCCGGCGATGAGCATCGACGGGCTGGACGATCTGATTGCCTCTTATGTGCGCACGGGACGGGAACCGCTATACGATGCTGTCGTTATTCATCTGGCAGATCCGATCCTGCCGCGCAACGGTCCGATCGGATTCGGGACGAGCTGGGCGATGTACACAAAGGACGGGGAGTTCCTCTACATCTTCGACAAAAGCGACGGGGAAGGATTTTCGAATTCAAACATCTCCTCGTTGATGGACAAGTACAGATACGGCGGGACCACACAGTGGAGGTTCCCTCCAGGTGGGCCGAACGCTTTCTTCACGACGGGGTATAATTATCAGCGGGATCGAGTGGCTCCTCCGAGCGTGAGAAATCCTCTTTATGTCGCTGTGCCCTCATCGTACTCGGGCAAGGACACAATCTTTTTCCCAGGGGTCGAAAGCGAGGAGCAGGTCGAAGACGTCTTTGCGGATCTGCTCGGTCCGTACGAAGACGTAACCGTGAAGTTCTCGCAGATTGTCGCAATCGATCCCTTCACCGATCTGACGGTGCGCGGGGAGCATACGCTGGTCCGGAAGGTATTGTACGATCTCGATGAACTGAGCACGACGGTGATAGCGGAGGCAAAGTGAGCGCGCCGAAGGTGACATATGATCTTATGGGTCAATCACTGGAGATAGCCTTCTCCAAGCTGCAGTATGCAAACCTCAAACAGGGGTGGAAGAAGGACCGAATACTGTTTATAAACCCTTTCACCGGGAAGAAGGACCCGAAGGTGCGCGGCTGGTACTATCACGCAGAGGTACACTACGAAGGGATGAAGGACACTGATTTCCTGACGCTGAGGGACTTGTTCAACAAGAACATGTCGGGAGCTTGCTTCTACCCCAACGATATAGAAGTCCGAAATTTTCCATGCGAGATAAACGCCGACGGAATCGACTTCGAGGATAAGCATCCGGATCTAGAGGTCAACGTCACCATAACGTTCGACTCCGTGGATCGCTACGACTCGCCGATGTCGTATCCTAGCAATTACTGGGGTACGCGCGACGTGACGATGGAAGCGGACATCGAGGGAGCAGCCTGGGCGACACAAAGGACAGAGTTGCAGACTGCGGACAGCAACAACTTGACGTCACTCAGCACCAGGTCGACGAATTTCGGCGACCACCTGGCAGCTGCAAACCCGCATCCGGGATACTATACGAAAACGGAGTTTGACACACTGGTCGGAAGAGTCGTAACTCAGAATATATTTATGGCGTGCGCGGCCGTGGCTGGAAGTGGATACCTGTCGACGGTGTCTGGAATCGCGTCGGATGCACTAGGGGCGCTCGTTCTAAGAGCCGGGACGATCACAAAGATAAGAATCAGGCATGGCACGAACACCTTGAGCTTCACGCCGACGCCGATCCCGGTCCTGGCTTCGAGCCGGATCAGCGCGTACATAAAGAGAGGATCGGGCGTCGTGACATATATGCTGGTCGAGAACGGCAAGACCATTTGGAACAGCGGTGCCGAGGCGGTTACGACCGTGGCTGCAGTAGGAGCAATGAACATACTTATCGAAGGAGACTGACGTGGCGATAACGATACAGACGGTCGCGTCTGAGGACCTGGTAGACCAGGGCCGGACGAAGTTTAACTCGAACGACACGGCGATCGCGAACGGGTTGACGGCGCTGCAGAGCCAGCTGGATACGCACGACCACAATGACACGTACTATACCGAGGCCGAAGTCGATGCGAAGATTGCGGCGCTTTCGGGGATCGCCGGTGAAACGATCATTGAGTTTGCAATCGATGATCCGGATTTGAAATTCGCAGGTATCGCAATCGGCAGCGCCGGGATCCCGGTCATAGGGGCGTCGGTTCTGGTGGGAGCCAGCTCAGTATGCGAAGACGGCACGTCGAGCGAGTGGGCGCCAGTGGGCGAGATCGATTACGCGGACGGAGATCTGCTTTCGGTGGATTTCTTTCAGGATGCGACTGTGGATCCCTGGGAATATACCATTTACGTGCGACTCTACAGGAACGGCGTGAGCCAGGGAATGATGACGATGAACACGAACACGTGGCCACAGAAGGCAGTGATCGCAGTCAAGATGAGGAGGCAGTAATTTGAACCTGCGGGAAGAGCGGGAATCTGACAAAGTCTGGATTACCTTGCGTGGCAAACGGTTCGCGTACGTTAGTGACGGTGGAGAGGTTGGTCTGGATTCCGCGGTACAGGTCCCGAAGTATTTGAAGAACCTGCACATCAAAGCACGTGTCACTACAGACAAAGGGTCTGTCCTCGGCGGGCAGTACCTTGAGGATGCGAGTGTCGCAGGAGAAGCATTGACGAATGCGATGAAGAAGGTGGCCGTCTCCCCGGATTTCGTTGCGGCGTCGGATAACTCAGTGTCCTGGTCCGGGAAGCTCCGCCTGTTGAAGTCCCCGGAGATTACACTCAATGCCGGCTCGATCGCCGGCTTGACGTCGACTCTCACGTATATCTACTGGTCTGACCAGGACATTTACAACCTACATACAACTACGGACCCGGACGACATCAGCGACAATTCAGTGATCGTCCTGGCGACATGCCGGGCAGCTGCATTCACGGGGTTAGGGGCAATGGTCGTTCCGGTGATCGGGACCGATGCGGCCTCGGCAATATTCTCGTCGGTGCACACGAACTATCTGACGGCAACCCAGATCACCGCCACGTATGCAACATTCAACTGGGTAAGCTCCAATTACGCGAGCTTCGATTGGGTGTCGACGAACTATTTGCTGGCTGAAGAGATTGCCTTTTATACCCTGAAGGAATCTATTATCGCGACGATCAACGCCTCTCCGGAGGGACTTAGGATCTCAGGCAGCCGAATCATCATGGACGGGACGGTGCAATTCGGGAGTGGCTACGATCCGACGACTAAAACGACAAGTTCGGACGTCACGACGATCATAAACGGGACCGTGACGGCCGGCTATATTACGGCCCTGCGAGGGATCACGCTTTATTCTTCAGACAGTTCGAACTGGCTCAACGTACTGTCGAATGGCCTCGAGTTCTCCAATACCGACTTCTACGTGAGTTCGCAGGGGAATAACCTTCTCCAGGTTACGCTGAACGGGCATCTCAAACTTGGGAATGCAGCACAATGGACTGTATGGGATTCCGGTAACAGCAGCTTCGCGGCCTCGTCGCACACTCATGTCGGAGGAGACATCACCAGTGCCGTGGCGAATGCAAGCAACGCAGGTTATGCAATGAACGCCGGTAACGCGGACACTCTCGACGGCAGTCATTCATCTGCATTTGCGAGCGCATCGCACAACCATGACGGAGTCTACTTGAAAGGATGCACTGGGCAAACCTTGGGCGGCGGCCCGCCCTCCGGTGGGTCTAACTGGGACGTCGTCCCAGATGTCGACACTGGCAACGTCTGGCTGAAATCTCCCACGTCTGGATGGAGGCAAATAGCATGAGGAGCAAGATTATGACGAAAATATTTGGAAAACCCAGGTCGATTAAGATCTCGGAGGCTGACCGGCTGAAGGTTGAAAACCTCACTCTCCGGATGCTTCCCGTCGAAAACGAGCTGAGGGCTCTTGCGCTGCAGCGCGATAAGATCGTGGCGAGATATGTACCGAAGGGTATGCTTATCGGTCATCTCGATCTCGACAAAGGTAGAATCGAACTAAAGGAGGCACCGAAGGCGCAGTCCGGACCAGTGCCTGAGAATAGAAAGGAGAAGTAAATGGGACCTTTTGTTTTGTACGTAGCGGGGGTTATGAAGTTCAATCCGGCCAGCGACAAGTGGAGCGTGCAGTTGCGGCTGTTCAATCCGGATAAGACTGTCACGATCGCTGAGCTCCAGCTGATTGTAACGGAGGAGGAGGCCGAGCATTACAAACAGTTGGCGGGTAAGACGAGCCAGGTTATGGAGCCGACGTTTGGTTGAGATCGTGCCGGCCTTATGAGGGGAATGAAGAGGGTTTAATCCTGGTTTGAGGTAGTGACAAAATGGCAAACCAGATGCTCATTTAATGTGATCGCGATGCTCATTTAATTCGACCGCGTACAGCATTCTTGCATCATATTTGTCAAATTAGAAATTTTTGGAACCGTAATACTTGACAAAATAATTAAGTATTAATATCTTGCAATCAAGATGAGTTACAGGACACACTCTTATCGTTCAGGGAATTCGACAACATGCGCTTGTTGCTGTTGTACCTGTATGATGACCGCCTCGGTTTCGCGAAGGTGTGGATCTGTGATTTGACTTAGAGAGTATAAATCAGATTTTTGGAGCCCTTCGTTGGAAACCGACGAAGGGCTTTTTTTATATAGATTTTTCCCGGCGATTAGCTGGCATCCGGACGCACCGGGGAGTAAAACAGGAGGAGATGCTTTTGAGTACCAAGGAAACCGACCCGACTTCCATCGATTCCGCCGATGCTTACGCACTCGATATCGAGGAAGTACGCGAGAAGATCGAGCAGTACAAGAGAGGAGACATGGCGGAAGATGAATTCAAGAGATTCAGGCTGCACCGGGGAATTTACGGCCAGAGGGCCGACCAGCCGGGGTTTAACATGGTGAGGGTGAAGGTTCCGTACGGGCGGCTGAATTCCGTCCAGCTTGCCGGGCTCGCCCGGATCGCGCGCGACTTTGCCGATGGGCTTGCCCACGTCACCACGAGACAGGACATCCAGCTCCACTGGGTCAGGCTCGAGGATGTGCCGGCATTGATGGAAAGGCTGAACGCTGTCGGGCTCACGACGCGTGAAGCGTGCGGCAACAGTGTCAGGAACATCGTGGGCTCTCCGGCCGCCGGCGTTGCCCGGAACGAACTGTTCGACATCACACCATATTCCCACCTTTTAGCAAAGCATCTCTTGAGAAATTCCATCAGTCAGACTCTGCCGCGGAAGTTCAAGATCTCCTTTTCCGGCAGTTCGGACGAGAGCGACGGAATCATCCCGTGGATTCACGACATCGGGTACGTGGCGGCGCTGCAACATACGGACGGAAGAACGAGGCGCGGCTTCCGGGTTCTCGCAGGCGGCGGACTCGGCGGACAGCCCCGCGTTGCGGACGTGTTCGAAGAGTTTATGCCCGCCGAACTTCTCGTCCCGACAACGGAGGCTATCATTACTATCTTCAACGCCCTGGGAAACAGGCAGAACCGCAACAAGGCCAGGATGAAATATGTCCTCTGGAAACTCGGTCTAGATGAGTTCAAGCGGCTTGTTTCCGATGAGAGGAAGAAGATACTCGATTCCGGCCGGGAATTTCCTGAACCGGCGCCGGTCCCTGAGAGAAGCGGCGTTCCGGCAAAATCCGGTCCGGCGGCGCTTTCCGGCCGCGATACTCAGCTGAATCGGTGGATGTCCTCGAACGTCCTCCCCCAGAAGCAGGACGGTTACAGCATCGTGTATGTCAACCCGACGATCGGCGACCTGACGGTGGACCAGCTCTTAACTCTCAGCCGCATCGCTGACGAATACTCGGACGGCGAAGTGAGGACGACGGCGCAACAGGACATCGTTTTGAGATGGATCCGTAACTCGGAAATCGAGGCTGTATACGGGCTCTTGAAACAAGCAGGATTGGACCAGGCGGGTGCGCTGGAAATTTCCAACGTTACATCGTGCCCGGGGGCGGATACGTGCAACCTGGGCATAACACATTCGCGGGCTCTTGGAAGGGAACTCACACAGCTGCTGCAGCGGCAGCCCGATTGGAATGAGCTGCTGGGAGGGTTGAGAATAAAGATAAGCGGCTGCCCGAATTCGTGCGGCCAGCACCATGTTGCGGCAATCGGATTCCACGGAGCGACAAGGAAAGTGGAAGGCGGAGAGATCCCGTCCTACCTGATTTCGATCGGCGGCGGAATGAACTCCGGTAAATATACGTTCGGGGCAACTCTCGGCCGTGTGCCTGCGAGGTATGCGGCGGAGGCTACTTCCCGGCTTTTGAGAAGATACTTGTCACAAAGAGAAGGTGAAGAGAATTTCTGGGAATTCGCTCAGCGAATCGGAGTCCGTTCATTCCGTGAAGACATAAAGGACCTGACAGAATTGAGCGCCGACAAACTGACGAAGGAGATACTCACAGACCTCGGAGAGGAGGAGACCTTCTCCGCGGTTACGGGAGAAGGAGAATGCGCAGCATGAAGGACCCTGGCCGACACGAAGCGACGGATTTCCGGCAATATCAAACCCGACGAATGGCGGAGCCCGGGAGGAGTAACGTGATAGAAAGACTCGA